>CAMYLZ010000032.1:7500-268424 GCA_947259375.1 uncultured Parvularculaceae bacterium | reverse complement strand
GGGCGGAACCAGCGGCGGCGGCGCCGGTCGTGCGGGCCGCTCGGGGGCGTCGCCAGCCGCAGAACCGGTCGGGGCCGCGCTGATTCGCATTTGATCCGCAAGTGTCGCCGCCGCGACCTTTTTCGCCGGACCCCCGGCGTGCAAGACAACGCGCGCCGCAGATAGCAGGTCTTGAGGGCGCTGTTCGCTCAAAGCGTTTTCACCGCGTCAAGAACGGCTTCGGCATGGCCAGCGACCTTAACCTTGCGCCAGACTTTGCGGATGACGCCTTTTTCATCGATCAGGAATGTCGCCCGCTCGATGCCCATATATTTCCGCCCATACATGTTTTTTTCGACCCAAACGCCGAAAGCCTCGGTGATCGCGCCATCTTCATCAGCGCCGAGGTCGACCTTGAGCTCATGCTTGTCTTTGAATTTCTGGTGTTTCGCGACGCTGTCGCGCGACACGCCGATGATGCTCGCGCCGGCGCGCTTGAATTTCGCGATGTCGGCGCTGAATGCGATGGCTTCCTTGGTGCAACCGGGCGTGTCGTCTTTAGGGTAAAAATACAAAACGACCTTGCGCCCGAGCAAATCTGCGGTTTTTAGCTGCTCGCCATTGTCCAGCATTACCGTAAAAGCCGGCGCTTTGGCGCCTTCGGTTAGTTCTTTCGCCATCGAAATCCTCAAAAAATATATGCTTTGGCGGTGCAACATATCGGGCTCGGCGCATTTGGCCAGCACAGTTGCGCGAACAACCCGAAAAGGACGGCCCGTCTCTTGCGAGGGGCGCAAATGGCCGGTACCCGTTAATGTCTGCAGCGCTTTGATTTGGGGGACGGCGCTTGGCGCGTGAATTGGTGGTATCGCGGAGTTTGCGTCTGCATGACAAGTAGGGCCCTCAAGGCGGGTTTGATCGTGGTCCAAATCGCTGCATTGGCGATTGCAATCGGGGCCGCGGCGCTGGTGTTTCTCTATTGGCGCATGGGACAGGCGCCGGTGTCGCTGGGTCTGTTCCGTCCGAGCGTTGAAGCGGCGATCGAGCGCCGATTGCCTGATGGCTACCAAGCGTCGATCGAGGCGATCGATATTCGCCGTATCGCGGCGGAAGGTGCGATTCAGATTGATGTCGCCGGTTTGCGCGTTCTCAACGCGGATGACGTCTCGGCGGCGGAAGCGCCGCTTGTCACTTTTTCCTTTTCATTGCGCGACGCCCTGCTGGGCAAGGCCGTGCCGCGCACGGCGCGGGTGCAAGGCGCCAAGTTCCGCATTATTCGCAAGCGCGACCTCAGTGTGGAGATTCCGGTCGCAAAGCCGGAAAGCCGGAACCGCCGGCGCTCGCCGTTATCGGCGTTGATCGACGGCGCCTTTCTCGACAGTGCGTTTCAATCTGCGCAAATGGAAGGCGCGCAAATCACGTTTTACGACGTTGCATCGGGACGGGCCTGGTCGGCGCCGGATGCGGGCGTCAGCCTGACGCGCACGACAACCGGACTGACGGCGCGCATCGCTGGCGAAATCGACATGCATGGCACGCGCGCCGGTATTGATGCGCAGGCGGAATACCGAGAAAGCGAAGGCGTTATCGACGTTGCTGTTTCTGGCGCAAATTTCCCGGTCGGCGACCTTCTGAGCACATTTTACGGCGACGATGCAGCATTTCTTGACGCGCCGGTTTCCGGTGAGGCGGTGATTTCATTTACGGCCGAGGGTGATGTTCGCGCTTCCCGGTTTGACGCAGAGGTCGGCGATGGCGCATTGGTGATTGGCGGGCTGCGCCGCGAAATATCGCGCATCGCCTGGATCATGGCGTTCGACCCGATGCGTAACCGTTTTGCGATTGAGCAATTATCATTCGACGTTGAAGGCGCAAAAGGGGAAATTGCCGGGGGCGTATCCATCTCTTTTGGCGAGGATATTCGTCAGCCGGAACGGGTTTCGTTTGATCTTTCCTCCGACGAAATTGAGATCGCAGCTCCGGAATGGTTGGAGGAGCCGCTGACGTTCACTGGAAATCGGCTATCGGGACAATATCAATTACGCAACCAGATGTTGATCGTTGAAACGCTCGATCTTTCGGTTGAGGGCCTTTCCGCGACCGGCTTTTTTTCGCTGGAATTGCCGAGCGCCGCGAATGGCGCTCGCCCGCCTTCGCCGGGCGTTATCGCTGACCTCGCATTTCAAGGGGGGCTCGATCCGCAGCGGCTTTTGAATATCTGGCCGAAGAAAAACATCGCCATGGGCGCGCGCGACTGGGTCGCCGACAGGCTGATCAGTGCGGATATCGATAGCCTGAAATTCAACATGGATCTGCCCCCCGGCGCCGTCGGCGAAGACGGCGCCTTGCCGGACGATGCGATGACGCTGACCTTTGATGCGCGCAATGTCGCTGCGCATTATGTAACCGGCATGACGCCGTTGACCGGCGGCGCCGGCTCGGGCGAGCTGCGCGGCAACAGTTTCCGCCTGAATGTAAAACGCGCGCAAGTGGGCGACGTCGCGATCAGCAAAGGCGAAGTCGTTTTTCCCGAATTCATACCGAAATGGCGCCCGACCTATTACCGTTTCACGGCCAAAGGCGAAGCTGAGGCGATGCTCGGCGTTCTTGATCAGGAGCCGTTATTGCTGCTGTCCAAGGTTGATCTGTCACCGGAGCAGTTTTCTGGCAAGGTAAGCGCCGATATCGAAGTCATGCGACCCAACAAGCGCGACGTCGACATCCGCGAATATGGCTATAAGGGCAAGGCGACATTTGAGGCGATGAATATTGCCGAGCTGGTAGGCGATGTGCAGTTTTCCGAAGCGTCGGGAACCATTGATCTCGAGACTCGTTCGATGACGGTCAGAGCGAAGGCGTTGCTTGCTGATGATGCGCCGATAGACCTGACTTGGCGGCAGAATTTTTATCAGGAGGACGGACCTTCTCAAATCGCCATGTCCGGGGTTTTCGATTCCTCGACCGGTGATCTTTTCGGCGTGTCGGCGCGGCAATTCGTGCGCGGACCAGTACGATTTGATGCGCGCGCAACCGGCGATCTCGGCGCGTTTCAGTCGCTTGATGTCGATACGGACTTTGCAGAGGCGGCCATGTCGATCGACATGTTCGGTTGGCGAAAACCAGCTAATGAGCCCGCGTCGGGCAGCTTGAAGATGCGTTTCGCCGAGGACGGGGTTTATGTCGATGCGTTGACCATTCATGGCGAGAACAGCGCCGACATTGACGGCGCCCTGTTTTTCGATGCGTCAGGCGCGCTGCAATCAGCAAATTTCAAGCGGTTTTCACTGGCGGACGCGGCGGAACTGGCGATTACCGCCAAGCGCGATGCGCCCGGCCTTTTGGTTTTTACTGCGGTCGGACCGTTCTTGAACGCCGGGGCGATGATCGAGCAATTATTCGAAGGGCCTGACGGGAAAAGCGCTGATGGCGGCGTGTGGGGCCCCGGCGTCGCATTGACCGCGCGCATAGACGAAGTCGCCATGCGCAATGGCGTAACATATGTCGATGCCGCGCTTGATATGCGGCGCGATGCGCAAACCCTCCAGGCGCTCGATTTCACCGCTTTTGCGGAAAACGGCGCGCCGTTAAAAGCGACCTTGTCTTACACTGGTGCGGAGACCGGGCCGCAACGGGCGGTGGAGGCCGAGACCAGTGAAATCGGCGCATTGCTGTCCGGGGTGTTCGGCCTCAATTCAATCGAGGGCGGCGAAGGCATTGTGCGCATGGTGCTTGACCCTTACGGCGCGCCGGGGGTTTCCGGCGAGCTTGAGGCGCGTGATCTGCATGTGGTCAACGCGCCGCTCTTGGCGCGGATCCTGTCGGCGGGTTCGCTTGACGGGCTCGCCAATCTGCTGAACGGCGAAGGCATCGATTTCGATTATGCGGCGGGCGAATTTGATTATGCCGACGGCATGTTGACGATTGACGACATGCAGGCGCGGGGCTCGTCAGTGGGCATTACGGCGGATGGCGATATCAGTTTCGGCGCGGGCGGGCGCGCGCGCTTAAACGGCGCCGTTGCGCCGGTCTATCAACTGAATTCGGCGCTCGGCGCCGCGCCGATCATTGGCGATATTCTCGTCGGAAAGCAGGGCGAAGGTATTGTCGCGTTTTCATATTCCGTGGGCGGCGAGACAGCCAACCCGACGGTCATCGTCAACCCGCTTTCTGCATTGACGCCGGGCATCTTCCGCAGGCTGATGCAGCCCCAAACCCAACAGCAAAACCGTCCACAGACGCAGCCCGCGCCGGAAATCGCGCCGACGCCGGCCCCTGAGAACGCCGTTCCGGTTGATGAGTAGGCAGGTCAGACGATCCGCAAAATCGCGTGCTTTTTCTTGCCGATGGAAAGTTTGACGGCGCCGTTTCGAATATCGGCGGCCGTTAGATTGCGTTCCTCACGGAGCGCCTCGTCATTGAGCTTCAATGCGCCCGCCTTGATGTGACGGCGCGCTTCGCCTTTTGAGGCGCACAGGCCGGCCGCGAGGAATTGGTCGATGACCGGCGCGGCCTCGAGCATCCCGGCGGGCATTTCCACCGTTGGCAAATCGCCGCCAAGGCCGCCTTGTTCGAAGGTTTTCTGTGCCGTTGCGGCCGCGCTTTTTGCCGCCTCGGCCCCGTGCAGCAGCGTTGCGGCCTCGTTGGCGAGCACCTTTTTCGCTTCGTTTATCTCCGCTCCCCGCAGGGCGGCCAGTCGGCGCACCTCATCCATGGGCAGGGTGGTGAAACGCGCAAGCAATGTTGCGATATCCGCGTCTTCGGCATTGCGCCAATATTGCCAGTACTCATAAGGGCTGAACATGTCGGCATTGAGCCACACGGCGCCGTTTTCCGTCTTGCCCATTTTTTTGCCCGAAGCGGTGGTCAGAAGCGGCGTCGTGAGGCCGAAGACTTCTCTCGCATCCTTGCGGCGGCACAGCTCGACTCCGTTGATGATATTGCCCCACTGGTCGGCGCCGCCAAGCTGCAAAGTGCAGTCATAGCGGTTCAACAATTCATGGAAATCATAGGCCTGCATCAGCATGTAGTTGAACTCAAGGAACGTCATCGGGCTTTCGCGATCAAGCCGCAGTTTAACGCTATCAAAGGTCAGCATGCGGTTTATCGTGAAATGGACGCCATAATCGCGCAGAAATTCTACATAACCAAGCTGCGACAGCCAGTCGTCATTGTTGACCATCAACGCATCGGTCGGACCGTCGCCAAAGGTCAGGAGTTTTTCAAACGCGCCTTTGATGCTGGCGATGTTCCCATCGATGTCAGCGTCGCTTAGGAGCTTTCGTTGTTCGTCCTTGCCGGTCGGATCGCCGACCTTGGTTGTGCCGCCGCCCATCAGCACGATCGGCCGGTGACCGGTCTGCTGCAGCCAGTAAAGCATCATGATCTGGATGAGGCTGCCGGCATGCAGAGATTTCGCCGTCGCGTCAAAACCGATATATGCTGTGACGACGCTCGAGGCTGCCTTTTCGTCGAGCCCTTCAAGATTGGCGCCCTGGGCGATGAACCCGCGCTCGTCGAGCACATTGAGGAAGTCGGATTTGTAAGTCGGCATGGGAATTCAGTTCTCTGTAGGGCGAAGTCAGCGCGCCCCGTAGCATGGCGCGCGGATTTTTCCAATGTTTGCCAGCGATTGGCGCGAGGGGTTAACGCCCGCTTGAGAAATGACTGCGAGTCTCGTCATGATCGGCGGTAAAGTAAGGGCGGCTAGGTTTTATGCCTGAGAGTTTGACAGCAATAGGCCTGATGAGCGGGACGTCGCTCGACGGCGTCGACGCGGCGGTGCTCGTTACTGACGGCGAAGATTTTGTGGAGCACGGGCCCGCGGTCCACGTGCCTTATACGCGCGATTTGAAGATATCGGTTCGCCGGGCGATCAAGGCCGCCCTCGAAGGGCGGGACGGGGCGGCAGAGATCGGCAAGGCCGCCGGCGAGGTAACGCTCGCACATGTCGGCGCGGTTGAAAACCTGTTGGAGCGCGCCGGCCTCAAGCGCAAGGATATCGACGTGGTCGGTTTTCACGGGCAGACGATCTTGCACCGCCCGTCGCGCGATCCGTCCGCCATGGGGCGTACCTGGCAGATCGGAGACGGGCGGGCGCTCGCCATTGAAACGCGCATTGATGTCGTCAGTGATTTTCGTGCGGCCGACGTCGTGGCTGGCGGCGAGGGCGCGCCATTCGCCCCGGTTTATCACCGCGCATTGCTCGCAGCGATGCCGGAGCCGCCGCAATGCGCCGTGGGCGTTATAAATCTTGGCGGTGTCGCCAACATAACTTACGCGCCTGAGAACGCCCGCGCAGTTGATCTGGTCGCTTATGATTGCGGTCCGGGAAACGGCCTTGTTGACGAATGGATGGAGCTGAGAACCGGCGCGCCGATGGACGAAGACGGTCAGATGGCGCAGGCGGGGACGGTAAATGAAGAAGCTTTGCGCATGATGCTCTTGCAGCCTTATTTGCGCCGTACACCGCCAAAATCGCTCGACCGTTATGACTTCAAGCTCGATCACGTGATGAAGCTTTCGCCAGAAGACGGCGCGGCGACGCTGACTGCGTTCACGGCCGCCTGTATTCGCGATTCCGTAAAATTCCTGCCGGAGCCGCCGGGCGGATGGATCGTTTGCGGCGGCGGCCGCCGTAATCCGGCGATGATGGCGGCGCTCAAGGAGATGCTCGACGCCCCGGTGGTGACAGCCGAAGAGGCCGGGTGGCGCGGCGATGATCTTGAGGCGGAATGTTTTGCCTATCTTGCGGTGAGGAGCCTCAAGAAACTCCCCTTGAGCTATCCGAAGACGACCCGCGCGCCGGCGCCGATGCGCGGCGGCGTCTATCATCGCGCGCCGGTATAAGGCGGCGCGTGTTTTCCTCGCGGGGGCGTTAACCATAGACCCCTTGCCAAATGGCGAAACGCACCCCATGCTTTAAGACAGGTTTCAATCAACGAGAGGAGGTGATCCGATGTCGAGTGATTTCATCAAGCCTATGAGGTCTTTGTGGAAAGCGCGCGTCTCGGAGCAGCCTTCGAGCGTCGCGTAACCGCCGGATTTCAAACGATCTTGAGGCTCATTGGCTGAAGGAATCGCGATCCTTGCATTGCAAGGAAAAGGGCCGCTCGGGAGAGCGGCCCTTTGTTTTTCTACGTCACGGTTTTTCATTAATGCCGGGATCTGACAATGTCCTCAGCTTATCGCGCGAATGTCTGGCGTTAGAAGCGCGCCAAAATAGTGAAGCGAGCGTTGATGGGCTCGCCAGTGGAGATGTTGTCATTGCTGTGCGCGTCCGGGAAATATTCGGTATCAAGAAGGTTTTCAAGATTAACCTGCACGCGGATGCGATCATTGACATCGTAATAAGCCGATGCGTCGACGCGGACATAGCTCGGGACTTCCACCGAATTGTCTTCACGGACGAAATAACTGTCCTGATAGGTAACGCCGGCGCCAATGCCGAATTGCTCTGTAATCTCGAAATTATTCCAGATTGAGAACATGTTCTCCGGTGTTTGCCGGGTCTTGTTGCCGGCGTTGTCGCCGCCATCGACGCGTTCGACTTCGCCGTCGAGATAGCTGTAGCCGGCGGTGACGAACCAGCGATCGGTAAGATTGCCGGTGAGTTGCAGCTCAAAGCCCTTGGTCTCGGCGCCTTCGATGACGATCACCTGACCGGGGTCTTCTGGATCAACTGAGGTGAAGCTTTCGCGGTCCAGTTCGAAAATGGCGGCGGTCAGGCTCAAATCCGGGCGAATGTCCCATTTGACGCCGATTTCCGTGTTCTCGAAGGACTGCGGCCGCGTGCTTTCATCATCAAGATTCAGCGTCAGGAACTGTTCGCCCGAGCGGGGCAGGAAGCTTTCGCTATAGCTGAAATAGGCCGAGAGGTTTTCCATTGGCTTGACGATTGCGCCCAGCCGAGGCGTGAATTCATCATCGACGCGCGCAAATTCGCCGTCGAGCGCATCCCCGTCATTTTGCTCAATGACGTCGAGCACGTCGATTTCAAAGCGATCATAGCGCACGCCGCCGACAATCTTCAGCCAATCCGTGACGTCGATCTGGTCCTGAAGATAGACGGATGTGAATTCGACTTGCGACGCGCGGTCGCGTGCAGGATTGGAAAACGAAAAGGCTGGTATGACGAGCGGATCGGAGAACGCAAAAGAGAGCTGGTCGTCATTATTGTCGGCGAAAACATTATCGATGCGGGAATTAGTTGTATCCTGGTCGCCATATTCGCCGCCGAGAAGCACCGTGTGGCCGAACCGGCCGGTTTGGAACTCGCCAACCAGATTGGCCTGAATGATCAGGTTTTCCCGCTCGGTCGCGTCGCGATAGCCGTCAAGCTCAATCTCCGGAAATGCTCCGCTGGAGACGACGACTTCTTCGCTGGCGAAGAGGTTTTGATATAGCTTGTCGTAATCCGCATATTGCGCCGTGATATTACCGCGAATGGCGTCGGAGAATGTGTGGTCGATCCGTGCGCGAACGATATGTGCTTCAAGCGTCGTGAAATTTTGATCGGGCGAGCCGAAAAAGGTGTTGTCGAACCCTTCCAGCGGCACGTCCGGTCCGCCATCGACATTTTGCGACGGCACGCCGCGATCGACGACACGGTCATCATCGAGATATTCATAGGACAATACGATTTCGGTGCCCGGCGTCGCTTCGAAAGCGAAAGTCGGATTGATGGCGAAGCGTTCGCCGTCAAAGAAATCGCGGTGATTGTCCAGTTCTTCGTAAAAGGCGTTGAGGCGAAACGCAGCGCGCTCGCCAAGGGCGTAATTCACGTCGCCGGCGACATTATAAGCGCCGAATGTGTCGATGCTGGTCGTCAGGCTGGCGAATTGGCCGTCAAAACCGGGGCGCTTTGTGACCCGGTTGATGACTCCGCCGCCGCCGCCGCGGCCAAAAAGCAGGGCGTTGGAACCGCGCAGGATTTCAACCCGTTCCAGATTGTAAAGCGGGCGGAAATATTGAACGTCGTCGCGCAGGCCGTCGATGAAGAAATCGGCCGTAGACTGGTTGCCGCGAATAATGATCGCGTCTCTGTGCCCTTCGCCTTGACTAACCGACAGGCCCGGCGTGTATCGCAGGATGTCGCCGAGATTGCCGAATGACTGATCCTTGATCTGCGCTTCGGAAATGATGGAAAGGCTCTGGGGGACGTCGATGACCGGCGTCGGCGTTTTCACCGCGTTCAGTTTGTCGAGCGACAGGAATTTGCCTTCGACGGTGATCTGGTCGGCGATCACGCCTGATATCGCATCGTTTGACGCTGCCGTGGCGGCGCTGGCCTCGCTAGCGACCGCCGCGCCCGTTGCTGAAGCAAGCGTAGCGAGGCTGGCGGCGGCGAGAAGCGATATTTTTTTCATCTGACTTTTACTTTCCCAACGATTCCTGGTGACGGTCCGCATTTCTGCGAGTAATTCTTAATTTCATAAAGCGAGCTAGCTTTAATGAGAATGATTGTCAATTGCGTGCGAGAAAAGTTTGGCGAAGGAAGTGAAAATGCGCAGCGGTGTGGCGCCGGGGCCATGACGGGGCAGTGCCTGAGCGGTCACTGGGCAATGTCTGGGGTGAGGGAATGCATGACAGAAGGCGCGGGCCGTCCTAAACCGGGGCAAGCTGGAATGAAGGCGAGGGTCGGATTGTGGCGGAAGTTTTGAGCGATAAAGCGCGCCGGGCCTTTGCGGCGGCGCATCCGGGCTGGTCGCCGGTCGACGGACGCGATGCAATTTTCAAGAGCTTTAAATTCCGTGATTTCATCGACGCTTGGGGGTTCATGACCCGCGTAGCGCTGGCCGCGGAAAAGGCCGACCACCATCCTGAATGGTTCAATGTTTTTAATCGCGTGGACATCACGTTGACGACCCATGACGCCGGCGGACTGACTGAACGCGACCTGGCGCTGGCGCGCGAGATTGATGCTGCGGCCAAATAGCCGGAAAGTGAAAAGGCTTTTTATGCAGGCCGAACACAAAACCGCCATGCGCTTGCCTTCTATACGCCCGGCGCGGCGCATAGTAAGAAATTGATATCAAACAAGGATTGCAGAACTATGGCGACAATCGCGCTGGTCGATGACGATGAAAACATCCTGACATCCGTTTCTATCGCTCTGGAATCGGAAGGGCACACGGTCAAGACATTCGAAGACGGCGCTTCCGCGCTTGAATATATCAAAGCCACGCCGCCGGATGTCGTGGTCTCCGACATCAAGATGCCGACCATGGACGGCATGGAGTTGCTGCGGCGCATTCGCCAGGACTCCAGCCTGCCGTTGATTTTTCTGACCTCGAAGGATGAGGAAATCGACGAAGTGCTCGGACTCACCATGGGCGCCGATGATTATGTGAAAAAGCCGTTTTCCCAGCGATTGCTGCTTGAGCGGGTAAAGGCGGTGCTGCGACGCGCGCAGGCTGGCGACGCGCCGTCGGCCGAGGAAGAAAAAAAGATCATGCGGCGGGGCGAGCTGACGCTGGACCCGATGCGCCACGCCTGCGTCTGGAAGGAGCGGCCGGTGGTGCTCACCGTGACCGAGTTCCTGATCCTTGAATCGCTTGCGCAGCGTCCCGGATTCGTCAAAAGCCGCGACCAATTGATGGATGCGGCCTATGATGACCAAGTTTATGTGGACGACCGGACGATCGACAGTCACATTAAACGTATTCGCAAGAAATTTCGCGTCGTTGACAAGGAGTTTGACGCGATCGAGACCCTTTACGGCGTCGGTTACAAATACAAGGACTCCTGATAGGTCATGGCTGACGAGGGCGCGATCGTGCGCAGGAGCCGCGCGAACAGGGCGGTGTCGCGCCTAACGGTAACCATCGTCCTCGCCAATCTGATCGGCCTCGTTATCCTGCTTCTTGGCTCCTTCGCGCTTACCCAGTACCGCGACGGCCTGATTCAGGCCAAGCTTGAGGGCGTGCGCGCGCAGGCGCAAATCATTGCGGACGTGCTGGCCCAGGTCGCAATTGACGAGACGACGTGCCAGCCGGTGGAAGAAGTGGAGATCGCGGGCCAGGAAGATACGGCCATATGCGCGCTGTCGCTTCGTCAACGCGACGTGCGCGAGGTATTCAATCGCGTCTGGGACAGTTTCGAAGGCCGTGTGCGGATCTTCAACGCGCCCCAGACGTTTGACGACCCGCCCGTCACGGATGCACGCATTTTGCTGATTGAGGATGTCGTGCTGCGCGAGGATGAAATCGTTGCGCAGAACTTGCCGCCGATCGATCAGGGCAATGGCGTCATCAGTTCGTTGGAAGAAGAGGGGATGTGGCGGCGTTTGTCGCGGTTCTTTTCCCGCGATTATCGCGATCAGGCTGCGCGCCGGTCGCTTGAAGACGAGTTGAACGCCGCCTTGGCGTCGTCTCCATTCGCTGAGGAACGCGGCGCCGCTTCGGTGCGCATCGATGAAGAAGGCGAGCTGGTGGCGTCCGTGTCCGTGCCGATCCGCCGCGTGCAGGCGATCTACGGCATTGTCACCGCAGAGAGCGGCGGGATTGACGAACTGGTCGAAGATGCGCGGCTGTCGATCCTGCCGTTTTTCGGCTGGGCGGTGGCGGCGGCGATCCTTTCCTCGCTCTTGTTGACAACGATGATAGCGCAGCCGATCCGGCAACTCGCCATTGCGTCTGACAAGGTGCGAGAAGGCATCGCCGCGGCGGGGCGCGCGCGCATTCCCGACTTCACCCATCGCAAGGATGAGATTGGCGAACTTTCCGCCTCGTTGAAGTCGATGACGCAAGCGATTTATGCGCGCATCGACGCCATTGAGAGTTTCGCCGCGGATGTTTCGCATGAGTTAAAGAACCCGTTGACTTCGATCCGAAGCGCGGCGGAGACGTTGCAATTGGCAATGACCCCGGAGCAACAGGAGAAATTGCTCAACGTCATCCAGAGTGATGTCGCCCGCATGGATAGGCTGATCACTGACATTTCCAATGCCTCGCGTCTTGATGCGGAGCTGGCGCGCGAAAGCCGGGAAGCGATCGATCTTGGGAAGCTGATCAAGGATATCGTCGCGAGTTACAGCCATACAGGCGGGCCGGGCGCGGCGCGCGTCATATTCGAAGAGCCGCTGCAGCCGGTCTATGTGCTCGGCAGCCCGTCCGCCTTCAGCCAGGTCATCCGCAATCTTATCGACAATGGCCGCTCCTTCAGCCCCGTTGATGGCGAAGTGCGCGTCATTCTTGATCCGCAAACCGTTCGCAACAATCGTTCGCGGATCATTGTCGAGGATGACGGGCCGGGCATCCCGTCGGATAATATCGAATCGATCTTCAAGCGATTTTACACCAAGCGGCCGCAAGGATCGGCCTTTGGCAATAATTCCGGGCTGGGACTCGCAATATCGCGGCAAATCGTCAATTCGCATGGCGGCCGCATCTTCGCCGAGAACCGCTTGAGTGACCCTGGCGACCCGAATAGCGCGCGCAAGGGCGCGCGTTTCATCGTCGAGCTGCCTGGTACATGACGCCGCGCTTTACAGGATTGCGCCGTTGCGTGAATTTTTTTAGTGGACATCGCTCGGCAATCACGCACCATGGAACAGCGTTTTACAAAGTCGGAAGCAGCGCATGATTGGATTGGTAGTTGTGACCCATGGGCGTCTGGCGGAAGAATTCCTTTCCGCGGCGGAGCATGTGGTCGGACCGCAAGAACAGGTGAAGGCCGTATCGATCGGCCCTGACGACGATATGGAAAAGCGCCGCAAGGATATTCTTGATGCGGCGCAATCGGTGAATACCGGCGACGGCGTCGTCATCCTGACGGATATGTTCGGCGGCACGCCGTCCAATCTCGCCATCTCGGTGATGGAAAAAGCGAATGCCGAAGTCATCGCCGGCGTCAATTTGCCGATGTTGATCAAGCTCGCATCGGCCCGCGCCGACGATGATCTCGCGGAGGCGGTGAAGGCCGCGCATGAAGCGGGCCGCAAATATATCAATGTCGCATCCTGGGTGCTCTCCGGCGAGGCGTCGGATTAGTGAGCGAGGAGGCGAAAGCGCAGGTTGAGATTTGCAACAAGCTGGGCTTGCATATCCGCCCATCGCGTTACCTGTCCGCGCTCGCCAAATCTTTCGACGCCGTCGTCTCCGTGCGCAACAATGACCGTGTTGCGCTTGCCGATTCACAGCTCGACTTATTGATGTTGCTGGCGAGCAAGGGCGCCAAGCTTGAGATTTCCGCAACCGGCCCGCAGGCGGAAGAGGCGGTGGAAGCGATTGTCGGGCTGGTCAAGGACCGCTTTGGCGAAAAGGACTGAGCGCCGGTTCCCTGCAGCGAATGCCAAAATGAGCGCGTGGGTGATGTGTCGCCCGCGCGTTGACATATTGTCGCCGATTACGCTGTCGGCTTCGCGGGGGCTGCCGACATTGTCACCGCCTGGCCGTCGCGCAGGCGTTCGCCGCCGCGAATGACGACGTCGTCGTCAGGCTGAATATCGCCAATGACTTCGATGAAGCCGCCATCCGCCGCCCCAAGCTCCACATCGACGCGTTTGGCGACGCTGTCGTCGCTGACGACATAAACGCTGATGCGGTCGGCGCGCAGCACCAGCGCGTCGCGCGGTACGGCGACAACGTCGCGGGGCTGCGCCGAAGGCAGATTCACCCGCACCGCCGAGCCGATATACCACGCCGTCTCGGGCGGCAGGGCGAGGCGGATTTCCAGCATGCGCGAGCGCTCGTCGCCAACCGGAACAACCGCGCGCACCGCGGCGTCGATGGTCTCGGCGCCGTTAACCACAGCGACATTGTCACCCGGCTTGATATTGCGCGTCAGGCCGACAGGCGCGCGGGCGGTGACTTCAAGGTGGCGAATATCCACCAGCCGCACCAGCTCGGCGCCGGGATTGGCGAACTCGCCGGGCTGGACCTGTTGCGCGGCGATCCGCCCGGCAAAGGGCGCGCGCACTTTGGTGCGGGCGAGATTGGTTTCCGCGCGTTCGAGCGCAACTTCCGCCTGCGCCAGCGCCTGCATGGCCTCATCGCGATTGGCGCGCATCTCGTCCATGGCGGCGGCGGATTCGCCGGCCTCCTGACCGAGCCCGACATAGCGATTGTAAAGACTGTCGAGATAGTCAGCCCGGGCGCGCAGCCTGCGCAGATCGGCGGCTGTGTCGTCGCGCGTGAATTTCGCATCCGCCTCGTCGATAAGCGCGATGATATCGCCTTTTTCGACTTCGGCGCCGACTTCCGCAACCCACTCGATCTTGCCGGATGTCGCCGCGGCGATGCGGCTGTCGCGGGTGGAAACGACAGCGCCTGGCGTATCGGCACGCGGGGCGAGCGTTTTTTGCGCCGCTTTGGCGACGGCGACCGGCGCGGGCGGCGGGCCTTCGCGTTGTTCTTCGCTCGCCTCAGTCTCCGCGCTGGCGCCCGATCCGATTTGTCCCCCATAGACGAAGGCGATGGTCGCAGCCGCGGCGAGCAAAGCGCCGGCGCTCAGGATGATTTCGCGTTTCATTGCATCATGCTCCTTCATTCGGCCGGTTGCGCAGTGAAGTTGCCTGCGGTGCGGGCCAGCGCGGGCGCGGATCCAAGCTGCAACAGTGCTGGCAACAAGATCAGGGTAAAGACGGTGGAAATCGCCATGCCGCCGACAATGACGGTGGCGAGGCCGCGATAGATAAGGCTGCCGGCGCCTGGTGCGAGGACCAGCGGCAGCATGCCCATCAGCGATGTTGATGTCGACATGAAGATCGGGCGTATGCGGAGCGTGAGCGCCTCGTGCACGGCTTCGGCCCGAGACTTGCCGGACGCTTCGGAGGCGCGGGTTTGCGTCACCAGTAAGATAGCATTATTGACCACCAGCCCGAGCAGGATGATGAATCCGATCATGCCGAGCAGGTCGAGCGGTGTTGGCTTGACGAGGTCGAGCGCGCGTATGGCGAGGACGCCGCCAACGGCGGCCATGGGCAGGGTGATGATGACCAGCGCCGAGTCTTTTACCGATTTGAACAACGCCGCCATGATCAGGAACAAGATGACGACCGCGAGGAAGAAATTGCCGCTAAGATTTTTCACCGCGCGCGCCAGCGCGTCGGCGTCGCCGCCCCATTTCATTGATGCGCCTTGCGGCAGCACGTCATAAAGCTGGGCTTGCGCGTCGCGTTTCAGCGCATCGACCGCCGGACCGAGCGCCACGCCGTCGGGCGGAGAAATGCCGAGCGAGATGGTGCGTCTGGAATCAAGGCGGCGAACCTGTTGCGGGCCGACGCCGCGGCTGATGGCGACCAGTTCGCCAAGCGGCACCACGGCGCCGGAAGGCGTCGCAATCGGCGTGTTTTCAAGGTATTCCGGCTCAGTCCATTTCTTGGTCTTGAGATAGACGTCGATGCGCCCGTCCTCGTGGAAGAACTCGCCGAGCCACTGACCGTCGCCAAGGGCGCGCACCGTGCGGGCGACCGCGTCGCGCGTCATGCCGACTTCCGCAATGCGCCGGTCATTCGGCAAAAGGCGCAATTCGGGCGTCACCACTTGCGGGTCCGGGTTTGGCCAGACTTGCGCGCCGGGCAACACGCTTTCGATGATCCCGGTCGCTGCAGGGATCGCCTCGGCGAGCGCATCATAATCGGCCGCCTGTAATTGCAGGTTGATCGACGCATTGCCGCCGAAATTGCCGAACAGATTGCCCTGGCTGGCGAATGCGCGTGTGTCGGGAAACCCTTTCAGCACTTCATTGTTGACAATGTCGACCATCTCGTCGATGCGCGATTGATCATTGATCCGCACACCAATATTACCGCCCCATGAGCCGGAAAAGAGATAGTAATTCCTCAGCGAGGGTTCTTTCTCGCCGTCCATATAGGGTTGCAGCCGCGCGATCACCACTTCGGCCCATTCTTCGCGGATCATGTCGGCGCTGGCCCCGGATGGAAAGCTGATGAAACCATCGACCGCATCGCGCTTCACCGGCGGCAAATAGTTCAGTTGCGGCCAGAGAAGGAAAGAGGCAATGACGGGCGCGAGCGTCAAGCCGCAGATGATGGCGATCCTGCGCAAATTCGTGCCGGTCAGGCGGATGATAAAGTCCGCGAGCCGGTGAACGAATTTCGGCCGCCCGCCGGCGCCGCCGGCGGCGTCTTTCTTAATGAACAGCCGGGCGCCGGTCGGCAAGAGCGTGACCGCCACAAGCAGGCTGAATGACACGGCGATCGCAATAGTGAGTGCGAGGTCGGCGAATAGCTGGCCTTCGACATCTTCGAAAAACATAATCGGAATAAAGATCGCGACCGTCGTCACCGTGGATGCGAACAGCGCGCCGAAGACCTGCCCGACCGCCGCCTCGGCCGCTTGCATGGGCGACTTTCCTTCCTCGCGCATGCGCACGAAGTTTTCCAGCACCACGATCGCCGCATCGAGAACCATGCCGGTGGCGAAGGCGAGCCCGGCAAGCGAGATCACGTTGATCGTCCGGCCAAAAAGGTTGAGCGCCACGAGCGTCGCCATCAGGCAAACCGGAATGGCGGCGGCAATGATCATTGTCGCCATGGCGCGCCGCAAAAACAGCCACAGCGCGCCGACGGCGAGCAGGACGCCGATCAGCAGATTGCCGGTGAGCAGGGATAATGCGCGTTTGATGAACACCGACGGATCGAAGCTTTTGTGAATGGCGTAGCCCATCTCGGCGAGGGGACCGGCGTTGAGTTCGTCAATCACTTCGGTAAGGGCGTTAATGGCTTCGAGCGTGTTCGATCCCGGCTCGCGTAAAATATTCAAACCAATCGCCGGGTTGCCGTTTTGATAAGCCGCCCCCTGATTGCGGGCGTCAGGGCCCACCGATATGTCGGCGATATCGCCAAGGCGCACCGGCGCGCCATCGCGCCAGGCGAGAATGGTTTCGCTGAGCTGGTCAGCAGTGAAGCGGCCTTCAAATCGCATCGTATAATTTCGACGGCCGACTTCCACCGAGCCGCCGGTGACGTCCGCGGAGCGATTGACGTTTTGCGCAATTTCATCGAGCGAGACGCCGAGTTGCGCGGCGAGGAACGGATCAAACTCGATATGTAGAATACGTTCGCCGCTTTGCGCGTGGACTTCAACGCCAGCGACGCCGGGCACGGCTTCGAGTTCCGGTACGATGCGCTGTTCGGCGAAATCGCCGAGGCTCGTCCCTTCATTGGCGCTGCCCGGCAGGCGTTGCAGGAATAGATAGATCAGATTGTCGGAACCCGTCCCGCCGCCGCCATTATTAATCCGTGGGCGGTCGGCGTCGGCGGGCAATCCGCGCACCCGTTGCAACCGCGCATTCACCTCAGCGAAGGCTTTGTCCATATCCGTGCCGAGCGTAAATTCAAGAGAGATCCATGCGCCGCCCTGGTTCGACCATGATTGCATCTGGGTCACACCGGGAATGCCCCTTAGCTCGCGTTCGATCGGCTCTGTAATCTCGCTTTCCACTTCGCGGGGGGAGGCGGCGCGCCAGCCGGTCCAAATCCCGATTTGCGGACGTTCGATTGTCGGGAAAAGCTGTACCGGCAATTGCGATACGGACAATATGCCGAGCAGCGTAATCAGCGCCAGCGCAACACCCGCAGCAGCCGGGTTGTTCAGGCAAAGCCGAGTTAACCCCATGCGCGACCCTCCCGCCGAATTGCATGCTGTATAAGGAGCTACAAGTGTCGCTGTTTTTCAGCGTCGGCGCACGCCCTTTTCGACAGGGCGCATGTCAGTTGCGACAAGCCGCGCCGGCCTAAGCCAGTGCGGGGCTGATCATTGGAAGGGGGGAGATTAACGCTCGCGGCGTGCGAGTTCGCGTTTGCGTTCGCGGATTTCTTTCAGCCGTTCTTGTATCTCGACATTGGCTTCACGCAATGCCTTTTCCTCGGCTGCGAGCGCGTCGGCTTCGGAATGCTTCATCGCGCGTTCAGCCTCTCGCTCGGCGCGATCAATTTGATGGTCGATTTCGCGTTCCATTTCTTCGATGGCGCGCTCTCGCTCGCGTTCGGAATCGGCGAGCGCCCGCTCGGTTGTGCGTTCAGCGGCTTCCATCGCCCGTTCGCGGGCGCGTTCGGATGCGGCCGCGGCGCGTGCGAATTCTTTCTGGTCGCGCTCGAGCGCCGCAAACGCCTGGCGCTGGATGCGTTTTGCATCCTCTTTGGCGCGGGCGATGTTTTGCTTCGCCTGTGCGGCGGCTTTGCGCGCCTGTTTCTTCGCGTCTTCCCTGGCGCGGTCTATTTCGGCGCGCTGTTCATCGGTCAGGCCGCCATTGAATTCAAACCTCATGCCCTCAGGCGAAGCGAAGGCGAAAGCTGTATCCACGTCGATGTCGAACTGGTCTTCGAGGGCTTCCGACAGGGCTTCGACGCTTTCAAGATCCTCGGTGCTGATAAAGACGCCATCGAGCTCTTCAAAGGCGTCGAAATTTTCGAACCGCGCGCGGAGATTGTCGGTCATCTTCGCGAAGCGTTTTTCCAGCTTATGCGCGTTTTGCGTATTGTGCCGAATTTCCGCGTCATGATCGACTTTCGGGACGGCGGGTGCGCGCGGCGCAATCGATGCCGCATCGACATCCGGCGCAATTTGCACGCGGCGATTGGTGCGCACCGCCGGCGCAGGGGCGAGCGCGGGTTCAGGGGCGGCGGCGACAACCGGCGTCGGGTCGATAGTTTCGCCATCCTTGATGACTTCGAAATGAAGGTGCGGTCCCGTCACCTTGCCGGTGGCCCCGACAGCGCCGATGACATCGCCGGCCTTTACCTTGTCGCCTTTTTTAACGATGAAGCTGTCGAGATGCGCATACCGCGTCACCAGGCCATGGCCGTGATCGACGACGACGACATTGCCCCAATTCTTGCCGAGACTGTAATTGTCGGTGGCGTCTATCACCTTGCCCGGACCAGCGGCGCGGACCGGCGTTCCGGTGGCGGCCTTGATGTCAACGCCTTCATGGGCGATGCGGTTCGGCCCCATTTTTTTCGAATATTGGCCATAGCCGAAAGTGATTTTGCCTTCGACGGGCGCGACGGGCAGGGCGTCGCGCGGCGGCGGGGGCGCAACGGCGAGCGCCGCCTGTGCAAAGGCGAGCACGCAGGCCAGGGCCGCAGCAGCGGTGAGCGATAGCCGTGCGGGCCAACTCATTGACGGTGTTTGCGGGGCGCCGGAAAGGATCGCGTCGAGGCGCGCGCGGCGCGAGCGCTTGTCAAACGGCGTGAATGACGGAACGAGCTCTCCAGCGAAACGATTGGGGGCGGCGCCGGAAGCGAATTTCAGTCCTTGTACGAAACAATGCGCATATTGCCGCCGGTCGACGCCGCTCGCCAGCACCAAAGCATCCGCGCCCTGTTCTGCGGCGAGATTGGCGCGCGCGCAGATCCGGTGCGTGAACGGGTTGAACCAGAAGACGGCTTTCACAGCCGAGCAAAGCGCGAACAGGGCCACGTCGCCGCGTTTCACATGCGCCATTTCATGCGCGCCCATCAGCGCGGCATCCTCGATGGAAACGCGATCAAGCAGATTATCCGGCATGACAATCACCGGGCGAAAAAAGCCGTATACGCAAACACTTGATACGACGTGCGAAAAGACATAGCGCGGCTGGCGGTTGACGCCGATGCGCCGGCGCCAGGCGTCGAGTTTTGCTTCAAGCGCCGGCGTGTCGATGGGCGCTGCAAAGTTCAGCCGGTAGGCGAACCAGATATGGCGAATGACGGCGAGGGCCATCAGCATGATGAAACCGTAGAAATAAAGAACGGCCGAGGCGCGCAAAATATCCGCGAGCGAAACGGTGGTCGTCGCCGCTATGGGCGCCGGCTCAGGCAGTGCGGTGGTTGCCAAGGCGGGCGCTGCAATGTCGGCCATTGGCGGCAGCGGCGCGGCGGCGCGCAGCGACAGGCCCAGCGATGCGGCGAACGGCGCAAGCAAAACCGGCAGGGCGGCCAGAACCAAAGCCAGCGGCCAGACCTTGCCGCTGATAGAGCCGTAGCTGTCAACAGGTTGCGCCGCGCCCGCGCACAGCTGACGGGCGGCGAAAAACACCAGCGGCGCCCAGATGACCGAGGCGAAAAGGCAATAGAAAAACGGTTCGATCAGTGCGCCCATTATTCTTTCTCCGCATCGCTCAAGACGGCTTCCAACTCTTGAAGCTCGTCATCGCTCAGTAATTTGGAATCGGCGAAAAAGGCGGTGGCCGGGGTTGAATCGAGTTCGAGCACCCGCTTTGAAAAGTCGGCGATCATCCGGCTGAGCATGGCGACCTTGCCAACCTGCGGCGCATAAATGTTAACCCCGTCCACGGGCGTTTTTGAAATCAGCCCCTTGTCGGCCATCCGTTCGAGAACAGTGCGGACAGTGGAGTAGGACCAGCCGAATTCATCGGCGATATCGCCATGAATATCCCGGGCGCTCATTTCCCGCGACCGCCACAGCAGTTTCAATATCGCAAGCTCGGGCTTGGTCGGTTCGCTCTGCCGTTGATCGGTCCGTTTCGGATCTGTCATAAAATTCGCCTGATTTTCGCTCGGAATTCGATTGGACGCGCGGCGCGCCCTGTTACACCTGTCGCCACCCTAATGGAATGTGACATTTGTAGCAATGGCAGGCGCGCAACAATGCGAGGCTTGTGCGATAAAGCGAGTACGGATCGCGACGAAGCGAAGGCGCGCCGCCAGGGCTAGCGGGCGAGGCGGTCGAGACTTGCGCCCAGCCTTTCGAGGTCCGCCGGCGCAGACAGGCGATGATCGCCGTCCGGCGTCAGGGTGATCTCAATATCGTCGCTGTCGATGAGCTGTGCGAATTCGAGCGCATGGCGATAAGGCACCGCATCGTCCTTCATGCCTTGCAGGATGCGCACCGGGCGCCGGATCGGCAGGCGGCCCGTCATGACCAGATGCGCGCGGCCATCCTCAATCAGCCTGGCGGTGATGATTTCCGGCTCGTCCGAATAATCCGACGGCTGTTCGAGACGTCCCTCGCTCAGGATGGCCTCTCGCTGGGCTTCGGTGAAGGACGGCCACATCAGCTTTTCCGTGAAATCGGGCGCCGGAGCGATGAAAATGAGGGCGGCGATTCGCTCCGGCCGGGCGCGGGCGACAAGGCTGGCGATCCAGCCGCCCATCGAAGATCCGACAAGGATTTGCGGGCCTTCGGTCAATTGGTCAAAGACGGCGAGGGCGTCCGCGGCCCAGTCGCCGATGGCGCCGTCCTCGAAGGCGCCGCTTGATTCTCCGTGGCCGGAATAATCAAACCGCAGGAATGCGCGCCCTCGGGCCGCCGCCCACTGGTCAAGATATTCGGCTTTTGCGCCAAGCATGTCGGAGCGGAAGCCGCCAAGCCAGACAATGCCGGGGCCTGCTCCCGCCCGGCGACGATAGGCGAGGGCGCCATGCGGTCCATTCATGAATTGGGCAGCTTGCGGCATGGGGCGTTTTCTCCCGTTTCCTGGGGCTTGAACATTTCCCGGATTTCGGGGCCGACATGGCGCCGGCCGGCGCCGCCGATAGAGCGCGCCTGCGCGGCGGATTTCAACCCCTTGGCGCGCGGCGAAAAATACCGTGATATTCTGCTTGACGGCTCAACCCGGCTATCCTAAACCGCGCGCTCCTACTTCTGTTGCGCCGTCAATGATCGGCGCGGCGGGAGATTTGCGGGTGTAGCTCAGTTGGTTAGAGCGCCGGCCTGTCACGCCGGAGGTCGCGGGTTCGAGTCCCGTCACTCGCGCCATTTCTCGAAAATAAATCAGGTGCTTAGTGGAAATCGTATTTCTTTCAGGAAAGCGTTTTTTTGCTCGGGGTACCACCGGGGTACCAAACTTTGCGGCCATATCCTGGGGACAATTTTTTCGTTTTGTTCGCCTTGGAAGTTCCCTTGGGCAGGTTTGATTCTACTTCGGTCAGAAATCGCTGTTGATTGAACGAGGAACCGAACCGTCGTCATCGATTGGGACCTGTGTGATAAACGGAAAGCACGCCTGTCGCCGTATTGAATCTTTCTATTTCTTCGATATGGAGAATGCTGGCGTTAAGCGCTGTGACCGAGTAGCGGCGTATGTCGTTTATTGTTCTTGGTGATATCTTCAGCTTCGGTCACAGCTTTGCACCTCGAAGGCGAAGTGCATTGCCGATGACCGACACGGATGAAAAGCTCATAGCCGCCGCTGCGATCATCGGACTCAACAGCAAGCCGAAGACGGGGTAGAGAATGCCCGCTGCAATCGGCACGCCGAGCGCGTTGTAGACAAACGCGAAGAAGAGATTCTGCCGGATATTGCGCATCGTCGCCTGACTTAACCGGCGTGCCCTGGCGACGCCGCGCAGATCGCCTTTAACAAGCGTAACGCCCGCGCTTTCCATGGCGACGTCCGTGCCTGTTCCCATCGCGATGCCGACATCTGCTTGGGCGAGGGCGGGGGCGTCGTTAATGCCGTCGCCGGCCATGGCGACCTTGGCGCCGTTTTCCTGCAGTTCACGGACGATGCGGTTTTTGTCTTCAGGCGAAACGTCAGCCTGAATCTCGTCAATGCCGATTTTGGCGCCGACGGCTTCTGCAGTCGCGCGGCTGTCGCCCGTGAGCATCACGACTTTGACGCCTGCATCATGCAACGCTTTGATGGCTTCGGCCGTGGTTTCCTTAATCGGATCGGCGACGCCGATCAGCCCGGCGGGTTTTCCATCAACGGCGACAAACATCACGGTCTGGCCATCGCGCCGATGCTTTTCAGCGGTCGCGGCAATAGCGTCGTCATATGCGCCGACGCGTTTCATCATCTTGGCATTGCCGAGCGCCACCTTGCGGCGCTCGACCATCGCCTCAACCCCTTCGCCGGTGACGGAAGAAAATTCCGACGCCGAATAAATTTGGGCGCCGCGCTCTTCAGCGCCTTCAACGATGGCCGCTGCGAGCGGGTGTTCGCTGCCTTTTTCGACAGACGCCGCTAAGGACAGGAGTTCGGTTTCCGCGAATGGAGATTGCGGGTCGACCAGAACGAGTTTCGGATGGCCCTCTGTCAGGGTTCCGGTCTTGTCGACGACGATGATGTCGACTTTTTCGAAGGATTCGAGAGCTTCGGCGTTCTTGGTGAGAATGCCATTCTGGGCGCCCTTGCCCGTCCCGACCATAATCGACATCGGGGTCGCCAGACCAAGCGCGCAGGGACAGGCGATTATCAGCACCGCGACTGCGTTGACCGTCGCGAACGCCATTGCCGGGTCGGGACCAAAAAGACTCCAGATGATGAACGTGAAAATTGCGACGACGACGACAGCGGGAACGAACCAGCCTGAAACCGTGTCCGCGAGCCGCTGAATCGGCGCCCGGCTGCGCTGCGCTTCCGAGACCATTTTGACGATCTGCGACAACATCGTGTCTTCGCCGACGCGGGTCGCCTTCATGATAAAGCCGCCGGTTCCGTTGACCGTGCCGCCCGTCACCTTGTCGCCGGCATTCTTTTCGACCGGGATCGGTTCTCCCGTGACCATCGATTCATCGACCGCGCTTTTGCCTACGATAATTTCGCCATCGACCGGGACTTTTTCACCGGGACGCACCCGCAAGCGATCGCCTTCGCGCAAATCATCGATAGAGACATCTTCTTCCTCACCATTCTCATTGATGCGATGCGCCGTTGGCGGCGCGAGTTCGAGAAGCGCGCGGATCGCGCCGGACGTCTGGCTGCGGGCGCGCAATTCGAGCACCTGACCGAGCAAAACTAATGTCGTGATAACGGCCGCGGCCTCATAGTAGACCGCGACATTGCCATGCATGTCGCGAAAGGCTTCCGGGAATATACCCGGCGTCACAGTTGCGACAAAGCTGAACAGATAAGCGACTCCGACGCCGAGCGCGATCAGCGTGAACATGTTCAGATTCATCGTGCGGAGGGATTGCGCGCCGCGCACAAAGAAAGGCCAGCCGCCCCACAAGACAACAGGGGTCGCCATGGCGAATTGGATCCATTGCGCAATCGCGCCCGGCTCTAATCCTTCGAAAGGCTTGCCCGGAATGAGATCGCCCATAGCGTAAATGAAAAGGGGCAAGCTCAGGCCCGCGCCGACCCAGAAGCGGCGCGTCATCGAATCGAGTTCGGCGGTGTCTTCCTCCGCCGTTACGGTTTCCGGTTCCAGCGCCATGCCGCAGATCGGGCAACCGGTGTTGCTAGTCTCGCGCACCTGTGGGTGCATCGGGCAAGTGTAAACCGTGCCTGCGTTTCCTTCGGGAACATGATCATATTGATCGGGCGCTGCGTCGGCAGCGCCCGAAGCGGCGTGACAATGAGTATACTTATCCATATTAAGCCGCGGCTCCGCGCTTGTTGGACAGGTTGTAAAGGGGGACGAATACGAGCGCCGTGTACCAGCCATAGAAGTAGGCCCAGACGAGTCCGATCAGAAAAGCTGGAAATGAAAGCCAGTGAAAGCCCGGCATCATCATTTCCCACGCTTCATGAATATGCATGGCGGGAGGTGTAACAAGACCCCAGCTGATGCAAATGGCGAACGTGATAACAAAGAAGATGGACAGAGCATGTCCGACAGGAACGATACGCATAATTTGCCTCCGTTTGTTGGCAGGCAGCGTCAGTACCGAGTTGGCGCTGTCGAATTCCAGTCGGTCGCAGCAAGGGTCCCGGCTGCTGATGGGTTATACATAATACCCCTATAGGGTATAATCAAGCGTCGTGCTGATGATGCGACGCCCTGACGCCGTCTTCGCCCCTCAGACCGCGAAGGTAAAAGAGCTCAAACGCGAAAATAGACGCGATAGCCGCAATTCCGATAAAAACGATCACCGGGTCGGCGGCCGATTTGATCGCCAGGAATGCGCCCAGCGCGACCGTATCCAGTGCAATCGCCGATAATAGAATCCACCCTTTTGCATCGACGTCATGACGAAGATGTCGGTAGACGCCCCAGTGAATGGCGATGTCCATGACAAGATAAAATATCGCGCCGAGCGAGGCGATACGGCTCAGATCGAAAAAGACAGCAAGAAACGCCGCCAACACCACGGTGTAGACGAGCGTGTGCTTCTGGATGCGTCCCGGCATGCCGAAATGACTGTGGGGAATGAGATTCATTTCCGTCAGCATCGCGAGCATCCGCGACACGGCGAAAACGCTCGCCAGCAGTCCCGATGCGGTTGCAATAATAGCGATAGCGACTGTGAAGACTAAGCCATATTGCCCAAGCGCCGGGCGCGCCGCTTCGGCGAGGGCATAGTCTTTCGCGGCGACGAGTTCGTCGATCGTCAACGAAGACCCAACCGCGAACGCAACCGCCATGTAAACAGCGAGACAAATGCCCAGCGAGATCATGATCGCGCGCCCGACATTTTGAGTAGGATTTTTCACCTCATCGCCGCTGTTTGTTATTGTCGTGAAGCCTTTATAGGCAAGAATCGCGAGGGCGACGCCGGCGAGGAATCCGGTAAAGGAAAACTCAGAATTCAGCGATGCGGTCGCAACGTCGGATGAAAAGCCCGAAGCCCAAAGCGCAGCGCCGGCAAAGACCAGAATGCCGCCGACTTTGAGAACGGCCGTGATTTTCGAAACAGCTCCGATGTATTTATTGCCCGCAAGGTTAATCAGAAATGCAAAGGCGATCAGCCCGACAGCGAGGAGCGGAACCAGCGTAGTGCTATTTTCAATATCGAAAAGCTGTAGCGTGTAGGTTCCAAATGTGCGCGCAACGAGGCTTTCGTTGATGACCATGGAAAAGGCCATCAACAGGGCGCAAGCGCCGGTGACGGCCGATTGTCCGTAGGCTTTGTGCAAAATCGTCGCAATGCCGCCAGCGGACGGATATTTGTTCGACATCTTGATGTAGGTGTAGGCGCTGAAGGCGCTGATGATGGCGGCGACAAGGAACGCCGCCGGGAACCAAGGGCCCGCATACTCCGCCACCTGACCGGTCAGGGCGAAAATGCCAGCGCCGATCGTGACGCCGGTTCCGATGGCGACAGCGCCCGATAGGGTCAAGCTGCCTTTCTTGTAGGCGCTTTTGCGGTGTTCATCAGGCATCAGTGCTCGTGTTCGCCCGTGATCAGCGCTGATGACCAGTGGATGTGAACAATGCGCCAACGATCGTCATCGCGGCGCAGGACCATTGTCTCCATCATACGAGAATGCACATTTTCACCCTTATATGTTCCGTGAACCTGCGACTCGGATACGACCGTTGCAAGATCGGCGTTCTCAATCACGTCACGTTTCTTCAGTGAAAACTCGACGGCCGCCGTAAACGCCATGTCGGCCGGCATGTGATGGCCGGCATATTCCTCTATGGAGCGTTCCGCGCCGCCGCCCTCGGCGATGATGACATCGGGCGCGAGCAACATGCGCAGGGCGGCTTCGTCTTCGGCTCTCAACGCCGCGCCATAGGCGTCGACAACCGCTTCCGGCGTCGCCGGATAGTTGTCGGCGTCGAAAGCCATGGCCGATCTCGGCGCAGAGGTTGCTCTGGATGCGTCTGCGTCAGCATTGTCGCCATGATCGTGATCATCGCCTGTTTCTTGGTCTCCGGCAACGCCATGTTCATGACCGTCATCTGGCTTATCGGCTGACGCAGCGCCCGGTTCATCGTCATGTCCTTGACCGGGCGGGTGCTCGTGATCGTGGCCTTCGCCTTCGGCTGAGGGAAGACTCGCGACGCCAAGCCCGTGGTGATAAACGAGCCGCCCGCCCTTCCACGCCGTTGTCGCCGGCAGAAGCGTTGCGGCGAAAAATAGAACAGCGAACAGTTTTGAAGGCGCGGATGACCTGGTTGCGTATCGCCAGACCGCAAACGCGCCGAGCAAGGCAATGGTTGCAAAAGCGAAGTTGCGGTGATCGGTCATCGCCGCATGCGATGGGCCGTCATGGGCGACGGTGTAATAGGCCTGCAGTCCGGCGGCGACGGCGAGAACGGCGGCGACAACGCCCAGCGCCAGCATCCAGTCGCCCGCCGCCTGAAGCGACCTTCGCCAGCGCATGCGTTCCGGCCCCAACGAAGCAAGCAGCAACAGCACAGGGCTCGTCAATAGAAATGCGATGACGAAATGAACCGCAATCGGATGCCAGTTGGGTTCGATGAGGTTTTCCATTCTTTTCCCTCCCTGTAGCTGTAACGCCAATGCACGGACAATTCGCTACGGTTGACGCCGGCCGCCGATTGTTTGGGCTTGACGGCGCCGGCTGGAAAGAGTATATACCCTACTGGGGTATAATTCAACGATGCAATGTTAAATGTCAAACTCGACCGCCATCATATCGCGCCTTAAACGCATCGAAGGACAGGTCCGCGGCGTCGCCCGCATGATTGAGGAAGATCGGTACTGCATCGATATTTTGCATCAGGTGCAGGCGATCAAGTCCGCTCTATCGCGAGCCGAGAGTGAAATCCTCAAAAACCATGCCCACCATTGCGTGGAGGAGGCGATTACTGCTGGCAGCGCCAAAGCGCAGAGGGAGAAGTTTTCGGAATTGGTGGATTTGTTCGAGAGGACGAAACGCTAGCTCCTCCAACGGATTTGCCTGTCGGAGAAGTTAAAAGAACGTTTAGGAAACTCGTTCACCATATCTTTGATTGACATCGAAGCCGTTCGAGGCGGATATTTGAACTAATGCGCTTCTTTCTTTTCATATCTCTGATTGTCTCCATGGCGGTTTCGCCGACCGTGGCGCTCGCGTCTTGCGCCACCATGGGCGACGAGGCGGGGATGATGGAAAAGGCGAATGCCGATCCGATCATGCCTATGGACACAATGAGTACTAAGGATTGCGACAGCATGGGCGGTGAGAAGTCGCAAACTCATGACGCCGGCTGCGCTGCCGCCTGCGCGCTCGTCTGCCCGGGCTTTTATTCAGGCCCCGACCTATCGGCGGCTGACGATCCGGCCTTTCTACTAATTCAGTATGCGATCCCGCCGGCCTTTCCCGGCCTTGCGACGCCGTCGCATCTCGATCCGCCGCCTCCTCGAATCTGAGCACGCCCGCTTCGTAATGCGGGCTTTGTCATCGCGCTGTGCGCATTCGTGCGGCGTTTGTTGAACCTGCTCAAGATTCGAGATTTATCATGCTTAAGATTATTGGCGCGATGGCTGCGGCCGTCGCGGGATTGGCGTCGGGCATTGCAAATGCCTCCGATCAGCCACTGGAGTTGAATGAAGCGATTGCAATTGCCGTTACGGCGGAAGACCCGGCATATGCCCGCTTCGAGGCGCGCGCCGCCGCGCAGGAAGATCGCGCGGTTTCAGACTCGCAACTGCCCGATCCGACGATCCGGACAGAAATCGCAAACCTTCCCATCGACACATTCGCTTTTGGACAGGAGCCGATGACACAAGTGCAAGTCGGGCTCGTCCAAGAATTTCCACGCGGCTCGACCCTGCGGCTCAATCGCGAAAAGCGGCAGGCCGAAGCTGAGATGGAGCGTATGAAAAGGGCGCTTGCAGTGCGAGATGCCGCGCTTGCCGTTCGGATGGCCTGGCTCCACAAGTTTCATGCGTCGGTCGGTCAAAGCATCGTTGAAGAGAGCAGAGCGGCCGTGAACGAACTCGTTGACGCTCTCAGCGCTTCCTATGCGCAAGGAAAACTGACGAGCCAGGACGTATTACGCGCCGAGCTTGAATTGTCGCTGCTTGACGACAAGCTGGCAGAGCTTCGTCAGAACGAGGCCGTCGCCGAGGCGGAATTGTCACGATTCATCGGTAGGGATGCTTACCGTCCATTGCCCGATCTCCTGCCGGATTATTCCGCGCCAGCAACAGTCGCGGAGATGGAAGCGGCGTTGGTGCGCCATCCCGTCATTCTCGTTGACGATACGTTGATCGCCGCCCACGAGACCGAAGTCGGGTTGGCCAAGCAAGCCTATAAGCCGAAATGGTCGCTGGAAGGCGAATACGGTCTGCGTGGCGCTGATCGTCCTGATTTTGCAAGTGTCGGCGTTCGCTTTTCTGTTCCGATCTTTACCGCAAAGCGACAGGACCGCGCTCTCTCCGCGGCTCGCAAGGAAAAATCCGCAGCAGAACTGGATCGCGCGACGACGTTGCTCGATCTGCGCCGCGAACTTGTAAAAACTTATGCTGACTGGACCCAACTTGAACAACGCCTGTCGCTCTATGACGCGGCTGTTATCCAGCGTGCGGGAGAAGCGGCCGAAGCATCCGTTTCCGCCTATGGCGGCGGTCTGGCGGATTTTCCGGAGTTAATTCGAAGTCAGCTAGCGGAACTCGACGCCAAATTGATGCGCCATGAATTGAGAATTCAACACGCCATTGCGTGGGCGCGGCTTTCCTATCTCGCAGGAGACGATCAATGACCAGAATGCGTATTTTATTCATAGTACTGATTATCGCTGGCGCCGCCGGCGTCTTTCTTATCCTGCGATCAAACGGAAACGAAACGGGCGCTGATGGCGCCTCGGGCGGCGAACGCAAAATCGCTTATTGGGTGGCGCCGATGGACCCGAACTATCGTCGCGATGAGCCCGGTAAATCGCCCATGGGGATGGACCTGATCCCGGTCTATGAAGGCGGGGGGAATGCTGGCGGCGAACCGTCACTCCAGATCGATCCCGCTGTCGTCAATAATATTGGCGTCAAGACCCAAGCCGTTATGTGCGAGGATATAGCGCGCGAGATCACCACCGTCGGCGCCGTCATGATCGACGAAGAGGCGCGTTCCGACATTCATGTCCGCGCCGAAGGCTGGATCGAAAAGCTTCATGTGGAAGCGGTCGGCGAGAAAGTTGATGAAGGCGAGGTTCTATTTGAGCTCTACGCACCGGCGCTTGTCGCGGCCCAATCGGAATTCATCCAGGCCTTGAAGATCAGTCGGCCGGCGTTGATCGGCGCCGCATCCGAAAGGCTGACCGCGCTCGGCATGAGCGCCGATCAGATCGCGGAATTAAAGCGCACACGGAAGACCATGCGCCGCGTTGCGGTGACGGCGCCGCAGGCGGGCGTCGTCGCCATGCTCAATGCGCGCGAAGGCATGTATTTGCGACCGAGCGATATGGCCATGCGCCTCGCCGATCTTTCCAACGTCTGGATCATCGCCGACGTGTTCGACACAAAAGCCGCCTGGGTCGAAGCAGGCGACCGCGCCGTGATGACGCTGCCCGCCTTTCCCGGCGAACGCTGGGAAGGGGAGGTCGATTATGTCTATCCGACCGCACAGATGATGACGCGGACGGTTCAGGTGCGACTGCGCTTTCCCAATCCTGGCGACCGGCTGCGACCCAACATGTTCGCAAACGTCACGATTAAGGCGGAGCCGAAAGAAAACGTGCTGGCCGTCGCACAGTCCGCCGTGATCCGGTCGAGCAAGGGCGATCGCGTCATCCTCGCTCTCGGCGAGGGGCGTTTTCGCCCGGCGGAAGTCAGGACCGGCATGGAAAGCGACGGCAAGGTCGAAGTGCTCGCTGGCCTTGAAGATGGCGAGCGCGTCGTCGTCGAAAGCCATTTCCTGATCGACTCTGAGGCGAGTCTTGATTCCGGATTACTGCGTCTTGTCCCGCCTCAGAATACAGAACCGGGCTCTATGCCGGCGGAAGAAAGCTCGATGGACGGAATGGACATGTCGCACGAAGATTTGAGCGATGACGTAGGCGGCGAGTCGATGGCCGGCACGGACATGAAGCATGACGGACACGCAGCGCCGGCCGCTCCGGTCGTCGAGGCGCAAGGCCGCATCGTCGGGATGGATATGGCTGCAAAGAGCGTCACCATCGACCACGATCCGGTCCCGCAGCTCGGTTGGCCGTCGATGGTGATGGCTTTCAAGGCGCCGCCCGGAATGAACATCATGAGCGTCAAGGTTGGCGAGCCCGTGCGCTTTGCGTTTCGTGAAACAGCGACTGGCTACGAACTCAGCATGATCGAGCCGATGGCCGAAGACAGTGAAAAGGGAGATGTACAATGATCTCCCAAATCATCCGCGGCTCAATCGAGAACCGGTTTCTCGTTATTGTGGGCGCTCTCTTCCTCGCGGTCGCGGGCGTTATTTCGCTGCGCTCGACGCCGCTCGACGCGATCCCGGATCTTTCCGATGTGCAGGTCATCGTCAAAACCAGCTATCCCGGCCAGGCGCCGCAGGTGGTTGAGGATCAGGTCACCTATCCCCTGGCGACGGCGATGCTCGCAGTACCGGGCGCGAAGACAGTGCGCGGCTATTCCTTCTTCAACGATTCCTACGTCTACATTATCTTCGAAGACGGCACGGACCTTTACTGGGCGCGCTCGCGCGTTCTCGAATATCTAAGCCAGGTCGCGCCACAGCTTCCCGATAGCGCAAAACCGGCGCTCGGACCCGACGCCACCGGCGTCGGTTGGGTCTATCAATATGCATTGGTCGACAGAACAGGTCGGCACAATCTCGCCGATCTGCGCGCCGTGCAGGACTGGTTTTTAAAGTACGAACTCCAGACCGTTGAGGGCGTCGCTGAAGTCGCGGCGATCGGCGGCATGGTAAAGCAATATCAGATTGTCGTCGATCCGAACCGGTTAAGGTCTTTCGGCATCCCGCTCATCGACGTTCGCCGCGCCGTCGAGCGCGGCAATATGGAGACCGGCGGCCGCGTCGTCGAAATGGCGGAAGCGGAATATATCGTCCGCGCCGGCGGCTATGTGGAATCGATCGCCGATCTCGAACGGATCCCGTTGCGCGTCAGTGAGACCGGCACGCCGATTCTGCTGCGCGATGTCGCCGATATCCGCCTTGGGCCGGAACTGCGGCGCGGCATCGGCGAACTGAACGGCGAGGGCGAGGCGGTTGGCGGCGTCATCATCATGCGCGCCGGCGGCAATGCCGAAGCCACGATCAAAGGCGTCAAGGAAAAACTCAAGGCCCTGAAAGCGAGCCTGCCGGAAGGCGTCGAACTGGTGACGACCTATGACCGCTCGAAGCTCATCGAACGCGCAGTCGAGACTTTGCAGGGAAAGCTGCTTGAGGAATTTCTTATCGTTGCGCTGGTCTGCGCGCTGTTTCTCTATCACTTGCGGTCGGCTCTCGTCGTCGTCATCAGTCTTCCGCTCGGTGTTCTGGCCGCGTTCATCGTGATGAATGTGCAAGGCATAACCGCGAACATTATGTCGCTGGGCGGCATCGCCATCGCCATCGGCGCCATGGTCGATGCGACCATCGTTATGATCGAAAACGTCCACAAGAAACTGGAAGAACATCCGGCAAGCGGGGCGACCCGCTGGCGGTTGATCGCCGATGCCTGCGTCGAGGTCGGCCCGCCGCTCTTCTTCTCGCTTCTGATCATTACGCTGAGCTTTACCCCCATCTTCGCGCTGCAGGCGCAGGAAGGGCGCCTGTTTTCGCCGCTCGCCTTTACGAAAACCTACGCTATGGCGGCGGCGACGATCCTGTCTGTAACGCTTGTGCCGGTGTTGATCGGCTTTCTCGTGCGAGGACGCATCGCCCCGGAGCACGAGAATCCCATCAACAGATTGCTGACACGCGGCTATCGTCCCGTCATCGGGCTCGCCTTGCGCCGCCCGTGGATGACCCTGGCGGCGGCGGGCGTCGCCATCGCCAGCATGGCGATTCCGGCAAGCCTTATCGGCGGCGAATTCATGCCCGATCTCGATGAAGGCGATCTTCTTTACATGCCGAGCGCCTATCCGGGAATTTCCGCCGGCAAGGTGAGCCAAGTCGTTCAGCAGACGAACAAGCTGATCATGACGATCCCGGAAGTCGAGACCGTTTACGGCAAGGCGGGAAGGGCCGAGACCGCGACCGACCCGGCGCCGCTGCCGATGATCGAGACGACGATCCAGTTGAAGCCGCGCGATCAGTGGCGGCCCGGGGTTACGATGGAGTCGCTCAAAGCTGAATTGAACGCCTTGGTCGACGTGCCGAGCCTCACCAATGTCTGGATCATGCCGATCAAGAACCGGCTCGACATGCTGGCGACCGGCATCAAAACGCCGGTCGGCGTGAAGGTTGCGGGTCCCGACCTCAATATTATCGGCGAGGTCGGCCGCGAGATCGAACGCGTTCTGCAAGGCGTGCCGGGAACGTCCTCCGTTTACGCCGAGCGCGTGACCGGCGGACGCTTTATCGACGTCGATATCAATCGTGAGGCGGCGGCCCGCTTCGGGCTCAATATCGCAGACGTGCAAGACGTGGTGAAGACGGCGATCGGCGGCATGACTGTCAGCCAGAGTGTCGAGGGCCTCGAACGCTATCCCATCAATCTGCGCTACCCGCGCGACATTCGCGATTCGCCCGAACGCTTGCGCGAATTGCCGATCGTGACGGCGTCGGGCGCAGAGATTCCACTCGGCCGCATCACGGACATTCGCGTCAGCGAAGGGCCGGCCGTCATCCGCAGTGAAAATGCCCGGCTCAATGGCTGGATTTATGTGGACATCGCGGGACGCGATATCGGTTCCTATGTCGACGAAGCGCGGCGCGTAGTCGCCGACAATGTCGACTTGCCGGCGGGTTATTCCATCGCCTGGTCGGGTCAGTACGAGTATATGCAACGGGCGAAGGCGCGCTTTGCGCTGGTCGGCCCTGCGATGCTTGTCATCATCATGCTGCTGCTGTTCCTGAATTTTAGAAAAGCGTCGGACGTGCTGATTATTCTTGGATCGCTGCCTTTCGCGCTGGTTGGCGGGCTGTGGCTGATGTTCCTGCTCGGCTTTAATTTATCCGTGGCTTCCGCTGTTGGGCTCATCGCGCTTGCCGGCGTCGCCGTCGAAATCGGTGTCTTGATGATCATGTATCTGAAACAAGAGATCGCGGCGGCGAACGCCAAAGCGGAGCAAGAAGGCGCGCCGCTAGACGAAGCGCATTTTGCGCAAGCGATCGTCAAGGGCGCGCTACGACGCTTGCGCCCGATCATGATGACGTTCGCAGTGATCCTCGCCGGGCTTATGCCGATCATGTACGGTCACGGCGCAGGCGGCGACGTCATGCGCCGCATCGCCGCGCCAATGATCGGCGGCATCGTCAGCGCGACAGTTCTCGCCCTCGTGGTCATTCCCGCAGTCTATTTTCTGTGGAATCGCCGGGTGCTGGCGACACGTTCCATCGCTTCTCCGCATGGCGGACTGGCGCCAGCGGAATGAATGCCGCGCATGTGAGAGATGAATGAGATATTATCAGGACAAGTTGGGCAATCTCTATGGAGACCTGAAACGGAGGATAAAATGATGGAAAGCGGCGCCATGATGGGAGCAAGCGGGGCGATTATAATCACCCTGTTCGTGCTGTTCCTGCTGCTGGGAATTGCAGCATTCGTAAAATACCTTTTTTTCACAAGAAATAGGCGCGATCCGCGAAGCTGTTCGGGCTTTTCGTCGCTCCGATCACGAAGCATACGTTCTTATTGGGTCTGCGCTGTGTGACGAAACAAATGATACCGAAAGGCCTGTTTCGCGCCCGACGGCGTCCTGTGCGTTTCGTCGCGCTGTTCAATCAGCGTGAAGTCGTCGCCCAGTAGGTTCTGCAAACTGTCAGCGTCGTGCTGCACGATCGGCAGGCCGCTGCATTCGGTCGGACCGCCCGGCGCGAAGCCGGCAATCATGGCCCAGCCGCCGGGGCGCAAGGTGTTTTTCAATGTACGGAAATAGGCTTCCTGGTCCGCACGTGCAGTTAGAAAATGCAGGACGGCGCGATCATGCCAGAAGTCAACGGTGATCTCTGGCGCCCATGTCGTTACGTCCGCTGTGATCCATTTCACGCGCTTCGCATTTTGGCCAAGACGTTTGCGCGCATGGGCGAGGGCGGCTTCCGAAATATCGAGCACAGCGAGCGAGCGCCGTCCTTCGGCCAGAAGGTGATCGGCCAGCGTCGCGCCGCCGCCGCCGACGTCGAGGATTGTCGCGTCGGGTGCAATTTCGGCCCGATGAATAAATTCGATTGAAACGTCCGGTCGTTCCTGGCGTCAGCTCACGGTTTCGGGCGATTTGGAGCCGTAGATTGTTTCCCAATGAGCTTTTTGTTCCGGCGTTGACGTCATCAAATTAGCCTTATCTGTCGTATATTGGGGTTCGGCGGATGACGCGCAAGCGCTTTGCCTCGCTCCCCCAATCGTAGCAAGGCGGTGACGAAGAAATCACATCAATAAGGCAATTCACGGCATCGCCATATTCTTGACACGCTAAGTTCAAATTTAATCGTCGAATATATAGGCTATGCAGGGAATGCGAAGTTTTAGACTGGCGATTATCGCGGGCCTGACCGTCATCCTCACCGCTTGCGTCACGGCGCCGTCGTCATCGGGGCCGCCTTCTTCGGCGTCCTCTTCCGGAGTATTTGCGACAGTCTTGCATCTTTGCAACGGCGATCACATCGACAACGCGCCGCCGGTTGATCGTAAAAAGCATGTCATAGGTTACGAACCAATTACGCACATCGCCGGTGCGGCGGGCCTGTTTTTCTTCCGGTTTCGGCCGACGCCACGATCGCGCCGGTCGTCATAACGGCATTGATCTCTCAACGGGTCATCCGCATGCGGTTTACGCCGCCGGCGACGGCGTCGTGGAAGAATTGCGTGTCGCGGGCGGTTACGGCAATATGATCTTGATCCGCCACAACGGCCGTGTGCAGACTCGTTACGGACATCTGTCGTCTTATTCATCCAATCTTCATGCCGGCCATCGAGTGCGAATGGACGAGGTGATCGGCCGCACCGGCAGCACAGGCAACGCGAACGCCGTCATCCTGCACTATGAAATTATTGTCGACGGCGTCCCGCGCGATCCCATGGCGGTCAGATGGTGAGAGTCGGTCGCCGAAATAGCCGAAGGCGATCACGAAAACATAGTCGATTTCAGGACACCCATTAGGTTTTTATTCCACCAGATCTTTGCAACTGACCGACATTTATTGCGCCGCAAGGGCAGGATTATTGGCAAAGTAGCCATAACAAGGAGACCGCCTGATACGGCGGCCTATTCGCGAAGCGTGTCGGTAGCCCTGCGGTCGGGACTTCGAACACGCTGCGCTAACGGCTCTTGCGCATCGAATAGCGACAATGTCATTGCTGCAGGCGCGTGTTGGCGCTGATGAGTTCATAGAGCGTATCAGTTTGCTTGCGATGCTTTTCCGGATTGTCCGCCATCAACTTCTTCAGATTCAAAATTTTCCATTTTATCGCAGGCAGGTCCGCAGCCTGCGGCAAACCGACAAGCGTGAAATCCGGTTCGCCCGATTGCAGGCCCTTCAGGAAGTCGGCGGCGGGTCCGTTGAGGCGCGCCTGGATATCGCCGATCAGTCGTCCACGCGCCGCAGTAAGCGCATTGCAGTCGACCGGTTCTGCAGTCATGCCGGCGAATTCGCGTGTGAATTCCTCAGAGACGTCTTTTTCATTTGGCGCCAAGAGTTCATGAATAGGGCGGCTGGAACAGGCGGCGTAAACGAGAAATACGTGGAAGAGGTCGTCGGTAAGGCCTTCGTTTTCATATAGGAGCTTGACGTCGAACAAATCTCGCGGGTGCTGGCGATCGAGCGCGGCGTGCAGCTTTCCGGCGTAGAGATCTTCAAAGGAAACGACGTTCGTTTCGACGAAACCGAAAGCGTCTTCGACTGAGGTTTCCGTGCGCATCAGGCGCGGCTCGCCGACCGCGCCGCGCATGACGGGCGAGGTCTCGATCTTGACGGTCACGCCGTCTGCATTTGCGAGGATGCGCGTGTCGCCGGCCCCGCCGCCGGCGATGCGCCGAGCGCTGACGCCGGGCAGCTTGTTGATTTGCGACGTGAGCCGGTCAAACGCGTCGTTGATCGCTTTCAATGACGTTGCGCGATCCTCGATTGGTAGATAGGCGAGGTCGATATCGACCGACAGGCGCGGCATGTCGCGATGAAATAGATTGATCGCGGTTCCGCCTTTCAGGGCGAAGGCGGATTCGGTCGAGATGACGGGCAGAACGCGCATCAGCAGCCGCACCTGCGCCAGATAGGTTTCACGGGCCATCTTCAGACTCAGGGCGTTGCATGTTGTCTATCAACTCCGGCGGCGCCGTGATGGCGTAGCGTGGATGCAGCCTTCCGCCTTCGACCAGCGCGCGCGGGCCCGATCCGAGATCAAAGTCGTCCGGGTTCAGATATTGTCTCCAGGCGTGATCGTGCCGGTCGGCAAAGACGAAGAACAGGCGCTTTACCTTCACGCTGCGACATTCCTTGAGCAGGGTTTCGAGTAGCCGCGGGCGTAAGTTGGCGAGTCCTTCAAACACCATATCAGCGTTGTGAAAGCTTTCATCCACAGGCAACTCGTTCAGGAGTTCGAGGATCGCCCGTTCGGGCGTTGAAACCATAAGTTCGTTCAATCGTCGTTGTGACGGGGATGATTGCTTTTCGTTGTTTATGCCGTCGACGCCGGTTTTGGATCCGCCGAAGAGGGTTAAGGTTCGTGTCTCGAACCGATCTGCGTTCGGCAGCCGTGCGAGCCAGGGCGGCGTTTCGCCATAAAGATAAACGGGGGCCGCCGTTTCGCCGAGGCTCAGATAATGCTCGTAGCCCTGGAGCGACAGGGCGGTGCGGCCGCCCACATGGACCTCATATCCCATGACGCGCTGCAAGGAGAGAACGAGGCGGCGCCAGTCGCCGGCGCCGCCAACATCGCGGTGTGTGTCAGGCCTGCGGTAGACGCCGCGGGCGAGCTTTTCGAGCCAGCCGCGCTGCTCATATTGCAGGATCGATTTGCGGTCGATGCCGCGCGCGACCAGCCAGGCGGCGTCGGCGACATAGCCGGGCGGCAGGTCGTCAAGCAGGGGCTTTAGTCGTTCCTGGCGTTGTTGGGTCATAGCCAATGAAATAGAATAATTTCAAAGTCATTGCAAGAGTGAAGTTTGCCAAAATTGAATTATGGGGGTTCAAGCCCATTAAAACTAAGAAAATATAAAGCTGGGCGCCCATCCCCTGAAATGAGCGGAAGTCGCTGAAAAGCAAGAGAAAGACACCTTGAATCTGGTCTGGCGTCAGCCGAAAAGGCGCATGCTCTCAGGAGAACAGCGTCTTGATGATCGCGCAGTCGGGGGTTTTATTGCGGCTGCATTCCTTTGCCACCGACGACAATGTTTTTTCGAGCTTTTTGAGATCCGCGATCTTTGTCCGGATCAAATCGACATGCGCAGACGTGATTTCGAACACTTCCGCGCAAGTGGGTTTTCGATCCTCAAGCCCAAGCAACGCGCGGATATCATCAAGGGAAAACCCAAGCTCGCGGCCGCGCCGGATGAAGCGCAGCTGGTCGGCGAGGGCGCTATTATACATCCGGCGCCTGCTCTCCGTCCGCGGCGGCGCTGGCATTAGCCCGATTTTCTCGTAATAGCGGATGGTCTCGATCTTCACGCCGGTTTGATCGCTCAATTTCCCGATCGTCAGTTCAAATCCATCCATTGGCCTTGATCCTGTAGTGACTACAGATATTACGATGACGCCCATGTCGAGTGAAGCCCCGAAAAGGGAAGACCCGAAAACAATTGCGAGAGGCAAGAGCGGCATGATCGCCGGCGGCGGCGCGTTGTCAGGTCTGGCGGCGCTCATCGGGACTTCGTGTTGCGTGCTGCCGCTGGTCCTCATCAATCTCGGCGCCAGCACGGCGATGGTGAGCAAGCTCGCATTCTTCGCCCGCGTGCAACCTTATTTTCTGGGCGCAAGCATCATTCTCATCGCCGCCGCCGTCATCGCTGCCTTCTGGAACGGCCGGCGGCCAAGCAAGCGAGTCGCGACCACCATCGTCCTTGCTGCGGTGCTCGAAGTTGTCGCCTACATCATGCCTTTCTATGAACCTCAATTGCTTCGTTGGATGAACCAATGAGCACGTTCATCGAACAATCCACAATCACCTGTCCTGAATGCGGGCACCAGTCTACGGATCGGATGCCGACCGATAGCTGTCAATGGTTTTGCGATTGCAAAGGCTGCGGCGCCGTCTTGAAACCGAAACCCGGCGATTGTTGTGTCTATTGCTCCTATGGCGATGTGAAATGCCCGCCCGTGCAGACAGGTGTTAATTGTCGTGGCTGACCCATCTTCAAAAGACTTGGCGGCGCGCCCGCTGCCTTTTTTGATTTCCTGGGGTTTGCCGCTCGCTTTGTTGTTTTCGACAAACTTCATGCAAGAGGCCGTGCCGTTCCCGGTAATTGTCCTCATCATGAGCGGCGCGTTTTTCTGGATGGGGCTTGCCTGTGTGATGAACGCGAAACGCTGCCGGCGGCGGCATTGTTACTATTCCGGCCCGATCTTTCTCGCCGGTGGCGTCGCTGTTTTGCTCGTTGGCTTTGAGGTCGTTTCGCTCGGCCCTAACGGACTCATCATGATCGTCGGCGGAACGCTTACGCTCGCGCTTCTCACATATCTCACCGAACCCATATTCGGGAAATATGTGAACTGAATGGAGATAAGCGGTAGAAATGCTATTTTGCGTTGCGCGTTAGGGGACCAAACCTCAAAGAAGTTCGCTCTTTTCATGCAGAATATGATTTCGTGGGTAACGCTTTGTTTTGTTAAAGAAATCGTCACCTCAAACAATTGAGACAATTAATGTCGGATCTGTCACGCCGGAGGTCGCGGGTTCGAGTCCCGTCACTCGCGCCACTTCAAGCAACATTGACACTGACTGAAGTAGCGAAATCAATCGGAAACGCGCTTTCCGTTGTGGTTGCGCGGCGAGGATGGTCCAGTATCGGCCTTCGGCCGGTAGGGCGGGTTGAGTGTTAGCGATACCCGCCGATTATCTTTACCAAGAGCGCGGATATGGCCATCATGAAGACATGCCGAACTATCGCCGCCTTTATGTTCCGGGCGCCGCCTACTTCTTTACGGTCAACCTGCGTGATCGTCGCCGTCGCCTTTTGACGGAGGAGATTGCGGCTTTCCGTGCATCATGGTCGGACGTCGCCAAGGATCATCCATTCGGGACGGTCGCCGCTGTCGTCCTGCCAGAGCTCACGCTGCCAGCATGACCTGAGCCCCGATTGGTCCCTCATTTGAAAGGTGAGTCCGTCAACCGGAAGGAGACGACGGACATGCGCAAATCGCGTTTCACAGAGGAACAGATCATCGCGATCCTTAACGAGCAGGAGCGCGGGATGAAGACCGCCGAGGTCTGCCGCAAGTACGGGATCAGCCCGAACACATTCTACAAGTGGAAAGCCAAATTCGGCGGCATGGAGGTTTCTGACGCCCGGAAGCTTAAAGCCCTGGAGACCGAGAACGTCCGGCTGAAGAAGCTTCTGGCCGACGCGATGCTCGACAATGTCGTCTTGAAAGATCTTCTGGGAAAGAGCTGACGACCCCCCAGGCGAAACTCGATGCGGCGCTGAGGGCGATGGAACGACACGACATCTCCCAAAGACGCGCCTGTCGGCTGGTCAGCGTCGATCCGAAGACGGTGCGCCGCGAGCGCATCCCCGACTGTCCCGAGATCAGACAGCGGATGCGGGAGATTGCGTCAGAGCGGCGGCGCTTCGGTTATCGCCGCATTGGCCTCATGCTTGAACGCGAAGGAACACGCATGAACCACAAGAAGCTTCGCAGGCTGTACGCAGAAGAAGGCCTGTCGGTAAAGCGACGGCGCGCGGCCGCAAACGCGCGACCGGCGTCAGGGCGCCGATCGGCACGCCCGCAAAGCCCAATGAACGCTGGTCGCTCGACTTTCTGTCGGATGTCTTCGAGCCAGGGCGGCGCTTCCGCATCCTCGGCGTGATCGACGACTGCACCCGCGAATGCCTCGGTTTGGTCGCTGACACATCGCTCTCCGGCGCGCGCGTCGCTCGCGAACTCGACAAGCTGATCAGGCTCTATGGCCAACCGCAAACCATTGTCAGCGACAATGGAACAGAATTTACTTCGCGCGCCATCCTCGACTGGCAGAACCGAAACGGCGTTAACTGGCATTACATCGCGCCCGGCAAGCCAACCCAGAACGCTTTCATCGAGTCGTTCAATGGTCGCTTGTGCGATGAACTCCTCAACGAGACCGTCTTCGCAAGCCTCGCTGACGCCCGGCGTCGGCTGTCGATCTGGAGATATGATTACAATAATATCAGGCCTCATTCGGCTCTGAACGGACAATCACCGGCGACCGCGCGCCGGGCGCTTGAGCTACAGATAAGCTCCGCGCCCGACGCGCTCGCCAAACCGAAATCAATGAGTTATTCAGCAGCAGGACTCACCTAACCGGTGAAGGACCCAAGGGGCTCAGGTCAGATTGTTTAGGCTCTCGTGGTAGCGCCGGTGATTGTAGTGACCGACAAATTCGTCGATCGCCGCTTCGAAGCTTTCCTGCTGAAAGTGGTTTTCCAAGAGGATGCGGTTCTTCAGCGTCTGATGCCATCGTTCGATCTTGCCTTGCGTCTGCGGATGGTTCGGCGCGCCACGAACATGACCGATCTTTCGCTCGCCCAGCCACTCTGCGAGGTCGCCAGAAATGTAGGACGGGCCGTTGTCCGAAAGCAGACGCAACCGGTTTTCAATGTTGGTCGCCTCAAGCCCTGAGGCGTTGAGGGCCAGCAGCGCATTTCCCGCAGAGGGGCGAATGCCGTCACTCACTATTCGCCGACTCGGCTGAAACAAGTTCAAATATTTGTGGTTTTCTTCCGATCAATGATTGAGTCGCATGGGCGACTCCGTCAGGGGTACGGAAGAATCGCGAATTTAGCAGTCTAAGGACAAGTGCCCCGTCTGCAGTAGGAGACAGGTAGTGTACCCAGCCAGGCTCTAAAAACGTGATATAAAGCCCGTCACCCTGTTCTGAGATCTGCACCGGACCGAATTCAGGATGTTCGTACACCCCAATAAGAGCGCGATGAACGTCCGAGAGCTCAGCCGTTTCGCTTCGCAATGGCGCCGGACCTGGCTTCTCACCATATACAAGGGCGAGCAATGTTGGCTCCGCGCCGAACAACGGATAAGCTTCAATGTTCGCCGCCATCACAACGTAAATATCGTCCTCAGGAATCGCTAACGTACTGGCGCCGTAACCGCGCGTAGCCCCCTGTAAACGATAAACTTGGCGGCCTTCATACTCAGTAGTTTTGACCAATCCCAACTCTGAGGCTTCCTCATCAAGTAAATTTACATGCTCACTAATAACGATCGCACGCATCCATCCGATAAGATCGGCAGCTGTCGCTACCAGCCCCTCTGCGCCTGTTGCTATGGGGACAACCGGCGCTGGGCGCAAATCGACCGGCGCTGGGCCAGCAGAATATCCAACCGCGATGTTTTCCGCTTCAGAATAGCGGTTGGTTTCCACTGTGCTGTCAGTTAACCCGAGTGGATTCAAAACATGCGCAGTAACCAACTCAGGATAAGACGTGTTTGCGACTCGCTCACAGATTAAGGCGAGAAGCTCGTAGCCAACGTTCGAATAAGCGTAGTTCGCTCCCGGCTCACCAACCAAATCTTGACGGTTTAGCCAACCGACAATGCCATCCTCACCAAAAGTTTCCCGATGACTCACAGGCACATCGCGGGGCAAACCGGCCGAATGACGCAACACCTGATCGACAGTCATGCGCGCTCCGTCCTTGTATTCCGGAACATATCTCGATACTGATGATGCGAGGTCGAGATGGCCTGCAGATTCGAGTGACAATAGCAGCGCTCCCGTCATGCTTTTTGTGATTGAGCCGGCTGCGAAACGGGTGGAATCTGAATGCAGTAACTGATCCTCAATATTGGAATACCCAAAACGTGTTTCTACGATAAGCTCGTCACCGCGCTGCACACGAATGACTCCAGAGAAGTCCTTCATCGCCTCAATTGGTTCAAAATAGGCTCGTAGCGTCGCTTCCATCGATTGCGCCTCTTCGGAGGCGGCAGATACAGATACATGTTCGACCACGTTCGTGCTTGAACACGAGAATAGGAAAAAACCTACAACTCCAAATAGCGCAGACTTACTTTTGAGGATAAACAACATATTTCAGGTCCTTTTTTGTGGCTGAACCAATCTTGCGCGTGTCCAACGAATCCAAGTGTCCAGAAGCAGTTGGTGTACGAACTGCGCGTCACGGCAAGCGTAGTTGAATGTCGCCCGTCTGTCATCACCGATTTCGATACGGAACTGCTCGATCTTGGGGTCGAAGAGCAATCGGGCGGCGGTTCCGCATTCTGGTGGTGATTGATGACTTCACCCGTGAAACTCTGGCGACTGTGGTTGAAAACTAACTGGCTGCCATTTGGGTGGCCCGCGAACTCGACCGCATCGCCGAGCGTCGCGGTACCCTTGTAAGGTTGTCAGTGACAGCGGCATGGAGCGGACGTCAAACGCCATTCTTCAGTGGCGAGAGGGGCGCTGCGTTGACTGGCATTACTTCCAGACTGGCAAGCCGATGCAGAGCGGGTCGTTGAGAGCTTCGATGGCCGGCTGCGCGATGAGTGTCTGAACGAACATCTATTCCGCAGCTTCAACTGGAAGTGTGATAAAAATCTGAAACGATCCCACAAGAGCCTTGACTTGCTTACCCTAAAGGAATTTGCAACCTAGTCCATCAGGAACCATAACCAGAACAGGCCGGGACAATCAACAAGGGCAACCAACGGGCAACGTCTACTCACGCCCTGCATTCGCCATCTAGGAACTCCATTGGAAAAATCGATATTCTTCGATTTTCAAAGCCCACAGCGATTGCGCCGGCGGAATGCATCTCGTGGATCTGTAAAGTCGTGGCGGCAACCGCAGTTGGCCGCTCAGGGAAGGAGAAAAATCCGAACTCTGTTTTTATACCGGTGTCCGTCATTCGAACGGGGCCCAGTAAGGCATAGGCATTGCGAATAAGAGTCGTGGCAGAAACATCGGCGGGGCTAGTGACGTTGAGCGTCTGCAGTCCGCCAGATTGATTGACCGTCATCCGCTGCAATTCCGACCCATCGGCAGTATTTCGAAACGCCAATAGATTGATCCCGTAAGACGACACGACATCCGCATGAATAGCGTGTTTTCGGACATGCCGGTTTTTCAGGCTAAAAACAGAAAGGCCCGCATCTCCATGCGCGCCGATCAGAAAATCAGAAGTTGACTCCGGCTGAGATGCGCTCGGTACAGAAACAAAAGTGAGCCCGCTAATCGGCTCAGGTGAAGTGATTTCTACTACAGGACATGGCGGTCTGCCAGAATAGTCGGTAGCGTCAATTTCCTGTTCGAAGCCGTTTTGTGCACTCAGGAGCGCGAGCGCAGCTACTTGGAATGTCGCGAAGTCGATTGTCATGATTTGGTTTCCTTTCTCGTAGCCTTTAAAAAAGTACAATTAAACAGATGCACAAATCACCCAGCGAAGCGATTGTTTGAATTCTTTTGGGGAGACCATTTTTGATGAATAACAGGATCCAGCACTCGATCTGTAATTGGCAGGGTTGTATCTGGTAGAAGGAAGCCGCAATGCTGGCAGGATTTTTGACTGTTGCAATAATAGTAATTTAAACGGAAAAATGAGGGAAGTAATCGTCATGTATCTAAGATGAATTTTCTCTCAGCCATAACAGTGACATGCGTTTCCATTGTTAAGAAGAGGCGCAGTAATAGTGCTTTGAGTATTTGGGATATCAGTCGGACTTCTCCTATGTTGCGAATCGGGTCTCTTGCCAGCGTGAAAGAATAACTTCCTTAATGCGTTTGGCGGAGGGTGAAAGTTTGCGACCGGCCATACTCGTCAATACAATTTTTCTCCGTAATTTTGTGTCGGATATAGGACGGAAATCCGATAGCCCGTGGCAGACAGATTCCGGCATTATCGATAACCCCAATCCGGCATGAACCATTTTTCGAGCAATAGCATCTTGGTCTGTCGCTAGTCGGTTTTTTACCGATATGGCGTGCTGGGTGAAAAGGGAGTCCATGTAGTCGTTTAGCTCACAATGAATTCGCCGAACAAAGTCTACGCCTTCCAAATCTGATAGCTCTATTCTGTTTATTTTTGTCAACGGATGGTCGGGCGGCATGCCAAGAAAATACTCTTCCTCAAACAACGGCACCACTTCCAGGCCATCCGTACAGGAAAGTGTGTCGGCGATGACAACAAGTTCAAGAATTCCAGAACGAACATAAGATACGAGGTGCGATTGCGGCACAACCTTCAAAGATAAGGAAATCCCGGATGACGCACGCTGTAGACCCTCAAGCATAGGAAGGAAGCGGTGCTCGCCCAATGTACTAAGTATACCAAGTGTATGAACCGCGGATTCTAGATTGCTGAAAAGTTTAGCTTGTGCAGATATTTCCTGGCTGACATCATTTAACTGACGAAATTTGCTCTTCAAATGATTGCCGAGTTCGGTGAGTCGCATCGGTCTTGACTGTCGATCAAGGAGCGGGCCTCCCATTTCGGTTTCGAGCAACCGAAGCGCTTTAGTTAGGGCGGGTTGCGATATATTGCATGCTTCGGCCGCTTTGGTAATGTTCAGTGTCTCGCAGGTGGCGAGAAAGTACCTGACCTGGTGCAATTCCATGAGATCATCCAATCTACAAAACTAGCTGGCCGGACGGACATAGAAACCTATCGTTCGGCGGGTTTTCTGGTCGGCCGTTTGAAAATCTGCAGGTTGAAATAACAAAGATTTCAATTCCAACGGACGTATTGGCGGCGCGGGATCCGGGAAATAAAAAAATAATCCAGCCGCCTGCAATAGGCTCGTTGTTATGAACGGCATAACCATAAGCAATTTCTCGGCGGGGAGTTTGGGCGTAGCATAACATATATTTGGCTGTGTGCGCGGATGGAAATGTATGTCTTCTAACGGGGAGTCATCGGTTGGCTTTGGAATTGGTCTCGAATCCCTGCTTTCGGGACTAAAAAAGCGTGGGGAATACCGAAAATTTGCGGTGTTGCGGCGTATGGCGTCGGCTCCATCTCTGGCAGAGTGTTTTGGACACTCAGCGCTTAGTGCGGACGTGGAGTTGGGGCCAGACGGGTTTTGCGAGCCCGGGGCAGATGAATTCACAGTCTGGTGCTCGAATGACTATCTCGGCATGTCTAGGCATCCGGTAGTGTTGGCCGCTGCTAAGGCGGCGCTTGAATCGTGCGGCGTTGGTGCGGGGGGTACGCGGAATATAGCAGGGACGAACGTTTTCCAGGTCTTGCTGGAGAAGGAGCTGGCTGGATTACATCAAAAAGAAGCGGCGCTGATATTTACTTCCGGTTATAATGCAAATGAGGCCACGCTCAGTGTGCTTGGACGGTACCTTCCAAAATGTACCATTTTTTCTGACGAATTAAACCATGCGTCGATGATCGCAGGCATTCGGTCGTCGAAGGCGACCTGTCGCATATGGCGACATAATGATGTTTCCCACCTGCGGAGTTTGTTGGAAAATGCGCCGCGTGATGGTTCGAAGCTTATAGCTTTGGAAAGCGTGTATTCGATGGATGGCGATGTCGGGCCCGTTAGGGAGGTTTGCGACCTCGCTGAAGAGTTTGGGGCATTCGTGTTTCTTGATGAAGTGCACGCAGTTGGCCTTTATGGCTCGAGCGGTGCGGGTATTGCAGCGAAAAATCGCCAGGGTGCACGCATTGACGTTTTGCAGGGAACGCTCGGAAAGGCGTTTGGCGTGCAAGGCGGATATATTGCGGGATCGAAGGTGATTATAGACTTCGTTCGAAGTTTTGCACCGGGATTTATCTTTTCAACCGCGCTTTCTCCTGTATTGGCTGCGGCGGCGCTGGCAAGTGTCCGCCATTTGGTTTCGAGTGATTATGAGCGCGATCGTCAGCGCGAAAACGTGTGTCTCGTAAAGTCGACACTCCGAGAAAAGGGAATTCGTTTTTTGGATCAGCCTACGCACATCATTCCGGTGATGATTGAAGGGGCGGAGCGCTGTGTGTCGGTTGCGAACAAATTGATGCGGGACTGGAATATTTATGCTCAGCCGATTGTCTACCCAACTGTGCGGCGGGGTGGAGAGAGGATTCGAATTACCCCGTCGCCGTTTCATACTGAGAGAGCCATAGTGCGCCTCGGTGATGCGTTGTCTGAGGCGATCTGGGAAAGTGGCGGATTCGCCGACTAACCGCGGCATGAAGCCAGCGCGGTCGAGGCTATTACTTTTGGTTTTGTGTATTATGCCCAACTTTTATTGGCGGCCGGACGTGTGGTCGTGGTCCACTAACCATGGCAGCGAGGATCGGCTGCGTTGGAGCAGGAGTCAGTTAGGCAATGAAAAAATACTTCGGTTACTCAATTGCGGGCGTCATGGCAGCCTCGCTTTTGTCGGCGTGTTCAGGGGCGGCGAACGCAGAAAGCGCCGAGATTGTCGAGGCCAAATTCACATCGTCCGGTGCTGTAGAGATTCCAGAGAATTGGCGCGAGTGGATCTTTATTGGAACCCCACTGACGCCGAATGCGCTGAATGGCGGTGAAGCGCCATTTCCGGAATTTCACAATGTCTATATTGAGCCAAGCGCTTACAAGCATTTCGTAAAGACTGGCGAGTGGGCTGAGGGAACGCAAATTGCCAAGGAATTGGTATCGGTTCGTCCGAACAATAATGCGCCGGACGGGTCTTCCCAGGAAGTTAGTGGTCGCGGTTACTTTCAAGGGGAATTTAATGGGCTCGAGCTTACTGTGAAAGACAACAAGCGGTTTAGTGGCGAGCCTGGAGGCTGGGCTTACTTTACGTTCGGTCACCAGCCGGAACCTTACAACCAAACGGCCGAAGCTTCGCCAACCGAGGCTTGCAATGTATGCCATGAGGTTGGTGCGGAGACGGATTTCGTGTTTACGCAATTCTATCCCGTAGTTCGAGCCGTGCAGGAGTAGGCATTCGCGCACTTTCTTGGAGCTAACTGGGTTGCCCGGGCATTAAAGGCCCTACGGTTTTGTGGAGTTTGTTCCCAGACCGTGAGGTTCCAGGAAAGTAATTTCTATTAAACGCTCAATTGATTGGTACGTTTGTGAAATATCAAATATCTCTCGTACTCGCCTTCGTTACGTTGTCAATGAACGCCGCGAGTGCACAGCGACCGGATTTTTCGCCCTTTGTTGATGGTCAGGGTAACATCAGCCGGCCAACTGATTTTTTGACAAGTCCGGAGTGGGTTCATATCGGCGGTTGGGCCGTTGTTAACGAGGATGGCGACGATAATGGGTTTCACAATGTGTACACTACACATGATGTTGTGGCGCATTTTCGTCAGAATGGAGTGTTTCCAGACGGCGCCGTACTGATTAAAGAGGTGCGCGGCTCAACAAATGGCCAGCTAACCACGGGTAGCGTGCATTGGGCGGCGGAGCCTGCTGTCTGGTTCGTTTCTATTAAAGACACTGTTGGTCGGTTCCCGAATAATCCATTGTGGGGTGATGGTTGGGGCTGGGCTTTGTTTGCCGCTGCCGATCCATCCAAACAAATCGCTAAGGACTACAAAAGCGATTGTCTTGGGTGCCACGTTCCTGTCAAAAATAGAGATTGGATGTATACGTACGGATATTCAGCTGTTCTTGGCTCCAAAGCAGGAGCTTATGAGGTGGCGATGAGCTCTGGCGAAGTTGACGGGCGCGGCTCCGATCCTGAAGCGGCCTCGATGGGCGGGTCAACGGATGCGACCGAAATCGATTTAGCAGCGTCAAAGGCGGCTTTTAGCTCGAGGTGTGCTTCTTGCCATTCCGATAAAGTAGGCGGCAAAGGGCTTGGTCCTTCATTGGCGGGCTTGATTGGCAGGAGGGCGGGTTCTCTGGAGGGGTACCGGTACTCCGATGCGATGAAGTCAGCGGATGTGGTTTGGACGCCGGAATCGCTAGATGCTTATCTTCTCGACATCAAAGGATTCATCCCAAACAATAAAATGGTTCCATTGTTTCCGGCCGGTGTGCAGGATGCGAAGCAAAGGAAACTTATAATACAGTATATTCAATCATTGCCTTCAGAGTAATTGTGGCTGGTGTGGAACTGAAAGCGGTCGTTGAGTAGGCATCTCTGAGATGGTGAGGCGGTTAGGCAAAATTTGGAATTCCTCTATAACGTCTTCTGATGATCAAGTGAGACGTAAAGAAAACCAACAATTTAACATTCAATTCCGGTTCACGGATGAGGTAGATGCGCTTTCGACTTGCAGAAGTTGGAATGTGTATCGGCGAATCCGTGCGGGAGGGCGCGCGCGCATAGCCCCTGACTACCGCCCCGCGTCGCACCTTCCCATAATCATCCCTGGCGTGCAATCAAAGGTATGGGATCCACGTAAGTTTATGGAGCGATCATCTCAATTGTGGTGCGAAAAGATCCTGTACGGAGTGGGATGGATGTTCGCTCGATGCTCGACATGAGGTTATCTGGAGGAAATTGTTATGAATATAACGAATGCCTATTTGGCGTTTATTGTTGTGCCAGTAGTGATCAGTACGGGAATAATCAGCTTCACAGCAAGTGAATCCCTGGCTGAGACGTCTAAGGAGCAGGAGGTGGAATATCCGGAGGGTTATCGGGATTGGACGCATGTCAAGTCTATGATATTGTTGCCAGACCACCCTTTCGCTGAGACTTTTGGCGGCCTCCATCACGTCTACGCAAACGAGACCGCTCTGAGGGCGATGAAGGCTGGAACGGATTACCCGGACGGCTCTGTGCTGGTTTTCGATTTGCTCGAAACCAGCACAGACGAACAGGCAACGGCAACAGTCGAGGGGCATCGTATTAGGTTGGACGTGATGCAGAAAGACGCCAGTTTGTGGTTTGATACCGGAGGGTGGGGATATGAAACGTTTCAAGGAGATAGCCGGGTACGGTTGATTAGCGACCCTAATGCATCTTGCCATGGATGCCATAAGACGCGAGAGGGTGCTGATTATGTATTCAGCGAATACCGTGATTGATATTGGGTAGGCCAACCCGGCAACGAATGAATGCTTTCGGCTAAAGGTAGGTGGTTTTAGCGCTATGATGGTATTCAATTGGGCCAATGAGTTGCGGGGTTTGTTCGGCTGAGTTGCCGCCGAATACACGGACCAACTGCTGAAAACGTTGAATGGCGCTCGCTAGGACCCACCGGACAGGTGACATTAGGGTGACTAAATCAGGGGCGGCATTGTTGTTCCTTCAGAGGCCGCGATTACTTTTTGGTGATTTTCACTTTCATTTGATGGTTGATAAAGTGTTGCCTAAAAAAAGTTGTCCTGCGGTCTTCCTCTGGGTGGTGCTTCTTAATCATTCCTCCGGACACGGCCAAAGAAGAAATTAAGTGGCTCCGTGCCAGTCGTGGAATAGCAGCTTTGATCAGTTTACGCCTGGACATGTCCACTGGTTTTTGCGGGAATATGGCCGGGTGTGCCGATGTTGGCCATCTATGCCGAGGGGCTTTGAGGGGCATGGCGCCGGTCTAATGGTGTTCCACATTAAATCCGTCTTCAATGTTGCATCTCTTGGGGGTGCGCTTCCAATGCTGATGAATTTAGCAGGGTGGACCTTAGTTTGGCGGCGATTCGGTGACCCTCGTCTGAGGAACATCGCTATCCCGGAATGCGTTTTGGCCTTTATTGCAAGTAATCGATCTGGTGATTGCCACGGGTGTTGAGAAGTCGGGGTAGGGACGTCTGTGGTTTCAATGAAAGATGTTGATAGCGTGCGTCTGTGCTGAAGAACCGTTTTTAACCAATATGATTTTCTGGGGCAGAGTAAGTTCGATCGAGCTATTAAGTATGGTTTGGTTGGGGTACGACTAGTACGCCGGAATTTGCGCAGGGATCCGGGTTGTCGAAGCCTAGATGTAAAATTGATTAGGCATGGCGCCGTCAATTTATAGAAGGGAAATGGAAAATGTTGTTTAGGGCGCTCTCGGTGGTAATATTCAGTCTTCTGCTCATTGCATTTGCAATACTTGGGGTTGGGTCGGCGGTTTTTCACTATTTAAGGCCGCCGTACAATGAGGGATTTTTACGGTTTCCGACAATTGTAAATTTGCATGTGGTATTGGGAGCGGCATACCTCGTGTTTGGAGTTTTTCAGTTTGCTCCATTCATACGAAAAAGGTGGCCGCGTTATCACCGATGGGCGGGCAGGGCTCTGCTTTCGGCGGCGGTAATTATCGGCGGATCCGCTCTGTTTATGGGATTGGTAATTCCATTTTCAGGGTTTCCGGAACAAGTGGTTATGGGTTTTTTTGGAGTGTTTTTTTTATTATCAGTTATTACCGGTTTCGTTCATGCGCGAGCTAAGCGTTTCGCTGAACATAGAGAATGGATGATCCGGGCTTACGCCTTGGGATCCGCCATCGTCACGATGCGACTAATATTTATTCCGTTACTTATCATCAATAAAGTATCTTCAGCGGAAATTACAGCATTGTATTCGATAGGGTCATTTACAGTTGCGTTTATTGTTCATGCGCTGGTGGCGGAAACGTGGATTCGAATGACACGCAGACAGATAAACACCTAACCAATTGTGTGGCGCCAATCGGAGTTCCGTGCCCTCGTTATACCAAACGGGCGGGTGCGGTTGACGTTTGTTGGTCCTGGATATGGTAATATATTGGCGGAGGTGCGTTGATTTAGAGTCGCAGGTTTTTCGATTGATTGGTTCGTTTGGTGAAAGCAAATGGGTTTTTGGATCTCAAGGCAAGTATTTGTAGGCGTCCGTATGGTGACGTTCGAGGTGGGTATGGCACAATGTGCGGGTGTCGAGAGAGGCGTTATTAGAGGGATTGCGGATGGAATCAGGCAGGGAAATGCAGTCGGAGCGTGAGACACGGAACTTTGAAATTCTGGGTCAAGGGAGCGAGGCGGTGTGCCCTACTGTAATGAGGACGCCGGATAAGTGCTTTGAGGGTGTGTGTGATTGGCCGTATGAACCCCGCTATGTGACTGGCCTAGCCGGTTATTCGGGTATGCAGATGCACTTTGTAGACATTGCAGACGCTAATGCAAAGCGGACAGCACTGTGCATCCATGGTCAGCGTACTTGGGGGTTCGCTTTTCGAAAGGCGGTTCGGCATTTGGCTGGATATGGGTATCGGATAATAATACCGGACCTATTTGGGTTTGGTAGGTCAGACAAGCCGTCCTGCGTGGATCTATACAGTTTTGAATTTCATCGTACGTCAATTATTCGGTTGATTGAGGAATTGGGCCTCGGCGAGCTTTGTTTGGTGGGGTTTGGATGGGGTGGTTGGATCTCGGCTACACTACCGATGGACATGGAAGACAGAATTGCTGGACTTCTGCTTGGTAATGCTTTGATCCATACACCTGGAAACGAGCCGTGGCCGGGGTTCCACGTGTGGCGTTCGATGCATAACGCGCAGGTGGATCCTGCAGTTAGCCCTGTTTTGAGAGCCGAAAACAATGTGGTTAGGGGGGGCGTGGCTCGCGCGTATGACGCGCCATTTCCGGATAGCCGCTACAAAGCTGGCATTCGAGCATTTCCGAATCTGGTCCCGCTCTCCGCAGAGCATAGGACAACTGCGGTGACGCTGCGCGCGAAGCAGTTCTTGAGTGAAGAGTGGACTGGTAAATCAGCGATTATTGCGAGTGATTGTAAAATAATGGGCCACGAAGCGATGAAATCAGTACATGCGACGATTCGTAATGCGCCGGAAATGATAAGAGTCAGTGATCGAGGGCCTCTCGTTTTTGAGCACGCGGATCAATTCATGCCAGACGCTTTGGAGTATTTAATTTAGCGCTTTCGCAAAGCAATGGAAATGTTGCGCGAAGGCTTTCCCTCCGGCGTGTTTGCCAAATTGAAGAGTGTTGTGTGTGCAGCAGCAAGACTCACTTAACCGGTGAAGGACCCAAGGGGCTCAGGCCAAGTGTAAGTAGCTTAACCGGAGTTGGGCTGTGTTCAGTGGGTTCGTTAGTTAGTTCAACAAAGCCCTGACAAGCGGCGCTATGGGTTCTTGTTTGGCGGCTCATCCAGCGCGCCGATATCGAGCACGGGGCCGGCGTCGATGGTTTCGGCGTCGAGCAGCGATGCAACCCGTTCCAGCGAGGCGATGATTCCGGCCTGCTCCCAGTCGGCGAGGCCGTTGAAGCGTTCTTGAAAGAGCTGTTGCAAGGCATCGGGCGATGCGTCGAGCGCGCGCTGGCCCGCGGCCGTCAAAGTTACAAGAATGCGCCGGCCGTCTCGGGTATCCCTGCGGCGTTCGATGAATTTGCGCTCTTCAAGGCGGTCGAGCAGGGAGGTTATTGTTGCCTGTTTCAGCGATGCGTGAGCGGCGATTTCGGTGGGCGTCGCCTTGGCGCGATCATTCAGGAATTGCAACGCCAATACTTGAGAGGGCGTTAGACCGGAGGCGCGCGCGATATTACGAGAATTGAATTCGGTTGCGCGCAATATCCGGCGCAAGGCGACCAAGGCTGAATCTGATCGGTTTTCCATTTTTATCAACGTCGTGAAATCTTCAGGAGCCAGTTCCTCAATAGCGTCAGGATTTTTGAAATCCAGACCTCAAGCGCATCCTAATTATAGCCTTCCTAAAAAACTTGCTGGATCGCCAGGCATGGTTATCGCCAAGGCGACCTCAATGTCGCCTGCCTCCCATGTTCAATCAGCCCGTTTGATGCTATTCGTTATATTGCGGCTCCGCTTTAGCGGTCGAGCCTAAGGGTTCTATCGGCCGGGGGCTCGATAAGCCGATTGATTCCGTCGTTTGAAGTGGTTTCGGCGATGATCGCGAAAGAAATTATTTGAATATCAAATCATTTTGATTGCTGCGCAGGGGCGATAAACGGTTGTAATTTCGCAGATAAACGAGAACTGCGACATGGCGCGCCACCAAATTTCTCCGCAAAAAACTTTGAAACTGTTTCGTTTTTCTAATTACCCTTTATAAGGCGGCTATCAATTCAAATGGCTTTGGCTTCAGCCGCGTCGAAACGCGCCAGCGCGTTTTCGCTTCGCCGGATAACGGCGCGCTTTTGCTGTTGCACCAGCCAGAAAAACATCGAATGAGGGGTTAAAACCAGTGAAACACTATCTAGCCGGCGTTTCCGTATTCGCCGTTTCTGCTGCGCTCGTTTCGACGGCCAATGCACAAGTCGACCAGATCGTCGTCACCGCCACAAAACGCGCGGAAAACGCCCAAGACATTCCCGTGGCCGTTCAGGCAATCGGCGCACAACAACTTGATGATCTGAATGTCGACAACTTCACCGACTATCTCCAGCAATTGCCGGGCGTAACGGCGGGCGGCAGCGGTCCCGGGCAAAATACGATCTATATTCGCGGGCTTGCTTCAACGACGCCTAACCTGACCGTTGCGGGCGTGGCTGGCCTGGCGCCGAATGTCGCATTCTATCTTGATGAACAACCTTTGGCGCAACCGGGCCGCAATCTTGATGTTTATGCGGTCGATCTTGAGCGCATCGAAGTTTTGCCTGGCCCGCAAGGAACCCTGTTTGGCGCGAGCTCGCAGGCTGGGACTATTCGTCTGATTACGAACAAACCAAAGCTCGGCGAGTTTGAGGCGATCGCGAATGCCGGCGTCTCTTTCACAAAAGGCGGTGAAATGAGCAATAAGGTGGAAGGGATTATCAATATCCCGGTCACTGAGGATTTTGCTCTGCGGGGCGTCGCATTTGTCGATGATCGCGGCGGATATATCGACAATGTTCCCGGCGCGCGCGATGCGTCGGAATCGGCGCGCTTTCGCCCGGAAGGGTTTGTTCGGGCAAATGGCGTGCCTGTTTCCTCGAACCGTGCGGGTTTCCAGTCTGCGGCCGATCTTTCCGGCGTGAATTTCCGGCAGGCGAACAACACTGCGTTCGTCGAAGATGATTTCAATGATTCTTCTTATGCCGGCTTCCGCATCAGCGGCCTTTACGCGCTGAACGATGACTGGACGTTGACGGTCGCTCACGCGCGTCAAAGTCTTGAAACCGAGGGCGTCTTTTTCACTGACCCTGATCTTGGCGAATACGAAATCCAGCGATATGCCGGCGATGAGTTGGAGGACGACTTCAACAACACCAGCTGGACGCTAGAGGGCCGGCTCGGCGCGTTGGAGGCTGTCTATACGGGCGCTTACACGGATCGTGACACGGATCAAACGGTCGACTATTCGGACTATCTGTTTGTCGGACAGTATCTGCCTTATTATATCTGTGACGGTTCGGTTAGTTATCCCGGTGCGGCGGCTCCCAGCGGCGACTGTCAGGCGCCGGACGGATTTGTTCGTTCGACGACGGAAACCCAGACCTTCACGCATGAGCTGCGTTTCAACACGCCGTCAGAATATCGCATCCGTGCAACGATTGGCGCATTTTATAGCGACCTCGAGCTAAGGGAGCGCAACGACTATTCATATACGACTGGCTTTGATGACGTGGTTCTTTTCGGCCAGACCGGGTTTTCTCAGAACTTTCCGTTCACCACCGGTTTCTTTTCGGATGCCGGGCCGTTTCCGCCGGGTGTGATTTTCCGAAATGACGTCAAGCGCACTGACGAGCAGCTTGGTTTCTTTGGAGAGGTCAATTTCGACCTCATTCCGGATACGCTGACCTTGACTTTCGGCACGCGCTATTACGACATCGAAGTGGACTTCGAAGGCGGCGCCAATTCGTCATTCTGCAATGGCTTTCAGCCTGATGCAGACGCCTTTGGCACGGATATCAGCGACCTTTATAATGGGGATGGCGAATTCACCTTCCGCGGGACATGCGACACCAGCCGCCACATCACCTACACGCGAGGCCAGTCGATAGCGGACATCCAGACTATCGATCCGCTGTTAAGCACGGCTCAGGCGACGCAAATCTTCAACGCGCTGGCGGCCCCGGACAAGGCGTCCACGGACGGCTTTATCTATAAAGGGAATATCAGCTGGACGCCTACGGACGGCGTGTTGCTTTATGCGACATATTCCGAAGGCTTCCGGCCCGGCCTGTTGAACCGGCCCGGCGGCGCGCCGGGGCCAAACGGGTTTACGGTGCCGTTTGAGCTCGATACGGATGAAGTCACCAATTACGAAATCGGCTGGAAGACCAACCTCTTCGACAATCAGCTGCAACTCAACGGCAACGCGTTCTTCGTTGAAGTCGAGCGTCTTCAGACAACGATCTTCGACCCGTCGATTACGAATTTGTTCTTTTCCGACAATGCTGCGGATGCTGAAATCTATGGCGTCGAAGGCGATTTCATTCTTGCGCCGAGCGCCGTTCCGGGCCTGACGGTTGCGGGCGCGTTTTCCATTCTCGATACCGAGATCAAGGATGTCATCACGCCGACAGGCGATGTTGTTTCCGGGGCTGAACTGGCTTTCGCGCCGTCGTTTCAGGGTAATCTCAGGGCACGATATGAGTGGGATCTGAGCAGCGACTATGTCGCTCACATAATGCCGCAGATTGTCTATTCGGGGTCGAGCCGCAGCGACATCATTGAAATCAATGCGGCGAAGGTCGATAGCTACACGACATTCGCACTCGCGGCCGGCGTTTCAGCCGACCGCTGGTCGGCTGAGGTGTTTGGTGAAAACCTCGGCAATACCTATGGTGAAACTTCAAACAATTTCATTTTCGACCGAGAGCGGGTGACGGTGCTTCGGCCGAGAACAATTGGCGTGCGTGTGAGCGTTCGGTACTGACATCGCGTTTGAAGGCACAATGAAGCAGTGAGAAGGCGCTCCCGCAAAAGGAGCGCCTTTTCGGAGTCTCGGATGACAGCCAAAGATAGCCGGCAGGCGGAGAAAGCCAGGAGTGATGCGCTCGGATCAGCGCAAAAGTTCATGTATGCGAACCGGTTTGATGAGGCGATGGATGCTGTTGCGCCTATTCTTGATGGTAATCCGTCGGACGTTGATGCGCTTTATATTCATGCGGTTTGTTTGCGCTATCTGAAGCGTTTTGATAACGCTGGCGTTGCGCTGGACAAACTTCTCGAAGCGGCGCCGCATTTCGGGCGCGCTTATCAAGAGCAAGGGCATTTGCTTTCAACGCTGGGGAAGAGCCGCGAAGCGTTGCGCGCTTATGAGTTGGCGTGTGAATCGAACCCGGCATTGACTGCGAGTTGGCGCGCCTTGGCTGATCTTGCGGCTGCGGCGGGGCGCGCGAGTCAAGCTGCGCATGCGCGCGCGCAAGCTGATCGGTTGGCGAAGCTTTCACCGGAATTGCTTGCCGTTTCGAACCTGATCCATGAAGGAAAACTGCTGAAGGCGGAAGCCCTTTGCCGCGCCTTCCTGCAAAAGACGCCGCATCATGTCGAAGCCATGCGCCTGCTCGCCGATATCGGCATTCAGCTCGGCGTGCTTGATGATGCTGAGTTTCTTTTGGAGAGCGCAGCTGAGTTTGAACCGGACAACATACAGATCCGGCTTGATTACATCCAGGTGCTTCGCAAGCGCCAGAAGTTTGAGGCGGCGCTCGATCAGGCGAAGCGGCTTTACGAAACCGATCCGGAAAACTCCTTGTTTCAGTCGCATTTTGCAATTGAGCGGTTGCAGACGGGGGACTTTGATGGCGCATTGGAGCTGTTCGATCGGATCCTGGAGAAACTGCCGAACGACCCTGCAACGCTGACCTCGCGCGGACATGCGCTGAAAACCTACGGCCGAACCGAACAAGCGATCGCCTCCTATCGGAGAGCGTATGAAGCAAAGCCTGGGCACGGCGATGCATATTTTTCCCTTGCGAACCTCAAGACCTACCGGTTTTCAGATCAAGAGATCGCGGCGATGTCGGCGGCGCAGTCAAGAACCGACCTGTCACATGCAGACCGCGTGCATTTATGCTTCGCGCTTGGAAAAGCGTTCGAGGATAGGGGCGATTATGCGCGTTCATTCGAGCATTATGATCGCGGCAATGGATTGAAACGTGCGCAAAGCCGATATGATGCGGACAAGATGACAGCGGAGCTAGAAGAGCAAATCAGACATTGCCAAGAGCCCTTGTTCGCCGAACACCGAGGGGCCGGGTGCGAAGCGCCGGATCCTATCTTTATTGTCGGACTGCCGCGAGCAGGCTCGACCTTGCTCGAGCAGATACTTGCATCACATTCGCAAATCGACGGAACGCTGGAATTGCCGAATATTCTCAGCCTTTCGCAGCGATTGCGAGGCGCTAACCAGCGGGCGGGCAAGTCCGCTTATCCGGAAATTCTTCATGACCTGTCAGTGGATCAGCTACGCGACATGGGCGAGCAATATATCGCCGATACACAAATACACCGTGCTGGCGCGCCGTACTTTACGGACAAGATGCCGAACAATTTCCGCCATATTGGGCTTATTCATTTGATCTTGCCCAACGCGAAAATCATTGACGCGCGGCGCGAGCCAATGGCGTGCTGTTTTTCCAATTTCAAGCAGCTTTTTGCGGAAGGCCAGGAATTTACCTACGGCTTGAGAGAAATCGGGCAGTATTATCGCGACTACCTTCAGGTGATGCGGCACTGGGACGATGTGTTGCCCGGAAAAGTTCTCAAGGTTAGCCACGAGGATGTCCTCGTCGATCTGGAAGGACAGGTTCGGCGTATCCTTGAGCATTGCGGCTTGCCATTTGAAGAAGCCTGCCTTGAGTTTCATGCGACAGACCGGTCGGTAAGGACCGCAAGCTCCGAACAAGTGCGTAGGCCGATCAATAAATCCGGCGTCGATCAATGGCGTCCATTCGAACCTTATCTGGGGCCGCTCAAACAAGCGCTCGGTCCCGCAGTAACGGAGTATCGTGCGTGACGAACGACGAAAAACACCTTCCGGAAAACCTGGCGCCGGAGCAGTCGATCTATGATACAGATTATGAAACCGGTCAGGACAATGTGGAGATCCTGGGGCTCGACCTTCACAATCCGGTGTTTTTCATCAGCGCCGCCGCGATCTTGTCGTTCGTATTCGGGGCGCTGGCATTCCCGGAGACGGCGAGTGTCTGGCTCAATGGCGCCAGAGACTGGACTTTGAATAGCTTCGACTGGCTTTTCGTTATCACAACCAACATCGTCATCCTGTTTTGCATCGCCGTCGGGGTGTCGCCGCTCGGTCGCATTCGCTTGGGCGGACCGGACGCCAAGCCGGACTTCAGCACAAAGTCGTGGCTTTCAATGCTGTTTTCTGCAGGCGTTGGCATCGGTATGATATTTTACGGCGCGGCCGAACCGATGGCGTATTATACGGATTGGGCGGGGACGCCATTGGGCGTTGAACCCTTGACGCCCGAAGCGCGCCGGCTTGCTTTCAGCGCTACGATTTTTCACTGGGGCGTGACCCCTTGGTCCGTATACGCGCTAGTGGGGCTCGCGCTCGCATTTTTCACTTTCAACAAGGGTCTGCCGTTGACGATCCGGTCCGCCTTTTATCCATTGTTTGGCGAGCGAATCTGGGGATGGGCGGGCCATATCATTGATCTTATCGCTGTAGTGGCGACATTGTTCGGCCTGGCGACATCGCTTGGGCTTGGGGCCAAACAGGCGGCGAGCGGCCTTAATTTCCTCTTCGGCGTAGATGCTGGCTTGGCGACTCAGGTGCTGTTGATTTCCGGCATAACGGCAATGGCGATTTTCTCGGTTGTTCGCGGGCTCGATGGCGGCGTTAAACTCCTGAGCAACGTCAACATCATCATCGCCATCGCGCTGTTGGCCTTCGTGATTATCGCCGGGCCGACGCTCGTCATCTTGAAGAGTTTTGGCGTTAACGCGGTCGGCTATGTGGCGGACACCTTTCGGCTCAGCAACTGGATCGGCAGGGAGGACAAGGAATGGTTCCATGGCTGGACGGTCTTTTATTGGGCATGGTGGATTTCCTGGTCGCCGTTTGTCGGCATGTTTATCGCCCGCGTCTCGCGAGGGCGCACCATTCGTGAGTTCCTGGGCGCGGTGATGATCGTGCCGGTGTTCGTCGTGATCATCTGGTTTTCGTCTTTCGGTGTGACCGCGCTTGAACAAGTCGACAACAATGTCGGTGCGCTGCCGGGGGGCGTTTCCGATGTTACGCTTGTCCTGTTCCAGATGTTGGAGAACCTTCCCTTCGCCGAAGTCTCATCCTTTGTGGCGATCGTCCTCCTGATGGTGTTTTTTGTAACCTCGTCGGATTCCGGTTCGCTCGTTATCGACAGCATCACGGCGGGCGGCAAGCTGCATGCGCCCGTGCCGCAACGGATTTTCTGGGCGACAATGGAAGGGCTGGTTGCAATCGTACTGCTCGTGGGCGGCGGCTCCGTTGCGCTTTCATCGCTGCAGGCTGGCGCCATTACGGCCGGCTTGCCGTTCACGCTCGTGTTGCTTGCCTGTTGCTTAAGCCTTTATCGCGGCTTGATGACGGAATTGCCGAACCAGATTGCCAAAGCGGCGTAGCTACTCCTCTTGTCTGCAGCCTGAACGGGCGGAATGACTGTCTTTGCAGAAGCGTGGAATTCGCTTGTCGGCAGGTGTGATATTACCCGGCGTGTTTGCTTAAAGCGATTGCTAAAGAGGCTTCAGAATGGATGATGGCGGATACAGAGATGGTGTTTAATGCCCTCCCTTGAGTACGCTGAAAAGATCAGAACACGGCGCAAAGATACTGTCGAAGTTTCTCGGTCGCCGTAATCAACAGTCTTTGCCGGAAAAGCGTGTGGACAATTGAACATTGCGGCTAAGCAGACTGGTCCGCAAAAAGGTGGGCCAGAATCGGACTGGATTGCGGACTAAAGGTCGCCGCCAATAAACGGCTGTGGAAAATTCATATCTCTGAAAAAAAGCCGGGTCTGGCAGTATAATCACGGGGCTTCGAATATGGGCGCTCAGCCCGATGCGCGGGGACGGTTCGCAAATGGCGCCGTCGCGCTGTCGCATCCGGCTGCCTGCGCGGAGAGGCGCGTCATTACCAGATGCCGTTCGAAAATTGCGTGCTGGCGATCAGGGCGGCAGGGCCGATGGCGAGGGCGAGGGGCACTGGCGCGCCCTTGTGCAAAGGGCGCCATGCGCCAAGGCCAGGGATGCCGGCGATGGGCATGCGTCGCCCGACAACCAAAAGCAAAGTCAGCGCGGCGCAGCATACGCCGAACCAGAACAGCAAGGGTATGGCGCCTTTGATTCCGAACCAGAGCATGATCGCGGAGAAGAGTTTGGCGTCGCCCGCGCCAAAGCTGGTGAATCTGTAAAGAACGAAGCCGATCGCAATCGTGGCCGCGGCAACGGCCAGGTTAACCGCGGCAAGTTCCGGCGCCGTGAGCAGCACCGCGACTACGCCGCTTGCCGCCAGCGCGACGACGCCTGAATTCGGTATCTTGTAGCTGCGGGCGTCGATAACCGTAATGACGATGATAAAGCAGGCGAATAGCAGCCAGAACGGTCTCTCGAAAGGGATGTCCACGTTGCCAGCCTGTTCCAGCAATCAGCGCGGCTTTGCGCTGTTTGTTTTCAAGGTTCTCAGGTTTTTATGAGCGACGGCGTAAAAGGACGGATGCGTATCAATAGCCGCATTGAAGTAATTTTCAGCGTCGGCATGTCTGCCGTTCAACATCGCCACATATCCTCTATTGTTGAAAATACGGGCGCGGACCTTGCTGTCCGGCTGGCCTTCGCGGTCCAGGTCCGGTGCCTCCTCGCTCATCGCCTGCGCCAGATCGATATTCGTGCGAATACGCACGTCGTCCGACGCGATGGACGCGGCCATATCGAGGTAAGCGAGCGCCGCTTGCGGCTCGCCGCGCGCCATCATCGAGACGCCGTGATTGTTCAACACGACCGCACGGTTTGTCGTCTCCAGCAGCGCTCTTTTATAGGCGGCGTCGGCGGCGTCCCAGTCGCCGGCAAGATCGCGCAATTGCGCCAATCCCAGCCATGCTTTCCAGGCGGCTTCGTCTTCAGCGACGGCGGTGGAGAAAATCTCAAACGCCCCGTCCGCATCGTAATTCGACAATTTCAAATGACCGATTCCGGTCAACGCCTGGCTACGGAACTCGACGCTTTCGAGCAATTCCGCATAGCGGCTCTCCGCCTGCTGCGAATAGCCGGCATATCGGTAGGCTTCTGCGAGACCGAAACGGAGCGACTCATTTTCGGCGTCATTTGAAAGTTCAACACGGAACGCCTGGATGGCGGCGCCGAAAGCGCGCTGGTCCATATACTCCCAGCCAGTTTTCATCGCATGTGGAGCGGCTACCGGTTCTGCGAGGGTAATGTCCGCATCGCTCATGGAAAAACTTGAAAAGCACCCTTGCAAGGCAAGGCATACCGCCCCAAGCGCCATTGTTCGAAGCAGGTTGGCGACCGGGCCAATCGATGTCCTGTGATTATCCATTTAAAACGCCCCTCCCGATGCGGCTTTCATCATCTCTCGTAGAATGAGAATGATCGACGGACCGATCAAAATTACAATCACTGGCGGCACGGTAAACGCGATTGCGCCTATCGCCAGTTTGATCGGCATCATGTTGGCCTTTTCCTCCGCGCGAATATAACGCTTGTTGCGCATCTCGCGCGCATATACGCGCAAGGTGTCGGCGATCGATACGCCGAACTGGTCGGCCTGTTTGATGACCGTGACGAAGGCGGCGACGTCGCTGATATTGGTACGCGCCGCAAAGTCGGCGAGCACGCGGTCGCGCATTTTGCCCGCGCGCAGTTCATTGACGACCAGCGTGAGCTCTTCGGACAAAACGGGCGCGGCGTTGCGAATTTCCTGCGCCACGCGATGTATCGCCTGGTCAAGACCGTGTCCCGCCTCGATGCAGACGAGCATGAGATCAAGCGCGTCCGGAAACGCCTTTTCGATGTCCATCTGGCGATAGGCGATGTTCCGCAACACCCACATATCGGCGGCGAAATAGGAAATCAGCACGACGATTCCCATGCCCGCGATCGGCAGGAGCGTATTGGCGCCGGCCATCATGGCTGAAAACAGGATGCTTGAAATGAACAGGCCGGCTATCGCGATTCCCCATTTCCACGCGACAAACGCTTTCACCGCGGACGGATTGCGATACCCTGCAAGCATCAACCGCTTGCGGAGTTTTGAAAGCTGCTTGGGATCCTTGGGCGTCAAATAACGTTCAACTGAATCGATTACACTGTCATCGGGAACAAGCTTGCTGTCGGGGGCGGCGGAAGCGACTGGACTGGCGGACGGGTGCAGGCGCCGCGAGAAACGCGAGCTTTGAGCGAAATACTGATTTACGCCGGAATAAAGAAACGCGATGGCTGCGCCCGCCAGCGCCAATGCGACCAGAATTGTTAAAACCGTTATCGCCATTTGCGTTTCTTACACCTCCAGCTTCGTGATCAGCTTCATCGCGATGACGTTGACGATCAGCAGGAAAAAGACGAGAACGACCGCATGCGGAAAATATGCAAAATCAGCAACATTCTGGTAATAACCAGGCTGCATGCCCGCCATGACAAAAATCATCACCACTGGAAACAGGGAGAGGAACCAGGCGGAAAATCGCCCTTCCACGGTAAGCGCCTTGACCTTCCGGAATAGCTGAAACCGGCCGCGGATTATTGTCGACAAGCCGCTCAGGATTTCAGCGAGATTGCCGCCGGCTTCATGATGGATCTGAACCGCGACGGCGAAGAAACGCACGTCGGCGAGGTCGATCCGCTGGGAGATGGCGTTTATCGCCTCCGGCGTGCTTTTCCCGTAAGCGATTTGACGGGCGGCAATCTCGAATTCGGCGCCGAGCGGATCCGGTATTTCGTTGGCGATTGTGGTTAGGGCCGCGCTCAACGGGTGGCCGACCTTCAGGCTGCGAACAATAAGATCAAGCGCGTCGGGAAACTGTTCCTGAAACTTGTTCACGCGATCGCGCGATTTGGCGTTCAGATACATGACCGGCAGAAGCGTCGCCGTGGTCGCTGCGATGAAAAACAGTATCGATTTCGGGATGAACGGCAAGGTCAGAAGAAATACAAAGAAAAACAGCACCGTCATGACGCCGATCAGAAAGTAGATGCGATAAGGCGGTAATGTAATGTCCGCGCGCCTCGCCAGCGTTTCGAAGTAACGCCCGATGGATGTCCTGGCGTTATGCTCCTCGTTTTGACGGGCAACGACCTCGATATGGTCGGCCGGGTCGCCCTTGTCGTCGAATTTGAGCCGGCGATTGGCGCGCGATGCGCCGCGCCCGCCGGTATTGGCGAGGATGAATGCGACGCCGTCGACGAGCAGGAAAAAACCGAGCAAGGCGCCGCCGATTGCGAGTAATTGGGAGAATAGGGTCATGCGCTCGCTCCGGCTTCCTCGCGAATGGGCTTGAACGCTTTTTCCGGCAAGGCGTAGCCGAATTCAGCCGCGCGTTCGGCGAGTTTCGGGCGAATGCCGGTCGGCGTGTGATAGCCGATCACTCGACCGTCCTTGTCTATGCCCTGTTGGCGATAGGTGTATATTTCCTGCATGGAGATGATGTCGCCTTCGAGACCGGTAATCTCCTGAATGGAGACAACCCGGCGTTTCCCGTCGGAAAACCGCCGCAATTGCACGATCACCTGAAGGGCGGACGCCATTTGTCCGCGCAGCGAACGCGTCGGTATATCAAACCCGGTCATTGCGGTCATATGTTCGAGCCGGGTGAGGGCGTCGCGGGGACCGTTGGCGTGAATGGTGGTCATTGATCCGTCATGACCGGTATTCATGGCTTGCAGCATGTCGATCACCTCGACGCCGCGCACTTCGCCCAGGATGATGCGGTCGGGACGCATTCGAAGGGCGTTCCGCACAAGGTCGCGCTGTGAAACTTTGCCCTGTCCTTCTATGTTTGCTGGCCGTGTTTCCATGCGGCCGACATGGTCCTGCTGCATCTGCAGTTCCGCTGTATCTTCAATCGTGACGATCCGTTCCTTATTGCCGATGAGGCTCGACATGGCGTTCAGCATGGTGGTTTTGCCTGTGCCGGTTCCGCCCGAGATCAGGACATTCAGGCGGGTGCGGACGACAACCTCAAAGAAATCGGCAATTTCCGGCGTGATTGTGCCATTGTCGATCAGGCGATCGATAGTGAACGGCATTTTTGAGAATTTCCTGATCGACAATAGCGGGCCGTCCACAGCGCATGGCGGCAATAATGCATTGACGCGGCTTCCGTCGGCGAGGCGCGCGTCAACCCATGGTTGGGACTCGTCCACCCGGCGCCCGACCGCTGAGACGATTTTCTGGATGATGCGCAACAGATGAGCGTCATCCTTGAAACGGACTTCGGTCTTTTCCAGCATGCCCAGGCGCTCGACAAAAACCTGCGAATGCGTGTTGACGAGAATGTCGGAAATCATCGGGTCTTTGAGGAGCGGCTCCAGCGGTCCAAGGCCAAGAACCTCGTCGAGAATTTCCGACAGGAGCTGCGCATATTCAGACGTGTTAAGCGCCGCGCGTTCTTCATTGAGCAGCTTGCGGACCAGCGGCGAAATTTGTTCGGCGATCTTGTCGCGCGGCATTTTTTCCAACGCCGCGAGATTGATTTTGTCGAGCAGCCGCTGGTGAATGGCCACCTTGAGATGTGTTGCGACGGCGTTATCCGTGTCGTCGGTCAGCCCATTGAAGCGTGCGTTGTCGGAATAGGCCAGGCGCGGTTCGAAGCGGGCGCCGTTTGAAGAATTGTTGAAACGCTCAAACATCGGAACCTCCGCGATTGAAGAAACTTCCGAGCGATAACCGTTGTTTCTTCGGCGGCGCCAAAGCGGATGCTCTTTCCAGGATTTCTTCTATGGCGCGGCAATATTTGGTTGATGGTTGTTGCAGGACGGCGGGCATGCCCTGATCGAGGCTGTTAATCAGCAGGCCGAAATTGCTTGGGACGGTTGTGTCGACGGAGATGCGCAGCATTTTCTCCGCTTCGGCGATCGAAATCTTGCGTCCCTGACCCTTGGATGGATAACGGTTGGCGATTGCGCTCATCGGCGCGTTTTCGAGATTGACGTCTTGCAGCGCATCGAGGAGGCGCCGCGCGGCGCGCAGGGAGAGAACATTCATCTGCGTGACGAGAAAGATATGATCTGCCGATTTTAAAACCGCGTCTGTCCACGAAGTCAGCGCCATGGGCATGTCGATAACGACGAAGCGATGATGCCGACGGGCGAGGGACAGCACTTTTTCGACCGTGCTTTTCTCCAGAGCCTCAAAGGGCAGCGGCTCGTCCGGCGCCGTCAATACGTGAAGACCGTCCGGGCCCTGAATCATCAGGTTTTCGAGCATGCGGAAATCGAGGCGGTCCGGCGCCTTGATAATATCAAGCAGGTTCGATCGCACGGAAAGGTCGAGTTGCAGGTCAGCGTCGCCAAACTGGATATCTAGATCGAGAAGACAGGCGGAGCCGCCATATCGCTTTGCCTCTTTATTAAGTTTGAGCGCGCAGTTGACGGCCAGCGTAGTCGCGCCGGCGCCGCCGGACGCGTGAATAAACACGATGGTTCGCCGCTTGGCGACGGCGCTTCGGTCATTGCCATTGGAGCGGTTGACGGCCGAGCGCGCGAGACAACTGCTCAGCTCAATCTCGTTCGGCGTTAAAGACAGCACATCGTCAGCGCCGTGATGCAAAAGATTTACGATTGTTTTTTTCGTCGGCTGTTTCATCAGTAAGCAGATATGCAGGAACTCAAGCTCCGGTTCCGCGCGTATCGCTTCGATGTGGATCATCGCATCTTTTTCGTCGGCGACTTCCAATACCAGTACATCGGGAATTTCGCCTTTGACTGCGACCCCATGCTGTTCATATTGCTGGTGGTTCAACAGCTCATATTCAAGCCCTTCGAACCCCGTTAGATAGGCGGAAATCGATGTGCGGGCCGGCTGCGAGTTGGCGACGGCCAGCAGGCGCAATCCATCGAAGTTCAAGGATTCTTCGATTGACGAATCCAGCACAACTACATTGTCATTACCGTCTGTCACGGCGCTCCCCCACGGTTCAAATCCTCGCCGGTCATGCTGACGGCATGCGTTGGCAGGCTGGCGAGTACGCCTGCATTGGTTAACAATAATCCGACGACCCCGGTTCGAAACGGAACGCCGGATACTGTGACCGTCACCAGCGGGATGACAGGTCCGCCTGCAAATCCCAGTCCGGTCCATTGGTAGCTGATGGTGACGTTATCTGGCTGCAATTGGCCCGAAAATCCCTGCATATGCGCGAATATACGGTTGAACTCCGTCGGGTCGCATGCGGCGCCGGTGCAGGAAACGTCCGTAAACGGCACACATGGCACAGAGGGGTCGGAGCAGGCGACGCCGAAAACACCGTTTGCGGAGCGAGCGTTGCGCGCCGGCACGCCGGGCGCTGCGGGCGTCGAGACCACTGCGGTCCGTGTCCCGGCCTGGGCCGCCTTGTTGAGGGCCGCCGAGAAAAAAAGGTAGAGCGTGACTTCGAGTACGAAAAATACAGAGATCAAAATGGCGAAGCTCACCACGACGAATTCGACGGTCGAAGATCCGGTGTCGTTGCGAATAAAGCGGCGGGAATGAGCGCGGTTCATAATCATTCCCCCACATGCCGAATGTCTTCGATCACGGCGATTGGGATTGTTCCATTCGCGCCGCCAAAGAAACTGGCGATCAGGGGCTGGAAATTCATCGTCGCATCGATGCGAATAACCTGACTGCCTTCGCGGAAATTGACGTCCGTAAAAGTGGCTTGCGCGGGCGTGATGACGACATCGATGCTTGTCGCCCATTTCGGCATATCGCCGCCCGAGGGCGCACCGGTGCGGATGATTTCCTCGGCTTCGGAAATACGCCCGGTGGAAAGATCTGAGCGGGCAAGATATCGCTCGGCGGAGCGTACATTGTTGACCAGCATGTGATGGGCGATGAACATCCGCCCGAATTCGAAAGCGAATGCGAGCGCGGCGAGGATCAACGGATAGGTGATTACAAACTCAACGGTGATCGACCCGTCATCACGGCGCAAAAATCGCCGGTGCACGGTGTTATGTCGGTGCGTCCTCATCGATACAACACCGGAAATTCGTGCAGGACGCCATCATCAGCGCCAGGATTGACCACGCCCTGCACCTCGCCCCAAATATCGTCTTCATTCGATGCTTCAGCGCCGATGGGTTCGGTCAGGAACACTTCCATGAAATCGATGACCGGCACGTCCGGGCTGTTGCCCGCAACCCCGTGCTCAATGCAATTCATCACGGCGACGATCAGGACGCGGCGGTCGCGGATCGGGTTGTTGACAGGCGTCGCCGCGCTGCAGGTCGGCGCGCCATTTTCCCCCTTGTCGCCATTGCCGCCGGTGATGCCCGATTTGTCGGTCATGTCCGGTTTGTCGATTTCGTAGCGATACAGGTCGTACCGGGTGGTTCCGTTGAAATCGAGCGGCAACGTCGCTTGTCCGTGATTGGCCTGCCAATAGGCGGTCAGCTCGGCGCTGGAAATGCCGTCGCCAAATCGCGGATCGCCCGATGCGCCGGCGCATGTATCGGTTGCAAAACACGGATCTCTCGGCAGCGCCTCGGTATGCGCGGCGTCGCCTTCGGGATGTTCCTGCAGTTTATTGGTCTGGCATTGATTGCCGTTGAAATATTTGCCTTTGGCCACATTGGCGGAAGGCGGCGTGTTCGGATCATTGCGGCTGAGCGGCGGGTCATAAATATCGAACCGGACATTGAGGCCGTTATGGATCGTGTTTTTTTCACCGGGCGCGGTGCTGACCCGCGTGGAGATGCACCGCGTATTCGGGTTTTGCAGCGATAACACGCAACGGATGAACGCCGCGCTTCCCGGCGCGCCGTTACACAAATTGCCGCCGGCGTCTGACTGCATCTGCAAAAGGCCGAAATTGCCCGGCGCCCAGGATGCGCCGGACCCCTTGGTTTTCAGCAAAATCTGTTGGCCGACGACCGGCGTGAAATCGCCCCCGCCGCCGGGATTTTCATAAGGATTGCAGATCGCAAGCGGCGGCGCGTTGCAGACTTCCTGATTGAACCCCGCAACCGCCTGCGGCGCGACGGAAGCGTCTGTTGCAAGGCCGGGCGAAAGCGCCGCCGCAATGGGGAACATGATGTAGTTTTCGGTTTCCGTCGTTGCGTCGACAAGAACGAAAGCGGCCTCAAGATCGGCCTCGGCGACGGTCAGGCCGGATGCGCCGCAATCAAAACCGGCGCCTGACGTCCACTCGCACAAGACCGTGTCGCCGGCGAGGGGCGAGCGCGCATATGGGTCGGCCGGATCATCGGCAATGGCGGACATGAACACCATGCGCGAAACATTGACCGCGTTGTCGCCAGAGAGCGAAAAGCGAAATCCCTGCGGAATGATCGGGCCGTCGGCCGCGTCGCCGACGCCGGCGCGCACGGAGCGCTGCATGGCGCCTGATTCCGCGTCGAGTTCCGCGGCGGCGGCGAGCGCCACCCGATCAACATAGGAGCTTGCCTGGCTGTGAATGTTCAAGATGCGCCCGACATCGATCACCATGCCGGTAAACGCCACCATCAGCGTGAACATCACGACGACGAATATCGTTGCGGCGCCGTCTTCCTGTGAAGCGAACAGGGGCGCCGGATTGCTAATCCGTGAGGAAGCTGGCCCAGCCTTTCGACCCATGACGCGCCCTTTCCCCATTAGTCATTCGAACCGCCGGAGTCGCCGCCGCTATCCTCGGTCGGCCGTGTGGCGCGCAGCGTGCTCGCCTCACGCGGTTTTTCCACCTTGTCGTCTTCATACCGCTCTATCGCTTTCGCGGTGCGCGCGCCGCTTGCGGTCAGCGTTCCTTCCGGCGCATCGGGGTTGACGGTTTGGGCGGCGATGTTCTGACGAACCGCCTGGCCGAATTTCGCTTCCGTTTCCTCGGCGTAGAAATCCGGCAATCCCGTCTCATGCGCGCATCCGCCGAGCCCCAGGGCGATGGTGATCATGGCTGTGTGTATTTTCATGGCTGTTCATACCCATACTGGCCATCGACGCCGCCGGCGCCGGAAAGGTCTGAGAGCTCAAAATCCCGCCCGAACAGGAACAGGTCGAACTCTTTCGGAGGAAGGAAATGGTCGGTCGGCGCGGCGAGGCGGGCCCCGGAAACGGGCTGCACCAGCCGCGCGGTGATGATCACCACAAGCTCTGTTTGGCGTCGCTTGAAGTCCTGAGAGCGGAGCAGGGCGCCGATGATCGGCAGATTGCCGAGCCCCGGCACCTGGCGCACCGCTGTTTCAAGGTCGTCCTGAATGAGCCCGGCGATGGCGAAACTTTGGCCGTCAAGCAATTCGACGGTCGTGTTGGTGCGCCGGACTTTCAGCCCCGGTACTGAAAGGCTCTGTGTAGAGACGGAAACCGTCGGATCGATGGCCGAGACTTCGGCCCGCAATTCGAGATTGACCTTTTCGCGTTCAACGACGGTCGGGGTGAAGGCGAGACCGACGCCGAATTCCTTGAACTCGACGGTGATGACAAAGCCGCCGTCTTCCACCGACTGCGCCACCGGGATCGGGAATTCCCCGCCGGCGAGAAAGCTCGCCGTATCGCCGGAAAGGGCGATGATATTTGGCTCCGCAAGCGTGCGCACCAGGCCTTTTTCCTCGAGCGCGTCGAAGGCGATGGAAATATCGAAATCACCGGCGGAGACCAGCGTCGCCGCGCCGGCGAAAAAGCTGAGCGGATTAAGGCCGTCCGTCGTTCGTCCGCCGAACTCGCCGGGCAATCCGCCGAGAACCGGGTCGGCGAAGCCGCCGGCGCCGTTGAGGTCTCTGACCTCGACCCTTGTGCCGATATCTTTCAGCGCCCCGCGTTGCACTTCGGCGAACTTCACTTGCAGCATGACTTGCTGGCTGCCGGAAACATGCATCATGTTGGTGACGCGATCAGGCGCATATCGTTCGGCGAGCCCGGCGATGCGCCCCGCCTTCTCGGCCGTATCGACCGAGCCTGACAGCACAATCGAATTGTTCGCCGTGCGCACCTCGACGGCGTCGTCGGGCGCGACTTCATAGATTTTGCGCTTCAGCGACTGCACGTCATAACCGACGAGCACGTCGATAATGTCGATCACCTGACCGCGCGAATCCGTCAGCACCACATTGGTCGAGCCGATTTCCTTGCCGAGAATGTAAAACCGGCTGCGCGACAAGGGAACGACATCGGCGATGTCGGGATTGCCGACGGCCAGTTCGCGAAATTGGCGTCTGGTCGAGACGACGCTCGACTTGTTGAGGATGACATTCACCTCGGAACCGGCGGGCATGGCGCCATTGCTGAGGCTGGGCGTCGGCGCGCTCATGCGCGTCTGGCGGACCACAGCATCCTCGCCGGCGGGCGCCGACAGTTTGACCGGATCGCCGCTATTTTGCGCGGCGGCGCTGGCGGGCGCCAGCATGCCCGCTGCGGCGGCCGCAATGGCCAGCCCCGCCGGGCTTAATCTACGCAACGTTGTTTTCACATCTACCCCCACCATGGCCGTCCTATTGCCGGACGCGTTCATTTTCTACTTTGTCGGCGCCCTTGCGGACGCGCACGTAAATTCCGTTATTGCGAATAACGGGACGCGGCGTGTCGATGCCGAGATCGCTGACCGAAACGCGCTTGACCTCAGCGGCTTCAAGATCGGCGAAATTGCGCAGCGACAGGCTGAGCGTGCCGAGCTGTTGCGCCAGGGCGAGCTTTTGCGCTTGCTCCGGCGTGACTTCGACCGTCGCCGTCTTGGCGACGACCGGCTGGTCGGCTTCCTCGTTGGCGAGCTGGTCGATGCCGAGGACGCCGACATTCTGGATGATGACGTCGGTTACGGTGTTTTCCGGGCGCCCGTTGAGTTCGCGCGTCAGCAAGACGTCAATGCGGTCGCTGGGCAGCAGGAACCCGGCGACGCCGCTGACATCGTTGATGCGGATCGAGAAGGCGCGCATATTTTCGGTCACCTTGCGCGACAGCACCGGTTTGCCGCCATAACCGGAGACCTTCGACCTCAGGAACGGCTCGCCGGCGACGAAACTGCGGATGACGATGCGCTCGCCTTCCGGGCCTTCGAGCAATTCGTTGCGGCTTGCGACGATGTTTTCGGGAAGGGCGTCCGCCGGCCATTGCACGACCTTGATGAAATCCGGCTTGATGACCTCGCCAAACGGAAGATCCTGTTTGGCGACCAGGACTGCGGCGGTAACGGGCGCGTCGACGACCGCAGCCTGCGCGATGCGGCCCCCGCCGCGCATATTGTAGACGATGAATAATGCGCCTGCCGCCAGCACGGCGCCGATAAGTAGACTGATGATCGGTCTGCGCATAAAATCCTCCCCGAGACGCAACCGTAAAGCAATGGCGGGTCAGCGCCCGCCCGATCCGGCGGGATCAGTCTGACAGGCTAATGTCAGCTCCCTCCGCCATTAATGTCGTCCGCCGCCGCATCCATCTGGCCGGAGACAGCGCCGCCGAGATTATTGGCGCCGGACAAAAGCGTTCCGGCGATAACGACCGCTGCGAGAAAAGCGATCCCGGCGATGCCGACCCATTCAATGGTGACGACGCCGTCCTGTTTCGAGATAAATCCGGTAATTCTGCGTCGCATGTCAGTGTCCTTGCGAGTTGGCGTCCTTGGCCTGTGTTCTTGCCGGCGACATGGGCTTGCGGCATGACGCGCGCTGAAAGTCGCAGCGCTTCGAGGGCAATGACGCGAGCGTCATCGCATGTTTGTTTCAGGCGCGGGACGGTTCGCGGCAGACCTCGCCGCCGCGAACCGTCGCCGGTGTTAGTTGCAAGTATCTGTCTTGAAGCAGTCGAGACCGGGCGCGCTGCCCACGGTCGTCGAAGCGGTTTCCGCTTCTGTTTCGACGGCTTCGCCAATCTGAAAGGCGCCGCTGGCGACGCTGCCGGCGATCACGATCGCCGCCACCAGCATGATTGCGGCCATGCCGATCCATTCGATGGCCACCAGGCCGTCTTCCTTATTAAAGAAGCCCATCAGCTTTTTCATGGTCATTCCCCACATAGCTTACTCTCTCCCAGAGCCGGGGATAGATAGTCTCTGATTGTCTCTCCCCGGTCGTTGTCCCACCGACAACGAAAGCCGCTCATGAGGGCTGAAAAACCGCTATGAACGGCCGTAATTAATGCTTGCACGGATCATGCCAGCGAATCAAATGAATTCTTAACAAAAATATAGTTAACGGGCGCTTTTTGCCAATTTCTCCATACGGTGACGCTATTGCGCATCATTTTGCGCCAAAAAATAGAACGACCAGGGCGTAATTCGCGTAATTGTGGCGATTATGTGGCGGATCATGCCATGCGCGATCGGGAAAGGGTTGTGGAAAATTTCAGCTACGGCGTCAAGTAAAGGCGCAACAAGTACTCACACTTTGCTTCGAAATCGAAATTGGCGTGAGTTTTGCTAGGATTTTTCTAGGGCATTGCTTGGACGCGCCAAGGCGCAAAACACGTCTTGTTTGTTGCGTTCACTTTGAAAAGCGCTGCGTCAGCGCGCGAGCGCCAGCCAGATCAGGGAGGAGGCCCAGATCAGGGAAGAGGCAATGTCTCCGCACCGGCATAGTTGGTCGGTATGCTGACAGGTGTGCCGGCCCGGTGCGCTCGGTGAAGTTCGTCGGATACGGCGGAAATCACCGTAACAGCCGCCGCCGCGACATGCCGACCCTGTCATGGCGGTCGACGAGTTAATTGGCCGCTCGTTCAAAAAAAATGGCTCTCCGCGTGCGCGCAAATCGCCCCCTGCCGATCATATCCATAGACCGTTGGTATTGGCGTTAATGCGCCGACAACTCTTAGATTTAGGTCGTGGCGACAAATGCGGGTGGAAAAAATGGCGCTTCTGGAACGAGTTTGCGATCAGGCAGGCGACGCGCCGGCGGAAGTGTTTGCCGGAATTTTTCATGATCTGCGTAATGTTCTGACGTCCCTGGAATTGTCGATTTCAGGATTGAACGACGGAGATGAGCGCCGCCAGCGCATTGCGGCGCGCCTGCGCCAGCATGCGGCGCTGGCGGGGGCGCTTAGCCAGGAAGGCGCTTGGCTGATCGGCCGGGAGCGCCAGGCGCGCCAGCCGGAATGGCTGATGTTGCGCCGCCTGGTCGAGAGCGTCTGCCACCCGGTCGCTAGCGCGCATGGCTGCGCCATTCATGTCAATATCGATGCTGCGGCGACGATTTATGCCCGCCGGCTGCCGCTGGAACGCACTTTGTTCAACCTGCTGTCGAATGCCGCGAAAGCGGATGCCGGGCGCATTGAAATTGAGCTCGCCGCCCGTCAGGGCAGGCTTGTGCTGTCAGTGCGCGATGCGGGCGGCGGCTTGCCCGAGGCGATGCGCGACAATCCCTTCGCCATCACCGCGAGCGAAGCGGGCGGCGCGCGGTTGCGGCTCGGTTTGTGGTTGTCGCGCACGCTAATGCGCGAGGAGGGCGGCGATGTGGAACTCGTCGCGACCGGCGAGACCGGAACCGAATTCATGATCACCCTGCCAAATATGGCGCTTTGCGGCCTTGACCGGCCGGCGCAAACCGCACGCGCGTGAGCGTTTGCGTGATCGCCTGCCGATAAAAGGCGGCATGCGAAACATCTGCACGCTGTACGTTGTCTCAGCGCGGGTTTTCCACAGCCGGATAATATCATTTTCGTCCGAGTCGTAAGTCACATGCGGGATGTGATGACGAGTCGCGAAACCCTTTCCGCGCGCGTCCCATGCGCCATAAAAGTCCTGAAAATATTAGAAAAAAGGCGCATGCGGGCGGTGCAATTTACACGCGCCGCCCGCATGCGCCACGCTTCCCGGGGGGGGCTTGGGAGGGGGCGTTTATGGCGTTTCCCTCGTTACGCTGAGCAATCCGCCATGAGTAAGACTATGCCAGAAAGACCGCGTACCTACCAGTCAATGTTGCGTATGGGTTCTATGCAAGGTCTCTATATGCGGTGCGGATTGGCCGGCCGGCAATGGACTCTTTTGTGATGATATGTTATTGTTGAACCAATGACCAAGAAATAAGGGCCGAATCATGGGGAGAAAGCGCAGTTTTGACGATCGTGACGTTTTGCGCGTCGTTGCCGACAAGTTCTGGCGGCAGGGATATCACGGTACGTCAGTACAGCAATTAGCCGACGAAACGGGCGTGCAGGCCGGCAGTCTCTATCAGTGTTTCGGCGACAAGAAAGACCTCTACCTGTCGGCTCTGAAATATTACGCGGATGAAGACTCGCCGCGCGCGCAGCTTTTGCGGTCATTCGATATGCCGGCGGCCGATGCGATTGGCGCATTGTGCGACGATATTATTAATCGCACCAAAAGTGTTCATGGCGCGCCCGGCGGCTGTTTCGTTTCGAACCATGTCAGCGAGTTGCGCAGCTATGACGATGATGTCGCTGAGCGGTCCGTCGACTTGATGCGATCGGTGCGCAAGACGATGCGTATGCGGCTTGCCTGGTCGCAGGAACAGGGGGAGCTGGCGGCGCGCGCCGATATTGACGCGCTTGCCGGCCAGTTATTCTGCATCATGCAGGGCTTGTACGTGCTTTCTGTTTCTACGAGGAATATTGGCGATATGCAGGCGGCGCGCGATCTCGCCGTGGCGATGGTGAAGCAGCATTTACGGGGCACGCGCGGCCGGTCAGGAAAATAGTTGGTCGCGCAGCCAAGAAAAAATTTGCGGTGTGGCGGCCGCCTGATACGATGCCGTCAGTAGAGTGGTCCGTGCGTATTCTGATTGTCGACTATCAGCCTGAGGCAGCAGGCAGGGAGTGGTCATGGAATTCTACCAGGTTCGATATTTTTTATCCTTGTGCGACACGTTGAACTTTACGCGCGCCGCCGAGCATTGCAATGTTTCGCAACCCAGCCTGACGCGGGCGGTGAAACTGCTTGAAGATGAGCTCGGCGGGCCGCTTTTTCATCGCGAGCGCAATCACACGCATCTGACGGAGTTGGGCAAGCTGATGCGGCCTTATTTCGAACAGGTGCAGACGCAGACGCTGGAGGCCAAAGAGCATGCGCGCCGGATGCTGACGTTGGCGAACGGGTCATTGCGAATCGGCGTCATGAATTCGATCGCGACGACGCGGATGATCGGCATGTTTGCGAATTTCCAGAAAGACCATCCGGGGATTGAGGTTGATATCCGGTCCGCCTGCGCGGTGGATTTATGCGACAGTCTTGCAGCGGGCGATGTCGACACGGCGATTTACGCTTCGCCCGAGGAAGAGCCGGAAGAGTTCTGTGCGACGCCGCTGTTCTCCGAGCGGATTCTCGTCGGCGTCGGTCGCGGCCACCGGTTTGAACGTTTGAATGCGATCCGTCTCGAAGATCTTTCGGGCGAGCGCTATCTGGTGCGCGAGCGTTGCGAGTATGTGCCCTATATCAACAAACTGCTGGAGGATGGCGGTGTTGAGCTTGAAGGGCGGTGCAAGAGCGATCGCGACGACTGGATCACCGCCATGGCAGCAAGCGGACTCGGCTTTTGTTTCCTGCCTGAAGATGCGGTCGGGCAGGAAACCATGGTTGTCCGTCCGCTGATTGAGCCGGAATTGTCACGGACAACGCAGTTGATTACGGCGCGCGGCCGGCCGCATTCCGCTGCGCTGGGCGCCTTTCTCGGCGCCGCGAAGAAATTTGGAAAAAAACGCATGATCGCCGTGGCGGCTTAACTGCGCCGGCGCCATGGCGGTGAAAAGGCGCCGGGCTAGCGGCGGGCGGTGATTGCATCAATGGCGCCGATGAGGTCAGACGGCTCAGCCCGCAAAGAGGGGTCCGCATTCGCGAAGGCGAACCGCACGACCCCATTTTTGTCAATGACATAAGCGGCGGCAAGCGGGAGCACCCATCGGTCCGAATGTTGACGGGAAGGAAGATCGATATCCTGTTCCAGATAAGCGGCGACCAGCTCCGCAGGCACATGATACAGCACGCCGAAAAGCCGCGAAACGCGACCGCCGGGGTCCGAGAGGATTGGAAATGTCAGTCCGAGCGTTTCGGCGAGGCGCTGGTTTTGCGATATGCTTTCAAGGGAAATCACCAACAGGCTTGCGCCGCGATCGGTGATGCGCGAATGCGCTTGCGTCAGGGCGGCGAGGTTCGCCCGGCAATAGGCGCTCCAGCCGCCATGGATAAATGTAATGACAGCCACGCCGTGATTGATTTGATCGGCCAGGCTGTAACATCGCCTTTTCGCATCGTCGAGCTCGAAATCGGGCGCGATCTCTCCCGCGCGCAAGGCGTCGTTTGTAATTCCGGTGTGATGCAAAATGGTCGTGGCCCGGTCTGCGGCCGCCGCCAGCGGCGCATGCTGCGTCTCGCGTTTGATGCGTGCAAGTTCTGTTTCAAGCGGTCGGCGGCCCGTCATCGGCATCTTGTTACACCACCCGGTTCGATTAGCGCCCGCCGCGGCCCACGCGATTCTTCGCATCGCCGCTTGGCGAGAAGTTATATTTCACAACTGTCCCAAGAAGAAAAGTGAATATACTGAAAAGCTAATATAAAGAGACGTAAATGTGAAATAAAAAACGATCACAATTTTTTAGAAAGACTTTGCGGGCGTACGGATATTCCGTAGGCGCGACGCGCTGTCTCGCCCCTGGCGACAAGGCGGATTTGATCAATGGCCGTTGCGGCCTACGCCAACGCCAACATGAGCGTGCCCCGTCGCCGCCTTTTTCTTTTGCGAGCAAACGCACCGCGCCCGCGCAGCGCCAGTTGGCGCGTCCGCGCTGCAGTTTTATCAAACCCATGACGATTCGGGGCGGCGCGTGCGCTTATCGTTTCCATAGCCGCCCTCTATGGTAGGGCAGGGGGCGCGCGTTAGGTGTGCGACGGCCCGCATTGCACCGCGGTCAGGAGTCGATGTCGTTGAGATCCCAGTTGTAATCGAATTTGTGGATATTCGTCGCGCCGTCGAGGCCGCTGGCCAGCGACGGTTCCGCATATTTTTTGAAATGCGCTAGGACGCCGGCATCGTCGCCGCCGAAGTCTTCCTTGAACCATTTATAGATCGAAGAGGCGGCGATGCGCCCGCCATCGACGCTGACGCCGCGCGGATGGTTGATATAGGCGCGCGCGCCGTCATCCAGCATGGCGTCCAGACCGGCGCCGCGAAAGGCGCGCATGGGAAGGTTCGGGCAGCCGATGGATGCGCAATTGACGGCGTAATGAACACGGTTGTCGGACCAGAAGCCGCGTAGAATGCCATGTTCAATATTATCGAGGGAGAGGGTGACGCCTGAGACTTCGACCGCGTCGCGCCGCCAGGGCCCCGGTCGTAATCCGGATGATATGCGCAAAATGCTTTTTACCGGATAGTTGTCGAGAATGAAGTCGACCGTGACGGCGTTATAAAGGTTCGCCCAATAGGCGAAGGCTTCGTCGCGCGACAGCGTTGCCGGCTCAACCGCTTCGAGCGCGTCGATATAGTCTTGCAGGGCTTTGCGATTGGCGTCCGTGACGGCGGCGTAATCGACGACGGTGTGATGGTCCGGGGTTGCCCGCACATATTCGCCAAGAAAAGCATCCCAAGCGTCGTGATTGACGACGATTTGGCTGGCGTCGTCGAAATTGTTGAAACGCTCAAAATCGTCTTGCGCCATTGCGGCGGCGATGCTTGCTAGCATGCCGGCGAAAATGCTTGCAACGAAACGGATTGCGGTCATGAAAACGCCTTTCACTGAATGCCTTGCCGGACGGAGGCGGGCGGAACGCCCGGCGTCCATTTGGGGAACTGCATCGCCGCGCGTCGCTTCGTCTGTTGAATGGTGAAGAATGGGCGGAGCCGCGCCGCCGCGACAAATAAACTCCGATAACGTCGAGGTGATCGGGCGCCCATGCTAACATCGGCGCGGCGGTTTTTGAAAGACGGCGTGCTGCGCCGGCAGGCGTTAAATGCTTGTCTGCTTGCTTTGTATTTCACCGGCGTCAGCCCGTTTCGGCTGGCGCCGATTTACCGGCGCGCTGCGGTGCGAGGACGGGCGGCGAATGCGTGCGAAACGCGGCGGGAGGTTGCCGACGCGCAGGAACGGCCCGTCGATCACCCTTTCGCGTGCGAGAACGTAAAGTATTGTCGCGCCAGCCATGAGGACGCCGCGCACCGTACCTGAAATTTTCGAGCGCCCGATGCGGCGGCGATAATTGGCCGGGCTTTCCGCGCATTGGAGGCCGAATTTCAGCGCCCGCGCCTGCATCTCGACAGTCCAACCGAAAGCATTGTCGTCCATGGCGATACGTTCAAGCGCGTCGCGGCGGATCGCGCGAAACGGCCCGAGATCCGTAAACCGTCCGCCCCAGAATAACCGCATCAGCAAGCAGGCGAGGCGGTTGCCGAAACACTGTTGCGGCGTCAGGGCGCCGGGCTCTGCATTGCCGAGCGTGCGCGAACCAATGACGAGATCAGCATCGCCGCCGGCGATCGGGGTGACAAGGCTCGCCATCTCGTCCGGCGTATCGGCGCCGTCCGCATCCATGAACACGATAATATCGCAAGGGCCCGCAGCGGCGATTCCGGCCTTGCAAGCGCGGCCATAACCGCGTCGCGATTCGCTGACGACGCGGGCCCCGGCTTCGGCCGCGCGGACGGCGGTTGCGTCGCTCGACGCGTTGTCGACGACGATAACCTCGCGGACGAAGGACGGTGCGCGACGCACGACGGCGGCGATGCCGGCTTCTTCATTGAAAGCAGGAATGACAATGCGGATGTCGAAATCTTCAAGGATGGGCATGGTGGTGCTTTCTGACTAACTCAACTGCAATGATCGCCAATGGCGCGCCGAATTCGAAGGCGAGGAGCCAGGCCGGCGCCTCGCCGCCGGTAAGCGCGTTCGGAAATCGGAGGTGATAAAACGGCAGCGTCGCGGCGAGGAGGCCGATGCCGGCAAGCGGCGCGAATGGCCACAGGATAAAGATCCATATCGCATACCAGGGATAGCCGGTAGGCGAGAGAAAAAATAACGCGCAAGTCAAAATCAGCGCACGGGCCGGTAATCGGTCGCCGGCCGGATCAGGCCGTATCAAGAATATTCCGGCAAGCGTAAGCAGGGCTGCGCCGACAAGCGCCCGCGCGGCGGCGTTCGGGTCTGAATTAAAACCGCCAAGCGCGCTTTCAATCAACGGGAACAAGAATGCATTGCGCCGCCAGTCGGCGGCGTAGGCCGCAAGCCCGCTGGCGCCGTCACCCGCCGCCGCGAGCAACGGGCCCAGCAAGATGAGGCTGAGCGCGCTAAACGCTGATGCGAACAAAGCGAGCCTTGCGGGGCTCTTCAAAAACACGCGGGCAAAGAGCGGCGCGAGGAGCGCCGGCCAGATTTTGACGCCGACCGCGCCGGCCAGCGCGGCTCCGGCAAGGCCGGGGCGGCGGGCATTCGCCAGGCCGATTGCGCCCAACAGGAGCGGTCCCAGCAGGATATCCATATGGGCGACATTGTAAATTTCAAAAACAAGCAGCGGATTGAGCCAGTAAAGCAGCGCCCAGCGCCGTGCGATCCCATAGGCGGCGAGGATGCGCAGCAATAGCAGAAATGTCGCAATGTCCGCGCCCGCGAGGATGGCTTTCCAGGCGGCGAGATTAAGCGGCGCGATCAAATTTGCGGCGAGGAACGCGCCTTGTCCTGTCAAGGGATAGACCGAGCTGAGATAAGGATGATTGACCTTTTCCGGGTAATCCGAATTGTCGGCGCCGATTGCGATCATGCGATCTGTTGCCGGCGAGGGCGCTGGCTGTGCGCTATCGGAGCCAAGAGAGCGCAAGGGCGCCAGGATTTCAAGGTCAAGCCCGTCCGCAGGCGGATGTTCATATGGGTTTAGTCCGGCGCGAACGACTGCGCCTTCCCACAGATAACGCCGCCAGTCGTCCTCGAGGATTGGCGTTGTCGGGAAGGCGATGAGACGTAGGGCCAGGCCGAGAAGGAGGAGGCCCCGCCACAGGCGGGCTGGCGGTGCCTTGCGCTTCAGATTGCCCCAGACCAGCATGAAGGTTGCGCCTGCGCCGCCAAGTGCAAGCGTAAAGGCGAGAATGGGGGGCGCATGTTCCGGCGCCGGATCAGCGAAAGCTGGGGAGAGCGCGGCGATGATGACAGCGCTAAGCAAAAGGCCGCATGCCGCAGCGAGCCAGCGCGCGTCAGCGAGATGGGCGCCGCCGCCGAAAATCGGCTCCGGCAGCAGGCGCCGCATCGCGATTGTCACGAACCGTAGGAGCCGGAGGACGACCCGCCGCCATAAGACCCTGAACCCGCCGTGTTCGGCGCGGCGACATTACGCGGTTCGAATTTCTCGATGCGATAGCGGAACCGGTTGAAATCGATCCCGGTGGTCTTGGCGATGGTCGCCTGATCGCGATCGCTGGCGAGGGATGCGATGTGCGCGCGTAAGGCAGCGTCGTCGCCGCCGAACAGAGCGTCATTGTACCAATCATATACGGCAGATAGTTTGAGCGTGCTGCGTTTCGCTTTCACGGCGGATGAGCGCACGAAAGCGCGCCCTGTCGTCTCTAGCCTGGTCCAGACATTCTCGCCGGAATATGGCCGTTTCGACAAATCCGGGCCGCTTTCCGATCCCTGGTAGAGTCCGTAAATGACGCGCGGATCGTTCCATTGGGCGAGAATGATGTGACGTTCAATATCGTCAATGGAAAGCGCGACGCCGTCGACGGTCACCGTTTTTTCCGCCCATAGCGCGCCTGGATTTTGAAAATTACCGCGCAGATCCTCGAGATTGCCGCGTCCGCGCTTTTCAGAAAAAGCTGCAAGGATGAGCGCGTTGCGCATATTGAGCCAATAGGCGAGTTGTTCGTCGCTATTGAGTTGCGCGGGCGACACAGCGGCCAGCCCTCGTGTATATTGCTTCAAATAGGCGCTGCCATTCTCGCCGGCTGCGGAGAAACCGATCTTGAGCCGGCCTTTTTCCTCGACGCCCAGCCGTTCAAGGAAAAGTTCAAGCCCTTCATGAGAAATTTGAGTTTGGCTTTCTTCGTTTCGCTCTTTGAAAATGTCATAGGCGGCCATTTCTTGCGCGCTCGCAGGCGCGGTAATGGCGATGCTTGCCGCAAGGGCGCTCGCGGCGAAGATGGATTTGATGTTCATGCGAATTTTCGTCATTTGGCCCCGCTCATGGTTGAAACAGGCGAAACCCTGACGAGCCGCGAAGGCGGCGGCAACTCACAGCTCATAACGATAATGCGAGGGCGGCGGAATCACGCCGCGCTCGCGGCCTCATAGGCGAAAAGAATGTCGTCGATCGGCCCGAATGCGCGCACGCGCCCGCCCTCGAGCCATGCCGCCTTGCTGCAGACCCGGCGCGCCAGTGCGGCGTCATGCGTCGCCAGGATGACAATGCCGGCATGCGCGAGCATGCTGTCAATTCGCTTCTCGGCTTTTTGGATGAATTCCGCATCGCCAACGCCGAACCATTCATCCATCAGCAAGATGTCCGGCGTAATCGCCGTGCTGACCGCGAAGGCAAGGCGCATCAGCATGCCGGCGGAATAGGTGCGCAGCGGCATGGCGAGATATTCGCCGAGCTCGGTGAATTCAGCGATTTCCTCAAACTGCGCGTGCATTCGCGCGGCGCTGTGGCCCAGATACATGCCGCGCAGCATGATATTGTCGCGGCCCGTAGATTCCATATCGAAGCCGAGCGCAACGTCGAATATCGGCGCCAGCGACCCGGTCCGCTCGACATGTCCCGTCACCGGTTCATAGATTTCGCCCATGACCCGCAACAAGGTCGACTTGCCTGCGCCATTATGGCCGATCAGCGCCACGCGGTCGCCGGTGTGAAATGAAAGGCTGACATTGTCGAGCGCGCGAACAAAATGCCTGTTGCCGCGCGCCTGGCGCAGGGCGCCGCCGACCGCCCGCTTGAATAACGTGTTTTTGAGCGATCGCGTATCGGCATTGTAGATCGGTATATTGACGCAAACGTCGTGCAATGAAAGGCGTGTCATTTGTTATACCCAATAAGCGATACGGCGGCGCGTAAGCGCGAAAAAGGCGATGCTGGCCGCGCCGCCCGAAAAGGTCATCGCCAAAACCGCCGCCCAGGAAGCCAAGGCCGGCATTTGCCCGAGAAGCGGCGTGCGGACGATTTCCAGGAAGTGATAGAACGGGTTGTAATCAAGAATATATGTCCGGTCGGGCACGAGCGCCGGTTGCCAGATGATCGGCGTCAGAAAGAAAAAAACCTGCATGATGCTGGCGGCGATCTGCGGCACGTCGCGGAAACGCGCTGACAACGCCCCGAGCAACAGTCCGGCCCAGACCGCATTGACGGCGATGAATGCGGCGCCGACGGGCGCCAGCAGCCATGTCCAGCTTGGCGTCATCCGGAAATAAACCGCCAGGAGCGCGAAGATGACGCTGTTATGCGCCAGGATGATGAGATTGCGCCACACGCCGCGAAAAACGTGCAGGCTGAGCGGCAGGTTGGACTGTTTTATTAGGGCGTCGGCGGCAATAAACGCGGTGCAGCCTTCTGTAACGGCGCTGGCGATAAAGCCCCAGAGGATAAAGCTGATAGCGATAAAGGGGAGGTAATCATGGATGTCGGTCTTGAACAGCCCGGCGAATAGCGCGCCCATGGAGACAATCATCACGCCCATGGAAATAGTGAGCCAGAACGGTCCGATGGCGGAGCGCCGATAGCGCTGCGCGATATCGAGCCAGCCAAGCTTGCCCCATAGGTGAATGGCGCCCGCGCCGGACGCTATATCGGCGAGGGCACGCATCCATTGTGACGGGCGCGGCGCTGGCGCGCGCGCATCTTCCGTATCGACGCCATTTCGAATTCCGCTGGCCGTTGAAAGCATCAATCGTCTCCGCGATGTTGGAATTGCTTCAGGCAAAGCCCGCGAACGCGCTCGGCGATGGCGAGCGACGCGGTCAGGCCGGGGCTTTCAATGCCGAACAGATTGATTAGGCCGGCAATGCCGTGCCTGTCGGATCCGGCGATCAGAAAATCGCCGGCGGGCGCGCCAGGCGGCGTGATTTTGGGCCGGATGCCGGCATAATCAGGGCGCAGCGCACCGTCTTTGAGGCCCGGCCAGTATTTTCTGACCGCGGCGTAAAACCGTTTGCCGCGCGCCGGGTCAATTTCGAAAGCAGGCGTCTCCACCCATTCCACATCCGGCCCGAACCGGCCCTGGCCGCACATATCGAGGGTGAAATGCACGCCGAGCCCGCCCGGCTCCGGCGCCGGATAGACGAGCCGCGAAAAGGGGGCGCGCCCGGCGAGCGAGAAATAATTGCCCTTGGCGAAATAGCCGCTGGGGCGGTGCGCTGGCGCAAGGTCGGCGATCCGCGCCGCGAGGGCGGGAGCGTCGATCCCCGCGCAATTGATGAAATACCGGCAGGCGAGGCGCATGGGCGCTGCGCCGCCGGCGGCGACGGACAATCCATCCGCTTGCGGAACGATCGCTTCGACAGGCGTGCGAAGGGCAATGACGCCGCCGGCCGCCTCGAAGTCGCCGGCGAGGCTGAGCATATAGGCGTGGCTGTCGAAAACGCCGGTTGAAGGCGAATAGAGCGCTGCCGCGCATTCAAGCTCCGGTTCGAGCGCGCGGGCTTCATCGCGGGCGAGACGCTCAAGGTCGTAAACGCCATTCGACCGGGCGCGCGCCAGCAATGCGTCAAGCGTCGCCGCCTCGCTTTCGTCCGAGGCGACGATCAGCTTGCCGCAGCGCCGGTGGGGCAGGCGGCGGTCGGTGAGATAGTCGTAAAGCTGATGGCGGCCTTTGACGCATAGCGCCGCCTTGAGGCTGCTGGAGGGATAGTAAATGCCGGCGTGAACAACCTCGCTATTGCGCGACGAAACGCCGGCGCCGATCTGGCCTTCGCGCTCAAGAATGAGCGTTTCCAAGCCCGCGCCCGCGAGCGCGCGCCCAACCGCGAGCCCAACGGCCCCGGCCCCGGCGACGATGGCATCTACGCGGTCCATCGTCTCAAATTGCTTTGAGGATGGCGCAGAATTCATTGGCGTTTCTGGGCGTTTCATACACCCTGACAGGGCGCAGTTTTGTCAGTCCGCAATCGGCGATCGCATTCAGGCAGATGCGGAATTTCTCTGGCGTGAAATACCAGGCGTGAACATCAATGTAGTGGCTGGTGTTTTGATGGGCGTTGATCTGACCAAGGATCAAGTCGGGGTTGTAATGGTTCGGCTCGACCGAAGTTTCGCCGTTCCAATGCTGTTCGGAATCGTTATGCGACTGCATGATTTCGTTATTGACCAGATGAGCAAGTCGATGGCGAACACGTTTCTCGACAAAAGCTTCAATAATGTCGCCGATCGTCGTCTCCGGCATGTGAATATCGTGCGTGTATTTGATATTCGGACACAGCACGTAGTAGGCGCCGCCAGGTTCAAGCAAGGATTCGACTTGCTGCAAGTGACGCACGAGATCGGGTTGGTGTTCGATAGAATGCGACGAAACGACGGTGGCGAATTTTTCCGAAACAATATTCAGATCGCCGGTATCCGAGACAAAATGAACGGCCTCAGGAACGTCGCGAACGTCCTCGTTGAACCGCAATGCGCGGCGGCGCAGCGCATCGGCATCCATTACATCAAAATACCGGACATGAGCACCCTTCAGGATGGGCCGGCTTCCCGGCCCGATTTCAAGGGTTGGCCGGCCCTCGGGAATGAGTTTGATAAACTCGAATCGGCCGGCCCACCGATTTTGCCAGAGCCCTTGCTCGCGCCCATTTTGTTGGTAATGCGCCAGGCATTCTTCGTCGGAAAGACCATTCAGGCCGCCGCATTGCTGCCGATAAAAATCGGCGTCGAATTCCGGCGGATAGTCGGCGGTTTCGTTCCGGCGGGATGCGGCGGCGACTGGTTGGGGAGTTGCCATCGACATGTTCATACGCGTCCTCTGCTCCATAAAATTCGCCGCAATCCGCGAATGGACGCAGGCAAGCCGCGCTTGCGGATGTCCTGTTCCATCGCATAAAGTTCATCCGTATCAAAACCATTGGCTTGATTAACTAGGAAGCCCATGGAGTATGATCCGCGATAACAAAGATCGCGTTTTAGCGGCGCGTTGAAGAGGTTGTTGGCGAGGAACGCCACGACATGGGTAGGGTTGTGGTTTTCGATATGGCCGACAATCCGGTTGGCGGTGTCCCGTGCGATCGCCTTGTCATAGAGCGTTTCCATATCCACTGATTGGCCGTTTTTGGCCGCGTTGCCGAGACGATGAGCCGCGCGCAAAATTTGGCTAGGCGACATAGCGCCATAATAGCGGCCTTCCGCAACGAGCTTTGACAGCGCTGACGCGTTATCGGCGTGCAAATCTTTCGATATTTCCGCAAGAATGGACGGGGACGCATAAAGAACGCGCGGCGGGTCAAGCTTTCCCTTGTCGATAAGGTAGGCGGAGAGTTTGACTTCGCCCTGGCTGATGACATGGGGTCTTGAAGAATAGGGCTTGTACTTTCGCCAATATTTACTGAAGGCGGGGCTTTCAAACACCGGTTTGCGAAAAACTTCGAAATAGCTTTGCGCATGATATCTTGGCGACCAGCTTTCATAGATGGCGAGCCAGTCGTCCTTGAAATTGAGCAGCTTTTTGACGATGCCGCCAAAGTGCTTGGTATAGAACATGCTGTCATTGGCGATGGCGATGGTGTCGAGATTGGGAAAGCTCGCACGATTGGCTTCGATCCAGTTGAGGCCGAGTTGGTAAGAGCCGAAGTCGCGCCCGACCGGAAAGCGCTCTGCGAGGAGGTGGCACTCAGGCAGCAATTGCGCGCGCAGCGCATCCTTCAGCCGGGTCGAGGCGACGACGAAGACGAAAAAATCGTTCTCCATAAGCCCGCGGATCAGGTTCCGGGTGAAGGGCAGGCTGAATTTCGTCGGATATATGGCGACAATGGCGATGCGCTTGCGGGTGACGGCTTGCGGCGCTTCGCCTTTGGTTAGCGTGTGATCCTTGTGCTTTCCAAGAAGGTCAACGAGCACAATGTCGATCAGGCGCTGAATAAAGTCGTAAACTCCCACCACGAATGATATAAACGGAACGCCGAATAATCTCTTGGCGGTCAGTCTGGACGGAATGTCGGCGTCCCATATGGCCATGGCAGTTTCTCCTGACGGGATTGGCGAAGCATTATCGAGTGAATGAGGCGATAGCCGGAACGGACCGGCTACCGATAAAAGTCAGCAAGCGCGTCCCACGCGGCGGTCTCGTCCCAGTCGTCCGTGAGCGCGATGGCGGGATCGGTGTTGATGCGCGCGAAGGGTTCGGGGAAGTCGGTCTGCGCCATGAGCTCAAGCTCGCATTCGAGCTTGAGGCGCGGCGCCAACTCCCGTTGAAAGCGGGTTGCGAACGCCCCTTGGGTTTCCGCATATTGGCTTGGGTTCAGCTGCAATTGCGCGCCGGCCGGCGCGGCGAGCGCCTTGTCGACAAAGCGGCCATAGGCGGCGGCGAGAAGATCCACATGGATGTTGTCGCGAATATAGGCGGGCGTCTTGACGCTCGCTGTTTCACCGGCCTTCCATGTACGGACGAGGTAAGAGCAAAAGCGCGGTTCTTCGAACGGGCCGAACGGGTTCGGGATAACGAATTTGGCGAAACGCGCGCCGACCTCGCGGCAATAATGGCGCATGACCGCGGCGGTCAGCCCTTTTGAAAGGCCATAAGGCGAAAAGGCGGCGAGGGGCGCGGTTCCCGCGCCTTCGCCTTCTTCAAACACGCTTCCCGTGAGGATGACCGCCTTGAGGCCGCGCGCGCGCATCGTCTCGATCACGGTGCGCAAGTTGTGCGTATTGGCGCCAAGCGCGCCGTCAATGCTGAAATCGGGGCTGCGATAATCGCCGACTTCCGCCGCATGGTGACACAGCGCGTCCCAATGGTCGCTGCGCGCCAGTTCGAGGAACCGCTCTGAACCGAAAGAGCAGTTTTCAATCAGCTCGGCAAATTCGCCAACCGTCTCCACCCGGTCGCGGCGCAGGCCCTCATAGTCGGCGCGCGCCCGCCGCAAGGGTGCGGCGACGCGATGGCCGGCCCGTGTCAGCGCCTTTGCAAACCACAGTCCGGTGAAAGAACTGGCGCCCGTCAAGAGAATATTCATTGCGCGCCCCGCAAGGTCTCGACCCCGTGATAGACGGGATCGAAATCCGGCCAGGCGGCGTCCTTGGCCGAAATTTCCGCAGGCTCGATCGGCCAGTCGATGTCGAACGCCGGGTCATTCCAGCGCAGGCCCCGCTCACACTTCGGCGCGTAACGGTCGCTGACCATGTAAAACGCCTCGACATCGTCCGTAAGCGTCAGGATGGCATGGGCGAACCCGCGCGGGACATACATCATCAGGCGATTTTCGTCGTTCAGTTCGGCGCCGAAGGACTGCTGAAAGGTCGGCGAGTCCGGGCGGAGATCGACGATCACGTCATATAGCGCGCCTTTGAGACAACGCACGAGCTTCACTTCCGCGGAGGGGGCGAGCTGGTAATGCAGCCCGCGCAGCACGCCTTTCTTCCGGCTCAGCGAATTATTGGCCTGAACGAAGTGCGTCTCCAGCCCGGCGGCGGCGAATTCCTCGCTGCAAAAAAAGCGGGCGAAAAATCCGCGCTCGTCGCCTTTGCGTTCCAGCTCGATCAGGCGGGCGGTGTTGAGGGGCGTTTGATGAAAGATCATGCGACTTGCAAATCCTCGTCCGGTTGCGTTCCGGTCCAGCGCAGATCGTCGCCAAGCCGGTCGCTGGCGATATGCGTTTCGAGCATTTTGAGGCGCATATAGGGCGAGTTGCGAAAATCACCGTCGGAAAAGCCCATCGCGTCAAGACCGTCGCACAGCCGCGCGATTGACCGCTCAAGCGAGATGACCGGCTGGTGATGCGGCGCGAGCTTTTTGAACAGGGAAAAGTCCACCTGATAAGAGCGCTTGTCCGGCGGCGCATCGGTATTGATGCTGACCCGCGCGCCGGGCACCGCGCGCGCGACGGCGGCGGCGAGGTCGCGCACCTGATAGTTCCAGCTGTCGGAACCTGCATTCACCGCCAAATGCCGCCCGCCGGAATTGGCCGAACGCGCAATCGCCCATTCAATGGCGCGCGCCATGTCGGCGACGTCGATCAGCGGGCGCCAGGGCGAGCCGTCGCTCAACACCGTGATCTTGCCCGTGGTGAGCGCGCAAGCGACAAAGTCGTTCAACACGAGATCGAGACGCAGCCGGTCCGACATGCCGCAGGCGGTGGCGAAACGCAGGCAGGTGGTTGTCATGTCGCCAAGCTCGAGCGCCGCCAGTTCCGTTTCCGTGCCGATTTTCGAGCGCGCATAAGCAGTGAGCGGGTTGGTCGGATCGGTTTCTTCTCGCGGGCCTCCCTCGGCGGCGCCATACATGCTGCAACTCGAGGCGAAGACAAAACTGCGTACGCCGGCGGCGGCGGCGAGCTTGGCAAGGCGCACCGACGCGTCCTGGTTGATCGCGCGGGTGACGCTTTCGAAGCGCTTGCCCATGGGGTCGTTCGACACCGCTGCAAGATGCACGACCGCATCGACCCCCGCGAGGAGATCAGAAGAAATGGCGCGCACATCGATGTAATATTGATGGTTCAGAAGCGTTTCAGGCATACGCTGGGAACTTGTCAGGCAATGAGAGAAGAAGCCGGTATCGACGCCGATCAATTCCGCTTTCGGCATGGCGCGGCGAAGGTGGCGCGTCAGTACCGAGCCGACATATCCCATATTTCCAGTGATCAGTATGCGCATTGTGCGCCTCCTATTTTCTGAACGTTGTTTTGACGGTTCCAGATTTTCCATGGCGCGGCGCCGGACGACCAGAGATCTTCGAGATGGCGCTTGTCGCGAAGCGTATCCATCGGTTGCCAGAAGCCATGATGGAAATAGGCGCCGAGCTCGCCTTCGGAGGCGAGCTGTTCCATCGGCTCACGTTCCCAGACGGTGTCGTCGCCTTTGATATAGTCGTCGACTTTTGGCGACAGCACGAAGAATCCCGCATTGATCCAGCCGCCGTCGCCTTCCGGCTTTTCCTGAAAGCCGGTGACGGTGCGGCCATTCAGCTTCAGCGCGCCGAAGCGGCCGGGAGGCTGCGCCGCGGTGACCGTCGCCAGGCGCCCGTCATGGCGATGTTGTGTTATGGCGGCGGTGATGTCGACATCGCCCACGCCGTCGCCGTAAGTCAGGCAGAAGGCTTCATCATTGCGCAACAGCGGAATGATTCGCTTGATCCGGCCGCCGATCATCGTTTCCTGCCCGGTGTCGATGAGCGTCACCTTCCACGGTTCGGCGTCGACATGATGCACGTCCATCTTGTTGTTGCGCAGGTCGAAAGTTACGTCCGACATGTGCAAAAAGGCGTTCTGGAAATATTCCTTGATGACATAGCCTTTGTAGCCAAGGCAGATGATGAAATCAGTTACGCCGTGTGCGGCGTAAAGTTTCATGATGTGCCAGAGGATGGGCTTTCCGCCGACTTCAATCATCGGTTTGGGTCGTGTGCTGGTCTCTTCAGCGAAACGCGTGCCGAGGCCCCCGGCGAGCAACACCGCTTTCATTTAACTTATCCTTCCAATGAGGTCTGCGCGTGCAGACCCGGCTTGCGCCGATATCAACAGACAACGCAACTGGCCCGGCCCAATCGGCCGCGCCGGACAGGCTCAAAGCAGAGCAAACGCACGCGGTCTCGCGCGCGTGAGAGGTGGATTGGCCAAATTCTTTGGGGAAGGTGCGCTGTATTCTTGCAGCGCAAGTCAAGAACTGTGGTTTAAGTATATTTCAAAAAGGATTGCAAGCGTTGTATTTCAGATTGGGGAAACAATTCGCAAAAAAATCCGCTTGCGGTTTAAAATAATAAAACAGCATAAGGAATAAATTGCAAATACTGCGATCCCTTGGGCGGCGGCGATGGCCGCGAGCCTGCAACGAGTTAGCTGGCGAGGGCGGCGACTTCCGCCTGGATCGCCGCCGTCAGCATGTCGAGCTCTTCATCGTGGATCGTATAGGCGGGGGTCAGATAAATGACGCGCCCAAGCGGGCGAATGAATACGCCGCGGTCGATAAAGCGCGCGCGCGCCGCCTCGACGTCAAAGGGTTGCGTGAGCTCGACCGCGCCCATGGCGCCGCAAATGCGAATATCGGCGACATGGTCATGATCCCGGAGCGGGTCGAGCGCTGTGCGCAACGCCGTTTCAAGCCGTTTGACCTCGGCGAGGCGCGGCTGCGTTTCGAACAGGTCAAGCGATGCATTGGCGACAGCGCAGCCGAGCGCATGGCCGGTGAAGGTCGGGCCGTGCATCAGCGCCTTGTCGGCGTCGTCGTCATAAAACGCATCGAAAACCCGCTTCGAGGCGATGGTGGCGGCGAGCGGCGCGACGCCGCCGGTCAGCCCCTTGCCGAGCGTCATGATGTCGGGCGCGACGCCGGCATTGTCGGCGGCGAACATCGCGCCGGTGCGACCGAAGCCGGTGAAGATCTCGTCAAAGACCAACAGCACATTATGGGCGTCGCAGGCCGCGCGGATGCGCTGTAGCGTTTGCGCGTCATGCAGGCGCATGCCGCCCGCGCCCTGGATGAGCGGTTCGACAATCACGGCGGCGATGTCGTCATGCGCGTTGAGCAGTTTTTCAAGCTGCGCCGCCATCTGCGCGTCGCGCGGCAGGTCGGTCACATGCTGCGGGGCCAGCGCAGAGGCAAAAAGCGCGTGCATGCCTTCTTCAGGATCGCACACCGCCATGGTCGCGAACGTATCGCCGTGATAGCCGCCTTTGAAGGAGACGAATTTCGAACGCGCTTCGCCTTTGATATTGCGCCAATATTGGATGGCGATTTTCATCGCCACTTCGACGGCGACGGAGCCCGATTCGGTGAAGAATGTGTGGTTGAGATCGCCGGGCGCGATGGCGGCGAGGCGGTCGGCGAGCCGATAGGCCTGTTCATGGGCGAGCCCGCCCAGCATCACATGCGGCATGCGCTCTAGCTGGCGGCGCGCGGCGTCGATCAGATGCGGATGCTGATAGCCATGCACCGAAGTCCACCAACTGCCGATCCCGTCGACAAGTTCGCGCCCGTCCTCAAGGATGATGCGCGCGCCGCACGCACCGCGCACGGCGATGGGCCGGGCGGCGGTTTTCATCTGCGCATAAGGCAGCCAGATATGATCAAGTCCGGCTTGCAGCCATTCCGGTTCGCGTTTCATGCATGTGCCTTTGCTTCTCGCGCCGCCGCCGCGCAGGGCGCAAGGCGTCTGCTAGGCGATGGCGGCGGCGCTATCAACCATTGCGCCCCGTGCGAGGTCTTGCCAAGCGGGCGCGAAGTCCCGACAAGGCGGCGCATGACGCAGTCCCGGAATATGACGACATCCCAGGCAGAAGAAATCGCCGGTTTCGCCGCCCAAAAGCTCGAGCATATTGCCGGGCGCGACCTGTTGCGGCGCATCTCGCCGGTGGCGCGCATGGCGGGCGGCGACGCGAAACGAGACGGCGCCGACCTTATCTCCTTCAGCGATAACGATTATCTCGGCTTGTCGCAGGATGCGCGGGTGAAAGAGGCCGCCGCCGACGCCGCGCGCGCCTATGGGGCGGGCGCCGGCGCATCGCGGCTGATCACCGGCGATTGCCCGCTTTACGAAAAGCTTGAGACGCGGCTCGCCCAGGCGAAAGGGGCGCAGGCTGCGATCGTTTTCGGCTCGGGCTATCTTGCGAATATCAGCGCCATTCCGGTGCTTGTCGGCGGCGGCGATGCGGTGTTTCTCGACGCGCTCTCCCATGCCTGCATGCATGCCGGCGCGCAGCTTTCCGGCGCGCGGATTTATACTTTCCGCCATAATGATGTCGCCGATCTCGCCCGCAAATTGAATGAGGCGAACAGCGCCGCCAATCCGCCGCGCCGCAAACTCGTCCTTACAGAAACTGTTTTCTCCATGGACGGAGATATCGCGCCGCTGGACGAGATTGGGGCGGCATGCGACGCGGCTGGCGCCTGGTTGATGAGCGATGACGCGCACGGGTTCGGCGTCGTTGAGCCGGCGAATCCGGCGCCGGTGCAGATGGGCACCCTGTCAAAAGCGGTCGGCGCTTATGGCGGTTACGTCGCGGGGCCGCGCGCCTTGATCGAGCTGCTGGTCAATCGCGGACGCGGCCTTATCTATACGACCGGCCTGCCGCCGGCGGCGCTCGGCGCGAGCCTTGCCGCGCTTGAGGTCATGGCGGCGGAGCCGGAGCGGCGCATGCGGGTGCTGGCGCTGGCCGGCCGGTTCGCGAAAATGATCGATGCGCCGGCGCCGCGAAGCGCCATTGTGCCGCTAATTATCGGCGATGCGGCGGCGGCGCTTGAGGCCTCGCAGGCGCTGGCGCAGGAAGGGTTTCTCGTCACCGCGATCCGCCCGCCGACCGTGCCGGAGGGAACGGCGCGGCTGCGCTTTTCATTCAACGCCGATCACCGCATGCAGGATGTCGAGCGCCTTGGCGATGCGGTGCGGCGCATTCTCGGGCGGCGGGCAGGGGCGGCGTAATGCGCTTTGTGGTTCTCGGCGCCGGGACGGAAATCGGCAAAACGCATGTGTCCTGCGCCTTGCTGGCCGCGGCGCGGGCGCGGGGCTTGCGCGTACGGGCGGTGAAGCCGGTGATGAGCGGCTTCAGCCGTGCGGCGCTGGCGCAAAGCGATGCGGGCCGGCTGATGCAGGCGGCGGGTGAGTCGGCGCACGATGCGCATCTCGCGGGCTGCGTGCGTTATGCCTTCGAGCCGGCGTTGGCGCCCAATGTTGCCGCGCGGGCCGCTGGCGTGGCGATCGATTATGACGACATTCTTTGCTTCACGCGCGACGCGATGGCGGCGCCGGCGGATTTCGCGCTGGTCGAAGGGGCGGGCGGGGTGCTCTCGCCGATCAATGACGAACGCCTGAACGCCGATCTCGCCGCCGATCTCGGCCTGCCGGCGATCCTTGTCACCGCCAATTATCTTGGGGCGGTCAGCCACACATTAAGCGCCATCGAGGCTTGCGCGCATCGCGGCGTTGGCGTGGCGGCGCTGGCGGTCTCGCAGCCGACGCAAGACCACGGCGCGCCGGCGGCGCTGTGCGAGGAGCTTGCGCGCTGGACGCCGATCCCTTGCGTCGGATTTGGCTTTGCGCCGGAGGCGGCAAGCGAGACCGGCGCGCGCGCGCAAAGGCTGCTTGACGTGCTCGGCGCGACAGTGCCGCCCATGTCCTGAGTTTCACATTCCGCTTGTTGCGGCGCGGCGCAAACGGCGCGAGAATGACGCCGAAAGATTGGTCCGGATAGGGCCCAAATGTTTGGGGATAAAAGGTCATGCGCAATTTGATCCTGGCTGTGGGGCTTGCCGTTCTGTCCGCCGCTTGCAGCGCGGAAAACGCGGCGCAGAGCGCCGGGCCGGAAACCGAAGCGGCAAGCGAAGGCGCCGCCGCGCCGGCGCGGGTCAGTTACAAGACCAGCGCCAAGCGCAATTTCGATCCGGCGGCGGGGCGCGCGCTTTATGTCGCCAAGGGCTGCGTGATCTGCCATGCGGTGAACGGCGTTGGCGGCAAGGCCGCGCCGCCGCTCGACGCGCCGATCGGCGCCGGCGCCGTCGATCCGCTCGATTTCGCCGCGCGCATGTGGCTCGGCGCCCCGGCGATGATTGAGCTGCAATCGATCGAGCTTGGCTATACGATTTACCTCACCGCCGATGAAATCGGCCATCTCGCCGCTTTCGCCGCCGACCGCGAGGCCCAGAAACAGCTCACCCCCGACGCCCTTACCGACGAGCTGCGCGACAGCCTGCTCGACCAGCGTTTCTGGGAGATGGAGGACTGGGACGACTATCTCGCCGGCGGCCGTGAAGGCGAAATCCCGCCCGCCGAAGACTTGCCGGTCGACGAATAAGGGCGATAAGCGGGCCAAGCCCCCCGCAAGCCTGCGATTTTCAGCCTCACCGGGGCGGAATCGCGTTGCCTTTGGGCTCGCACCTTTCTAGGTTCCCGCCAGCATTGACGAGGGACGCGACGCGCGCCCTTCAAAAAGCCGCATCGCGACGCATTGGAGAAAAGGCCTCATGGCGACGCCTGATTTTTTATTGAATTACCTGCCGATCATCGTGTTCTTCGGGATCGCGGTGGTGCTGGCGCTGGGGTTTCTGGTTGCGCCGGCGATCATCGCCCCGAACGCGCCGGACCCCGAAAAAGTCTCAACCTATGAATGCGGCTTTAATGCATTTGACGATGCGCGCATGAAGTTCGACGTGCAGTTCTATATCGTCGCCATCCTCTTCATCATTGTCGACCTCGACGTAGCGTTCCTGTTTCCCTGGGCGGTGACCCTGTTCAACCCGGAACTGGGCGCGGATAGGGGTTTCCAGATTTTCGCCTTCTGGTCGATGTTCGTGTTTCTCGCCGTCTTCGCCGTGGGCTTCCTGTATGAGTGGAAGAAAGGAGCGCTGGAATGGCGCTAGAAGACGCAGCAAAGCTTCCCTATGGAACCGCCGCGCGCGCGGGCGCGCCGGGCTATAACCCGACGGCGAAAGACCCGTTTTTCGGCGAGCTGTCTGATCAGCTTGCGGACCGGGGCTTTTTCACCGCGCCGGCGGATGCGCTGATCAACTGGGCGCGCACCGGCTCGTTGATGTGGATGACCTTCGGTCTCGCCTGCTGCGCGGTCGAGATGATGCAAGCTTCGATGCCGCGCTACGACCTTGAGCGCTTCGGCTTCGCGCCCCGTGCCAGTCCCCGACAATCAGATGTGATGATTGTGGCGGGGACGCTCACCAACAAGATGGCCCCGGCATTGCGCAAGGTTTACGACCAGATGCCGAACCCGCGTTACGTCATCTCCATGGGCTCATGCGCCAATGGCGGCGGGTATTATCACTATTCCTATGCGGTGGTGCGCGGCTGCGACCGGGTCGTGCCAGTGGACATCTATGTGCCGGGCTGCCCGCCGACGGCTGAAGCGCTGGTCTATGGCGTGCTGCAGTTGCAGAAAAAGATCCGGCGTGAAGGAAGCATAGTTCGTTGAATAAATGGGTTCTGCTTCCACTATTAGTCGTGCCCGCGCTTATAATTGTCGTGATGAATGAACTTTTCTGGGGCGGTAATTTCTGGGTGTTTCTGGCTATGTGGTTCGTGGCCGTTAATGGCTCGGTCTACTTGTTGAAGTGGTTAGAAAAGCGGGAAAAACGACAAGGCATCGCAGAGAAAAATGACTGAAGAACTCAAAGAACTGGGCGAGCACATCGCCGCATCCATTGACGCCGACATTCGCGGCTTCGAGGTCGTTCATGGCGAGTTGACGGTTGAGGCGCGCGCCGACCGCATCACGCAGGTTTTAACCTTTCTGCGCGATGATCCGCTGGCGAAATTCCTGGTGCTGATCGATTTGACGGCGGTTGATTATCCCGGTCGGTCAAAGCGCTTCGACATCGTCTATCATTTGCTGTCGATGCACAACAATACGCGCATCCGCGTCAAGGCGGAGTTGGGCGAGGAAGAGACTATCCCGACGGCGACAGGCGTTTATCCTTGCGCCGACTGGTTCGAGCGCGAGGCGTTCGACATGTATGGCGTCGTCTTCGCCGGCCACCCGGATTTGCGCCGCATTTTGACCGATTACGGCTTTGAGGGATTTCCGCTGCGCAAGGACTTCCCGCTCACCGGCAATGTGGAAGTGCGCTATGACGACGAGCAAAAGCGCGTCGTCTATGAACCGGTGAAGCTCGTCCAGGAATATCGCAGCTTTGATTATCTCTCCCCCTGGGAAGGCGCGAAATATGTGCTGCCGGGTGATGAAAAAGTTGAAGCTGGCGAATAGTGAATAGCGAGTAGCGAATAGATTCTCGGGATGCATGACGCCAAAGGGATTATTTCAGTCATACAAGGATCTGCTCGTTTGGCAGTCTGGAATGGCGCTTGCGGAGGCGTGTTATCGTGCGACCGCCGCGTTTCCGCGCGAGGAAATGTTTGGTCTGACCTCCCAGATACGTCGCGCCGCCGCTTCAATTTCGGCCAATATTGCGGAAGGGCACGGACGAGAAAACTCAGGATCTTTCGTTCAGCATCTGCGCATCGCACAAGGCTCGTTGAAGGAGCTGGAAACGCACCTGCTATTGTCGGAACGGGTAGGCATTCTTGCAGGAAACGAAGCGCGGCCGCTGCTCGATCAATGCGACGAGCTGGGCAAGATGCTGCGCGGATTAATTCGATCGATACAAAACAGAAATTCGGAGCAGTGATGTTTTCAATTCGCTATTCGCTACTCTCAATTCGCTTTTTGCCGGAGGCAAATAATGGCTGATGGACACATCGCCCCCGAAGACTCGACCTCTGACGCGTCGTCTGAGCGGAGCTTCACAATCAATTTCGGGCCGCAGCACCCGGCGGCGCATGGCGTGTTGCGTCTCGTGCTCGAGCTGGACGGCGAGGTCGTCGAGCGCGTCGACCCGCATATCGGGCTGTTGCATCGCGGCACCGAAAAGCTGATCGAGCACAAGACCTATTTGCAGGCGATCCCTTATTTCGACCGGCTCGATTACGTGGCGCCGATGAACCAGGAGCATGCCTTCTGCCTCGCGGCGGAAAAGCTGCTCGGGATCGAAGTACCGAAGCGCGCCCAGCATATTCGCGTGCTATTCTCCGAGATCGGCCGCATCCTTTCGCATATTCTGAACGTCACCACGCAGGCGATGGATGTGGGCGCGCTCACCCCGCCGCTCTGGGGCTTTGAGGAACGCGAAAAACTGATGGTGTTCTATGAGCGCGCGTCAGGCAGCCGCATGCACGCGGCCTATTTCCGCGTCGGCGGCGTTCACCAGGACCTGCCGCCCGAGCTGATCGACGATATCGACGCCTGGTGCGACCAGTTCCCGCAAAAGATGAAGGATATCGAGACCCTCATCACCGACAACCGCATCTTCAAACAGCGCAATGTCGATATCGGCGTTGTCACCAAGGAAGAAGCCTTCGCCTGGGGCTTTTCCGGCGTGATGGTCCGCGGTTCGGGCATTCAGTGGGATTTGCGCCGGGCGCAGCCTTATGAATCCTATGACGAATATGACTTCCAGATTCCCATCGGCAAGAATGGCGACTGCTATGACCGCTATCTGTGCCGCATGGAGGAGATGTATCAGTCCGTCTTGATCATAAAACAGGCGATCGCCAAATTGCGCGAGACGCCGGGCCCGGTGATGACCACCGACGGCAAGGTCGCGCCGCCGCGCCGCGACAAGATGAAAGGGAATATGGAATCCCTTATTCATCACTTTAAGCTCTATACGGAAGGCTTCCACGTGCCGGCCGGCGAGGTCTATACGGCGGTCGAGGCGCCGAAAGGCGAGTTCGGCGTTTATCTGGTTTCCGACGGGACGAACAAACCCTACAAGTGCAAGATCCGCGCGCCGGGCTACGCCCACTTGCAAGCCATGGACTGGATGAACAAGGGGCACCTGCTCGCCGACGTCTCGGCGATCATCGGCTCGCTTGATATTGTCTTCGGAGAAATTGATCGGTAGAGGCGGCGTACTCTTACATCCTTCGAGGCAATCGCCGCGCGGGTGCGCCTCCTGATGAGGGCGAGGCGGCCACACCCCGGCGATTGCGCCCGGCGAAAACCGGCGCTACAAGCGCCGCCATGAAAGTCCCTTCCGTCACCTGCGGCACCCATGGCAAGCAGCCCCAGACCTTTGTCTGCGTGCATATTGTCGAGTCCCTCAAAGAGGGCGAACCAACAGGTTTCTGGTGGTCGCGCGGGCCGGACGGCGTGTGGGACGCGATCTGCGATCAGTGCAACGCGCTCTCGCAAGAGGCGTTCGATGCGCTCGGCGCGGACAACATTTCCGTCATCTGCCTCGGCTGTTTCGAGGATGCGGCGGCGCTGAACGAGGTCGAGCTGGCTTAAGGGGCTATTCTTTCCTCCGTTTACGGGGGAGGCGGCCCGCCGCGATGCTGTTTTCGGCGCCATGGATCCCGGATCACGTCCGGGATGACGCGGAGGGTAGGGGTCGACAGTATCGCTAACCCTTCCGCGCGCTGCCCCCCCAAGGCTCCGACCGTGAGGTCCAGATTCCCGCGCAATCGTGGCGCCATGCGGATGGGGCAGGTGATGGGCGCCACGATCAAGTCGTGGCGAGTCGGTGAACGTGGAGAGGAAGCGCCATAATTCCTGGACCTGAGCAGCAGCGCAGCGCGCTGCATCGCATCCGGCAAGCCGAAAGAAGAAGCGTCTCAATTGAATCGCAAAGCTCGCCTCTCGCGACTCCCCACGGTTCCGACCGTGGGGTCCAGCTCCCGGCGCAACCGCGTGTGCGTCGCATGCGGATGGGGCAGGTGATGGGCGCAACGATGAAGTCGTGGCGAATCGGCGCGCGGGGAGAGGTCAAAACCCCTCAAATCCACCTACACGCATAGGTCGAAAACCCCCGCAAAAAATACCTCATATCTGATGAAAACCTTCACCAATCCCGCTTTTGGTGGATAGTTATCCACCACCTCGCCGGCGGCCTTATCATGCTTGTCACGTTGAAAGGCGGCCTCAATTCTTATGGCGTCGACAGGCGGAAATCCCGCCGGGCGCAAACCCCGAACAAGGCTGTCTTCGACGTCGCGCCGTGGGCGAGGGGCCCCTTCGCGCTGCGGCGGGCTGTTTGACATCGTGAAGAAGGACCGCGCGACCGGTTGTTTTTGCACGACTGCATGGAGGCATATCGATCCGCCTGCGGGAAGGCCCCGGAACATCAGGGACTTGTCAAATGCGGAACCGCTCATGCTCCATGCCGTCTGAAAGGCTGGCGCGCGGAGGATATTGGGCCATTTCCCGACCGTATGGAGAGGGAGCGGTTCCTAATGTGATCCGACCCTGTTGGTTGGGGCCTGACCGCCCGGTGCGCCGGTACGCCTCCATGCGGTCGGCCTGATAAAGACCGTATGGAGAGGGAGCGGTTCCTAATGTGATCCGACCCTGTTGGTCGGGGCCTGACCGCCCGGTGCGCCGGCGCGCCTCCATGCGGTCGGCCTGATAAAGGCTGCATGGAGCGGGAACGCCGCCGCCAGTGGTCTGGACCTGCTGTTCGGGATTCTCACCGCTCATGCGGCCGTTCGCCTCCATGCGGTTGTGGAAGAACGCCCTTTCGTTTTGCGCGCAATCCGTTATGTGTCTCGGCAAAGACGAAGCCGACCCTGCCCGAGGAGATAGTTGATGGCGAGCCGACGCCCCGCGAAAGACCAGCCCGCGTCCTTTGAATGGACTGGCGAAAACCAGGCCTGGTGCGAGGAGCAGATCAGGAAATATCCGGAAGGGCGACAGGCGTCCTGCGTCATTCCGTTCCTGTGGCGCGGCCAGAAACAGGAAGGCTGGGTGTCGATCCCGATGATGGAGGCGATCGCCCGTCAGCTCGATATGCCTTACATCCGGGTCTATGAGGTCGCGAGCTTTTACACCATGTTCAACCTTGCGCCGGTGGGCGAATTCTTCGTGCAGGTCTGCGGCACGACGCCGTGCAAGCTGCGCGGCTCGGATGAATTGCGCGAGACCTGCAAAAAGGTCATTGGCGAGGAAAATCACGTTTCGGAAGACGGCAAGTTTTCGTGGCTGGAAGTCGAATGCCTCGGCGCCTGCTGCAACGCGCCGATGGTGCAGATCTCGACCAAGGACGGCGATCATTATTACGAAGACCTGACGGCGGAAATCTTTGAAGAGCTGCTCGGCAAATTGCGCCGCGGCGAGGAAGTCAAAATCGGCACCCAGCATCCGGGCCGCCATACATCCGACCCCGAAGGCGAGAACACGACGCTCACCGATGCCGCGCTTTATGACGGCTCGGCGGCGCAGCCCTTGAAGGATATTCCGAATGCGCCGGCGGCGAGCGCCGATTGAAAAAGGAAAGCCGGGCGGTGGCTAGGCCGGATCAGCAAAGGCGCTGGAAAACTGTTCGCGCATTGATTGCATGTCTTGGTGTCTTTACCGCGACGGCGGGCGCCGCCGCCGCAGATGACGCCAGCGGCGAAAAGCGTATTGCGCTCACTTTTGATGACGGGCCGAAGGGCGCGGGCGCGTTTTATTCGGGCGCGGAACGCACGGCCCGGCTGATTACGGCGCTCAGGGCCGGCGGCGTCGATCAGGCGGCGTTTTTCATCACCACCAAAAACCTTGAGGGCGAGATGCCGGCGCGGCGGGTGCGCGCCTATGCGCGGGCCGGGCATGTGATCGCCAATCATTCCGACCAGCATTCCTGGCTCAACCGGGTTAGCGCCGGGGAGTACATCGCCGATATCGATCTGGCGGAAGAAAAGCTCGAAGGCTTTGGCAATCGCCGGGCGTGGTTCCGTTTCCCATATCTCGATGAAGGCAGGGCGCTTGAGAAACGCGACGCGGTCCGCGCCGCGCTCGCCGAGCGCGAATTGATGAGCGGCTATGTCACGGTCGACACCTTTGACTGGCATATGGACCGGCTTGTCGCTCAGGCGAAGCGCGCCGATGAATGCATCGATCTTGACGGCGTTGGCGAGATTTACGTGGACATGCTGGTCGCCGCGGCCGAGCATTTTCATGACATGGCGCTCGGCGCCATGGGCCGCGCCCCGGCGCAAGTGATGCTGCTGCATGAAAACGACCTTGCGGCGATGTTCGCGGACGACCTCGTCAGGGGGCTGCGCGCCGCCGGATGGCAAATCATCACCGCCGATGAGGCGTATGAAGACGAACTCGCGACGCATTTGCCTGAAACGCTGTTTTCCGGCATGGGCCGCGTCGCCGCGTTCGCTTATGAGGCGGGTTATCGCGCCGACCGGCTCGACCATCCGGCTGCGGACGAAGCGGCGATCGAGGCGCGGTTCGATGCGGCCGGCGTTTTGACATGCGAGGCGCTGTGAGCGCGCTCGATGAGCAGAAGCGAAAAGACGCGATCCGCGCGCTCATCAATATCGCGCTGCTGGAAGCCGCGGTGCTGATCGCCGTCGCAGCGATTTACCTCAACACGCAAAACATCACGCATCTCGTCGGCGGCGTTATCGCCTCGTCATTGATATTCGGGCCGATGTTTTTTCGCTGGGCGAAGGCGCATGGCAAGGCGCTGAAAGCGAAAAACAAGCCAGGCGAGGCGCGTGATCATCGCTAACGGCCGCGTAGGGAAGGGCACGTCATGAGTGGAACGGAAAAGAAATACAAGCTGAAGTCATTGGGCGGGCGGGTGCTCTCGCCGGAAACCCAGATGATGGGCTACGGGTTTTCGCCCGAGCTGTCGGAAGGCTCGCTGAAGCCGCCGATTTTTCAAACTTCGACCTTCGTCTTTCAATCTGCGGAGGAAGGAAAAGCCTTCTTCGAGCTTGCTTACGGCTTGCGCGAAAAGCAGGAGGCGGAGGAAATCGGCCTCATCTATTCGCGCATTAACAACCCCAATCTGGAAGTGCTCGAAGACCGGCTCGCCTTGTGGGATAAGGCGGAAAAATCGCTGGTGTTCGCTTCTGGCATGGCGGCGATCTCGACAGCATTGTTTTCTTATTTAAAGCCGGGCGACGTGCTGGTGCATTCAGAGCCGGTCTATGGCGGCACGGAATATCTGGTGCACAACATTCTGCCGGAATTCGGCGTCAGGCGCGTCGGTTTCAATGCGGAAGACGGCGCGGCGGGCATGGATGCGGCGATCGACCAGGCGCGCGCACTCGCCGCCGAGAGCGGCGGGCGCATTGGCGCGATCTATGTCGAAACTCCAGCGAACCCGACTAATGGCCTCGTCGATATCGCGGCGGCGCGCGCGCATTCCGACGCGCTGCAACAAGACGGCCGCCGCCCGCCGGTGATTGTCGACAATACGTTTTTGGGGCCGTTATGGCAGACGCCGCTGGAACTCGGCGCAGATCTTACCATCACGTCGCTCACCAAATATGTGGGCGGCCATTCCGACCTTATCGCCGGTTCGTGCTCGGGCGCGGAAAGCTGGATCGGTCCGGTGCAGGTGATGCGCACCATTCTCGGCACCATGTCCGACCCGCATACGGGCTGGATGTTGTTGCGCTCGCTCGAAACGCTGAAACTGCGCATGGAAGCGTCAACAGCCGGCGCGGCGAAAGTGGCGGCGTTCCTGCGCGGGCATGAGAAAATCGACGCCGTCTGGTATCTTGATTATCTGCCCGAAGGCCATCCCGACCGCGCGGTTTATGACCGGCAATGCAAATCGCCGGGATCGACCTTTTCCTTCGAGGTGAAGGGCGGCGAGCGCGAGGCTTTTGCGGTGTTGAACGCGCTCAAGATCATCAAGCTGGCGGTGAGCCTTGGCGGCACGGAAACGCTCGCCTCGCATCCGGCGGCGATGACCCATTCCGACGTGCCGCCGGCCGAGCGCGAGCGGCTCGGCATCAAGGCGTCGCTGATCCGCATTTCCGTCGGCGTCGAGGAACTGGAAGATCTGATCGCCGATCTCGACCAGGCGCTGGCGGCGATTTAATCTGGCCGCCGTCGCCGCTGATCGCGGCGGCGGCGCGCCACGCCAGGGCGGGCATGGGAGGAGGCTTCCGATGAGCAAACGCCGCCGCAAAGAGCGCCGCGAACAGAGCCCGCATTACATTCCGGAACTCGACCCGGACAATCCGAAATGCGGAAAAGACCCATTCCGGCGGTTCTTGTGGGCGGTCGTTTTCCTCGGCTTTGCGCTGATTGCCGGCGGCGCGGCTCTTTACGCAATGGGCGATCAGCGCGCCGGGATCGTCCTCGCGGCAATTGGTCTGGTTATTCTTGCGCCGATCTGGGTTTTCATCAGCGGCTGAAGTCGGCTAAGAGAGCCGGAAATCCGGCTCCGAATGCGGGGCCCAAACTCAGGCGTTAAGCGATGCTCGAAGATAAAGACCGGATATTCACCAATCTCTATGGCCTTCAGGACTGGCGGCTCGAAGGGGCAAGGCAGCGCGGCGCCTGGAATGGCACCAAAGACCTGATGGCGCTGGGGGCTGACTGGATCATTCAGCAGATGAAAGACTCGGGGCTGCGCGGTCGCGGCGGCGCCGGCTTCCCCACCGGTCTCAAATGGTCGTTCATGCCGAAAGAAGTGGGCGAGCGCCCGCATTATCTGGTGGTCAATGCAGATGAGTCCGAGCCCGGCACCTGCAAAGACCGGGAGATCATGCGCCATGACCCGCATCTGTTTATCGAAGGCTGCCTGGTCGCTTCTTTCGCCATGCAGGCGCATGCCTGTTACATCTATATTCGCGGCGAATATGTGGATGAGCGCAACCGGCTACAGGCGGCGATCGACGAAGCCTATGCGGCGGGTCTTGTCGGCAAGAATGCGAGCGGCTCGGGCTGGGACTTTGACATCTATGTCCATCACGGCGCCGGCGCTTATATTTGCGGCGAGGAAACCGCGCTGCTTGAAAGCCTTGAAGGCAAAAAGGGCCAGCCGCGCCTGAAGCCGCCATTCCCGGCCGGCGCCGGTCTTTATGGCTGCCCGACCACGGTCAACAATGTGGAATCGATCGCCGTCGCGCCGACGATCCTGCGGCGCGGCGCGGACTGGTTCCGCAAATTCGGCCGTGAGAATAATCACGGCACGAAGGTTTTCTGCATTTCCGGCCATGTCAATCGCCCGTGCAATGTCGAAGAGGCGATGTCGATCCCGTTGCGGACCCTGATCGACACGCATTGCGGCGGCGTGCGCGGCGGCTGGGACAATCTCAAAGCCGTCATTCCGGGCGGGTCTTCCGTGCCGTTGCTGCCGAAGGAAACCTGCGACGACGTACTGATGGATTTCGATGCGCTGCGCGATGTGAAATCCGGACTTGGCACCGCTGCGGTGATCGTCATGGACAAATCGACGGATGTGGTGCGCGCCATCGCGCGGATCAGCTATTTCTACAAGCATGAAAGCTGCGGCCAGTGCACGCCCTGCCGTGAGGGTACGGGCTGGATGTGGCGCGTGTTGGAGCGCATGGCCGAAGGCAATTCGACAACCGAAGAGATCGACCGGCTGCTTGAAGTCTCGACGCAGATCGAAGGCCACACGATTTGCGCGCTTGGCGATGCCGCCGCCTGGCCGGTGCAGGGCCTCATCCGTCACTTCCGCGGCGAGATTGAAGAGCGCATCAATTCCTATCGCGCCGACCGCGGCCATGTGGCCATGGCCGGCGTCGCGGCCGAATGATAACTAAGCCGATCATTCGCAAAGCGAATTTCAACGACGCCGATGCGCTCTCACGCATCGGCGTTTCCACTTTTACGGACACCTTCGGGCATCTTTATGCATCGGCCGATTTGCAGGCGTTTTTGCGCGCGCATCATGGACCGGAATATTATGCATCCCTGCTTGGCGATGCAGCCTGCAAGGTGTGGGTTGCAGAGGATCAGGCGGGCGCGCTTGTCGGTTATTGCAGTTGCGGGCCGTGCGATTTGCCGGCGCCGCAAATGCCGGAAAACGCAGGCGAGTTGAAACGCCTTTATATCGAAAAAAGCCAGCAGGGATCAGGGCTTGGGCGTCGTTTCATGGACATTGCGCTCAATCATCTCGAAGCGGAATTCGACCATCTTTATGTCGGCGTGTGGTCTGAAAATTCGCGTGCGCAACAGCTCTACCGTTCATACTGTTTTGAAAAAATCGCTGAGTATATTTTCATGGTCGGCGCCCATCGCGATGATGAGTGGATCATGAAACGCAAGGCGCCGTTGCAACGCTAAGCGTGCATGTTTTGCGCGCTATATGCGTGCTTCTTTAAACGCCGCGAAACTTTTTTGTTTACAGAAATAGCACGAATCAGGCGCAAAAACGCTTGTATTGCAGGCAAAGCAGTGATTTCTGTCTGCATTCCGCATTCGCAAGATTGATCAAAAAGGAATTCCAAATGGCCGTGAAACGGAAAACAACCAAGAAAAAGGCGCCCGCCAAGAAGGCGACGACGCGTAAAGCCGCCGCCAAGAAAACGACGACGCGCAAGGCGCCGGCCCGTAAGGCGCCAGCGAAGAAAGCAACGACGCGCAAAGCTCCGGCCAAGAAAGCGCCGGCGAAAAAAGCAGCGACGACCCGCAAGACTGCTGCCAAAAAGAAAACAGCCAAGAAGGCGCTGCCCGATACGCTGACGCTGAAACATCTGGCTGCTGAACTTTCCGAAACTTACGAAATGCCGAAGAAGCAGGCCGAAGAGCTGCTTTCTGATTTCATCGACCGCATGGGCGGCTATCTGAAAAAAGGCAAGAAGCTGCGTATTCCGGGCCTCGGCATTCTCCAGGTTCGTCATCGCGCTGCGCGCTGGGGCCGCAACCCGGCGACCGGCGAGCGCATCAAGATCAAGGCGTCAAAGAAAGTCGCCTTCCGCGTAGCGAAAGACCTCAAAGAGCGCGTTCTTTAATTATCGCGGCGAATGCGTTTGACGAGCGCCCGGCCTTGCGAGTTCGCCTCGCGGCCGGGCGTTTTCATTTTTCGCCGAGGCGCGCGCAAGCAGGCTTACTTCCGGAAGCGCTTGCGCAGGTCTAGAAACTGCTTCTCGTAGAAATGAAAACTTGCCGCTGAAACGATAATCGTCGCGCCTAGCGCGATCGGGAATTGCGTCCAGACCAGCGGCAGTGAAAACTTTTCGATCAGCACCGAGGCGGCGTGTACGCACCACATGTGAAATAGATACATGCCATAGCTAACCGCGCCGATATAGGCGACCGGGCGCCATTCCAGCGCCTTGGTCATTTGCGCCGAAGGTTGCAGCACAATGGACGCGATCCACAATGTCATCAGCACATGGATGGCGAGGCGCATGGCGCCGGAAATATCCGCGGCGGGAATATTGGCGACCGCCAGCAACGCGGCCGCAAACACCATCGGTGCGAAACGAAAGCCGGCGATGCGCGCCGCCAATGCGAAACCGCGCGCGCGGTTCAAAAGATGCGCAAGGCCGACGCCAAACAGGATCGGCGTGAATGTGGCGTCGAGAATTTCCGATCCTTCAGCGGCGCAGGGACCGAAGGCGGCGTTGATCGCCGGGTCGAGAACGCCGAAATTGACAAGCTGGTTGACGATCAGCGCAACGACCCAGAACCCGGCGGCGGCGATGGGCGCGGCGAATGCTTCGATCAGCGGCCAGACCAGATAAAATTGCTCTTCGGTCGCCAGCGACCAGGTAATGCCGAGATTGTTGGCGCCGGGGTGAAACCAGTTGGACAGGTAAAGGGCGTAGACCGGAAAGCCCTCGACCAGGCGGGCGGTATCCGGGTCGCCCGGCTTGAACAGGACATAGGCGGCGAGCATGGCGATCAGCAGGCCGTAATAGGCGGGCATCAGCCGCAAAAAACGCCGCGCCCAGAAATTGCGCAGCGAGATGCGGCCATGGCGGGCCTTTTCGCGGATCAGCAGCGTCGCAATGAGAAAGCCGCTCAATACGAAAAACAGATCGACCCCGGCGAAACCGCGCGCGAACATCGGCAAGAAATCCGGCCGCGCCGAATGGTGCCAGACGACGCCGATGATCGCCACGGCGCGAATGCCGTCAAGGCCGGGAAAATGCTTGCGCGCCATATAAGCGTCATAGCGTTGATGTGCGGGGAGGCTGACAGTTGGGTTTCTCACGGGCGAAACCCTAGGATGATCGCATCAAAGTTTCACTAATTGCTTGCGGCGCAGCGGCCCGCCGTCATGAAAAAGGCCGCTGCCGGGACAATTGCGCCCCTTGTCATTGGCGAAATCCCCGGTATGTCGGTGATTTAAATTCAAGTGAACGCCACCCCGCAGGAAAGCACCCATGACCGACACCCGGCTTATCAAGGTCAATAATCGCGAAATCGAGGTTCGTTCGGACCTGACGCTGCTGCAGGCCTGCGAGGCGGCGGGCGAGGAAATTCCACGTTTTTGTTACCATGAGCGGCTGTCTGTCGCCGGCAATTGCCGCATGTGCCTGATCGAGGTGAAAGGCGGTCCGCCCAAGCCGGTCGCCTCCTGCGCGCAGAATGTGCGTGATTTGCGTCCGGGCCCCGATGGCGCGCCGCCGGAATTGTTCACCAACACGCCGATGGTGAAAAAGGCGCGCGAAGGGGTGATGGAGTTTCTCCTGATCAACCATCCGCTCGACTGCCCGATTTGCGACCAGGGCGGCGAATGCGATTTGCAGGATCAGGCGGTGGCCTATGGCCGCGACGGCTCGCGCTATGAAGAAAACAAGCGCGCTGTCGAAGAAAAACATATGGGCCCGCTAATCAAGACGATCATGACCCGCTGTATCCAGTGCACGCGCTGCGTCCGCTTCGCGACGGAGATCGCCGGCGTTGATGATCTCGGCCTCGTCAATCGCGGCGAAAATGCCGAGATCACCACCTATCTTGAAAAAGCGGTGGAGTCCGAGCTGACCGGCAATCTCATTGATGTGTGTCCGGTGGGCGCGCTGACCTCGAAGCCTTACGCCTTCAATGCGCGGCCGTGGGAATTGCGCAAGACCCAGTCGGTGGATGTGATGGACGCGGTCGGCTCCAACATTCGCGTCGATGCGCGCGGCCGCGAAGTGCTGCGCATTCTGCCGGTGCTGCATGAAGGCGTGAACGAGGAATGGATCGCCGACAAGTCGCGTTTCGTGTGGGACGGCCTCAAGCGCCAGCGCCTCGACAAGCCTTATGTGCGCAAGGACGGGAAGCTGGTTCCCGCAAGCTGGGACGAAGCGCTGAGCGTCACCGCTGACAAGCTGAAATCGGTCGACGCCGGCAAGATCGCGGCGCTCGCCGGCGACTTGGCGCCAAGCGAAGCCGTGAAGGCGCTCAAAGACCTGATGACCGCGATCGGCACGCCGCATATGGATTGCCGTCAGGATGGCGCGAAAATCGGCGATTTCAAAAACGGCGGCGACCGGCGCGCTTATCTCTTCAACACCGGCATCGCCGCGCTCGAACAGGCGGATGCGATCCTGCTCATTGGGACCAATCCGCGCGCTGAAGCGCCGATGGTCAATGCGCGCATCCGCAAAACCTGGCTCAATAATCTCGGCGTCAAGATCGGACTTATTGGCGAGCAAAAAGACCTTTCCTATGATTATGAGCATCTCGGCGCCGGGGCGGAAACGCTCGACGGCCTCGCTAATGGCGAGGCCGCGTTTTTCGAGACCCTGAAGAACGCCAGGAACCCGGTTATCATTGTCGGCATGGGCGCGCTCAAGCGCCGCGACGGCGCGGCGGTGTTGAGCGCGGCCGCAAGGCTTGCTGATAAAGCCGGCGCCATCCGCGCCGACTGGAACGGCTTTAACGTGCTGCATGATGCGGCGGGCCGTGTCGGGGCGCTCGACCTTGGCTTCTTGCCGGGCGAGGACGGCAAATCCTTCCACGAGATTCTCGACGCCGCATCCGCGCGCGAAATTGATGTGGTTTACAATCTCGGCGCCGATGAATTCGATCCGAAAAAACTCGGCGGCGCTTTCGTCATCTATCAGGGCTCGCATGGCGATGCAGGCGCGCGTCATGCGGATGTGATCCTGCCAGGCGCGGCCTATACCGAGCAGAACGCCATTTACGTGAACACCGAGGGCCGCGCGCAGATGGCCGCGCGGGCATGCTTCCCGCCGGGCGAAGCGCGCGAGGATTGGGCGATCATTCGCGCCCTGTCGGACCGCATCGGCAAGACGCTCCCCTATGACGACATGTTCGCGCTGCGCCAGGCGATGTTTGAAGACGCGCCGGCGCTCGCCCGCATTGACCAGATCGGCGGCGACGAAGAACGTTTCGATGTCTCCGCCGTCGGCGCGGCGGGCGCAATGGAGCCGGCGCCGTTCATATCGAGCGTCGCTGACTATTACCTCACCAACCCGATTGCGCGCGCATCAAGGACCATGGCGGAATGTTCCGCCGTGATGACCGGGGCGGCAAAACTCGCGGCGGAGTGAGCCGCGACAGCGCCTCAACATAAAGGCTCAGCTTGATGCCAGGCCAGCATCGCCCATTGCAGACGGCGGACGCGGAAATCCTCGACCAGATCCGCGTCAATGTTGCGTTTGAGCAGATGATCGTTGCGGTGTTGGCGGGCGCGCTGGTCGGCGCCGCGCTGACTTTCATCCTCAAGCTCGGGGCGTTTGTTTTTGGCGGGGCGTTCTCGCTCGCCTCGCTCGTCACCGTCGCGCTTGAAACAATGCTGGCCGGCTTCCTGATTTTTCTTGTTGGTTTTTTCGCCAGCGTCGCGATCGGCGCCCCGCTTTTCATGGCGCTTGAAAAACGCAAACGCCGCAATGCCTGGCCTTATCTCGCCGCATCGCTCGCGGTGGCGCTTGCGACATTCGTCTTCATCTCCGGCGATCTTGCGGCGCTCGCCCGTCCGTCGCTTGGCGGCCTCGTCTCGACATTCGTTCCGGCGATTGTCATCGCGATCGTATTCGCCAGGTTGATGCAGCCCCATTGGCGCGCGGCGGAAAAAGCGGAAGCCGAAGCGGAAGGCCCCATCACCTTTCGTTTGCACTGAACTTTCGACCAATGGCGGGGCCGGTGCGGCGAGCCGAACTATCGCCGCGCGGGCTGCATTGCTACATTCGTCACAAGCAGATGGAGGCGGATGATGCTCAAGATTACAGGAATTGCAGCGTGTTTTGCGGGGCTCGCGGCGGCCGGCGCGGCGCTCGCCCATGATGACGAAAACGAGATCAGCAAGACGCTCGATCTTTCCGGTTTCGACCGTATAGAGATCGCCGGGGTTTATGAACTCGATGTGCGCGTCGGCGATGACTTCTCGGTGCTGCTCAAAGGCTCGGCGGAAGAGCTGGAGCGGGTCGAGGCGTCGGTGCGCAATGGCGCGCTCGAGCTCAGCCAGAAAAAGCGCGGCTGGAAGATGCGCCGGCGCAATCATGATCATGGCGTCGAGGCGATTATCACCATGCCCTCGCTTGCCGGTCTTGACGTGTCGGGCGTTGTCGACGGCGCGATCGAGGGCGTCGATATCGACCGCTTCAAAGTCGATTTGTCGGGCGTCGGCGATATTCGTATCGCAGGCGAGTGCGGCAGCCTCGATGCGCATGTCTCCGGTGTTGGAGAACTTGACGCGCGCGGTCTCGAATGCCGCAACGCGGAGGTAACAGTTTCAGGGGTCGGCAGTGCGACGGTGTTCGCCAGTGAAGCTGTTGAAGCGAACATTTCCGGCATGGGCGATATCGACGTCTACGGATCGCCGGAAAATGTCGATAAGTCGAGCGGCATGTTTGCGGATGTGACCGTGCACTGAGGGGCGGCAGGCCCGTCCGAGGCTTTTGCGATCAATCGCCTTTTTCTCGGGTCCCCGCGATTTTGTCGTGGGGAGCATCTTCCGCGTTCGCTCACAGATCAGGAGTTCGGCGCGGCGGCCGCCGCGCGCCGTGAAATGACCGGGGCGGGCTACCGCAAGGCCGCGCCAAAACGACAAAGCGAAACTTCCGCGCGGCGCTTCGTCTTCTTTGCCTTCGGCCCGGCTGCTATAGTCGTGTTCGGGACACAAGGAGGGCGACACCCATGAGAATTTTCTTTGGCGTACTGATCGGATTGCTGCTGGCCGCAGCTATTGCCGTCACTGCAGGCTATTATGCATTTGGCGGGATGGGCGACATTGGCGAGCGCGACAAATCAAAAGACATTACACAGACGATGGCGCTGTCCGGCTTTGACCGGATCGACGTCGCCGGCGTTTACGAACTCGACGTGACGATAGGCGGCGATTTCTCGGTGACGATTTCCGGTGCGCCGTCGGAGATGGAGGAAGTCGAGGTCTCGGTAGAGAATGGCGCGCTGGTGCTCGACCAGGAGCAGTTCAGGACCAAAAACCGGCGCTGGCGCGATATGGGGCTGACCGCGGTCATCACCATGCCGTCCTTGTCGGAACTCGAAATCGCCGGCATTGCCGACGCCAATATCAACGGCGTTGATTCGGAAGAATTTCGCGTTGAGCTCGCTGGCGTCGGCGACGTCAATATTTCCGGCTCATGCGGCTATCTCGATGCGGCGGTTTCGGGCGTCGGCGAACTGAACGCCCGGGAGTTGAAATGCCGCGTCGCGGATGTGGACGTATCCGGCATTGGCGAGGCGCAAATTTACGCCAGCGAGCGCGTCGACGCCTCGGTCAACGGCATCGGTTCGATCACCGTGCATGGCGCGCCGGCGGCGGTGTCGAAAAGCACCTCGTTCCTGTCATCGATCTCGGTGAAATAGGCGGGGCGAACAGGCAAGGCGGGCCGTCCTGCGACCGATTGGCCCGCCGCGCCGGTCAAAGATCGATTTTTTCGCCTTGTTCCGCCCGCTAAAGCGCTGAATGAACTTGCGAGAGGGCTGCAATCCGCACTATGACGCGGCCCCATGGAACAGATCTGGACATTCCTTTCGACGCGGCCCGCCGATCAGGGCTGGATCGCGTGGCTCGCCCCGACGGTCATTCAGGCGCTGGCGCTGATCGTCTCGCTGCTGCTGGCGCAGGCATTCCTGATGTATTTCGACCGCAAAGTCTGGGCGGCGGTGCAAATGCGCAAAGGCCCGAATGTGGTCGGCCCGTTTGGCCTCTTACAATCCTTCGCGGATTTGCTGAAATTCGTGTTCAAGGAAATCGTCATTCCGGCGGGCGCGAACAAGACCGTCTTTATTCTCGCGCCGGTCATCACTTTCGTGCTGGCGCTGGTCGGCTGGGCGGTGATCCCGGTGGGGCCGGGGCTTGTCGGCGCCGATATCAATGTCGGGATCCTTTACCTCTTCGCTATTTCTTCGCTCGGCGTTTACGGCGTCATCATGGGCGGTTGGGCGTCGAACTCGAAATATCCGTTTCTCGGCAGCCTGCGCTCGGCGGCGCAGATGGTCTCCTACGAGGTTTCCATCGGCTTCGTGATCATCACGGTGTTGCTGCTGGTGGGCTCGCTCAATCTGTCGGATATCGTCGAGAGCCAGAGCCGGGGCGGCGGCGTCTTGAACTGGCACTTCATTCCGCTGTTCCCGATGTTCGTTGTGTTCTTCATTTCCGCGCTGGCGGAGACCAACCGGCCGCCATTCGATTTACCGGAAGCCGAATCGGAGCTCGTCGCCGGCTATCAGGTCGAATATTCTTCGACCCTGTTCTTGCTGTTCATGATCGGCGAGCTCGCCAATATCGTCCTGATGTGCGCAATGATGACGGTCCTGTTCTTCGGCGGCTGGCATTCGCCGATCCCCTGGGCGCCGCTTGAAACGGTGCCGGTTTTCTGGTTCTGCGCCAAGGTGATCTTCTTCTTCTTCATGTTCGCGATGGTGAAGGCGATCGTCCCGCGCTACCGCTATGACCAGTTGATGCGCATTGGATGGAAGATCTTTTTGCCGCTGACGCTTGCCTGGGTGGTGCTGGTCGCGGGCGCCATGCTGATGTTCCCCGGCCTCGAGGCCTGGTTCCAGAGCTGGAGGGTTTAGGCCATGTCGCGTATCGCACAGGCGATCAAAGGCTTCGCGCTCGCTGATTTCGTCGGCGCGTTCATGCTGGCGATGAAATATTATTTCCGCCCCAAGGCGACGCTCAACTATCCGTTTGAGAAGGGCCCGCTGTCGCCGCGCTTTCGCGGCGAGCATGCGTTGCGGCGCTATCCGAACGGCGAGGAACGCTGCATCGCCTGCAAGCTGTGCGAGGCGATTTGCCCGGCGCAGGCGATCACCATCGAGGCGGAGCCGCGCGATGACGGCTCGCGCCGCACCACGCGCTACGATATCGACATGACCAAATGCATTTATTGCGGGTTCTGTCAGGAAGCATGCCCGGTCGACGCCATCGTCGAGGGGCCGAATTTCGAATTCGCCGCCGAGACCCGCGAGGAGTTGTTCTACGACAAGGACCGGCTGCTTGCGAATGGCGACCGCTGGGAGCGCGAGATCGCGCGCAACCTTGAGCTTGACGCGCCATACCGTTAGGCGCGCCGCGCCGATTTCACGTCAGGCCGCCGGGCGGGGGCAGGGCGGTGAAATAGGCGCTGGAACAGTGAATTATTGCCTGCCCGCCCTTTGCAATGCGCGCGCAAAGCTTTTAAAAGCGCGCCAGGCGAGCCGCCTCCCGCGCCCTCTGGCCGCATTGCCACGGGGCGGCGAGCCAGTCTAGCGAGCGCCATTCGGCGCGTTTTTTTAACGAGTCGATCCGATGTCCCTGGACGCCTGCGCTGTAGCTCAATCATGACATTCGCCGCCGCCGCTTTTTACATTTTCGCTTTCGCCGCCGTCGCCTCGGCGCTGATGGTCGTCGCGTCGAAGAACCCCGTTCATTCGGTGTTGTTCCTGATTTCCGCCTTTATTTCCGCCTCGGGGCTGTTCGTCCTGATGGGCGCGGAATATCTCGCCATGGTGCTGGTGGTCGTCTATGTGGGCGCCGTCGCGGTCTTGTTCCTGTTCGTCGTGATGATGCTCGACGTTGATTTCGTCGAGATGAAGCAGGGCTTTTTGCAATATTTGCCAATCGGCGGGGCGATTGCCGCGCTCGTCGTGGCTGAGCTGATCATGGTCGTCGCCGCCTGGGTGTTTCCGTCCGATGCGGAGCTGGCGCTGGCGCATCCGTCGCCGACCGCGGCCGAGACCATTACCGACCCGAACGGCCCCAACAATATCGAGGCGCTGGGGCTCATTCTTTACACCGACTATGTCCATTATTTCCAGATCGCCGGCATTGTCCTTCTGGTGGCGATGATCGGCGCGATCATCCTGACCTTCCGGACGCGCGAAGGCGTCAAGAAGCAGGATGCGGTGCGCCAGATTGGCCGCAAGCGCGAAGAGGGCGTCGAGCTGGTGGAAATCGGCTCCGGCCAGGGCCTGTCGTGAGGGGACTTTAGAACAGATGCTTGATATCGGCCTTGGACATTATCTTTCCGTCGCGGCGGTTCTCTTTGCCATCGGCATGGCGGGAATTTTCCTCAATCGCAAAAATATCATCGTCATCTTGATGTCGATCGAGCTGATGCTGCTCGCGGTGAACATCAATCTGGTGGCGTTCTCGCAGTTCCTTGGCGACCTCACCGGCCAGGTCTTCGCTTTCATGGTGTTGACCGTCGCCGCCGCAGAGGCCGCCGTCGGGCTCGCGATCCTTGTCGCCTTTTTCCGCAATCGCGGCGATATCGCCGTCGATGAAGCCAATGTTATGAAGAACTAGAGGCCCGGAACGGTAATGGAAGCCTTAGTCGTATTATTGCCGCTGTTCGGCGCCATGCTGGCGATGCCGGCGGGGCGGCTGGCCGGCGCCCGCGCCGCCGAGCTGTTGACCACCGGGCTGTTGCTCGCCGCGGCGGTGATTTCCTGGTTCCTGTTTTTCGACGTCGCGCTTGGCGGCAATGCGCGAACCATCGAGCTTTTCACCTGGATCGCATCGGGCGGCTTTGAAGCCAATTGGGCGGTGCGCCTCGACACGCTGTCGGCGGTGATGCTCGTGGTCGTCAATTCGGTGTCGTTCCTCGTCCACTGGTATTCCATGGGCTATATGAAGGACTATGGCGAGCAGTCGCGGTTCTTCGCCTATCTGTCGCTCTTCACATTCGCCATGCTGACGCTGGTGACAGCGGACAATTTCCTCCAGCTCTTTTTTGGCTGGGAAGGCGTCGGGCTCGCTTCCTATTTGCTGATCGGTTTCTGGTTCAAAAAGAAAAGCGCCAATGACGCGGCCATCAAGGCGTTTGTCGTCAACCGGGTGGGGGACTTCGGTTTCGCCCTCGGCATTATGGGCGTCTATTACGTTTTCGGGTCGATCCAGTTCGATGAAGTGTTTCAGGCGGTGGCGACGAACGCTGTCGTAACGCCGTGGAACATGGCCGCCGGCGCGCCGATCCGCGAGTTGACGATTTCCTTCCTCGGCAATGACTGGCGCGCGCTGACGGTGCTGTCGATCCTTCTGTTCATCGGCGCCATGGGCAAGTCGGCGCAGTTCCTGCTGCACACCTGGCTGCCGGACGCGATGGAAGGCCCGACCCCGGTCTCCGCGCTGATCCACGCTGCGACCATGGTCACCGCCGGGGTCTTTCTCGTCTGCCGCTGCTCGGTGTTTTTCGAATATGCGCCGAACGCCGCCGCGCTGGTGACGCTGGTCGGCGCCGTCACCGCGTTTTTCGCCGCGACGGTGGGCCTCCTGCAGGACGACATCAAGAAAATCGTCGCTTATTCCACCTGTTCGCAGCTCGGCTACATGTTCTTCGCCGCCGGCGTCGGCGCATACGACGCGGCGATGTTCCACCTGTTTACGCATGCCTTCTTCAAGGCGCTTTTGTTCCTCGGCTCGGGCGCGGTGATCATCGGCATGCATCACGAGCAGGACATCAAGAAGATGGGCGGCGTCAAGGAGCTGATGCCCTTCACCCATATTCTGATGGTCATCGGTACGATCGCCATTACCGGCGTCGGCATTCCGGGGCTCTATCTGTTTGGCGCGCCATTCGGCACCGCCGGTTTCATTTCGAAGGACATGATCATCGAAGGCGCATTCCTCGGCGGCGAAGCGGGTAGGGCGTTCGGCTATTTCGCTTACACGCTCGGCATTCTCGCGGCGGTGATGACGGCGTTTTATTCCTGGCGGCTGATCTTCCTTACCTTCTGGGGGCCGTCGCGCGCGCCGGAACATATCCGCAAACATCCGCATGCGGTGCCCGATACGATGATGATGCCGCTCATTCCGCTCGCCATCGGCGCGCTGGTCGCCGGCATGGTGTTTTACGGCGACTTTGTCGGCGATAATAAAGACCGGTTCTGGAACGGCGCGCTTTATGCGGTCGAAGCCCATCATGAAGACGCCGCAGAGGCTCACGGGACTGAAACCCATGCGGCTGTCTCTCATGAGACGGAGGAGGCGCATGGCGCGGCCGATGATCATGCAGCGGACGCTGGCGAAGACCATGGCGGCGGCCATCATGTGCCGACCTGGGTCTTGTGGTCGCCATTCTTCGCCATGCTGGCCGGCACATTTGCGGCGGCCTGGCATTATTTGCGCGGCGATCCGCTAAAACCGGGGCTGTTGCGCCCCGGCGGCATGGTCTACGCCTTCCTCAAGAACAAATGGTATTTCGACGAGCTTTACGACTTCCTGCTGGTCAAGCCGGCGCTCGCGCTTGGTCGCTTCCTGTGGAAGGACGGCGACGGCAAGACCATTGACGGCGTCGGCCCGGACGGCATTTCCGCCGCTGTCGCCGCCGGCGCGCGCCGCATCGTCAAGCTCCAGAGCGGCTATGTCTATCACTACGCCTTCGCGATGCTGATCGGCATCGCCATCCTTGTCACCTTCATGCTGATCCGCGCCGGGGGCGGCCAATGACCGAGAGTTTTGCAAGCCAGCCCTGGCTGTCCATCATCACCTTCGCGCCATTGATCGGCGCGATCCTGATCGCCGTCATTCGCATGGGCGCGAAAAAGACGGAAAGCGGCGAGATCGCGCCGGCGGACCTCGAACAGGTCGAAAAGAACGCGCGCTGGACGGCGCTCGTGATTTCAACCGCCGTGTTCGTGTTTTCGGTGTTCGTTTATGCGGCGCTCTATAATCCGTCGATCGCCGGCTATCAGCTTGTCGAACAAGCCAAATGGATCGGCGGCGGCATCGGCTACAAAATGGGCGTCGACGGCATTTCGATCCTGTTTGTGCTGTTGACGACCTTCTTCATGCCGATCTGCGTGATTGCATCGTGGAATTCCATCAAGTCACGGGTCGCCGATTACATGATCGCGTTTCTCGTGCTCGAAACGCTGATGATCGGTGTTTTTTGCGCGCTCGACCTGTTCTTGTTCTACTTCTTCTTCGAAGGCAGCCTGATCCCGATGTTCCTGATCATCGGCGTGTGGGGCTCCAAGGGGACGAAAGAATTCGCCGGCTTCACCATGCCAAGCAAGGTCTACGCGGCGCTGAAGTTCTTCCTCTATACGCTGCTTGGCTCGCTGCTCCTGCTGATCGCCATGGCGTGGATGTATGCGAAAGCCGGCACCACCGACATTCCGACCTTGCAGCAATTCGCCTTCCCGGCAGGCGCGCAGAAATGGTTGTGGCTGGCGTTCTTTGCGTCATTTGCGGTGAAGATGCCGATGTGGCCTGTGCATACCTGGCTGCCGGACGCGCACGTGCAGGCGCCGACGGCGGGCTCCGTCGTACTCGCCGCGATCCTTTTGAAAATGGGCGGCTATGGTTTCCTGCGTTTCTCGCTGCCGATGTTTCCGATCGCCAGCGCTGACTTTTCGCCGCTGATCTTTGCGCTGTCGATCATCGCGATCATCTACACGTCGCTGGTGGCGCTCGCCCAGGAAGATATGAAAAAGCTCATCGCTTATTCCTCTGTCGCCCATATGGGTTTCGTCACCATGGGGATCTTCACCGGCACCAAGCAGGGGATTGAGGGCGGATTGTTCCAGATGCTTTCCCACGGCTTTATTTCGGGGGCGCTCTTCTTATGCGTCGGCGTCGTTTATGACCGCATGCATACGCGCGAGATTGCAGCCTATGGCGGGCTGGTGCACCGGATGCCGCTTTACGCGTTCCTGTTCCTGTTTTTCACGCTCGGCAATGTCGGGCTGCCGGGCACGAGCGGGTTTGTCGGCGAAATTCTCGCCATGACCGGCGCCTTCAAGGTGAATTCCTGGATCGCGTTTTTCGCGGCCTTTGGCGTCATCCTCTCGGCGGCTTATGCGCTGCGGCTCTATCGGCAGGTGATGTATGGCGATCTCACCAAGGAAGCGCTGATGCAGATTCCCGACGTCAATTGGCGCGAGATGGCGATGCTTGGCGTGTTGATGGCTTTCGCGCTTTATCTCGGTTTCAATCCGGGGCCGGCGCTTTCGGTCTTTGCTCCGGCGGCCGATCTGTTGATTGAAAATTATAATGCTGCGCTCGCCGCAGGCGGGGTGATGTAATGAGCCTTGTCGAAACTCTTTCCTTCACCTGGCCGGAGCTGGTGCTCGCCATCGGCGCCATGGCGCTGCTGATCACCGGCGTTTTTCTAGGCGACAAGGCGGCCGGGCGCATATCCATGGCCGCCGTTGGTTTGCTGCTGCTGGCGGCGGTGCTCGTATTCGTCTCGCCGGCGGGGGCGGGCGAGGCGTCCTTGTTCGATGGCGCTTTCGAGATCGATGCATTCGCGAAATTCTGCAAAGTGCTGGTCTTCGGCGCGGCGGCTTTCGCGATCTTGATGTCGGACCGCTATCTTGCCGGCGAAAAGCTTGGCCGCTTCGAATATCCGGTGCTGATCGTGCTCGCCGCCTTCGGCATGTCGCTAATGGTCTCGGCGACCGATCTTATTTCGCTCTATATGGGCATCGAAACGCAAAGTCTCGCGCTTTACATCCTTGCGGCCTTCAATCGCGACAGCCATCGCTCGACCGAGGCGGGGCTCAAATATTTCGTCCTTGGCGCGTTGTCTTCCGGCCTCCTGCTTTATGGCGGGTCGCTGGTCTATGGCTTTACCGGCTCGACGTCCTTTGCCGAGATCGCCCGCGTCGCCGCGGCGGTTGACAACAATATCGGCCTTGTCTTTGGCCTGGTCTTCATGATTTCGGGCCTCGCCTTCAAGGTGTCCGCCGCGCCGTTCCATATGTGGACGCCGGATGTCTATGAGGGCGCGCCGACGCCGGTGACGGCCTTTTTCGCCGCCGCGCCAAAGCTTGCCGCGATGGCGTTGCTGACGCGCACGCTTTCCGTTTCCTTCCCCGGCGTCGTCGGGGACTGGCAGCCGGTGATCGCGATGATCGCCGTCGCCTCCATGGCGGTCGGTGCGTTTTCGGCTATCGCCCAGACCAACATCAAGCGCCTGATGGCCTATTCCTCCATTGGTCATATGGGCTATGCACTCGTCGGGCTCGCCGCAGGCACGTCGCAAGGCGTTTCATCCGTCCTCATCTATATGGCGATCTATGTGGCGATGACGATCGGCACTTTCGCGGTCATCTTGATGATGCGCCGGCGGGGCGGGCTTACCGAAAACATCGCCGATCTTTCCGGTCTGTCGCGCACCAATATGCCGATGGCGCTGATCATGACGGTGCTTTTGTTTTCGCTTGCGGGCGTGCCGCCGACCGCCGGCTTCTTCGGCAAGTGGTTCGTGTTTCTCGCGGCCGTTGATGCGGGGATGATCTGGCTTGCGGTCGTCGGCGTCTTCGCCAGCGCAATCTCGGCGTTCTATTATCTGCGCATCGTCTGGTATATGTGGTTTGACGAGCCGGCGCCTGCTTTTGAACGCGATGCCGGGCCGACGCTTACCTTTGCGGCCTGGGGCTCGGCGCTGTTGATGTTCCCCATACTGACGGTGTTTGTCGGGCCGTTGGCGGATGCGGCGGGCCGCGCGGCGGCGGCGCTGTTCTAGGCGCGTCGTGCCGCGATTTCCCTCCGGCGCTGACCTTCTTGTCTTCGACACGCTCGATTCCACCAGCCTTGACGCCAAACGGCGGATCGAGGCGGGGGAGGCGGGGCCGCGCTGGATCATCGCTCATAAACAGACCGCCGGTTACGGACGGCGCGGACGCGATTGGGCGCAGCGTGAAGGCGACTTCGCCGGAACGCTGTTCTTCAAACCGGAGGCGCCAGCCGACCAGCTCGGCCAGGCGTCGTTCATCGCCGCATTGGCGCTCGCCGAAACGCTTGACCAATATCTGCCGCCAGAAAAAATTCGTCTGAAGTGGCCGAATGACGCGCTGCTTGGCGGCGGGAAATGCGCCGGCATATTGCTGGAGAAAGTCGGCGCGTTTCTGACGATCGGGGTCGGGATCAACATCGTCACCGCGCCAGGCGATACGCCTTATCCGACAGCGCGGCTGATGGACCATGTGGATGCGCCGCCGTCGCCCGAAGCGCTGGCGGCGGCGATCGATGCGCATTTCTGGCGGCGCTACCGGGCCTGGCGCGCGCATGGTTTTGAGCCCATCCGCCAGCAATGGCTGCTCCGCGCCGCCGGCCTCAATCAGGAAATTACCGTCCGCCTGCCAACGGAAACGCTCAAAGGCGTGTTTACCGGCATTGATGAAACCGGCGCGCTGGTGTTGCGCATTGCAGGCGGAAAGCGGACAATCGCTGCGGGCGACGTATTTTTTGCGCCGCCCGGCGATAATTCACAAGGATAGCCTCATGCTGCTCGCCATCGACGTTGGCAATACCAATTCCGTGATCGCGCTGTTCGACGGCGATACGCCGAAAGCGCAATGGCGCGCATCGACCTCGACCTCGCGCACCGCCGATGAATACGCCGTCTGGCTGTCGCAATTGATGGAATTTTCCGGCTACAAACTGACGGATGTCTCTGAATGCATCATCTCGACAGTGGTGCCGCAATCCTTGTTTCATTTGCGCAACCTGTCGCGGCGCTATCTCGATTGCGAGCCTTTTGTCATCGGCCATGACAATATTCCCGGCGTCGAGGTGCGCATTGCGAAACCGTCTGAGGCCGGCGCGGACCGGCTGGTCAACGCCGTCGGCGCCTATATCGCCCATGGCGGGCCGCTGATCGTCGTCGATTCCGGCACTGCGACCAATTTCGATATTGTCGGCGCGGATGGCGCGTTCGAAGGCGGGGTGATCGCGCCCGGCATCAATCTTTCCATGCAGGCGCTGCATGATGCGGCCGCGCGCCTGCCGCGCATCGCCATTGAAAAGCCGGAAAAGGTGATCGGCACGGACACGGTCGGCGCCATGCAGACCGGCGTCTTCTGGGGCTATGTCTGCCTCATTGAAGGGCTGGTCGAACGCATCAAGGCCGAATATGGCAAGCCAATGAAAGTCGTCGCCACCGGCGGCATCGCCTCGCTGTTTGAAGGACAGACAAAGTCGATCGATATCTTCGATCATGACCTCACCATTCGCGGGCTTCTTGAAATTTCCAAACGGCTGAAAGGCGGGCGCTGATGTCGCGCAAGGAACTGGTTTTTCTGCCGCTCGGCGGGTCCGGCGAGATCGGCATGAACATGAACCTATACGGCTTCGGCACGCCGGCGAACCGGCAATGGCTGATGATCGATTGCGGCGTCATGTTCGGCGATTTGACGACGCCGGGCGTCGACCTTATCTGTCCGGACCCGTCCTATATTCTCGAGGAGAAAGAAGCGCTGCACGGTCTATTGCTGACCCATGGTCATGAAGACCATATCGGCGCGGTGGCGCTGCTCGCGCCGAAACTCGGCTGCCCGATTTATGCAACGCCCTTCACCGCCGCGCTGGTGGCGCGAAAGCTCGCTGAATATGGCGAGGAGGGGGTTGAGCTTAATGTCATCGACATGAACGCCCGGTTTTCGCTTGGACCGTTCGACATTGAATATGTCACGCTCACCCATTCGATTCCGGAGCCAAGCGGCGTTGTCTTGCGCACGCCGCTCGGGACGGTCCTGCATACCGGCGACTGGAAGATCGACGCCGCGCCGACCCTCGGCCCGCGCACCGATTCAGCGGCGATCTCAAAGCTCGGCGATGACGGGCTGCTCGCCATGGTCTGCGATTCGACGAATGTCATGTCGTCCGGCGAGTCCGGATCGGAATCGGCGGTGCGCCGGTCGCTGACGAAACTGATCGCAGAACAGTCCGGCCGCGTCGCGGTGACGACATTCGCGTCCAATGTCTCGCGGGTAGTGTCGATTTGCGAAGCCGCCGCCGCCGCCGACCGCAGCGTGTGCCTGCTGGGCCGCTCGATGTTGCGCATTGTCGATGCGGCGCGCGAGACGGGGCTGTTGCCGGAAGGGCTTACCTTCGTTGAGCCGGGCGACGCCGGCCACCTGCCGCGCGAACATGTGCTTTATCTGTGTACCGGAAGCCAGGGCGAGCCGCGCGCGGCGCTGTCGCGCATCGCCCGCAACGATCATCGCGATCTGACCTTGTCCGAAGGCGATACGGTGATCTTTTCGTCGAAGATCATCCCCGGCAATGACCGCGAGATTTACAATCTCCAGAACGATCTCGTCGAACTGGGCGTCAAGATCATCACCGAAAAGGAAGAATTCGTGCATGTCTCCGGTCATCCGTGCCGGGAGGAGTTGCGCGTCATGTATGAATGGGCGCGCCCGGAAATCGCCATCCCGGTGCATGGCGAGGCGCGCCATCTCGAAGAACATGCGGAATTCGCGCTGGAGCTCGGGGCGAAAAAATCCTTCGCGCCGCGCAATGGGGATCTCATTCGCATTGCGCCGGACGGGCCGGAACGGATTGACGAGGTTCCGGCGGGGCGAATGTATCTCGATGGCGATATATTGATGCCCGACGGGGCGGCGGCGATGCGCGAGCGGCGAAAACTCGCTTATGCCGGCGTGCTGGCGGTCTCGCTCGCTTTCGACAGGAAAGGCGCGCTGTGCGACGTGGTCGCGGCGGACGGGGCCGGGGTCGTCTGGGGCGACGGGGACGGCGATGCGGCCGGCGAGCTCGCTGATGAAATCGAGGATGCGGTGATCGACCTGCCGAAAACCAAGCGCAGGGACGACGAAGCCGTCGCGCTGGCGGTCAAGCGCGCCGTGCGGGTTTATTTCGACGAGGTCTGGGGCAAGCGGCCGGTCATCATCACCCATATTTTGAGGATGCAGTCATGAACCCGGCGGGCGCGATCGTTATTTTTATCATCTGGTGGTGGATTGCGTTTCTCGCCGTGCTGCCGCGCGAGGTCGAAGGCCGCTGGGAAGCGGAAGATGATGGCGTCGACGGCGCCGATCCCGGCGCGCCGGTCGAGCCGAAGATCGGCAAGAAGGCGTGGCTGGCGACAAAGATCGCAGTAGTCTTGTGGCTCGTCACGGCCGCGATCATCATGAGCGGCGTTTTCAATTTCAGGGAATAGACGGCGGCGAGTCCGTTGTGAGAAACCGCCTTCATCGTGAAAAGCGTTGACCGTCGCCGACAGGCGAGGGGCGAACCCTCCAAAGATGAGGGGCGCGTTTGAAAAGATTCGCTCCCTGGCTCGCGCCATCAATCGAGCCCCCCTTGCGTTCGGCGAAGGGCTGGCCTAGCTACACATTAACCAGACTTTCCAACGGCTTTGCCCGAAAAAGCGAGGGTGGTTCATGTCTGAAATCGCGCCCGCCGATGAGGAAATGCGGCCAGAGGGTCCTGCGCCTGACGAGGACGGTCAGTTTGCGGACGACCAGACTCTGTCGCCGGATTTCGTGCGCGCAATCGCCGATGCAGTCGAAGTCGATGATGTCGAGGCCTATAAGGGTCTCACCCGCGAGATGCATCCGGCCGACGTCGCCGACCTTATCGGCCTGCTGCGCGAGGAAGAGCGCGACGCGCTGATCGACATGCTCGGCGGGGCGATCCCGTCCGAAGTGCTGGCCGAGCTTGACGATGACCTGCGCGAAGACGTCATCGAGGCGATGGAGCCGGCGCGGGTCGCCGAAGCGGTCACCGAACTCGACACTGACGACGCGGCGTTCGTTCTCGAAGACCTCGATGAGGAAAAACAGGCGGAAATTCTCGCTTTGGCGCCGGTGGAGGACCGTCTGGCCCTGCGCGCGGCGCTTGATTTCGAAGAGGACAGCGCCGGGCGCTTGATGCAGCGCGAATTCTTCGCTGCGCCCGCTTTCTGGACGGTTGGCCAGATCATCGACCGTCTGCGCGGCACCGAAGAGCTGCCCGACCGCTTCTATGAAGTCTTCGTGGTCGATCCGTCCTTCAAGCCGGTCGGCTCGGTGCCGCTTTCGACCCTGTTGAAATCGAAGCGCGAGACGGTGATCCAGGACATCATGTCGAGCCGTGACATGCGTCCGGTGCCGGCGACCATGGACCAGGAAGAGGTCGCCTATCTGTTTGAACAATATAATCTCATTTCCGCACCAGTGATCGATGACGCCGACCGGCTGATCGGCATGGTGACGGTAGACGACATCGTCGAAACGGTGCGCGAGGAATCCCAGGAAGACATGCTCGCGCTCGCCGGCGTCGAGGCGGAGGCCGGCCTTTCCGACACGGTGATCGAAACGGTGCGTTCGCGTTTTTCATGGCTCGCCGTCAATCTCGGCACGGCCATTCTCGCCTCGCTAGTCATCGCCATGTTCGACGCGGCGATTGGTCAGGTGGTGGCGCTCGCCATCCTGATGCCGATCGTCGCTTCCATGGGCGGCAATGCCGGCACGCAAACGCTGACTGTGGTCGTGCGCTCGCTCGCCACCAAGGATCTCACCCCCACAAACGCGGCGCGCATCGTTGCGCGCGAAGCGCTGGTGGGCTTCATGAACGGGGTGATCTTTGCGCTGATCATGGGCGCGCTGGCCGGCTTGTGGTATTTCGTCAGCGGCTGGGGCGATCAGGCCGAAGCGCTGAGCCTCGGCCTCGTTGTGGGCGCGGCGATGATTATCAATCTCTTTGCGGCGGGCCTTGCGGGAATTCTCGTTCCCATCGGCCTGCAACGCGCCGGCGCCGACCCGGCGGTCGCCTCCGCCGTCTTTGTCACAACCGTTACGGATGTGGTCGGGTTCTTCGTCTTTCTCGGGCTCGCGGCGGTCGTGCTGTTGTAAAGCGGGGCGGCTAGGCTTTCCGCCGCCGCCGCGCTGTTAAAAGCAGTCCTGCGCCAATCATCAGTATCAGGATGACGCCCGGTTCGGCCGCGTCGACCGGCGGTTCTTCCGGCGGACAGTCAGGGCCGTCATGGTCGTCATCGCAAGGAGGCTCTTCCGGCGGGATGAAGACCGGCGGCACAATCACCGGCGGAATGAGATTGGGCGGCGTGCGCGGCCAGTCAGGCGTGAACACCGGTTTTTCCGGCGGAAAGGCCGGCGGCGTATCCGCTGGCGTGACCGGCGGCGCGATAGGCGTTGTCGGAACCCGCTCCGCTTCCCGTGGCGCGACCGGCGCATAACCGGCGAGCCGCGTAGGAACCGAGCGGGGCGCTAAAAAGAATCGGCGGCGGCCCTCCGCGGGCCTTCATCGCCGCAACAGCCGCAATTGACGACAATGTCGTTGCGAATGTCGCCAACGGCGCGCGCATACCAGGCTGCAAACTCTTCCTCGGTCATGCCCGAGGAGCCGTTGCCGCCGCCAAACCCGCCAGTCCAAACAATCGCAATCGCAATAATCGCTGCCGCGATGATGTTTGTTATCCCACTACCAAACATAAGACACCTCTGACGCCCCGCCGCCAGTTTACACCGGAATATGCGGGAATTCGCATCCCGCCTGCGGTCAAGGCATTTACTGCCTGTTAAGTACCAAGATTTGTGCCAGTTTTGCGCTTCGCGCCGCGGCCGGGCTTTTCAGGAAAATCTACGGAAAACAAGGCGGTGGCGGAAAGGTTCGGCGGCGGGGCGCGCGACGGGCGCCGTTCCATGGCGCAATCGGGGGCGCCGGCGCGCGCAAAGCTGTTCCAGATCGGGCCGCATGTCCCGCAATTACGCAAGCGCCGGTGGCCTTGCGGCTACCCAATCGGCGGCGCACGTGTTAGGAATCGTTAACGGTGTTCTTGTGGGGGACAGCCAAGACCAGCCGTCAGGGCTGTCAGGTCTCCGGCAGACCATCCGGTGGTGTTCGAAGCGTTGTCGAGAGGGGTTAGAGCGGGTCTGATGCGGACGGGAGAGACCGGTCTCAATCTGATTAAGGGTTATGAAGGCCTTCGCATGTCTGCGCATTACGCGCCGACAGAGCAGTGGACCGTGGGCTATGGCCATACGGATACTGCGCGCCATGGCATGAGCGTGACTGAAGGCGACGCCGAACAGCTCCTGAAAAGCGATGTCAAACCCATTGAAGACCTGATCGGCGATACGGTGCGCGCGCCGCTCAACCAGAATGAACATGACGCGCTGGTTTCGCTGATTTTCAATATTGGCGAAGATAACTGGCGCCGCTCGACGGTGCTCCGCAAGCTGAATGCCGGCGACAAGCTGGGCGCGGCGAATGCGTTTGAGATGTGGACCAAGGCTTTCGTCAATAATGAGCTGGCGACGCTGGACGGGTTGGTGCGCCGCCGCGCAGCGGAAAAATCGCTGTTCCTGATGCCGACGGAAGCCTCGCTGGTGGTGCCTTCGTCGGACGTCAATCCGGCCGCCGAATGCGAGCCGGAATTTGTTTCCGAGCATGTGCTGAATGCGACGCCGCTGGTGGATTTCGACAAGCTCAAGGACGAGGCGAGCCGAGAGCTAGCGCCGGAAGAGCGCGCGGCGCGCACCCGCGCATTGTTCGCGGCGACGCAGGCGCTATCCGGCGATCCGTCGAAGATGATCATCTCCAAGGCGGAAGAGCGGGCGGATATGGGCGTCACGATCGGCGCGGTGCTGGCGGGCATGCTGGCGTTGGTGATGACCGGCATCGGCGCGGTGTTGCTGATCGGCCAGGAGGCGCCGGGTCTCGCTGAAATGGTGGGGCTCAGCTATGACCGTTTCGCAACGCTGTTTGAAAGCCTGCCGGTCTGGCTATCGGCGATCGGCGCGGCCATGTGCTATTTCATCTTGTATATTCTGGTGAAGCGCTCGGCCCGGCATGATCTGAAGCGTCAGCGGGCGCGCGATCTGGCGCGCATGCGCGTTGCGGAATAGCGATTTTTTTCCGGCGTGTTATCAAAGCGTCATGACGCTTCATCTTGTAAAATTATGCGCCGGCGCCGACGGCCTTGATGATTTGCGCGCCTGGTCCGATGCGCGCATTCAGGCGAGCTTGGCGGCGGGCGGGCCGCGCCTGCATGACACGATCACCCGCATGCATCCGCGCCGCGAGGCGGCGCTTCTGGACGGCGGATCGCTTTATTGGGTGATCAAGGGCGCGATCGTCGCGCGGCAGAAAATTATCGGTTTTGAGCGGCGCACGGGCGCCGACCATATTGAGCGCACGGCGATCCTGCTCGATCCGGAGATTGTTCAGACGCGGGCGAGCCCGCGCCGGGCGTTTCAGGGCTGGCGTTATCTCACCGCAGAGGACGCGCCGCTCGATCTCGATGCGGGCGGACGGTCAGGGTCGCTGCCGCCTGAGCTCGGACTAGAGCTGGCGGAACTGGGGCTTTTATGATGGACCAGAAACGGATGCGGATCATGGCGGGCGCCGGCGCGGCAAGCGCTGCGGTCGCTGCGGTCGCGGTCGTTTCGCAGACATTTCGCGGCGCGGAGGAAAGCGCGACGCCAGCCGGCGGGCCCGCTTATGAACTCTGTCTCAAAACCGCCATGCCGCTTTTCGAAGACATTCCCGCATCCTGCTATGACCGCAATGAGCTTGCCGTGCTGCTTGACCGCCATGTTCTCGATTTGCAGGGCGCGCCGGTGGCGGTCCGCATGATGCATCCGACAGATAAGACCATCGCCGCGCGACAGGTGCGAAGCTGTCGCGATTACCGTGAAATGACCTTTGACGGCTGGTATGCGGAAACAACGCGCGAGCAACGCCGGGAAGGCTATTTCGTGCGGGCCTGCGGCGCGCTCAACGCGCTTTACGACGCTCAAGACCCGGCGCGCAGTTTTTTCAATGACGGCTCGCCGGAAGCCGAAGACGTCGCCGCGCTCAAAGGCGTGATGCGGATCGCCGAGACGATGGACGAGGCCGATGCGGTGGTGGTCGAAACGCCCGGCGCGTTTCAGTGGCGGATTACGGTCGATTCGCGACGGGTCGATATGCAAGAGCTCGCCAGCGCGGATTTCGACAATGACGGGATTGAGGAGATTCTCGTCTTTCTCGCCGGCCGCAGCGAGGGCGGCACGGCGGTTTTTTACGATATTGGCTTCCTGCAGAAAGACGCCGCCGGAGCGGCGCTGACCTTTACGCCCTTGTCATTCAGCCGCGACGCCGCCGCCGGGCCGGCCGGATAGGGCGGCGATCCGGTCAAAACCGCGCGCGCAGGGCGCCGAAAGGCTTGGACCGCGTGAGCGCCATGTCTATGATGGCGGTGATTCTGGATCTCTATGGAGAAACCGGCTGTTGTCCGCCACGCAAATTCTCGTTGAACACACCGTCGATTCGCTTGCACGCCGCTTGCCGGCTGCGCGCCGTTTACTAGGCGCGCTCGCTCTGTGCGGGGTGCTTTCGGCCTGCGCCTCCTTGCCCGGCGGCCGCTCGGCCCCGACGGCGGCGGAGATCGACGCTGAGACCGCGCGCACCGAGCTTGCCTCGCTGGAGGCCGAGGTGGCGCGCCTGAAATCGCAAAACGCCCGGCTCGCCAATGAGGTGTTGGCCTTGCAGCGCGAGCGCGATCAAGCCGAGGCCGAAGAACGGGCGATGGAAGACGCCGCCGATCAGGAAGCCTCGCTGCCGCCGGCGCCGACCTTTACTGTCGGCGACAATGCGCCTTTGCGCCCTGTTGTCGATGATGCGGCGTCGCCGGCGCTGGCGCAGACCGATGTGCCGGTACAGACCGCGCCGCGCCTCGTGCAGCCGACTTTCGCGTCCGACGAAATCGTGTTCGAGAACGAGGCGGGCGGCGAGATCAGGACTGCAAGCGTGCTATATGGCGTGCATCTCGCCTCTTATCGCCAGCTCGACGACGCGCGCGCCGGATGGCGGCAATTACAGCGCGAAAACCCTGATGAGCTCGGCCTGCTTGAACCGCGCGTCGATGATATTGTGGTTGACGACAAGGGCGCCTTTTTGCGGCTGATTGGCGGCGGTTTTTCATCGCGGGACAAGGCCGAGGCCTTATGCGCGCAGCTCAAATCCAGGGGACTGTTTTGCTCCGTGGCCGGATTTAACGGCGAACGCCTGTCGCTGGCTGAAACGCGGGGCTAATCCGCCGTCTCAACCGGCGGGGCGAGATCATAACGGCGTTCATCGAAGATGCGCCCCTCATATTCCTCAGCGCCCTCATAGCGCACCACGACTTCACCGGCCTTGAGCGAGACGAAACCGAAAGGCACCGAGACCTTGCGCCGGCGCGCATCTGTGTAGCCGGCGACATTCTCGCGCATGCCGAGCCGGTGCGTCTCGCCGCTTTCATCCGCCGGGGAGTAATCGACGACGATGCGGCCAAAGCTTGAAAGCGCGCCTTCGGGCTTGATGCTGGTTTCAAGGAACAGCAAGCCCTCCTTGTCGCGCAACAACTTGGTCTCCGCGATGGAGGCTTTCGCCTTGCCGCCATTGCGCAGGATCACCGGCGCGGAAACGCCGAGGCCGATATCGACCGCGAGACCGTTGGTGCTGGCCTTGCGGATCGCAGTGCGCGAGGCGTCGGTTTCGATCAGCAGGTGCGAGCGCCGTTCGCCCTTTGGCAATGGTGCGCCGTCGCGGATGCGCACCGTAATGGTGATGCGCGCGCCGGGCTTCAGCCGGAACTGCGCAGGGCTGACGATGAGATAGGGCGCCGCGCTTAACGTTTCGCGCATTTGCGGCTCGGCCGGGGCGTATCCGGTCTCCGTAGCGGCAAGGTCGATCCAGGACACCCGCCCCTCGATGATCCGGTCGGACGGGTTTGAGACGGTGAACTCTGCTTGCGGATTTTCCAGGCTCAACACCTGGCGCAGCGGGTAAAGCCCCATGCTGGCGCCGGCGGGCGCCGCCAAGAGGCTTGCAACGGCGATGAGAATCGCCAAAACGCTGAATTGCTTTCCTATCGCCATGGGAACCAGAATCGTCTCACGCTTAATCCTAGCGGGAGATGGTTTCCCATCGGTATGCGTAAAGAATGAAATCGGATGCTTCCGGCGTCCCCGGCGGATATCTCAATGACGCATGTAATCGTTCTCGGTAATGAAAAGGGCGGGTCTGGTAAATCGACCACGGCCATGCACCTGATCGTGGCGCTGATGCGCTCCGGCCACAAGGTCGGGGCGGTGGACCTCGATCTGCGTCAGGGCAGTCTCAAGCGGTATATCGAAAACCGGAAGAAATTCTGTAAAATCAATGACAAAGACCTGCCTTTTCCGATTGAAGCTGAGGTTGAGCCATCGGCGCTCGACAGCCGCGCGGAAAGCCAGGCGCGGGAAACCGAAAACCTCCAGGCGGCGCTTTCGACGCTGGAAGGGTGCGATTTCGTCGTTATCGACTGCCCCGGCGCGAACACGCATCTGTCGCGGCTCGCCCATCTGCATGCGGATACGATCGTCACGCCCTTGAATGACAGTTTTGTCGATTTTGACCTGTTGGCGCGGATTGATCCTGAAACTGGACGGGTGACTGGTCCGAGCCTTTACAGCGAAATGGTCTGGACCGCGCGCAAGCAAAGGGCGATGGCCGGCGTCCCCGGCGGCATTGACTGGGTCGTCATGCGCAACCGGCTTTCGGCGACGCGGGCCCGCAATAAAAAGAATATGGGCGACAAGTTGGAAGATCTCTCAGCGCGGATCGGCTTTCGGTTGGCGCGCGGTTTTGGCGACCGGGTGATTTATCGCGAATTGTTCCCGATCGGCCTGACGCTGCTTGATCTGGGCGGCGTCGATTCGCCTGTGCGCCTTTCGACCATGAGCCATGTGACGGCGCGCCTCGAGATTCGCTCGCTTGTCGCGGCGCTCAACCTGCCGGAGCCCGAAACGCCGGCCGAGGCGGCGGACGGCGCCGCGGCGGCCTAGGGTCCTGGCGCGGAATCATTCGCGCTACTCTTCGCAAACGACTAGACTGGCCGCATGCTGTTGGCTGTTCTTTCTTTGATTATCGCCGCTGCGGCTGCGGGTTGGCTGCTGTTTCGACTCGCTGGCGCAGATGCGGGCGCAGGCGGCCAGCGCAGCATGACGCTCCTGAAAACCGTGGTTCTGCTGGCGCTCGTGGCGGCGCTCTTCGCGGCGAAACTCTGGCCGTTGGCCTTCATGGTGCTGGTCGGGGCGGGCGGCGTCATGGCGATCGAGGCCTGGCGTGCGGGGAACCGCTCGCTCGATGAAGCGGATGTAAAACCGCCAGCGCCGTTGCCGAAGCGCATGACGGAAGAAGAGGCGTTGTCCGTTCTCGGTCTTGCACCGGGCGCCGACGCCGAAAAAATCCGCGCCGCGCATCGTAAACTGATTTCGCAGCTTCACCCCGATAAGGGCGGCACGGATTATTTTGCCGCGAAGATCAATGAAGCGCGCGATTTTCTGTTGAAGAGGCAGGAACGCCAGGAATCGAAGAGCGGGCTTTAGGCGGCGCCTTTGCTTTGGTCTGCGGCTGAACGCGGCAGGCCTTTTTCATCCACGACGCAATTGCGGCCGGCATGTTTGGCGGCGTAGAGACATTTGTCCGCGCGTTCGACCAGCGTTTCCGCGGTGTCCTCATCACCGAGCTGTGCAACGCCGATGGACATGGTGATGACGCCGAGATCCTCATTTGTCCGGCGCTTCTTCAGCCGGCGCGACTGGATCGCTTCGCGAATGCGGTTCGCCAGCATACCAGCGTTTTCAAGGGACGTGCCCGGCAGCACGATCGCGAATTCTTCACCGCCATATCGCGCCAGCAAATCCTGGCCTTTGACATTGGCGTTCATGACGTCGGCGACGAGGCGCAGCACCTGGTCGCCGGTTTGGTGGCCCCAATTGTCGTTGAATTTCTTGAAATGGTCGATATCGCCGAGCAATAGCGCCAGGGGTTCGTCCGTATCCAGCGCCTTTTGCATATGGGTGATCAGCGAGCGGTCGAATGTCGCACGGTTGGCGACGCCAGTCAACGCATCGCGCATCGCTTCGGCCTGAATCGCCTGAACATCGCGCTGCAGGGCGCTGACTTCTGTAGCCGCTTCGGCGAGGCGGTTTTCCAATAATTCGTTTTCGGCGCGCATGGTGCGCGCAACCGCCAGAACGCCTTTCAGCAGGGCGCCGACATCTTGCGTGCTGTCGGCCTGATCGGAGAGCGCGCGCAATTCTTCGCTATGGCCATGGGCGTTTTCACCGGTTTGCTCGACCAGGTCGTACAGGTCTGAAACCTCGTCGTGAAAACGCGCGACGAGTTGCACCATGTCGTGTGACAGCTCTGCATGCTGAATATATTCTTTATAGAACCGGTCCGCTTTCTCCTGAGAAACGCCGCCATGCGCGTCCAGCGCTTTTTGAATAGCCGAAGAAAGCGCCGCATTGCCGCCTTCCACATGCGCATACCAGAGTTCGAAGTTGCGCGGCGTTGACGGCAGGCCGGTTTTTCTAAGCGCGCCGAGCGCTAGCTCCGCGTTACGATGCGAGTTCTCAATATCCAAGTTCATGTCGCCCTTGTGTATGCGTGTCGAGGCAAACGCCTCCCCCTGATTGAGGGGAGGCTAGGCGATCAGGGTTAAATTTTTGCCTAAACCGGGGCGGGCGCCCGGCATTTTTAGCGGGCGACGGCGCGCATAATGAAAGCCGGCACATGATCGCCGAGCCCGACCACCGGTTCGGCTTTGCTGGGGCGGCGGCGGGCGGTTTTTTTCTCGCCGCCGCGCTTGCGCCGCGCCGGGCTCGCCTCATCGCCATCGTGATCCGAAGCGGCTTCGGCTATTTCGGGCTGCGGGGCCGGCGCTGCCGCGGGCGTGTCGTCATCGCGCTTCTTGCGCCGCGCCGGGCGCTTGCGCTTGTCGTCGGATTTGCCGCGTCCGCGCCGGTCGCTCACCGGGTTTTCTTCGAAAAACTTGTCGAAATCGAGGGCTTCAATCTCTTCCGCGCCAATGGTCTTGAGGATCGCGTCATAATATTTGGCGTCGGCGCCGGTGACCAGCATCATCGCCGCGCCCTCGCGGCCGGCGCGGCCGGTGCGGCCAATACGGTGGACATAATCGTCGGCGTGGATCGGCACATCGAAATTGAACACATGGCTGACCGCCGGAATGTCGAGGCCGCGCGCGGCGACATCGGACGCAACCAGGAACTGAACTTCGTCATTGCGGAATTTTTCGAGCGTTTCCATGCGAAACGCCTGGGCGAGATCGCCATGGATCGGGCGCGCATTAAAGCCGTGCTTTTGCAGCGATTTTGCGACGACATCGACGGTCGATTTCCGGTTGCAGAAGATGATGCCGTTTTTCACATCTTTATGGCTGATCAGCTCGCGCAGCGCCGTGCGCTTCAGCTTGTCGTCCTTTGACGGCACCTTCACGATGCGCTGGGTGATCGTCTCTGCCGTAGTGGCGGGTTTGGCGACTTCGACCTGGACCGGGTTGTGCAGGAACTGATCAGTGATCCGCTGGATTTCTGGCGGCATCGTGGCGGAAAAGAACAGGGTCTGGCGCGTCATCGGCGTCAGTTTGAAGATCTTTTCAATGTCCGGAATGAAGCCCATGTCGAGCATGCGGTCGGCTTCGTCCACCACCATGACTTCAATGCCAGAAAGCAGCAGGCGCCCGCGCTCGAAATGGTCAAGCAAGCGGCCGGGCGTTGCAATCAGCACGTCGACGCCGCGGGTCAGCTTCGCATCCTGGTCGCCGAAGGAAACACCGCCGATTAGCAGCGCCATGGAAAGCTTGTGGTTGGCGCCGTATTTCTCGAAATTTTCAGACACTTGCGCGGCGAGTTCGCGGGTCGGCGCGAGAACAAGGCTGCGCGGCATGCGCGCCTTGGCGCGGCCTTTCGCAAGGCGCTCGATCATCGGCAGAGTGAAGGAGGCGGTCTTGCCCGTGCCCGTCTGTGCAATACCGAGCACGTCGCGGCCTTCAACGGCCGGCGGGATCGCTTCGTTCTGGATCGGGGTCGGGGTCTCGTAGCCGGCTTTCGCAATAGCTTCGAGGAGTTTCGGCGACAGGCCGAGATCGGCGAATGACATTCAGTCTCCGTTGGGTTTTTGCTGGCTTTTCAAAGCGCCAGTTATGTCGCATCGGCGGGGGTTTTCTCTCAACGCGCCGCTCTTCCGCCGGGATGGAAGCGATGCGTCATCGGTGCGATTGCACTCCGAGACGGAGCCGAGCAAATGCGAAAAGCGCTGGCGTCTTATCGTGGGGCCGGGAATGCCGATCGGAGCATAAATCCAAGCGGAACAGGCCGATTGCGCGCGCTGCATTGCAGCAATTGCGGGGTGCGGAAGTAATGGGCTTTCAGCGCCGAGTCAACGCGAATTGCCGGAAAAGCCCGGTTTTTGGCCGTTTGCGGCTGTTCCGCCCGGCGATTGTTGCCTAAAGTCCCCATATGTTGACGCTGTTGACCTGTTTCGGGACGCTGATCGCCCTGCTGATTGTCAGCATGCCCGCATCCGCCGAGCCGGCGAATTTTGACCGGGAGGCTTGCGCTTTTGAGGGCTTTTCGTTGAATGGCGACGTGCAGGTGGTCGACAGTTTTCCCGACATCAAGGTGCAATTGGTGGAGAGCTTTCCCGACTTGAAGGTGCAGATTGTCGACAGTTTTCCGGACCAGTGCGGCCAATGGAAAATGGTCGACAGTTTTCCGGATCTGAAAATCCAGTATGTGGAGAGCTTTCCTGACATCAAGGTCAAGCTGGTGACGAGCTTTCCCGGCTGGCCATGATTTGCAGCGTTAGGGCGCGCCGCGGGCCCTGCTTTCCTTGCTGGCGAAATAGGCTTCCCGCTCGGCCTCCGGCATGCGCATGGCGTCAATCAGGTCGCGCGTCTGGCTAAAGCGGTCAAGCGCCGCGCCGGTCAGCTTCTTGCCGGTGGCGATCTTGAGGCGCTGCGGGTTCACCGCATTGCCGTTTAAATGCACTTCGTAGTGAAGATGCGGGCCGGTCGACCGCCCGGTGGTGCCCACATAGCCGATAATGTCGCCCTGGCGCACCCGTTTGCCGGCGCGCAGGCCGCGGGCGAATCCGTTGAGGTGGGCGTAGGCCGTTTTGTAGCCATTGGCGTGCCGTATACGGATGTAATTGCCAAAGCTGCCATAACGGTTGGCGCGCTCGACGACGCCGTCGCCGGCGGCCTTGATTGGCGTGCCGCGCGAGGCGGCGAAGTCAACGCCCTTATGCGCGCGGGCATAGCCGAGGATCGGGTGCTTGCGGGCGCCAAACCCGGAAGAGAGACGCGCGCCGTCGATGGGCGTCTTCATCAGCAGGCGTTTTGCGCCCTGACCCTCGGCGTCGAAAAAGTCGAAGCGCCCGTCGCGATCCTCGTCGAACCGGTAATAGCCTTTCTCCCGTGAGCGGCCCCGCCAATTGAGGCGCGCATAAAGAATATCTCCGGCGGAAACGAGATCGCCCTGGTCATCATAGCGCACTTCGAAGATCGCTTCGAATTCGTCGCCGCCGAAAATCTCGCGCTGGAAATCGACGTCATAGGCGAAGGCGTCGGCGAGGTTGGCGATCACTTCGTCCGGCGCGCCGGCGGATTTGGCGGAAAGATAAAGGCTGCCATTAATGCGCCCGGCGACCGACATGGCGCGGGTCGTCAGCGGCACGATGCGCTTCTCGGCGGTCATGTCCCCGGCGGGTTCGCGCTGCACGATGATCCGGTTTTCCGCATCGGCGCGATATTCGAGTTTGAGTAGCGTCGCGGGCGCCGTATCGGTTTGCGCAGCTTGCTGGAACAAGGTCTGATTCGGCCAGCCAAGGGTCATGACAAATTCCTGGCCGGGCAGGAGGCGGCGCAAATCCTGATGCCGGCCAAAAGCGTATGCGGCTTCATTGGCGTCCGCCGCGGAGACGCCGACCCGCTTCAGGGCGTCGACGAAATTCTCGCCACGGGCGAGCCGTATGCGAACTTTGTCCGGTTCCGGCGCAATGTCCCCGGCGAGGGCGAGTTGCGGCGCCGGTTGCGCATCGTCATGCGGCGACAGGTCGGTTTCAAAGAAAAAGGGCGGCGGCGCGTCGTTTTCGCTGGCGCGGAAAGCGCCGCCAATGGGCAGCGGGCGCGAGGCGAGCCGGACCGGCGCGGCGGGCGCGCTTTCGCGTTTGGGTTTGAGGCGCGGCGCGAAACCGCGCTCGGCAGCATTATCGGAAACGCTGTCGCCGCTCGCGGCGTTGGCTGTTTTTGCCGCTTCCGGTTCCACTTGCGCTTCTGCTTCGGCCGGCGGCGCCGGATTCGGGGCCGGTTTGCCGCTGCGGGCCGCGCGCGATTGCGCGATCGCATCGGCGACGCTTTCGGCTGAAGGCGGCGACAAGGGGGCGGACGGGATTGGCGTCGGCGCGATGGCGGCGTTGGCAGGCGTTTCGGCAAGCTCAAGCCGTGTCGATGTCGCAGATAGCGCGACAAAGGCTGCGCCAAGCACCAGAACGCTCAGCCCGGCGGCGATCGCCGCCGGCGCCCGGCGCTTGCGTTCGATCGGGCAAAACGCGTCGCCGTCACCCGTAAATGTTTGACCTGTTTGAGCAAACTCGCCTGTCATCGCCTCGAATACTCTACGCCCCCGTTGCCGAGGCGTTATTGCGCCGGTGAATAGTCGCGTCCAAGCATCTTCGCACGGCTCGCCAAACGCTGCAATTTTCGGCATGGTTGGCGGGTCGCGGGGGCTCATTAGACGAAATCGCCGTTAATCAATAGACAAAACCCGCGATCGCGTTTGAGGGAGAGGGTTAATTTCGATGCGGGCAGTGCGGTTTCTGCTCATTCTGGTCTTGCTTGCAGCGATCCTCGCTGGTGCTGTTTACGTGTTGCGCGCGCCGCTGGCGGGCTGGGCGGTCAGGAGCGCGATGGCCGGCGCCGGGCTTGAACGCCCGGAAGCGCGGGTGCGCGCATTGACGCTCGAAAAAATCGTGCTCAGCGATGTCGCCGCTGCGGATGGCGGGCGCGATGCGTTTCGCCTTGAAACTGTCGAGGCCGCATTTGACTGGAAACGCCTTCTAAGAGAACGGCGGCTTGGCGCCATCCGCGTCGGGCCGGGGCTCGTCCGTTTATCGGTCGGTTCGGATGGGGCGGTTTCGATGGCCGGGATTGAGCGCGGCGCAGGCGGCGGGCCGGCCGGCCTGCCGTTTTCCTCCTTGCGGGTTGCGGATTTGCGGGTCGAGATCGCCGGGCCTGAGGGCGCGGCCTCGGGCGTGGTTAATGGCGAAATTGGCGGCGATGGCGGTGCGGCGCGTGCGGCGTTCGTCATGGATGGTTTCGGCTGGAACGCCATGCGCTTTCCCGCTGGCGAAGCGAATGTCGAGTTGAATTTATCGGCAGACGGAAAAATAAAGCTGGCCGGCGCTTTCGCCGGCGATGTTGAAGCGCGGGGCCTTCAGGCCTATGCGGCGCGAATTTCCGTCAATGGCGAGGGTGCATCCTGGAGCGGGGCGCTGGGCGGCGGCGCGGCCGATGCCGAAGGCGCGGCGCATATCTCGGTTGACGCCTCAAAAATCCTGTTTTCGCGGGACGCCTTTGGCGGCGGCAAGGCGTTTGCGCCGGCGCAAGCGGTGCTGGGCGCGCCATTGGGCGAGGCCGCGCTTGCCGGCGCGGTTGATCTCAGCCTGGCCGATGGTGCGTTTGAGTTGCGTATCGCAAATGACGCGCCGTTGGCGCTAAGCACGCCTGACGGCGCGGCGTTTACGCTTGAGCGTTCCGGGACGGCGCCGCTTTATGCGCGAGCGGGCGGTGTCGAACGGGCGGTCTTCCGCTTCGCGCTCGCAAGCGACGGGATCAATGCGCGCGGTTCTGTCAATGCGGAGCGCATGGAGGGGCGGCTGCGCGTTGCTGCGCCGATCAGCATTGATGAATATGTATCGCCGGCGCTTGCCCTGGACGGGTCGGAAATCGACCTTGCCGCCTTGCTGGACGGTGATTTGCTGACGGCGGATGTCGCGTTGAAATCCGGGTTGAAACGCGCTCGCATCGGCCGGCTTGGCGTATCGGACGCGCCTTTTACATCGCCCTTTACCTTGCGCGCAAACCTCTCCGCGAAAACGGCCGAGATCCTCAACGCCGATTGCATCACCTTCGCGCGGGCGCGTTTGCGCCTCGCTGAACAAAATGCCGAAGCGCGGCTAGGCCGCACGGATTTGTGCAATTCCGGCGGGCCGCTGGCGACCATGCGTTGGTCAGACGATATGGTCTTTGTGCTGAATGGCGAGGTGTCTTCGCGGGACGGGCGTTTTGCAATGGGTGAAACCAGCGCGGCGGGACGCCCGCCGGAACTGCGCTTCAACGCCATTTATACGCCGGCTAATCATTCAACCAGGATCGACGGCGCCGCGAGCGGCGGCGACATGGTGCTGAATGACGCGATTGCGCTTTCAAGCGTCGCCGGGCGGTTTGACTTCGCCCTTGATGAGGAAATGATGCGCGCCAATGCGAGGGTCGAGCGCTTGCGTATCGAGCAAAGCGGATCGCTGAAGCTGATCGCGCCGTTTGTCGCCTCGGGCGCGGCGATGCTCGAAGGCGATGATGCGCGTTTCGACTACGTCCTGGAAACGGCGACTGGCAGGGCGCTGGGGACCGGCTCCGGCGTTCATGATATGAGGACCGCCAGCGGCGAGACGCAATTCGCCTTTGACGATCTACGCTTCGCGCCGGGCGGATTGCAGCCGAATGAACTGGCGCTTGCGCTTAAAGGCGTTATTTCCGCCGCGGATGGCGGCGCGGACGGGGTCGTCCATTTTTCCTGGTCGCCGGGGGGCGTGACCTCGGATGGCGAATTCTTTTTGCGGAGTATTTCGTTTAACGGCCCGACATTGGCGATCACCCGCACCAAGGGGGTCGACGGGGCGCTGCGCTTTGCCGATCTGTTGCCGGTCAAGACCGACGGTTTGCAGACGCTGTCGCTCAGCTCGGTCGAGGCGGGGGCGCTGCAACTTGCCTCGGGCGACATTGCATTTGAATTGCCTGGTGATGACACGCTGCGCCTTGCGCGGGCGGAGTTTGACTGGTTCGGCGGCAAGGTCGGCGCCTATGATGCGCAAGCGTCCTTCACCGGCGCCGCGCGCATTCCGCTGCGTGCGGAGCAAATAGACCTGAAGCAGATTCTCGAATATGCGGCCGTCAACGGCCTTTCAGGGGAAGGCTTGCTGAGCGGATCCTTGCCGGTGGTGTTTGAAGACGGCAAGGCCCGGGTTGAAAACGGCGTGCTTCGTTCTGACGGGCCCGGCGCGATCCGCTATACGGGGCCTGCTGCAGCGCTCGCGTCGCAGGCCGGGGAGAACGCCCAGATCGCTTTCGATTTCCTGCGCGATCTTCGCTTCACGCATCTGGAAGTGACGATCAATGGCGCGCTGGACGGGCAACTGGATTTCGGCTTGCAGTTCGAAGGTTCCGGCGACCTCACTGTGCGCAATCGCAATGTCAAAGATGTGCCGGTGCGCTATCGCATCAATGTGTCGATCGAGGATATGGGCCTGATCCGGCAAGTGAATTTCCGGCGCGGCATTCAGTTCGAGATTGAAAATCTCCTGGCCGGCGGTGAGTGAGCCACGTCGAATTAAGGCGCCGCGCATGCATGCTTCGGCCCAATTTCGCCTGTTTTTCGTCTCACGAACGAAGTAGGGTGACGAAGATAACGGTTGCATGGCGTATGGAAAACAAGGGATTTCGGTGCGGAGGGCTGATCTGTGATGACAAGAAAACGACCCCTGAAGATACCTTTGAAGCTGGCGGTCCTAGCGCCGCTGGCGGCGGGTCTGCTCGCTTGCGCCAGCGTCAAGGTCGAAGGCGGGGAAAAGCCGGTTGAGGTCAATCTCAACGTCAATGTCTCTGGCGAAGTGCTCGTCAGGCTTGAGCGCGAGATCGAAGACGCGATCGCGCAAAATCCGAACATTTTCTGATGGGGGAGGCTCGCATGGGAATTTCCGTAAAGAACACGCTGCTTTGCATGGCCGCCGCAATGATGACGCTGGCCGCGACCCTCGCGCCCGCGAGCGCAGCCAGCCCGGCGATCGAACGCGCGAAGGACAATTGCGAAATTGGCGAACAGGCTGACGGCTATCTCGGCGTCGTGACCGGCAAGTCGATCAACGCGTCGCTGCGCCGCGAGATGAATGACATCAACCAGCAGCGCAAGGCGGTTTACGCCGACCTCGCGAATCGCAACGGCGTGACTGTTGAGGATACGGCCAAGCTGACCGCGCGCAAATTGCAGGGGCAGGCCACATCCGGCCAATGCGTGCGCGCCGAGAGCGGCGCCTGGCGAAAAATTTAACGCCGCCGCGCCGCGAACAGACGGACAAGCACGGGCGAATCGGGATTATAAGAACGCTTTCGCAGCAAAGAGTTCTGTTCCAATGTCCGAAGCGCTTGACCTGACGCCGCCCGATGATGAGGGCCCCGATGCCTTGACCCTGTCGGCGCTGTTGTCGTCGCGGGTTTGCCACGATCTGATCAATCCGGTGGGGGCGCTTAGCTCCGGCCTTGAGGTGCTGGACGATCCGGCCATGGAAGGCGCGATGCACGAGGCCGCCATGGACCTGGTGCGCTCGGGCGCACAAAAAGCCATTGCGCTTTTGTCTTATGCGCGGCTCGCCTATGGCGCGGCTGGCGGTTACGGCGCGCAGATCAGTCTTGATGATGCGAAAAAGGCGCTTACGGACCTTTTCGACATTATGAAAGCGGTTCTTCATTGGAAGATTGATTCCGGGCTCGCGCCGAAAGAGAACGTCAAGGTGTTGCTGGTGCTCGCTTACGCCGCCGCCGACTGCGTGCCGCGCGGCGGGGATGTGGTCATCGAAGGCGATATCAACAATTTCACGATTACCGCATCGGGCAAGAAGCTCCTGCTTAATGATACGCTGGTGCGCGCGCTTGGCGGCGATGCGACGGAACTGACGCCGAAAATGACGCCGGCGTTGATCGCTGCGCAATTGGTGAAATCCGTTGGCGGCGTATTGCGCGTGAAGCGCTCTGACGAGGCGGTGGTTTTCCGGGCGACATTTTCTGATTGACCTTGTCGCGCGACAAGGGGCGTTAACTGCGAGATAACGCCCTTGGTGGCACAATAGAGCCCGAATGCCCATTCAGGCTGTGTTCAATAATCTTCAAGTGAAGAACATGCGGCCTGGATCGTGTTGACACGCGCGTTGGCGCCTAGCATGGGCACGTTGTCGGCAAAGAATTTTGCGGACGCGCTTTTAAGGATGAATCGGCCATGACTACGAAAAAAAGCTGTCTCGTCATTGAAGACTCTGACGTCGTTCGTGAAATCGCTGTCCGCATTATCGCCGATCTCGGGCTTGAGACGGCAGGCGTGGTCAATGCGGGCGAAGCGATTGACCATTGCCGCGACCATGGCGCCGATGTGGTCTTGTTGGACTGGGACTTGCCGTCCATGGGCGCGCTCGATTTCCTACGCGGCGCCTCCGACCTTGGTGAAGGCGCCCGCCCGCAGATTATTCTGTGTGCGACGGAAAACGACCCGCAGCAATTCACCTTGGCCAAAGGGGCGGGCGCTGCGCACCATATCCTCAAGCCGTTTGATAGGGCGGCGATTGCGACCAAGCTCGCTGAGATCGGCATGATTGAAAGCGCGGATGTCGAGCCGGCCCCGGCGGCGCATCGTCAATAGCAGGCTTGCCGGCCGGGCTAGGCGACAGCGCCCGGTCGATGCCGTGCGGTTGCCGCGAAACAGTCGAACAATCTCCCCGGAAATTTCATAGCGTTCGGCGCGCAAATCCGGCTATGAGCAGGTCATGACACTCGTTCAACTGATCGTTCTCGCCCTGATCCAGGGGATCACCGAATTCCTGCCAATCTCGTCTTCGGCGCATCTCATCCTTGCGCCGATTGCGGTCAATGGCTGGCAGGATCAGGGGCCGCTCATCGATATCGCCGCGCATGTCGGCTCGCTTGGCGCTGTCTTGCTCTATTTCCGGCAGGAAACGGGGATGCTGTTTCGCGGCGGCGTCGATGTGCTGCGCTGGCGCGAAAGCGGCGATCGCCGGTTGTTCCTGTTTATCGCTGCGGCGACGGTCCCGACCTTGGCGCTGGCCGCTATTTTTGTGCTCGCCGACTGGACGCAGGCGTTGCGCAACCCGGTGGTGATCGGCTGGGTGAGCATTATTTTCGGGTTGCTCTTGTGGCATGGCGACCGCTCCAAGAGCGACAAGGCGGGCCTTGAGCGCATGAGCTGGCGCGATGCGCTGTCCATTGGCGCGGCGCAAATGTGCGCGCTGGCGCCGGGCGTTTCGCGCTCGGGCGTGACCATGACCATGGCGCGTTATCTTGGCTGGACCCGGCCGGAAGCGGCGCGGTTTTCGATGCTGCTGGCGATCCCGACGATCCTCGCCCTGGGCGCCTTTGCGACGCTTGAAATCATTCGCGACGGCGCTGGGGCGGATATGCGAAGCGCGTTGATTGTCGGCGTTTTGTCCTTTGCAAGCGCCTATGCGGCGATCGCCGTGCTGATGAAATTGACGCGGACCATCAGCTTTCTGCCCTTCGTGATTTATCGCGTCGTCTTCGGCGTCTTGTTGCTGGCCTTTGCCGGCGCGCTTGCCGCCTGAAATCGCGCCGGTCTCGATAAAGCCTTAAAAACGCCTTGGCGCGCGCCGCATTTCCGGTATGTGTGGCGCCGTCGGGAAGTTCAATTTCGCAACTTGATTTTTCTACGGCAGGTTTATCCCCAGACCTTAAGGAACGCATGAGCATAGGGAAAAGAATCAAACTGGCGCGAACGAAAGCCGGCCTTTCACAAAAGGATTTGGCGGACCAAGCACATAGGTCACAATCAGCGGTTGCTGAATGGGAAACAGGAGATACACAACCCCGCCGTGATGTAATGGAGCGTTTGGCGGAAGTGTTGAGCGTAAGTCAGGCTTGGCTTGAATATGGAGATGCCGCGCCAGAGACCGGTGTTGTCGAGCAGCTAGGTGCAACGCCGAACATTCTCACTGAGCCTCGGCTTTTAAAGTTGCTAGAGCCAATTTTACGCGTAGCTCAGGTTGATCAGAACAAATGGGCTGATATTGCTCGAGCTTTGGTCTTAGGGCTTCGAGTCGTTCAATCACGCGACCCGTCTTCTCTGCAAGACCGAGACTTCGAGACCGGTGGGCATTACGGCGCCTCAAAAATGCTTGAGCAAGCAAATAACCAAGACGCTAAAAAAAAGGCCTCGCGTAATGACTGAGATTTTGGGGGATGAAGCAGCGGTGACGGCGGATGGCGTTCGGGCGGCGGCGGTGCGCCTCAAAGGCAAGGCCGTGCGCACGCCGCTTCTCGAAAGCGAAATCCTCAATGACATTGTCGGCGGGCGCGTCCTGATCAAGGCCGAGGTGCTGCAGCGCTACGGCTCATTCAAGTTTCGCGGTGCTTATAATCTCGTCTCGCAGCTCAGCGACGAGCAACGCCGCGCCGGCGTGCTCGCCTGGTCGTCGGGCAATCATGCGCAGGGCGTCGCGCTTGCCGCGCGGCTAATGGGCGCCAAGGCGAGCATCATCATGCCGAAAGATGCGCCGGCGATTAAGGCGAGAAATGTCCGCGCGCTGGGCGCGGAGATCATCGCCTATGACCGCTATAGCGAAGACCGCGAGGCGATCGCCATGGAGATCATCCGGGAAAAGGGTATGGTTCTCGCGCCTTCCTATGATCACCCGCATATCGTCGAAGGGCAGGGCACGGCGGCGCTCGAAGCCTGGGAAGCGGCGGTTGCGCGCGGTATCGAAATTGACGCCTTCATTACCTGTTGCGGCGGCGGCGGCCTGACGGCGGGATGCGCCATGATCCTCGAAGATGTATCACCGAATACACAAGTCTGGATTGCCGAGCCGGAAGGCTACGACGAAACCTGGGCTTCGATCCGCGCCGGCGAGCGGCTGAGGGCGGATGTGACAAAGAAGACGATTTGCGACGCCATCGCGACGCCCAGTCCGGGCTGGCTTACTTTCCCGATCATGCAGCGGCTTGTGCGGGGCGGCGTTTCCTTGAGCGATGATGATGTCAAAGCGGCCATGGCCTTCGCTTTCCAGCGGCTGAAACTGGTGGTCGAGCCTGGCGGCGCGGTGGCGCTGGCGGCGCTGCTTTCGGGCAAGTTCGACGGCAAGGGCAAAACCACCGCCATCACCCTTTCCGGCGGTAATGTGGACCCGGGGCTGTTTGCATCAATTCTGGGTGATTTTGACGCAGGCGACGCCGCCTGATGGTGCGCGGCCCGAGATGCATTCATTAACGAAAACAGATTGCTAACGCGACATCTTTCGCTGCGACGGACGCTATCTGGCGCCGCCGGGTGGGGAAAATCGCGGGTTGAAATGTTATAATATAGCCATAAATGGGCGATAGTGAGCGGATGATGGCGACCCGCCCGAAAATTCCGGCGCAAAACATCAGGCTTTGGGTTTTGCGTGCCGGAACGGGAATTTCGGCGCGGACGTTCACGTTTTACTAGCGTGTTGTCAGGCACAATTCGCAAACGAGGTGATCGACCGAGGATTGTTAACGTTATGGCATTGATGAAAAACGGCGCGATTGCAAATCTGGGCGAGAGCGGCAAACCGCTCTCGGCGCGCGACTTTGCCGAACTCGGCGGGCGCAAGCTTGTTTATATCCGCACCGTGGCGGCGCGTGACGTGATCGATGATTTGCTGGACGAGGATGGCGAGCTTGCCGTCGAGATTGATGACGCCGATATCCTTTACTCGGTGCATTCTTCCAACGGCGAACGGCTCGCCCTTGTCGGTGACCGCGAACTCGCCTTTGCGGCGGCGCGCCAATATGAAATGAACCCGGTCAGCGTTCACTGACGGGTTTTCGAAATCAATCCGAATACTGATAAATTGCGCCGGTCAGGCGGCGTGATGTTTTTGCTCCGCGGTGGCGATCGCATATAGCGCTTCGGCCGTATCGGCGCCGCGAAGCGCGCTGCGTGCATCGCCGTCGCGCAATAGGCGCGATACCTTGGCGAGGGCCTTCAAATGCGCTGCGGTGGCGTTCGCCGGCGCGAGGAGCATGAAAACAAGGTCCACCGGTTGATCGTCGACCGCGTCAAAGCTGACCGGCGTTTCAAGCCGCGCGAGGACGCCGACAATCTTGTTTAGCCCTTCCATTTTGCCATGGGGCAGGGCGACGCCGTCGCCGACGCCGGTCGAACCAAGCTGTTCGCGCTCAAGCAGCGTTTCCACGATTTCCGAAGCGGGCCGCCCGACAAGCGGGCTCGCCGCGTCCGCGAGCGATTGCAGCGCGTCGCGTTTACACGTGGCTCTCAGATTATTAATCACGCCCTCGGGGCGCAGAAGGTCATCAAGTCCCATCACACTCACACAAGCCCGCCGCAATCGGCGTCGTCGTAGCGCATTGCCGCCTTGTTGGCCCTGTTACTCATCGAGCCGACGACGCCCCCGGGCGCCGTCGCCGCGCGCTGTACTCCTAAGAGGCGGTCGGATCAACCCATCCGATATGGCCGTCCCGGCGCCGATATACAATATTGATCCTGCCGTGCGCTGCATTCTTGAACACAATCGCCGGTTGTTCCGCGAGATCGAGCTGCATCACCGCAGCGCCAACCGTCATTTCGCGCAAGGTCGTTTGCGATTCGGCGATGATGACCGGCGCCGGATCGCCTTCATCTCCGGCAGCGTCCTGCTCGTCGCCAAACGGCTCAAGCAGGTAATAGGATGCGCTTTCCGCCGGCAGGGGCTCCTTGCCCGTCGCATGATGGTTTTTCAGGCGGCGTTTGTAGCGCCGGATGCGCTTTTCGAGCTTTTCAACCGATTCCTCGAACGCGCCGTAAGCATCGCCGCCTTCGCCATGCGCGGCCAGGAACACGCCCGAGGCGAGATGGGCGGTCACGTCGCATTCGATCAGGTGGCGCTCCTTGGCGAACGTAACCGTCGCCTCGGCGCCGCGATCGAAATATTTGTTGACGCTTTCGGAGAGTTTGTCGGTCACATGGGTCTGAAGGGCGTCGCCTAAAGCCATGTTTTTTCCGCTGACCTGAATGTCCATTGGACCTCCTGAAAATGGCGGCGTCCTACGCATGCCGCGCATTGTTGCCGAATTCTGCGTTGGCCCGCGGGGATTAAAGCCTTAGATCGCGCTTTGCAACTTTGCTCTGCGGCGCTGCACCGAGGAGGGAATCTTCAACGTCTCCCGGTACTTGGCAACGGTTCTGCGGGCTATATCCACGCCCTCCTCACGTAGAATGTCAACGATTTTGTCATCGGACAGAATGGCGCCGGCGGTCTCGCCGTCGATCAATTCCCGGATGCGATAGCGCACCGCTTCAGCGGAATAAGCGTCGCCGCCGGTGGTCGAGGCGATCGATGCGGTGAAGAAATATTTCAGTTCGAAAAGCCCGCGCGGCGTCGCGATATATTTGTTCGACGTCACTCGTGAGACGGTCGATTCATGCATCTCGATGGCGTCGGCGACCGTCTTCAGATTGAGCGGGCGCAGATGCTTGACGCCATAGGCGAGAAAGGCGTCCTGCTGGCGTACGATTTCGCTGCCAACCTTGAGGATGGTTTGCGCACGCTGGTGCAGGCTTTTGGCAAGCCAGCTCGCATTCGCAAACTGCTCGGAAATATAGGTCTTGTCCTTCTCATCCGCGCCGCCGGCCGAGGAAATCTCAGCGTAATAGCGCTGATTGACGAGGATGCGCGGCAAGGTCTCGCTATTGAGCTCGACTTTCCAGGCGCCGTCCTGAGACTTCGAGACAAACACGTCGGGAGCGATGACCTGCACCGTGCCGCCGCCATAGGCGTAACCGGGCTTTGGCGTCAGCGCGCGCACTTCCGCGACCATGTCGCGGACATCGTCCTCGCTTGCGCCGGTCACCTTGATAAGACCTTTCAGGTCTTTCTTCGCGACAAGTTCGATATTCTCGACAAAGGCCGCCATCGCCGGATCATAGCGATCCGCGTCGACCAGTTGCAGTTTCAGGCATTCCTTGAGATCGCGCGCGCCGACGCCGGACGGCTCGAAACGCGTGATCAATTGATGGGTCTTTTCCACATCCGCAATGTCGGCGCCAAGCCGGTCGGCGACAGCGGGCAGGTCTTCGCGCAAATATCCGGCCTCGTCGATCATGTCGATGAGATAAGCGCCGATGAACAGCTCCATCGGGTCGCGCGTCGCCAGATGCAATTGTTCAGTCAGATGGTCGGCGAGGGAGATCTCGCATTGCAGCGTCGCGCCGAATTCCGCCTCGTCGCCGTCACTGCGCCGCCCGGCGGGCATATTCGCCCAGTCATTCGGGCGGTATTCGCCATAGGCCGCATCGCTGCCAGAATCGCCCGGCGCGACACCCTCATAGTCCGCATCGAGATTGTCGCGCGCCTTGCCGTCGTCATGAGCGGCGCCCTGATCAGAATGTTCGCCGCTTTCGCCGCGCCGTTCGGCCGGTCCATCGGCAGGCGTTTCATCACGTTCAAGGAAGGGGTTGTTCTCGAGCTGCTCGTCGACATATTCGGCAAGCTCCAGATTGGACAATTGCAGCAGCTTGATCGCTTGCTGCAACTGCGGCGTCATGACGAGTTGCTGCGATTGCCGAAGTTCGAGTTTAGGAGCTAACGCCATACCCCCCCATGTTTCCTTTACATCTGGAACTGGTCGCCGAGATAAACCCTGCGCACGTCCTTATCGCCGACAATTTCCCCCGGCGCGCCCTCAAGCAGGACTTCGCCTTCGTGAATGATGTACGCCCGGTCGATGATATCGAGCGTTTCGCGCACATTGTGATCCGTAATCAGCACGCCGAGCCCGCGGTCTTTAAGATGCGCGACGAGATCGCGGATCTCTGAAATCGCCAGCGGGTCGATGCCGGCGAAAGGCTCGTCCAGCAACATGAAGGACGGCGCGGTCGCCAGCGCTCGGGCGATTTCGACACGCCGGCGCTCGCCGCCGGATAGCGCAATCGCCGGAGCGTCGCGCAAATGCGTGATATGGAATTCATTGAGCAGGTCATCGATGATCGCCTGCTGCTTGTCCTTGTTGTTCTCGACAAGCTCGACCACGGCGCGCAAATTCTGCTCGACGCTCAGTCCCCGGAAGATCGATGCTTCCTGCGGCAGGTAGCCGACGCCGAGGCGCGCGCGCTGATACATCGGCAGGCTGGTGACGTCGTGCCCGTCAATCATGATGCGGCCGTGATCGGCGGGGATCAACCCGGTGATCATGTAAAAGCATGTCGTCTTGCCGGCGCCGTTCGGTCCGAGGAGGCCGACGACTTCGCCGCGCTTGACGCTCATGGAAACGCCGCGCACGACCGGGCGGCGTTTGAACGACTTGCCGAGATTCTCAGCCGTCAACGCGCCGCCGCCGCCCTCGACAAGTTTGGGCTTCAGCTTTGCTGGCGTTGCCGTTTCTTTCAGGGCGGCTGCTGCGGTTATGTCGGTTTGCGTATCCATGCTCTCGCTCATTAAGCGCGTCTCTCTTTAAGGATCAGTGAAGGCGTCGTCGTTAACCTTAAGTCTGCTCAGCGTCGGATTTCGTATAAAAGAGTCCGCGAATTCGTTTGCCCGGCTCAGGCGCGAACAAAACCTTGCCGGTTTCGACCCAATAGGTGACCTTGCCGGCGGACATCACCTGCTTGCCCTGAATGACAAGAACGTTTTCCGTCATGGTGATGGTCTGCGCGCCATCGTTGAAGACCGCGCGTTCGCCAGTGATCGTTTCCTTGCCGTTGGAATAACGCACCGAGCCGATCGCGATAATGGTCTCGACCGCGCCGTCATCGGTGAGCGTCGCTTCCAGCCGTTCGGTCGTCAGGATGCCTTCGCCCTGGACGACGCGCACATTGCCGCTCCAGATCGCCTTTTCGTCCTGGAATTCGGCCGTATCTCCGGTGATGTCGATCGGCTCGTCGCTATCGGCGATGAGTTGGGCAAAAGCGCCAGTCGCGCTGGCCAGCAAAGCGCCGATGGAAAGAACGGAGGCGTTCAGAAGCGTTTTCATGTTTTTTATCATTCCGGCTGGTTTGCGTCCCCCTCCTTGAGCGGCGGCGGCCCGTCGTCCGACGCTTGTTGAGGACTGGGTTTCGATTTCGGATAGATGCGCATGCGCACATTGCCCTGCAGAACGACGCGGCCTTCGCCATGATAGGCTTTGATGCGGTCGGCCTGAAGCGTTTCGCCTTTCGGACCTTCGCCGCCGACGCCGGCGTCGCTGGTGACGATCTGGTCGTCAATCAGCACTGTCGCCGCAGGTGAGCGGAAGATATAAACCTCTTCGCCGACCTGATGCTCGAGTGTGACCTCGTCGCTGAGTTCGAGAATTTTTTCATCCGAACGGTAAAGCCCGCTGCGCGCGGTGACGATATTGGTGTCGCTGGCTTCGCCCTGTACCGCGCGCGGGTTTTCAAGTTCGACGAGGTCTTTGACATTCGGTTTCTGGATGGCGGCGCTCGCGGTGATCTCAAACGGCTTGCCGCCGTCATCGACGCCGGAAAAGCGCGGGCTGCTCATCCTCAATTCTTCGGCGATGGCGGAAAGGTCTTCGAAATCCTCAAGCCGCGCGTCTTCGCCGGTTTTCGAGTTTGTGCTGAAAAAGAAGATCGCCACCAGCAACAGCCCCGTGACGGGCAGGGCGATGCGCAGCCGGCGCACCAGCCGCGAGCGCGCCGCCGCCTTGTCGCCGGTGGTGCGCGCGCGCATGGTCAGCGATTCGAGCACCCGGCGCTGGCCGCTTTGCGGCCTTGGCGCGGCTGACGTTTCATTGTCGGTGACGACAGTGCTCATGCCCGGCGCGGCTTTCCTTTTACCCACATAATCAAAGGTCTTTGGCGTACCTTCGCTCCGCCCCTCATCACCTCATATAGTCGCGCGGGCGGGGACGGGAAGCAAGTAGCGCCAATTCGCCTGTTTCTGGCGGATTTTTTGCTTCAAGAATGCGCAAATATGTCGATTTCCGGCCATCCCGCAAGGTCGAGCGCTGCGCGGGCCGGCAAAAACCCGAAACAGGCCTCGGCAAGCGCTGTGCGGTTTTCCCGCGCGAGCATTTCGTCGAGTTTCTCCTTTAGCGCGTGGAGATAGAGAACGTCCGACGCGGCATATTCGACCTGCGCCGGGGAGAGGGTTGGCGCGCCCCAGTCAGAGGACTGCTGCTGCTTCGAAAGTTCGACGCCAAGCAACTCGCGACAAACGTCTTTCAACCCGTGCCGGTCCGTATAGGTGCGGCAGAGTCGCGAGGCGATCTTGGTGCAATAGACCGGCGCCGTGGTCACTCCGAGCCACTGCTGGAACGCGGCGACGTCAAAACGGGCGAAGTGGAAGATCTTTTCGACATCCCGGTCGGCGAGCAGCGCCTTGAGGCGCGGCGCCGCATAGGTCGACCGGTCGAGCTGGACGAGATGCGCATCGCCGTCGCCGGCCGAAAGCTGCACCACGCATAAGGGATCGCGGTGGGGGATGAGCCCCATGGTCTCGCTATCGATCGCGACCACTTTGCCGAGATCGAGCCCTTCCGGCAGATCGCCTTGGTGAACGTGATTGGTCATTTTATTCTTCTTTCTGCATCGATAGTACCGCGCGCCCAGCTACGCCGCTATTTCGCGATCATTATCAAGGCGGGTTTACGCCGCCTTTCGAACGACCACAGAACCCGCTGAATAGCCGGCGCCAAACCCGCAAATTACGCCGACATCGCCGATATCGATATTCTCGCGGTGCGTATGGAAGGCGATAATCGATCCGGCGGAGGATGTGTTTGCATATTCGTCGAGCACCACCGGCGCTTCCTCGCGGGTTGCATCGCGCCCCAGCACCCGGCGCGAGATGAACTCGTTCATCGACAGGTTCGCCTGATGCAGCCAGAATCGTTTGACCGTTTCGGGCGCAATGTCGAGATCAGTGAGGTGGCCTGAGATGAGTTCAGAGACTATCGGCACCACTTCCTTGAACACTTTGCGGCCTTCCTGAACGAACAGCTTGTCCGTCAACGGGCTGGCCTTCGTCACGTCCGCCGCGCCGGTCTCGCCCTCGCAGCGGTTCAAGAAACCGAAATTATTGCGAATATTGTTCGAGAACTTGGTCTTGAGGCGCGTGCCGAGAATATCGAATGCGTCGCCCGAGGGCGCGCCGTCGGCGCGTTCAAGAATGACCGCGGTGCAGACATCGCCAAAGATGAAATGGCTGTCGCGATCGCGAAAGTTCAAATGCGCCGAACAGATCTCCGGATTGACCATGAGAATGCGCCGCGCCCCGGCGCGGATCAGGCCGAGGCCGGTTTCGATGCCGAATGCGGCGGACGCGCAAGCGACATTCATGTCAAAGCCAAAGCCGTCAATGCCGAGCGCGTCCTGGATTTCGACCGCGATGGCGGGATAGGCGCGTTGCATGTTCGAGGCGGCGCAGATGACGCCGTCGATGTCGCCGTCGTTGAGGTCGGCATTGCGCATCGCCTCGCGCGCGGCGGCGACCGCCATCTCGGCGAGCACGGAAAGCGCGTCATTGGAACGGGCGGGCAGGCGCGGCGTCATACGCTCAATATCGAGAATGCCGTCCTTGTCGAGGACGAAGCGCGATTTGATGCCGGAAGCTTTTTCAATGAATTCTGCGGAGGATTTTTGCAGCGGCGCCAGCGCGCCGGCGTCAATGGCCGCCGCATTTTCCGCATTGAACTTGTCCACATAAGCGTTGAAAGCCGTCACCAGCTCGTCATTGGAAATGGAATGCGGGGGCGTGAAGAGCCCTGTGGCGACGATTCTGACGTCTGCGGCTTGGTTCGTCATCGGGGGTGCTTTCATTACGGGTTCGAGGTTTGGCGCAATTTGCGCCCTTCCCGGCGGGGGCGCAACCAGCGGTCGCCGAAGGCCGGCTTATCTCACGGAGAATTGGCTCACGTGGTTTTTGCGAGTTTTTGCACCGCCCGCCAGCGTGGGCAGCCGGTCTCGTGGTCATTGATCATGCCGACCGCTTCCATAAAGGCGTAAACGATCACCGGGCCGCAAAATTTGAAGCCCCGGGCCTTGAGCGCTTTCGCCATCGCCTCGCTTTCCGGCGATTTCGTCGGCGCGCTTTTGTAATGTTCAAATTCATTGACGATCGGCGCGCCGCCGACAAATTGCCACAAAAAGCCGGAAAAGCCGCGCCGGTCCTTTTCCATGATCTCAAGAAAGGCGCGCGCATTGCCAATGGTCGCGGCGATTTTCGTGCGCGAGCGAATGATGCCGGCGTCGCCCAACAGCGCCTCGACTTTTTTCGGCGTATAGCGGGCGATCTTTTCCGGATCGAATCCGTCAAATGCAGCGCGAAAATTGTCGCGCTTGTAAAGGATTGTTCGCCATGAAAGCCCGGCCTGAAACCCGTCAAGGATCAGCTTTTCAAACAGCGTCCGGTCGTCATATTCGGGAACCCCCCATTCTTCGTCATGATACTGACGATAAACGGGGTCGTTTTCGGGCGCCCAAAGGCAATGGGTTTTGTGCGGCATGTTCTCAAATCAGATGAAGCAGCCGCAAGAGCCAGGATATGACAATGACAAGCTGCACGATGAAGAAAGCGAACCGGATCATCACAAAAAGCCGGCTCGTCGAGATCATATGCGTGACGGATTGCGCCATGCGCGCGCCGAGAAACACATAGGCGAGGCCGTCCGTCAACCCGGTCTGCCCCGTGGCGATGGCGTAAAGCAGGATCGCGGCGACGATGGGCAGATTTTCATAGCAATTGGCGTGGGCGCGGGTGAGGCGGCGGCCGAAGCCGTCAAGATCGTCGCCCGAAGGCGCGAAGGCTGTGGCGGCGCGTTTGCCGGTCATCACCATCGATGTGCGCAAGGCGCCGAGGCTGACAAGCAGCAGCAAGAACCAGGCGATGAGCAAAAGCAGGGTCGTTTCTGAAGCGGACATGGCGTTGCCTCCCGTGGCTGTCTGGCCGGGGAGGCTAGTCCTGTTCGAGATAGGCGGGAATGCGCAAACGCAGCGCCTTGCCGCCGCATTCGACCGGTGTTCCTTCGCTTTTCGCCTTTTCCCAGCGGTCAAGGCGGACATTGGCGAGGGCGACGTTTGCGGCCCCCGACATGACCTCGCCAAGGGTTGCGTCCCCGGCGGTGACGCTGGCGCCGGGCGCCGGCGCGGGGCCGTCGCATTCCGCGACCAGGGTGCGGCGGCGCACGCCGCCCTTGCGCTTCATGCGGCTCGATACTTCCTGACCGATAAAGCAGCCCTTTTTGTAACTCACCGCATTCAGCGCGTCGTAATTGACGTCGGACAGGAATTTCTCGTCAGCGCTGAAATCCTTGCCGAATTCCGCAACGCCAAGGCTGATCCGCTGCGCGTCATAGGCATCATTGACGTCGTGGTCGCCGACAGGCGCAATGGCGCGCCAGCCGAGCGCCTCGTGCCGGGGATCCTGGTAATCGAAAATATCGTTGCGCTCAGTCTGGCCGGCGCCGGCGATGACGCAAAGCCCATCATCGACTTTGATCGCAACTTTCGCGCGCAGCTTGTAAAGCGTCAGCCGTTTGACCAGCACTGCGGCGTTCGCTTTGTCGCAATCGATAAGGAATGCTTCGCCAGCGTCGATTACGAAAAAATCTGCGAGGATTTTTCCCTGCGGCGTCAAAAGGGCGGAAAAGATTGCGCTTTCCGGTGTCAGCCTCTCAATATCCTGGGTGATGATCCCTTGCAGGAAGGGGCGGCGGTCTTCGCCGGTCACTTCGACGACCGCGCGGTCAGGCAGTAACAGATGTTCGCTCATGGGCGAGCATGTAGTCCTCTTCACGGCCGATGAAAAGCCGGACTGGCTGGACGCGGGCAAGGCTTGCGGCGTAGAAGGCGCGACATGGTTGAACCTTTGACGTCCGACACCGCCGCGCCGGTCCGGCTGGAAATGCGCCGCCCTGACGACTGGCACGCGCATTTGCGCGACGGCGCCATGCTCAATGCGGTGGCCGATTACACCGCCCGGCAATTTGCGCGGGCGATCATCATGCCCAATCTTAAAGAGCCGGTGACGACTGTGGACGCTGCGCGCGCCTATCGCGAGCGGATTATGCGCGCGGTTTCAGGCGACGCGCCATTCACGCCGTTGACGACCTGCTATCTCACCGACAATGCCGACCCGAAAGAGATTGAGCGCGGGTTCAATGAAGGCGTTTTCACCGCCTGCAAGCTGTATCCGGCGAATGCGACGACCAATTCGGCCTATGGCGTCACCGATATCCGCAATATCTATCCGGTGCTCGACAAGATGGAACGCATCGCCATGCCGCTGCTCGTGCATGGCGAGGTGACCGACCCTGATATCGACATCTTCGACCGCGAAGCGGTGTTTATCGAACAGGTGATGCAGCCGACCATAGCGGCGTTCCCGGCGCTCAAGATCGTCTTTGAGCATATCACGACGCGGGACGCGGCGGATTTCGTTGCGGCGGGCGGCGAGCATATCGCGGCGACCATCACGCCGCATCATCTGGAGTTCAATCGCAACGCGATTTTTCAGGGCGGCATTCGCCCGCATTATTATTGCCTGCCGGTGGCGAAGCGCGAAAAACATCGCCTCGCGCTGCGCCGGGCCGCGGTCTCCGGTTCGCCGAAGTTCTTTCTTGGTACGGACACTGCGCCGCACGCGGTTAGCGCCAAGGAAACAGCGTGCGGTTGCGCCGGGATTTTCAACGCGCCGTTTGCGCTGGAGAGCTACGCGAAGGTCTTTGAAGAGGAGGGCGCGCTCGACAAGCTCGAAGCGTTCGCCTCCGAAAACGGCCCTCGTTTTTACGGCCTGCCGGTCAATCAAGACCGGGTCGTGCTGGAGCGCTCTGAATGCCGCGTCCCCGAGTTCATTGAATCAGGCGGTGAGCGGCTGGTTCCATTTCATGCCGGCGCGTCGCTTGCTTGGCGCTTTGCCGGGGTGCTGGACGGCTAGGCGGCCGCATCGGAGGCTTGGGGTTTTCAAGCGCCGAATGGCGCGGCGCCTATTGACCTGTTCCGTCCGGTTGGACGCGGAAGGCGCCGCTCGTCAACGGTTCTTCTTCTTCCAGCGAAGCTGTCAGCCGTCGGATGATTGCATCCCCGGTTGCGGCGCGTGCGGCGGCATAGTCGCGCGCATCGCGGCTGCATCCCGGAAAGCGGCGCTGCGCGCGGCGATAACCGTCATTGAACTGCGCCACCAGTTTCTCGCGCATGGCCTCTTCGGGCTCTTCAAGCGTGATCAGTTTTTTCATTCGATCACGCCAGATATCGGCCTCGTAACGCGGCTCGCAGGTGCGGCGGATGTGGTGCAGCTCGCCGAACAGCGAGGACAGCAATGAAAGATCACGTTGGCGTTCCAGATACGCCTCTAGATCCTGCGCGGCGGCCGGGCTCGCGGCCAAAGGCGACAAAGCGAGGGCGGCGAACAAGCCGGCGATGAGAATGCGATGCGTCATGAGCCTCCTGATGGTGGGCGAATATAGCCGGATTATGGCCGTGGGCGAAATTGCGCGCGCAATTTCGCTGCGCGGCGCACCGCCTGGCGGGTTAGATCCCAGGAAAGCCGCGAGATTGCTTCCTCAAGGCTGACAAATGCCGCCTCGGCGGCGTCATCGCCGGCCATCGGTTCGCCCGAAAGCCATTCGGCCACATAATCGATCATGATCATGTGGGCGTGCTGGCCGGTTTCGTGCGGCATCGCTTCGAAGACGTCGAGCAAGCCGAGAATTTCAATTTCGAGCTTTGTTTCCTCGCGGACTTCGCGGATCACCGCGTCCGCAAGGCGCTCTTCATATTCGAGCTTTCCGCCGGGGATCGACCATTGGCCTTCAAATGGCGGCTTGCCGCGCTTGATGACCAGCACCTCATCGCCGCGAAAGACGACGGCGCCGACGCCCACGAATATTTTCTCGCCCGCTTTCATGAATCGGCCTTTGCTCTCTTGCCATGTGCGGACGTTATTACCTGAAATCGCCGCCGGCCAAAGTCGGTGAATTGTTCAAGCTCGATCTGCGGGATGACTTTCCGCCGCGCTACAATATCTGTCCGGCGCAACCTGTCGCAGCGATCCGGCAGGGCGGGCGCGGGCGCCGTGAATTTGCGCTGATGCGCTGGGGCTTCATCCCCGAATGGGCGAAAGGCGAGCATCTTGAACGATTGGCCCAACGGCCGATGATCAACGCCCGCGCTGAAACGCTTTTGGAAAAAGCGAGCTTCCGTTCGGCCTTCAAGCGCCGCCGCTGTCTCATCCCGGCGGATGGATATTATGTGTGGCGCGGCGAGAAAGAAGGCGAAAAGCGGCCCTTTGCAGTCGCCCGCAAGGACGGCGCGCCGATCGCTTTCGCCGGCGTCTGGGAAACCGCGCTCGACCCGGATGGCGGCGAGATCGATACGCTCGCCATCCTGACGACGCCGGCGGGGCCGGACCTTGCGGGCCTTGACGCGCGCGAGCCGGTGGTCGTTGCACCCGATATTTTTGAAACATGGCTTGAAGCCGATGAACGCGACCTCAGATTGCTGATGCCGCTCCTGAATAGCGCGCCGGCCGGCATATGGAGATTTCATGCAGTCTCGACGGCGGTCAACGCGCCGGTCAATGACGGGCCTGGGCTGATTGCGCCGGCTGCCTAAGCTTCGCGGGTCACCGTCGCGTCAGGAAAGCAAAGCTGTTCGCGGTCGCGCCAGTCGGTCGTGACGTAATTGAGGATCAGCGACTTCCTGACGCCGGGGATCTCGCGTGACTCAAAGCCGTGATAGGTTTTGTCGCCGGGCACGAAAGCGAGCGCCATATTGGGCGCGAAGGGCGAGCGCTTCGCCCAACTCTTGTCGGCGTTATAGATATCCGTACCCATCGTTTCATGGCCCGGATCGCCGGATAGGTAAATGAGAAGGGTGAGGCGCTTGACGCCGAGATCGGTGTGCGGCTCCAGCCAGAAACCGGTGAGATCTTGCGCATATTCGATGCGAAGATAGGTTCCCTCAAGGTCGGTCGCGAAGAAATCCTCAATAGCGCGGACCATGCGCGGCGTTTGAAATGCGCCCGCAATATCGGCGACGGCGCTGTGACGGGCGATATTGCCCGCGTCGAAATAATGGCGCGAGTCGTTGTGATATTCGCGCTTGCCGGATAGATCGCCGACCCCGGCGGTCGGAAAATCGAGCCTATGCAAATCATTGAGAACCGTCTCGGGGAACAGCCCTTCGATCAGCCAGTGGCGGTAAGGTTCTTCATGACGCCGGCTGCGGGCGAGCGCGCCGGTGACGTTGTTGAAAATCTGATCCTGGCCGGTAATGGGACTGCTCCTTGAAACCCTGTCCGTTCGTTTCGGACAAGCCGCGCGTCAGCGTTTTTTTATTCTCTCTCCAAGTACAGAGGCCAAGAGCCCCGGGAACAAATTGTCAAGGTCGTCGCGGCGCAATTCGTTCACATGGGTCGGGCCTTCATGCTCGGTGAAGATCACGCCGGCCTCGCGCAGCACGCGAAAATGGTGGGACATGCTTGATTTCGGTCGGCCGCCGTCGAGCGCCGCGCAGGTGCAGGCCCCTTCGGCGGCGAGCTGGCGGACGACGTCGAGCCGCGCCGGGTCGGACAGCGCGTAAAGAACGCGTGTCAGCTCGATGTCGTCGCGCTTAGGATGTTTGAAGCTTCTCATCTCTTGACGCTTAGCATGCGCTTCCTATCTTTCGGAAGTTCGAGAAATATCGAACTGAGCTCCATGTCGGCGCTTCAGCGTCCGTTTTCAATGATTTCAACTAAACCGAGGAATTCCATGGCGTCCTTGTTCGACACCTTCACCCTGAAAGACATCACGCTTCGAAACCGCATCGCGGTCTCGCCCATGTGCCAATATTCCGCCGAAGACGGCGTCATCAATGACTGGCATTACGGCCATCTCGCCGGGCTTGCTCGCGGCGGCGCCGGACTTGTCATCGCCGAGGCGAGCGCTGTTTCACCGGATGGGCGCATTTCGCCGGCGGATGCGGGGATCTGGAACGATGCGCAGGCCGAGGCTTTTCGTCCCGCGGTGCGCGGCGTCAAGGCGGCGGGCGCTGTCGCCGGCATTCAGATCGCCCATGCCGGCCGCAAGGCGAGCGCCAATCGCCCCTGGGAAGGGGATGATCATATCCCGGAAAACGATCCGCGCGGCTGGCCGATCATCGGTCCGTCGGCGGTGGCGCAGGGCGGCGGCTTGTCGCGCGTGCCGCAGGAAATGACGAAAGCCGATATTGCACGCGTGCAACAGGACTTTGTCGCAGCGGCGCAACGCTCGCTCGATGCAGGCTTCGAGTGGCTGGAACTGCATTTCGCGCATGGTTATCTCGCCCAGAGCTTTTTCTCGCGCCACGCCAATCAGCGCACCGATGAATATGGCGGCAGCGCGGAAAACCGGATGCGCTTCATTCTGGAGACCTTTGAAGCGGTGCGCAAAGTCTGGCCGGAGCACCTGCCGCTTACCGCGCGCTTCGGCGTTATCGAATTTGACGGTCAGGATGAGGAAACGCTGACCGAAGCGATTGAACTTGTGCGGCGCCTGAAAGAGGGCGGTCTCGATCTCATCGATGTCAGCGTCGGCTTTAGCGCCGCCGATGCGCAAATCCCCTGGGGGCCGGGTTTCATGGCGCCTTATGCGAAGAAAGTGCGCGACGAGGCCGGGATCCCGGCGGCGACGTCCTGGTTCATCTCCAACCCGGCGCAGGCCGATGCGATCATCCGTGACGGCGCTGCGGACCTCGTCATGCTTGGCCGGCCGCTATTGGAAAACCCGCATTGGCCTTATGACGCCGCGCGTGCACTCGGCGTTGAAAAGGCCGCTTGGGCGACATTGCCCGCGCCTTATGCGCACTGGCTAGAGCGTTATCGCGCGGCGTAACGCGCGATCTTTCAAATTGCGTCGCGGCCGCGTTCGCCTGTGCGGATGCGGATCGCGTCGTCGATGCTGGAAATGAAGATCTTGCCGTCGCCGATCCGGCCCGAATGGGCGGCAGTCTTAATCACCTCAACGGCGCGCTCGACCTGGCTGTCGTCAACCACCAGCTCGATCTTCAGCTTGGGCAGGAAGTCGACCACATATTCCGCGCCGCGGTAAAGCTCCGTATGCCCCTTTTGCCGGCCGAAGCCGCGCGCTTCGGTCACCGTCATGCCCTGCAGGCCGACATCCTGCAACGCCTCTTTGACGTCGTCGAGCTTGAAGGGTTTGATGATCGCTTCGATTTTCTTCATGGGGCGCGTCCGTTTCGAATGCGGGTGAACTCTGATAATAGCAATGTAGCTAGGACCGGGGCCGGTAAAAAGCATGAATATGGGCCGAATGGCATGAATCCTCTGGCTGTTCTCACTGCCGATGAAATGCGCGCCGTTGAAAGCGCGGCGATCAAGGGCGGCGTCGCTTCCGCCGCGCTGATGGAGGCCGCGGGAAAACATGTCGCCGACATCGCCATGCGCGCTTGGTCGAAGCGGCCTGTCGCAGTGATTTGCGGGCCAGGCAATAATGGCGGCGACGGTTATGTCGCGGCGCGGCTTGTCAAAGCCGCCGGCTGGCCGGTCAAGGTGTTGTCGATTGGCGATCCGGCGGCGCTGAAGGGCGACGCGAAATTGATGGCGGAGGTATTCGACGGTGAAATCGCGCCGTTTGAACCTTCCGGCCTTGAGGGCGCGGCGCTGATCATCGATGCAATCTTCGGAACGGGCCTTGCGCGTGCGGTTGAGGGAGCGGCGAAGGCGGCGATCGAGACGATCAACGCCCATCCTGCCCCGGCGCTCGCCGTCGATCTGCCTTCCGGGGTGGGCGCCGATGACGGCGCGGTGTTCGGCGCCGCCGTCGAGGCGGCGCGCACAGTAACATTCCACGCCAAAAAGCCGGGGCATTTGTTGTTTCCGGGGCGTGCGCTGAGCGGCGCCGTCGATGTTGTCGATATCGGGATCAAGGAGGGGACTGGCGCCGCGACCGCTTTCGAAAATCATCCCGGCCTTTGGGCCGGCGTTTTTCCCCGGCCTTCCTGGCAGGGGCACAAATATGCGCGGGGCCATGTCATGTGTGTTTCCGGCGGGCCGCTCAATACCGGCGCTGCGCGGCTTGCAGCGAATGGTGCGCTGCGGATCGGCGCGGGGCTCGTCACCATGCTGTCTCCAAGCGCGGCGGCGCCGGTTCATGCGGCGCATCTCACCGCGATCATGCTGCGCGAGGCCAACAGCGCAGAAGACATTGCACGACATATGCGCGATGCGGATAAATCGCGCCTTGCCGTGGTGATCGGACCGGCCGCCGGGGTCGGCGCGGCGACGCGCGACAATGCCCTTGCGGTGCTGAACAGCCGGGCAGGGGCGGTGCTCGATGCTGATGCGCTGACAAGTTTCGCCGATGATCGCGACCTTTTGTTCAGCGCCTTGCGCGCTGACGATGTGTTGACCCCGCATACAGGCGAATTCGCAAGGCTGTTCGCGGGCGAGACCGGCCCTGCGGACAAACTCGCCATGACGCGCGCCGCCAGCCGGCGGGCGGGTTGCGTTGTCGTGCTCAAGGGCCCGGACACGGTGATCGCCGCGCCGGACGGGCGGGCGGCCATTAACGCCAATGCGCCGCCCGACCTTGCGACTGCCGGGGCTGGAGACGTGCTTGCCGGTTTCATCGCCGGGCTGAAGGCGCAAGGCATGGCGGGCTTTGCGGCCGCCGCCGCCGGCGTCTGGTTCCATGGCGCCTGCGGACAGGCGGCCGGGCCGGGGCTGGTTGCGGAAGATCTCGCGGGCGCGGTCCCGGCGGTGCTGCGCTCCTTACTGGCGCCGCCGACGCCAACACCGGCGCCGGAAGAACCCCAATGAGCGGTCTGACTGTCCGTCCGGCGCGTCTTGACGACGCCGACGCGATCAATGCGGTCTATAACCCATTCATTCGCGACACAGTCATTACGTTCGAGACCGTTGAGCATACGGTTGATCAGCGCCGGGCCTGGCTGCAGGCGCGGGACGGCGATGCGCGCTATCCGGTCTTGGTCGCCGAAAGGCCGGATGGGACGATCTGCGGCTTCGCCAGCGCCAACCCGTTCGATCCGCGCGCCGGTTACGCCAGCTCGGTGAAGACATCGGTTTTCGTCGAGCCGGCCTGTCACGGCCTTGGTGCAGGGACAGCTCTTTATAACGCGCTCTTCGAGGCGCTCGACGGCGCGGAGCTGCATCGCGCTTACGGGCTCGTGGCTGCGCCGAACCCGGCCTCGGCAGCGCTGCACAAGCGCTTCGGCTTTGCGCATGTGGCGACATTGAGCGAGGTCGGGCGCAAATTCGGGCGCTTCATTGATGTCATTTGGTTCGAAAAACGCCTTTCCTGACCTTTTCGGTAAGGAATCGCGCCGTGGTATCCAGATGCGGATTTGGCCAAAATCGGCATCTAGGCGCTCGACAGGGCGGTTTCGTCTGGTATAGAACCCGCGGACTTTGGATGGGGTCGCGTGCGTCGCCGCGGCCCTGTTTGCTTTGCGCCGAAAGACTTTTGCGGATGTGGCGGAACTGGTAGACGCACTGGATTTAGGTTCCAGCGGGGCAACCCGTGGAGGTTCGACTCCTCTCATCCGCACCAGCCTTCGCCTGCTTCGCAGGCTTCGGCTTGCCAAGCCCGCTGCGCTAACGCTCGCAAGGGCGGCGGCGGACGAAATGTAAACAAGGGATTTGCCGGTTCTGCGCCGGTTTTGAAAAGACGAGAAGAAAATGGAAGTCATTGAGAAAAGCGCCGAAGGTCTTGATCGCCGGTTTCTGGTGAAGGTCCCTGCCGAAGAGCTCGATCAAAAGCTCGTCGCCAAGCTCGAAGAGGTGAAAGGCCGGGTGCACCTCAAAGGCTTCCGCAAGGGCAAGGCGCCGGTCTCCTTCCTGAAAAAGATGTACGGCAAGGGGATGATGAGCGAGATCATCCAGGAGATCGTCACCGAAACATCGACCAAGGCGTTCACCGATCGCGACTTGCAGCCGGCGACGTCGCCGCATCCGCATTTCCATTCGAAGATCGAAGACGTGATCGATGGCAAGGCCGATCTCGAATATGACGTCCACGCCGAAATCCTGCCGAGCTTTGAGCCGATGGATGTCGCCGGTCTCAAGCTGACCCGGCCGGTGGCGGAGATTCCCGAAACCGATCTCGAAGAAGCGCTCGACAATATCGCCAAGCAGCAGACCAGCTACAAGGCGCGCGGCAAGACGGCGAAGGCCAAGGATAAAGACCTTCTCGTTATCGATTATGTGGGCAAGATCGACGGTGAGGAATTCGCCGGCGGCAAGGGCGAGGCCCAGGAAATCGTTCTCGGTTCGGACACGTTCATTCCCGGCTTCGAGGACCAGCTTGTCGGCGCCAAAACCGGCGACGATGTGGAAGTGAAAGTCACCTTCCCGGAAGGTTATGGCTCGAAAGACCTCGCCGGCAAGGACGCGGTTTTCGATGTCAAAGTCGTCGAAGTCAAAGCGCCGGAAGATGTCGAGATCGATGATGAGCTTGCCAAGAAACTCGGCCTTGAGAGTCTTGACGATCTGAAATCGCGCATCAAGGAGCGGATTGAAGAAGACTATAAGCGCCTGTCGCGCGGTCATCTGAAGCGTGCGCTGCTCGACAAGCTCGATGAAGGTCATGAATTCGAATTGCCGAAAGGCATGGTCGATGCGGAATTCGAACAGATCTGGCGTCAGGTCGAAAATTCCGAACGCGACGAAGAAGACAAAGACAAGACCGACGAAGAGCTGAAAGAAGAATACCGCAAGATCGCCGAGCGCCGCGTCCGCCTCGGGCTCGTGCTCGCGGAGATCGGCAAGCGGGCCGACGTGCAGGTGCCGTCAAGCGAATTGCAGCAGGCGATCCAGGCGCAGGCGATGCGCGAATCGCAGATGCTGATGATGCAGGGCCAGGAGATCTCGCCGCAGGAAGTGCTGCAGTTTTATCAGCAAAACCCGCAGGCCATTCAACAGATCCGGGCGCCGCTTTTCGAAGAAAAAGTCGTCGACTACATCATTGAGCGTTCCGAAGTGACGGACAAGACCGTCACCAAGGACCAGTTGATGGAAGAGCCGGAAGGCGAAGACGCCTTTGCGTAACGCCGCCGCCGCGGTGTTTGCAACGCTGGTGATCGGCGCGCGCGGTGAAAAGCCGCGCGGCCATTTGCGTTTTCATTTTGGGACGATCGCCGCGGCCAGGTTGACGGCCGCGCGCAGCAGTTAGCGCGTGCGGCCCTGTTTGAAACGATGCCTTGCTTTTTCGGGAGAATAACCCTCGCTTAAGCGGGTCACGCTATGGTGTGTGAATGGGGACTGGCGCTCGCCAATTCGCACCCCATGTTAAGGATGAAAAACAGCCCCGCGCGCCCTGCGGGACCGCCAGGGACCAGGCGCGCGAAAGACGCATGAAACGACGCTTGGAAAGAGGATGTCGATGAAAGACCCCCACGATATTTATATGAATACGCTTGTGCCGATGGTGGTCGAGCAGTCCAGCCGGGGCGAGCGCGCCTTCGACATCTATTCCCGCCTGTTGAAAGAACGGATCATCTTCCTGTCCGGACCGGTCCATGACCAGGTCTCGACCCTGATCATCGCGCAGCTTTTGTATCTTGAGGCGGAAAACCCGAAAAAAGAGATCGCCTTCTACATCAATTCGCCGGGCGGCGTGGTTTCGGCCGGTCTCGCGATGTACGACACCATGCGTTATATCCGCCCGGCGGTATCGACCATGTGCGTCGGCATGGCGGCGTCCATGGGCTCGCTCTTGCTGGCCGCCGGCGAGAAGGATATGCGCTTTTCGCTGCCGAACTCGCGGATCATGGTCCACCAGCCCTCAGGCGGCTTCCAGGGCCAAGCCTCGGATATTGAGCGGCACGCCCAGGATATTATCAAGCTGAAGCGCCGACTGAATGAGATTTACGTCGATCACACCGGTCAGTCCTATGAAACTATTGAGAAAACCCTTGATCGGGATCATTTCATGGACCCGGAAGAGGCGGTTTCATTCGGCCTGATCGACAAGGTTCTGTCGGAACGGGTGGAAGCGAGCGAATCCGAACGCTAACGCCGGCCTTGAAATTAAGGCTTTAAGGAAATGGTTTCTTGATTGGTTTGGGCGGAATATGGTCCAATGTCCTGTGTCCCGGATGTCATGGCGCCGTTCGTGCAGTTTTTCCGGGAAGCGTGAGCCCGCCGCCGAGCGGGGTGCGTAAGGACAGCCATGACGCGTCTGATGAGGGCGCCGACGAAGGAGTGCGGTTACAGTGAGCAAAATCGGCGGCAAAAACGGCGGCGGTGACGGGAAAAACACCCTTTACTGCTCGTTCTGCGGAAAGAGCCAGCACGAGGTCAGGAAACTGATCGCGGGGCCGACGGTATTCATTTGCGATGAATGCGTTGAGCTGTGTATGGACATCATCCGCGAGGAATCAAAGTCCTCGCTGGTCAAGGCGAGCGACGGCGTGCCGAGCCCGCAACAAATTCACAAAGTGCTCGATGATTACGTCATCGGTCAGTCGCAGGCCAAACGCGTCCTGTCCGTGGCGGTTCACAACCACTACAAGCGCCTCAATCACGCGGCCAAGAACAATGACGTAGAATTGCAGAAGTCGAATATCCTGCTGGTCGGTCCGACCGGTTCGGGCAAGACGCTTCTCGCGCAGACGCTGGCGCGCATTCTCGACGTGCCGTTCACCATGGCGGATGCGACAACGCTCACCGAAGCCGGTTATGTCGGCGAGGACGTTGAAAACATCATTCTGAAACTTCTTCAGTCTGCGGATTATAATGTCGAACGCGCGCAGCGCGGCATCGTTTATATTGACGAAGTCGACAAGATCTCGCGCAAGTCCGACAATCCATCCATCACCCGCGACGTTTCGGGCGAAGGCGTGCAGCAGGCCCTGTTGAAGATCATGGAAGGCACTGTTGCTTCGGTGCCGCCTCAGGGCGGGCGCAAACATCCGCAGCAGGAGTTTTTGCAGGTCGACACGACCAACATCTTGTTCATTGTTGGCGGCGCGTTCGCCGGGCTGGAAAAAGTCATCGCCAATCGCGGCGAAGGCTCGTCGATCGGTTTCGGCGCGGCGGTGAAAAGTCCCGACGATCGCCGCATCGGCGCGATCCTGCAGGAAGTCGAGCCGGAAGATCTGTTGAAGTTCGGCTTGATCCCGGAATTTGTCGGCCGCCTGCCGGTGATTGCTACGCTTGAGGATCTCGACGAAGAAGCGCTGGTGCAAATCCTGACCTCGCCGAAAAACGCGCTGGTCAAGCAATATCAGCGGCTATTCGAGATGGAAGATGTCAAGCTGACCTTTACCGACGACGCCAAGGCGGCGATTGCCCGCAGGGCGATCGCCCGCAAGACCGGCGCGCGCGGATTGCGCTCGATCATGGAAGGCATCCTGCTCGATTCCATGTTCGAACTGCCGACCCTCGAAGGCGTTGTCGAGGTCGTGGTCAATGGCGAAGTGGTCGAAGGCAATGCGACGCCGCTTTACATCTATTCGGAGCGCGAGAAGGAGGCGGTCGAAGCAGACGCCAGCGCTTAAGGCGCGTAATTTCCGCGCGAAAACTCTTGAGGACGGCCGCCCTGCAAACGGGCGGCCGTTTGTCTAGCTGGGCGCGGCAGGCCGTCGCCTGGCGTCTTGTGGAGTGCAAGCAGGCCGATGACTGTCCTGCGGGTTGAATCCGGGCCAAATAGGGCCAAATTACCAATAGCTGCCGCCTGCCGTAGCAGTGGCGGTTCGCGTTGTCTTAAGACGGTGTTTTCCCGCCTTTGGTAACTGTGATGTATTATTGCGCTGATGGCGCAAATCGCCGCCATAATTGGTGGTCAGTAAAGCGACTTTGCGGGATGCCGCCAGCCGGATCTCGATGTTTCAGGAGCCTTTGATGAGCGAGAATATTATTTATCCTGTATTGCCCTTGCGCGACATTGTTGTCTTTCCCGGCATGATCGTGCCGCTCTTTGTTGGGCGTGAAAAGTCGGTGAATGCGCTTGAGAACGTCATGCAGAATGACAAGAAAATTCTACTGGTGGCGCAAAAGGACGCCAGCGATGACGATCCGGAAATTGAAGATATTTACGATGTCGGCGTTGTGGCGTCGGTGCTTCAACTTCTGAAGTTGCCTGACGGCACGGTGAAAGTGCTGGTCGAGGGCGAAGCGCGCGCGGTGATTGAGGAATATACCCGCGAGGATGAGTATTTCGAGGCCGAGGCGTCCTTTATTGATGAGGATGGCGGCGACGATGCGGAGCTTGAAGCGCTGGCGCGGTCTGTCGTCACGCAATTTGAAGGCTATGCGAAACTCAACAAGCGCGTGCCGCCGGAAGTCATGGTTTCAATCACCCAGATCGACGAATATGCAAAGCTCGCCGATACGGTAGCGTCGCATCTCAACATCAAGATCAACGAAAAGCAGGAATTGCTTGAAATTGCCGGCGTCGCCCAGCGCCTTGAGCGCGTTTATGCGCTGATGGAAGGCGAGATGAGCGTTTTGCAGGTTGAGAAAAAAATCCGCAATCGCGTCAAGCGCCAGATGGAGAAGACGCAGCGCGAATATTATCTAAATGAGCAGATGAAAGCGATCCAGAAGGAACTCGGCGAGAGTGATGACGGCCGCGACGAGGTTTCCGAGATCGAAGACAAGATCAAGAAAACCAAACTGTCGAAAGAGGCGAAGGGCAAGGTGGAAGCCGAGCTTAAAAAACTGCGCCAGATGTCGCCCATGTCGGCGGAGTCGACTGTGGTGCGAAACTATCTCGACTGGATGACCGCGATCCCCTGGAACTCCCGTTCGAAGCTGAAAGGCGACCTCAAAGCCGCGCAGGATGTTCTTGATGCGGATCATTACGGATTGGACAAGGTCAAGGAACGCATTATCGAATATCTCGCCGTGCAAAAGCGGATGAACAAGCTGAAAGGCCCGATCCTGTGCCTCGTCGGCCCGCCGGGGGTGGGCAAGACGTCGCTCGGCAAGTCCATCGCCAATGCGACGGGACGCGAATTTGTGCGCGTGTCGCTTGGCGGCGTGCGCGATGAAGCAGAAATTCGCGGCCATCGGCGCACTTATATCGGCTCAATGCCCGGCAAGATCATCCAGTCGATGAAAAAGGCCAAGAAGTCCAACCCGCTATTCCTGCTCGACGAGATCGACAAGATGGGCCAGGACTTCCGCGGCGATCCCGCCTCCGCGCTGCTCGAGGTGTTGGACCCGGAGCAGAATGCGACCTTCCAGGACCATTATCTCGAGGTCGATTACGACCTTTCGGACGTGATGTTCATTACGACGGCGAACAGCCTCAACATGCCGCAGCCCTTGCTGGACCGGATGGAGATCATCCGCATTCCGGGGTATACGGAAGATGAAAAGGTTGAAATTTCGCGCCGCCATCTGATCCCGAAGCTGCTGGAAAATCACGGCCTCAAGGAAGAAGAGTGGAAGATTGACGAAAAAGGCTTGCTGACATTGATCCGCCGCTATACCCGCGAGGCGGGCGTCCGCAATCTCGAACGGGAACTGGCCAAGCTGGCGCGCAAGGCGGTACGCGATCTTGAAACTGGCGCGGCCAAGGCTGTAACGGTCACTGCCGATAATCTCGACGATTATGCGGGCGTTCCGAAATACCGCTATGGCGAGATTGATCGCGAGGATCAGGTCGGCGTTGTCACCGGGCTCGCCTGGACTTCTGTTGGCGGCGACATTCTTACCATCGAGGCGGTGAAGATGCCCGGCAAGGGCAAGATGACGCCGACGGGCAATCTCAAGGAGGTGATGAAGGAATCCGTTTCCGCCGCTTCGTCCTATGTGAAGAGCCGGGCGGTGCAATTCGCCATCGAGCCGCCTTTGTTCGACAAGACCGACATCCACATTCACGTGCCCGAAGGCGCAACGCCGAAAGACGGTCCCTCGGCCGGCGTCGCCATGGCGACCGCCATCGTCTCGGTGCTGACCGGCGTGCCGGTGCACAAGGATATCGCCATGACCGGCGAGATTTCGCTGCGCGGCCGCGTGCTCGCCATTGGCGGCTTGAAGGAAAAGCTGCTCGCTGCGTTGCGGGCCGGCGTCAAGACGGTGCTAATCCCGGAAGAGAATGAAAAGGATCTCGCGGACATCCCGGAGAACGTCAAAGAGAACCTGAAAATCATTCCGGTCGCGACCGTCGATGACGTGCTCGGCCATGCGCTGACGAAAAAGCTGACGCCGATTGAATGGACCGAGCCGGTCGATGCGCCGGCGGCGGACAAGCCGGGCGAGGGCGCGTCGGTCGTCACTCATTAAACGAAGGGCGGCCAAGCGCGCCGACAAATTGGAAAATAGGGCTGAAATCGTGGTTTCAGCCCTGTTTTTTTGCGCTTTTCTTTGGCTGCGAACGAATCGGCAAATGCGCGAAAACGCCTGAAAATGCGCGTGAAACCCGCGAAAACCGGCCGCTGCGACCGTCCCCGGCGCTCGTTTTGACTTCAAAATTACTTCATAAAATCAAATGGTTGGCTGGGGTGTGGAAAGCAAACCCTTATTTTAAGCCATTTTTCCTTGGCAATGGCTTGGCCCGGGCGCGTAAAATCGCGCGCAGGTCACAGTTTCAACCATTTTGCGAGCTTCACACAGAAAGGCCCATGGAATGAACAAGAACGAATTCATCGACAAAGTCGCGGATATGTCAGACATGTCCAAGTCCGATGCGGCGAAAGCCGTGGACGCGGTGTTTGACGCCATCACAAACGCGCTGAAAGCGGGCGACGATGTGCGCCTCGTCGGCTTCGGCACGTTTTCCGCCGCCCAGCGCAAGGCGCGCGAAGGCCGCAACCCGCGCACGGGCGAGACCATCCAGATCCCGGCGTCGATCCAGCCGAAATTCTCGGCCGGCAAGGGCCTGAAAGACGCGCTCAACTAGACGCGGAAACATCTTCGTTTCGATGCGCCGGCGCCGGGGGGCTTTCCCAAGCGCCGGCGCATTTCGTTTGAGGGGGGCAAGTTTTGACGCCAAAGGCGTGCGCGGGCGCTTGTAAGACGCGGGTCGGCGCGCTATGGACGTCGCCCCGCCGGCAAGCCCGGCAGGTAAGGGCGGTTAGCTCAGCTGGAAGAGCGGCTGGTTTACACCCAGTAGGTCGGCGGTTCGAACCCGTCACCGCCCACCATTATTCACCTCGCGGCGATTTGCTTCGCAATCGCCTCCGGCAGGGCGGCCTTGCCGGCCGGCGCGCAGTCGCGCTTTTCGAACCCTTTGGGTTCCAGCCGTCCCCTCAACATTCGCCGGCTTCGGCTTGGCAGGCGAGCCTGTTTTTCTACGAATAATTAGCTCGCGATTTTTTGGCTAGGCGATGCGTTTTTCGACTTGAACGCAAAAGTCAACGCAACGCTGCGCGCCCGCCAGACGCATTAACCCCCGCCAAGCGCCGCCTTGCGCGTCTCGACGATCCTCTCCGCGTCGCGTCCGAAAAGCTCCTGATAGTGATCGAAGTTCGCCTTAAAGGTCGCGGCGCCCTGGCTTAAGGATCGCAATTCGATGATGAGGTCGGCAATGCCCGCCTCGGGCATCATTGCGGTTACTGAATCCCAGCCGGGCCAGCCTTTTCGGGCGTCAAAACCCAGAATCTGCCCGCGCCTTGAGGCAATCACGCCATGCACTTTGTTGGTGTATTCATTGGGCGCGTGGATGACGGTCTCGAACACCGGCTCCAGCAGCACCGGCTCGCATTCGGGCAATGCATCGCGCATCGCCTGGCGTCCGGCGAGCTTGAACGACAATTCATTGGAATCGACCGAATGGTGCTGGCCGTCAACCAGCGTGACGGCGAGATCGACCACCGGAAAGCCGAGCGGTCCGGCGCCGAGCGCGTCCTTGACGCCCGTCTCGACGGCGGGGATGAATTGCTTCGGCACCGACCCGCCATGGATCGCCTCGTCAAAGGCGAAACCATCGCCCCGCGCCAGCGGCTTGATTTTGACTTTTATGTCGGCGAATTGTCCGTGCCCGCCGCTTTGTTTCTTGTAGCGGGCATGATGGCTGGCGCTCGCGCGGATCGTCTCGGCGTAAGAGGGCGTCGGCGCCGATGTTTCGATCTCCACATTGTAACGGTTTTTGAGCTTCGCCGCCGCATGGCGTAAATGAATGTCGCCCTGACCGCGCAATAAAAGCTGGTTGGTGTCATGGCGCCGCTCGATGGTGAGCGAGGCGTCTTCCTCCATCAGCTTGGCGAGCGCCGTCGACAGCTTGACGTCGTCCTTGTCGTTCTTGGCGCGAATGGCGAGCGCATAGACTGGGGGCAGGGCCGGTGCGCGCGCATCGCCTTTGTGGATCGCCCCGTCGATCAGGAGATCGCCGGTGTCGAGAGCGTCGAGACGGGCCAGCCCTGCCAGATCGCCGGCGCCGGCGGCGGCGAGCTTTTCGCGTTCCGCGCCATTCAGCGCCAGCATGCCGGAGACGCGCCCGCCATTGATGCTGTCGCCGTCTTTGAGCGCGCCTTTCCACACGCGCGTTACGGAGATCTTGCCCGCATGGGGCACGTTCATGGTCCGGATCACCGAGGCGATAGCAGCGCCGCCGCCGTCAAGACCGGCCCGCGCCGCCGTCGCCGCCGCACCCGGCGCCTCATGGCGCAGGAGCTTCAACAATCGCGTGACGCCATTGCCATGCGCCGCCGCGCCGAGCATCACCGGGACCATCACGTCCTCGCTGAGCTCGCGGGTCATGACGTCGAAAATCGCGTCGCTGGGCGGCGTCTTGTCTTCGAGGATCTGCTCCATCAGCGCATCGTCGAAATCGGCGAGGGCGTCGAGCATGGTCTCGCGGATCTCGGTCTCGCGTTCTTTGTCCGCCTCCGGAACTTCGATCAGTTTGGACGGCTCGCCTTCGCGATATTTCCAGGCGCGTTCGCTGACAAGGTCGATGGCGCCGACGATGTTCGATCCTTCGCGGATCGGCGCCTGGCGCAACACCAGCGGGCGGTTCGAAAAGGATTGCATGGCCTGCAACAGCTCGCGCACGCGCGGCTGGGCTTCGTCCATACGGTTGATGAACAGCACATGGGGAATGTTGTGGTCGTCGAGATATTTGAAATAAGGACCAATGCCGGCGGCGCGGTCGGCATTCGGTTCGGCGACGATAACGACAATGTCGGCGGCGCGCATGACGTCGAAACTCGCCTGCATGAACTCGATCGAGCCCGGACAATCGATGACGGCCCAGGCGTCGCCGAGATAATTAAAGCGGATGAAATTCGGCTCCGTTGTCATCGCGAAGACGTTAGCTTCGGGTGAAACGTCAAGCGCCGGCGTTTTGGCGCCGGCGCGTTCGATCAGGGCTTTGAGGAGCGCGGTCTTGCCGGCGCCCTGCGGTCCGGCAATGACCGCGCATCGGGTGGAGTTGACGGCGTCTTTCATGGCCAGCTTCCTCCTTGCATGAGGATCTGTTGTCGCCGGCCTAACGGCATGGCCTTGGCCGCGCATTCGGGGCCAGCGCAAATCGGTTTTTGGCGGTTTCGCGGCGGGAGCGTCGGCCGCCCCGCTTCTTCGTTTCTCTCGTGACGCCTATCAAACTCCTTTGGGCGGCGCCGTTCAATCCCTTTTCGCCGCATTTGATGGCGAGGGTCAGACGATCCGCGCGGCCCGGGCCGGCGCGTCAAGCGCCGCAGCAAGAAGGCCGATCGCCGCGCCAAGCTCATGACGGCTGGCGGCGGCGCCAAGCGCCACGCGCACCGCATTGGGCGCCTGATCGCCGACGACAAAGGCTTCGCTGCCGACAATGGCGAGCCCCTGGCGGCTCAAATGCGCGACAAAACTCTCAGGCGTCCATGGCGCGCTCAAAGGCAGCCACAAATGATGACTATGCGTGCCAGCGAAGAAAGACCGCTCGCCCAGTATTTTCGCGGCGATTTTCTGGCGCGCGGCGGCTTCCTCGCGGATCGCGGCGATGATCGCATCGGCGCTGCCATCGGCGATCCAGCGCGCGGCGAGCCCGGTGGTCAGCGGCGGCGCCATTTGCACCGACGCGCGCAAGGCGTCCGACAGGGTTGGGGTCTCAGCGGCGTCGGGCGCGAGAAGGAATGAAACGCGCAGACCCGGCGCGATGCATTTCGACAGGCTCGCCGCGTAATAGGTCAGTTCCGGCAAGAGTGCGGCGAAGGGCGTTGCTTCCGGTTCAAGCAATCCGTAGGCGTCGTCTTCAATCAGCGGCAATGCGTGCCTGCGCAAGACCGCCGCGACCGCCTCGCGCCGCGCGAGCGGCATGGTTGTGGCCGTGGGGTTGTGCAAGGTCGGAATGAGATAGAGCGCCTTCGGCCTGTGGCGGCGGATCGCGCTTTCAAGGGCATCCGGCATGACGCCATCTTCATCCATCCGTATGCCGACAAGCGTGACGCCGGCTTGCCGCGCTGCGGCGATCATGCCCGGAAAGGTGAGCGCTTCGGTCAGGATGACATCGCCCGGCGCCGTCTTGAGACCGAGCAGAACCGAAAGAATGCTTTGCGTGCCCGGAAAGACCAGAAGGCGCGCCGCCGCCGCATCGGGAATGCGCGCCCTCAGCCAATGGGCCGCTGCTGCACGTTCATCAAAGAGGCCGCCCGGATCGCGATAGGTCAACAGCCCCGACAGCCCGGCCTCGCGCCGCAACGCATCAATGCCGCGAACCAGGCGGCCCGGCAGGTCCGTCTCCAGCGGCTGCGGCGGCAGGTTCATGGAAAGATCATAGGCGGCCCAGTTGGCGGCGGGGGCGGGGCCTTGCGACAGCGTCTCCGCTACGAACGTGCCGAGCCCGACGCGTGCTTCGATCAGCCCGCGCGAGCGCGCTTCGCTATAGGCGCGGGTGATCGTCGACAAATCGACATTCAGCGCTTTCGCCAAGGCGCGATGGGTCGGTAATTGCTGCCCGCGCTTTAGCCGGCCATCAGCGATGTCGGTTGCCAATGCGTCCGCAACGCGCTGGTAAACGGGCCCGCGCCGGTCCGAAATTGTGGGGGTCCAATCCATACAAAACCCAGACAATCGTTTGAAATGCCCGCATACAATGCCTATTCTCTGGTTGCCGATCAAGGATCGAGAGGATCGTTCGATGCAGGAAAACAACGGGCAAATGCTGAAAACCGGCATGCTGAGAGGCTTTAACGGGCGCTGCCCTCATTGCGGACGCGGCCGCCTGTTTGCGCGGTTCCTCAAAGTGACGGATCGCTGCAGCGAATGCGGCGAAGAATTCCACCATCATCGCGCCGACGATTTTCCGCCTTATCTGGTGATTATTGCTGTCGGGCATTTCTTCGTGCCCTTCGTGTTCTATGTTCAGGCGGAGGCGTGGCTGCCGCTTTGGGCGATCTTTGCACTGTCGTTGCCATTGACCATCGGGCTGTCGCTCGTGCTTTTGCAACCCACCAAGGGCGCCGTCGTGGCGATGCAATGGCATCTCGGCATGCATGGCTTTAGCGGGCGCAAGGGACTGCACGGAGAGCGCGCCTGACCCCTCATAACATGCGTTCGCATGCTGCAACTTGCGCTTACCCTGGCGCGCATTGGCCGTTACGTTGAGGCGCGATAAGGGCTCAAGGGAAAGACGGCTATGGCGGGCGCGCTTCACGGAATTCGCATCATTGAATTTACCGGTATCGGTCCGGGGCCGTTTTGCGGCATGATGCTGGCTGACCATGGCGCGGAGGTGATCCGTATCGACCGTACCGGCGGCGTGAAGATTCCGATTGATCCGCTGTCGCGCTCGCGCAAGTCGATTGTTCTCGACATAAAAAGGCCCGAAGGCGCCGCTATCGCGCGCGCGCTCGTCAAAACCGCGGACGGCCTGATAGAGGGCTTTCGTCCCGGCGTCATGGAAAAGCTCGGGCTCGGGCCCGACATTCTCCTGAAAGACAATCCGAAACTCGTATACGGGCGCATGACGGGCTGGGGGCAGACAGGGCCGTATGCGCAGAGGGCGGGCCACGACATCAATTACATTGCACTCACCGGCACGCTGCATAGTTGCGGGCGCAAAGGCGAAAAGCCGACCCCGCCGATGAATTATATCGGCGATTTCGGCGGCGGCGGCATGGTGCTGGCCTTCGGCATGGTGAGCGCGATTCTGTCGGTCAAGAATGGCGGCGAGGGGCAAGTGATCGACTGCGCGATGACGGATGGGTCCGCAGCGCTTTCAGCGATGACCTGGGGCTTTTACGCTTCCGGCATGCTGAAGGACGAACGCGGCGTCAATCTTCTCGATACGGGCGCGCATTTCTACGACACCTATGAAACGAGCGACGGCAAATGGATTGCTATTGGTGCAATCGAACCGCAATTTTACGCGCAGTTGCGCGACAAGCTCGGCATCGCGACGGACCCGGATTTCGACAATCAATATGAGCAGTCGAATTGGGACGGGCTCAAAGCGAAACTCGCTGCGCTGTTCAAGACGAAAACACGCGACGCATGGTGCGCGCTTCTGGAAGGGAGCGAGGCGTGTTTTGCGCCGGTGCTGTCGCTGGAAGAGGCGCCGAACCATCCCCACAACCGCGCGCGCGAGACATTTGTCGAGGTTGGCGGCGTCATTCAGCCGGCGCCGGCGCCGCGTTTCGACAGGACGCCCGCGCCCGCGCCGCGCCCTGCGCGCCCGGAAGGCGCTGACGCCGACGCAATTTTGCGCGGGCTTGGAAAGAGCGACAGCGCCATTGAAAAACTGCGTGCGGATGGCGTAATCGGTTGAGCCGAAAATCTACAATCAACGCGGCGAGCGGCATTCCCGAAAGGCGGAACCACGATGACCGAGATCATGAAATACGAAGTCGAAAACGGGATCGCTATCGTCACCCTCGATTCCCCGCCGGTGAACGCGCTCGGCTATGATGTCCGCCGGAACATTGTCGAGGGCGTGGAAAAAGCCGCGAGCGACGCGGCGGCGGACGCTATCGTCATCATCTGCGCGGGGCGGACGTTTTTCGCCGGCGCCGATATTTCCGAGTTTGGAAAGCCCATGCGCGAACCGGATCTGCGCGCGGTGCTGGAGGTTATCGAGAATGCGCCAAAGCGCGTGGTCGCGGCGATCCACGGAACCGCGCTTGGCGGCGGCTTTGAGCTGGCGTTGTGCTGTCATCACCGCATCGCCGTTCCTTCGGCCAAGGTCGGCCTGCCGGAGGTCAATCTCGGGCTGCTTCCCGGGGCGGGCGGCACGCAGCGCTTGCCGCGCATTATCGGCGTGCCCGCCGCGCTCGCGCTGATCACCAGCGGGCGCCCGATCGGCGCGATGGAAGCGCTTGAGAACGGCGCCGTCGATGCGCTCGCCAGCGAGGATGCGTTGCGCGCAGATGCGATCGCCTTTGCCCGTAAGCTGACAGATGAAAGCACGCCAATGGCGCGGGTGCGCGAGCTTGACGGAAAGCTCGCCGAATGGCGCGGCAAACCGGAAGTCTTTGACGAATTTCGCAAAAAGAACGCGAAAAGATTCCGCGGCTTCAAGGCGCCGGAAAACATCATCAAATGCATTGAGGCGGCGGTCGCGCTTTCCTTTGATGAAGGCATGAAGCGCGAGCGCGAACTGTTTGTTGAATTAATGCAGAGCACGCAGTCGGCGGCCCAGCGCTATGTTTTTTTCGCCGAGCGCCAAGCCGCAAAAGTCCCGGATATTTCAAAAGAAACGCCGATGCGGCCGGTCAAGAAAGTCGGGGTCATCGGGGCGGGCACCATGGGCGGCGGCATCGCCATGAATTTTCTCAATATCGGCTTGCCGGTGACGCTGATCGACCAGACCCAAGAGGCGCTGGAGCGCGGGATTGGCGTCATCCGCCGAAATTACGAGAATGCCGCGAAAAAAGGCCGGATGAGCGCCGGTCAGGTCGAGGCTTGCATGGGCCTGATTACACTGGCCACTGATTATCAAGCGCTCAGCGATGCTGATCTCGTTATTGAGGCGGTGTTCGAAAGCATGCCGGTCAAAAAGGATGTGTTTGCAAAGATTGACGCCATTGCAAAGGACGGGGCGATTCTCGCGACCAACACGTCCTATCTCGATATTGATGAGATCGCTTCGGCGACAAAACGCCCGCAAGATGTGATCGGCATCCATTTCTTCTCACCGGCGAACATCATGCCGCTGATGGAGGTGGTGCGCGGGGAAAAGACCAGCCTCGATATCGTCAATACCGCGATGCAGTTGGCGAAGAAGATTCGCAAGACCGCTGTCCATGCGCGGGTCGGCTACGGCTTTATCGCCAACCGAGTGATGACGGTGCGCGGCAAGCAGGCGAACAAGTTGGCGCTGCAAGGCGTCAGCCCCGCCGATATCGATCGTGTCATGTATGATTATGGCTTCGCCATGGGGCCGTTCCGCATGTTCGACCTGATCGGTCTTGACGTGATTGGCCGGGATTCAAAGGAAAAAACCGCCTCCGGAGAACTCGTGCGCCGCGATCGTCTCGGGCAGAAGAAAAACGGCGGCTATTACGACTATGACGAAAATCGCAACGCGACCCTGTCGCCGGTTGCGCTTGACGTCATAAGGGAAGTCGCGGCGGAAAAAGGGATTGAACAGGTTCCCGCCGATGATGATGAAATCCTGGCGCGGCTTTTATACCCGGTCGTCAATGAAGGCGCGAAGGTGCTTGAAGAGGGCATTGCGCTGCGCGCCTCCGATATCGATATCGCCTGCATCAAGGGTTATAATTGGCCGATCTATCGCGGCGGTCCGATGTTTTGGGCCGATACGGTCGGCCTCGACAAGATCGTCTCTAGGCTGAAGGAATTTGAAGAACGCTTCGGCGAAGAATTCAAACCGGCCGCGCTGCTAGTGGAAATGGCGTTTGCGGGCAAGCGCATCAGCGAGATGTAAGGGCGGCATCGAAGATGAAGCTCGCCTTTGGCGGTTCGCCGCAACGTTGTCCGCGGCGTCTGTCGCTTTAGGACAACCGCCCGTCAAAGCTGACGCTTTTGATCAGCGCATAGACCGGCATGCCTTCGGCAAGCCCCAAATCCGCGACCGACGCACGGGTGATGCGCGAGCGAAGACACGCATCGCCGATATCGATGAATATCTCGGCAAACGCCGTGCCGGACTGTTCGGTAATGGCGTGAACGGCGCCCGGAAGCGCATTCCTGATGCTGATACCTTCCGGCTTGGTGGTCGCGATTGCGACATCTTGCGCGCGGATACGTAATCGTACCGCATCGCCATCTGCCAAACGGTCATTGATCGGCATGGTGATGATCGCGCCGCCAAGAGCGACGCGGGTAAGGCGCAAGGACTGGTCATGGCCTGCAACGCGCCCCTCAAGCAGCGTGCTCGCATCATAGCGTCCGGTGACCGGCTCAAGATCGAGCATGGATATGATATCGGCAGCGGCGCCATAGGCGTCAACGCGGCCATTGGCGAGCAACAGGATATTGTCCGCAAGCTGCGCGACTTCCTCGATGTCGTGGCTGACAAACAGCGTCGGCGCGCCAAAGCGCTGCGGCAGGTCCTTGAGATAGGGCAGAATTTCGCTCTTGCGCTTGCGGTCTAGTGCGGCGAGGGGCTCGTCCAACAGCAACAGGCGCGGGCGCGACAAGAGCGTGCGGGCGAGCGCGACCCGCTGGCATTCGCCGCCGGAAAGCGACGTGACGCGCCGGTCCAGCAGCGGCGCAAGGGCGAATGCGTCAACGATATGGTCACGCGCATACTGACCGCCGGGGCTGCGCTGGTCGGCAAAAGCGAGATTGCCGCGCACGGTCAGATGCGCAAACAGGCGCCCATCCTGAAACATATAGCCGGCGGGCCGTCGCCATGCGGGAAGGTTGATCTTTTGCGCACTGTCGAACCAGGCCTCGTCGCCAAGGGCGATGCGGCCGCTCTGCGGCGTTTGGAATCCGGCGATGGAGCGCATCAGCGTCGTTTTGCCCGCGCCGCTGGCGCCGAAGATCGCTGTTGCGCCGTCAAGCGTCAGCGTTTCCGCAATGTCGATATCAAATCCGTCAAAGGCGGTTTTGACGTTGAGGGACAAATGCTCAGCCGACATGAACCGGATACCGTTTATTGGCGGCGTATACGAATAACAGCACCAGGAAAGAGAAAATCAGGAGCACGGCCGATAAGACATGCGCCTGCGCATAGCGCAAGGTCTCCACATGTTCATAAATGGCGATCGAGACGACTTTTGTCCGCCCCGGAATATTGCCGCCGACCATTAAAACGACGCCGAACTCGCCAATCGTATGCGCGAAGGTAAGGACCGAGGCGGTGATGAATCCGCGTGCTGAAAGCGGCGCCGCGACGGTGAAGAACGCATCGAGCGGGCTCGCCCGCAGGCTTGCCGCTGCTTCCATCGGGCCGCGGCCGATTGCTTCAAACGCGCTTTGCAATGGCTGCACCATGAATGGCAGCGAATAGATGACAGAGGCGACGACCAGCCCGGCAAAGGAAAAGGTCAACGTATCGCCGGTCAGCGTCACCCAGAAAGCGCCGATGGGCGCGGTCGGGTTCAGTGCGATCAGCAGATAAAAGCCGATGACCGTCGGCGGCAGCACCAGCGGCAAGGCGGTGATCGCTTCCAAAACCGGCTTGAACGGCGAGCGGGTTTGCGCCAGCCACCAGGCGAATGGCGCGCCGAGAAGAAGCAGGATCGCCGTCGTCGATGCGGCAAGACCCAGCGTCAGCCAGAGAGGGCCGAGATCAGGCATCAATGATCCGCCTCATAACCGTAGCCTTCGATGGTCGCGCGTGCTTGCGGGCTTTTCAGGTAATCGACAAAGGCGATCGCCGCCGCGTTTTGCGCCGCACGAGTTAAAAGCGCCGCGTCCTGACGAAGGGGCGCATGCAAATCCGCGGGCGGCGCCCAATAGGCGCCGCGCGAGGCCGCCGGCAAGGCGAGGATTTGCGGCAGGGCGACGAAGCCGAGCTCAGCGGCGCCGGTCGCAACATAGGTAAAGCTGTGGCTTACATTTTCGCCCATGACGATTTTCGGTTGCAGCATTTCCCAAAGCCCGAGCGACAACAGGACGTCTTTCGCCGCCGCTCCATAGGGCGCAAGCGCCGGATTAGCGATTGCAAGGCGCTTGAATTTTCCGCCGGCCAAGGTTTCCGGGGCGACGGCTTGGACTGGCGGCGGACTCCACAAGGCCAGCCTGCCTATTGCGTAAGTAAAGCACGCGCCTTGCACGGCGATCCCGCGTTCTTCCAACAGGCGCGGGCGCTCCTGATCGGCGGAGAGAAACACATCGAATGGCGCGCCATTGACGATCTGCGCATAAAGCTTGCCGGTGGACCCGGCGGCGATCGTCAATTCATGACCGGATTGTTGTTCGAAATTCGCAGCGAGTGTTTCAGCCGCGTTTTGGAAATTGGCGGCGACGGCGATCGTCGCTTTCTCCGCGCTTGCAGGCGCGATGAAGGTCATGCCGGCCAGAATGAGCCCGACAAGTCGCGCCATTAAAGCGTGAGCGAATTTAACCAGCTGATTCTTCAATGAAAAATCCAATAGGCCATTGCTATTTGCGAATACATAGCGCCGCTGTCGCCCTTGTCAAAAGCGGCGCGCGTTTCGCGACTGCAGCGCAAGCTGTTGTTGTCGGCGCGTTTGCATGCATAAAGCGCTAATGTGAACCTGTTTACACGCTGACGAAATAGCGGATTGATGGAATGATTGAGCGATCTGGCCTGAAAGTCTCGAATCTCCTGGCCAATTTTATAGAGAATGAAGCGCTGCCGGGAATCGGCATTTCAAAAACGGCGTTCTGGGAGGGGCTTGCCGGCATCGTCGCCGAGCTCGGGCCGGAATGCGCCGCGCTGTTAAAACGGCGCGCAGAGTTGCAGGCGCAGCTTGACGCCTGGCACCGCGAGCGCGCGTCGCAGCCCTTCAATGTCGCTGAACATGAAGCGTATCTGCGCGAGATCGGGTATCTCGTTGACGAGCCGGCGCGGTTTGCGATTTCCACGGCGCATGTCGACCCGGAATTTTCGCAAACCGCCGGGCCGCAGCTTGTCGTGCCGGCAAGCAACGCCCGCTATGCGCTCAACGCCGCCAATGCGCGTTGGGGCAGCCTTTATGATGCGCTCTATGGAACCGATGCAATTGCGGAAACCGGCGGGGCCGAGCGGGGCGGCGCTTATAATCCGGCGCGCGGCGAGAAAGTGATCGCGCGGGCGCGCGCAGCGCTCGACCTTGCGGCGCCGTTGAACAGCGGATCGCATGCGGATGCAACCGGCTACAGGGTTGAGAATGGCGCACTGGCGATTGAGACAGCGGCCGGCGCGACCGCGCTCGCCGAGCCCGAGAAATTTGCAGGCTTTCGCGGTGATGAAAGCGCGCCGAACACGGTTTTGTTGAAGAAAAACGGCCTGCATCTCGAGATCGTCATCGACCGCAGCCACCCGATCGGTAAAACCGACAAGGCGGGGGTTGCGGATGTGACCGTCGAGGCGGCGGTAAGCGCAATCATCGATTGCGAGGACTCCGTCGCCGCCGTTGATGCGGAAGACAAGGTGCTGGTCTATCGCAACTGGTTGGGCCTGATGAAGGGCGACCTCAAAGCCAGCTTTGAAAAAGGCGGCAAGATTGTTGAGCGGACGTTGGAGCCTGACCGGACCTACCGAACGCCCGGCGGTGAGGCGCTGACCCTGCCAGGGCGCTCAATGATGCTGGTGCGCAATGTCGGCCATCATATGTATACCGACGCTGTTCGCGACGCGAAAGGCGATGATATTCCTGAAGGCTTTCTCGATGCAGCGGTGACGTCGCTGATCGCCATGCATGACCTCAACGGGACCGGGCCCGTTAAAAACAGCCGCGCCGGTTCGGTCTATATCGTCAAGCCGAAAATGCATGGGCCTGACGAGGTTGCATTCACGGTAAAGCTCTTCGCACGCGTTGAAAAAATGCTCGGGCTCGCCGCCAATACGCTCAAAGTCGGGATTATGGATGAGGAACGTCGCACCTCTGTCAATCTCGCCGCCTGCATCCATGCGGCGCGCGAACGCGTCGTGTTCATCAATACCGGCTTCCTTGATCGGACGGGCGACGAAATCCACACCGCCATGGAAGGCGGGCCGATGGTGCGTAAAAATAACATCAAGCGCACGGACTGGATCGCCGCATATGAAGACCGCAATGTCGGGATCGGTCTTGCCTGCGGGCTTTCCGGCAAAGCGCAGATCGGCAAGGGCATGTGGGCTGCGCCCGACCGCATGGCCGATATGCTGGCGCAGAAGATCGGTCATCCGCAATCCGGCGCCACAACCGCTTGGACGCCGTCGCCGACCGCGGCGACGCTGCATGCGCTGCATTATCACGAGGTCGATGTTTTCGCGCGGCAAAAGGAATTATCAGAGCAGGGGGCCGGCGATCTTGAACGTCTGCTGACGCCGCCATTGGCGCAGGGCAAAAACTTTAGCCCGGAAGAAATCAGGGAAGAGCTTGAAAACAATGCGCAGGGCATTCTGGGATATGTCGTGCGCTGGATCGATCAGGGCGTCGGCTGTTCGAAAGTGCCGGACATTCACGATATCGGCCTGATGGAAGATCGCGCCACATTGCGCATTTCGTCTCAGCATATCGCCAACTGGCTGAAGCATGGCGTGACGACGCGCGATGAAGTGCTTTCTGTGATGCAGCGCATGGCCGAAGTGGTCGACCGCCAGAATGTCGGCGACCCGGCCTATCGGCCAATGGCGCCCGGCTTTGACGGCATTGCGTTCAAGGCGGCTTGCGATCTTGTTTTCGAAGGCGCGGCGCAACCGAACGGCTATACGGAATTCATCCTGCATCAACGCCGCCGCGAGGCGAAGGCGCAAGCGGCAGGTTGATGGACGCGCGACACCCGGCCTTTTCGTAAGCATGCGATTGCCAATCCTTGCCGCCGCCGATAGTCCTTGGCGGTTCGGTCTGGTTGAAAGGTACGCATGACGGTTTCCGGTACATATGATGCAGTCATCATCGGCGGCGGGCATAACGGGCTTGTCTGCGCATTCTATCTGGCGCGTGCCGGGCTGAAGGTCCGCATTTGCGAGCGCCGGCCGGTTGTCGGCGGTGCAGCAGTGACGGAGGAGTTTTACCCCGGTTTTCGGAACTCGGTTGCGAGTTATACAGTCAGCCTGCTAAATCCGCACGTCATCGCCGATATGAAGCTGAAGGATTATGGGCTGGAATTCCTGCAACGGCCGATCTCGAATTTCCTGCCTACCGATGACGGGCGCTATCTGAAACTCGGCGGCGGCCTGGCGCGAACCCAGGCCGAGTTTGCGAAGTTTTCAGCGCATGACGCGGCGCGCCTGCCGGCCTATTACGAGCGCCTCGAAGCGGTTGCCGACATGCTTCGCGCCTTGTCGGTAAAAACGCCGCCAAATCCGCGCGCCGGCCTTAAAGGCGCGCTGGCCGCCGCCGCGCAATTGTGGCCGGCGGCGCGGGGCGGCAATGCGCTGCATCAGGATTTGCTGGATCTGTTCACAAAAAGCGCGCGCGGCTTTCTGGATGCGTGGTTTGAATCCGAACCCGTCAAAGCGGCGTTCGGTTTCGACTCGGTTGTCGGCAATTACGCCAGCCCCGAAACACCGGGCTCAGCCTATGTGTTGCTGCATCACGTGTTCGGCGAAGTGGACGGCGTCAAAGGCGCCTGGGGTCATGCGGTTGGCGGCATGGGCGCGATTACTGAGGCTATGCGCAAGGCTTGCGCGGAGGCGGGCGTCGAGATTTCGCTTGATGCGCCCGTCAAATCCATCAGCGTAGAAAACGGCGAAGCGACCGGTATTGTGCTGAAAAGCGGCGAGGAGGTTGTTGGCGCGTGCGTCGTCGCCAATGTCAATCCGAAGCTGCTTTACGGGCGCATGATGCCGGCTGATGCGCTGGCGCCGGAATTCCGCAAGCGGATGGAGGGTTGGCGCTGCGAGTCCGGCACCTTCCGGATGAATGTCGCGCTGTCGGAATTGCCGGATTTCACGTGCCTTCCGGGCAAGGAAAAGGCCGAGCACCATCAATGCGGCATCGTCATTGCGCCGACGCTCGATTACATGGATCGCGCATTTATCGATGCCAAGCGCGAGGGCTGGTCGCGAAAACCGATCGTTGAGATGCTGATTCCGTCAACGATCGACGACAGTCTCGCGCCGGAAGGCGCGCATGTTGCGAGCCTCTTTTGTCAGCAATTCGCGCCGCAATTGCCGGACGGCCGGTCATGGGATGATGAACGTGAAAAGGCGGCGGACCACATCATTGACACGGTCAATGAATATGCGCCGAATTTCAAAAAGGCGGTGGTCGGACGAATGATTCTGTCGCCGAAGGATCTCGAGGACAAGTTCGGGCTTGTCGGCGGCGATATCATGCATGGCGCCATGAGCCTCGATCAGATGTGGGCGGCGCGCCCGGCGCTCGGCTATGGCGACTATCGCGGGGCGCTGGGCGGCCTTTATCATTGCGGGTCCGGCGCGCATCCCGGCGGCGGCGTCACCGGCCTGCCGGGGCGCAATGCGGCGCGCGAGATCCTGAAGGACGCCCGCAAGCGGTTTCCCGGCTCCTAAAGTCCGTAATAGCCGCGATACCAGTCAACGAAATGCTTGAGGCCGGTTTCAACCGGCGTTGCCGGGTTGAAGCCGTAATCGGCGGCGAGGCGTTCGACATCCGCATAGGTCTCGCGCACATCGCCGGGCTGCATCTCGCGCATCTCCATCTCCGCCTTGCGTCCCGTCGCTTTTTCCAGCGCGGCGATGAAATCGAGCAAACGCACCGGCGTGTGGTTGCCAATGTTGTAAAGCTTGTGGGGGCGGTCTTGGCCTTCGAAAGAAGGCGGCTTTTCCGCAATCGCGGCAATGCAATCAACGACATCGTCAATATAGGTGAAATCGCGGCGCATGTCGCCGTGATTGAATACCGGAACCGGTTCGCCCTTAAGAATTTTCTCCGTGAACGTCCAATAAGCCATGTCCGGGCGGCCCCACGGCCCGTAAACGGTGAAAAATCGCAGGCCGACCTGCTTGATCCCGTAAAGATGTGCATAAGTCGCGCTCATCAACTCGTCGCTGCGCTTGGTGGCGGCGTAAAGCGAGACCGGTCCATCCACGGGGTCCGTCTCGCTGAAGGGGGTCTTCTCATTGCCGCCATAGACCGAGCTCGACGAGGCGTAGATCAAATGCTTCAAATCCTTCGCGTGCCGGCATGCTTCGAGTACGGACAAATGGCCGAGCAAGTTGGAGCGGGCGTAAGCAAAGGGATTGTCGATCGAATATCGCACGCCGGCTTGCGCGGCGAGATGGATGACGACATCCGGCGCTTCGTTCTCGACGAATTTCCCAAAAGCGGTCGCGGCCGCAATGTCGAGTTCTCGGAAGCGGACCTTGTCGCCGAGCGCGTCGATCCGCGCCTGTTTCAGGTTCTGATCATAATAATCATTGAGATTGTCGACGCCGGCGACATGCCAGCCCGCCGCCGCCAGACGCGCCGCCGTGTGAAATCCGATAAATCCGGCGACGCCGGTGACAAGCGCTTTCATGATCGCGGCGATCACCTCCTGCTTGGCTTACCCAAAAGCCCGTCACGGTTCGATCAGGGTTTTCCCTCGAGACTTCCTCCCCAAGACTTGCCTCCATGGCGATATGCGCCAATCCGGCGCATTCGCCAACCGTCTGGCGCGCTGTTTTCTCTTACACGAGCAGAGAACTGGCTTAGACTGTGCAGCTAATGAGCAGGTTTGAAAGCACCATATTGCAGGTTGTACCGCGCCTCGATGCGGGCGGAGCGGAGCGCACATGCCTTGAGATTGCAAGCGCCGTGGCGCGGGCCGGCGGGCGCGCGATTGTCGCCTCGGCTGGCGGGCGGCTGGCGCCGGAGATCGAGAACGCCGGCGGCGAGGTGGTCGTCGCGCCGGTCGATTCCAAGAACCCGGCGACCATCATCGCCAACGGCTTCTGGCTCGAAAAACTGATCCGACGCGAAGGCGTGGATCTCATTCATGCCCGTTCACGCGCCCCCGCCTGGAGCGCGCTGCAAGCGGCGCGCCGTGCGCATATTCCGATCGTCACCACCTATCACGGGGCTTATTCGGCGGCCGGCCCGATCAAGCGGTTTTACAATTCGTCCATGTTGCGGGCTGACCGGGTGATCGCAAATTCGCATTTCACGGCGGAACGGATTGTCGGCGTCGCGCCGTCGCTGGCGGCGCGGCTGAAAGTCATTCCGCGCGGCGTTGATATTGATCTTTTCAACCCGGAAAAGGTTTCTCATGACCGCGTTAACCAAGCGACTCAAGGCTGGGGGCGGGGCGAGGAGGCGGGGCTCAAGCTGCTCTTGCCGGCGCGGCTGACCCCGTGGAAAGGCCATGAAATCGCTATCGAGGCGGTTGCGCGCCTCAGGCAGGCGGCACAGGCCACTGGCCAAGATTGCGGATTGACGCTAGTTTTTTGCGGGGGCGCGCAAGGCAAGAACGATTATGAACGCCGTTTGCGTGCAAGGATCGACGAATGTGGGGTCCGCGACATGGTTTATCTGGTCGGCGATTGCGCCGATATGCCGGCAGCCTACGCCTGGGCCGATGTGGTGCTCGCACCGTCGACGCGGCCTGAAGCGTTTGGGCGCGTCGCAGTGGAGGCCGGCGCCATGGCCAGACCGGTGATCGCCTCGAATCATGGCGGCGCCCGGGAAACGGTGATCGATGGCGAAACCGGCTATCTGGTCGCGCCCGGCGACGCGGATGCGCTGGCCGGGGCCGTCCGGCGGATCGGCGCCATGTCGGCGGATGCGCGCGAGACCATGGGCGAGATTGCGCGCGCGCGGGCTGCAAGCGTCTATTCATGCGCGGCAATGTGCGATGCGACGCTAGGCGTTTATCGCGAGTTGCTGGCGGAAAGGGCGTAATGGGGCGGCATGTTGGGGCGTAAACAGAGTAATATCCTGATTATCAAAACGGACGGACTGTCGGCCTTTGTGGCGGCCGATCCCGTCATGCAGGCGATCCGCGACGCGCACCCAAAAGCGCGGATCAGTTTTTTGACGACGCCGGGGTTGCAACGGATCGCGCGGGCCTCGCCCTATTTCGATCAGGTGGCGGCATTGCCGGATTTACGCGACCGCGAGGCGCGCAAGGATTTCATTCGCCAATTGAAGGCGTCGAAATTCGAACTGGTTTACGACCTTTCCAATGACGAAGAGGCTCGGCGTTTGCGCGCCGCCATGGGCCCGTTTGGACCGAAATGGCATCAGGCCGAAGCAGCGCCGAAGCCGTCAAAACGCGAAAGCCGCAGCGCGCCAGCGCCGAATCTCGATCCGCTGATCGCGGCGTCGGCGATTGAGGTCAATGGGTGGCTTCCCGATCTCGGCTGGGCGGTGGCGGCGCGCAAGGACAGCGCCAATATGCAGCCCTCCTGGTATGGCGTTTCCGGCCCGTTCGGGCTGCTCCTGCCGGGAGAGGCGGCGGACCGGCGATGGAGCGCGGCCGGCTATGCAGGGCTCGCGGCGCAAATGAGCCGGTCCAGCATCATGCCGGTGCTGGCGGGGCCGAAATCACTGCATGGCTTTGGCGATGAAATCGCCAATGAAACGCCGCAGCTTGTGGATCTCGCGGGCAAGACAGACCTTTTGCAGCTCGCCGCGCTTGCGCAGGAAGCGGCGTTTTTCGTCAGCGACGGCGCGGAGGAAATGCAACTGGCGCTCGCCGTCGGCTGTGAAGGCGTGGTGATTTCGCCGGCCAAGGCGCCGATCACGGCCGACGGCCGGCATATTGTGACAATGACCGCGCCGGCCGACCTTGGCGCTGTTGAGCCGGGCTTTGTCTGGCGCACGCTTGTCAATATGGGGCTGGTCCCGTCGGGGGAGGGTGTTGAGGGCGATCCTCGAATGACGGCGCAAGCCCGTTGATTGATGCGCCAAAAGCCTTATATATCCGCGCCTCAGCCGAATTTCCGGTTAAAGGTTAACTGTTTCTTACCGAAACGCCGGCATAATTTTATCCGTTAGCAACCGATGGAGAGAAGTCCATAGCACGCAGACCATTTGCAGCCCCGCCACCGAAACCGGACGGCCCGCGTATCAATGACGATATCAAGGTGCCGCAGGTTTTGCTGATCGACGATAAGGGGGAAAAGCGCGGGGTCGTCTCGACCGCAGAAGCGGTTGCGATTGCCGCTGACGCCGGTCTTGATCTTGTTGAGGTTTCGCCGAACACGAAGCCGCCCGTTTGCAAGATCCTCGATTACGGCAAATTCAAATACCAGCAACAGAAGAAAAAAGCCGAAGCCAAGAAGAAGCAGAAAGTCGTTGAGATCAAAGAGATCAAGATGCGGCCGAATATCGACGACCATGACTATGAAGTGAAGGTCAAGGCGATGCGGCGCTTCTTTGAAGAGGGCGACAAGGTCAAGGTGACCTTGCGGTTTCGCGGCCGGGAAATGGCGCATCAGGATCGCGGCGCGGATCTGTTGAAACGCGTGCAGGACGATTTTGAAGAGATCGCCAAGGTTGAACAATATCCGAAAATGGAAGGCCGCCAGATCATGATGGTCATGGCGCCGCGCTGATACCGACTGATTAACCAGTTTAACACCGCCAGGGCTCAGGCTCTGGCGGTTTTTTCTTGCATGAAATCCGCTTTCCCGGCGTTTGTGGCCCAGAGTTTGCTACCCATAGCTTGCTATAAACTGCGCGGGGAACATGCGCGCGCTTCGCGCTTGATGATCGGATTTGATGGGTATGGACGCCTTCATGCAAATGCTCGCTGCCGGATGGCCGTTGGCGCTTGTCGGATTTGCCGCCGGGATCTGGGCGGGCGGCCGGCTGGCGCAATCGCGGGGCGAGGGTCGGCGGCTTGCGGCGCCTCTCAAGCCCTGCGAAAGCGCGGTTTCAGCGATGCAGGCGGAGATCGATGCGGTCAAGGCGCTGCTCGACGTTGAAAGCGAAGACGACAAAGAAAATATGGAAACGCTGAAAAGCCTCGATGAGGCGATCAAACGCGCCAATGGCCGGTTGAAACTCTTGGCCAAGGCCGTTCAGCGCACGCGCTAGCGGATTGGCGGCCGAACCGGTTTTGCGGCTTGCGCCGCAAGGGCGGATCGGTTGTGATATCCGCCAATGAAACCAACCCTCGCATCGTGATGGATAGCCCAGGCATAGAACATCAAGTTGTCGTTTCGGCGCTGCTGATCGCCGCGACAATATTCGTGCACGGCGTTTTCGTCGCTGCCGCCGCCGCAATGTTTCGCGCCGTAAAACGTCCGGCGATCGGCGTTTACAGATTTTTCCGCGATAGTATCGCGCTGGTGCTTATCGGCGCCTGGCTGATGCTCGCGCATTCGATCGAGATTTCGATGTGGGCGTGGACTTTTGTCCGGCTTGAGGTGTTCGAAGGGTGGGAGCCCGCGCTTTACTTTTCCGCTGCGAGCTACACGACGCTCGGATTTGGCGATGTCCTGCTGCCCGAACCCTGGCGGCTGCTATCCGGCGCTGCGGCGGCGAACGGTCTGTTGCTGTTCGGCCTTTCCGCCGCGTTCCTGTTTGACGCGGCGGGCCAGTTGCACCTTGGCGGGCGCAGAATGTCTGACTAGCTGTCGGCGGCCGCTTGGGCTGTGCCGGCCGGCGCGGTTTCCTCGCGCGGACGCTGAATGCGTGAGAACGCCAGGAACAACATGCCGATGGCGATCACTTCCAGGATCATTGCGAAGATAAACGGCGCTCCGGGGAAATAAAACGGCGCGCCCTCGGGCAGCAGCGTGACATTGAACAGCCCATAGGGCTCGTTCGGCGCGGAAAACGCCGAGAAAAGCTGCGTCATGACAAAGGGGCCAATGACCATGGAAATGCTCATCACGGCGGCGATTGCGCCTTGCAGCTCGCCTTGTGCGTCCGCCGGCATGGTGCGCGACATGATTCCCTGCAGCGCCGGCTGTGCGAGGCCGCCGAGCGACGATACGGCGATGATCGCGTAGATCATCCAGCCCTGATTGGCGAGCGCAAAGAGGAAATAGGCGGCCGCCGTGACCGCCATGGCGAAAAGCGCGGCGGCGCGCTCGCCGACTTTCGGTATGACGATGCGCGTCACGCCGCCTTGGACGATCGCGGCCATCAGGCCGACAAACATCAGCGACGCGCCGATCATGCCGGGCGTCCACTGGAATTTCTGTTCCGCGTAATAGGCCCAGACGGACGGGTAGGTCCAATGGGCGATTTGCGACAGGAACAGGACGCCGGCGATCGGCAGCATGATCGGGTAGTTGGCGAATTGCCTGAAATTGCCGAAGGCGTTGGCGCGTTTCCATTGGAATGTCCGCCGGTTCTCCGCTTTCAGGGTTTCCGGCAACACGAACAATCCGAACAGGAAGTTCGACGCGCCGGTCGCCGCAACAAAAAAGAACGGCGCGCGCGGCCCGAAATTATCGCCGAGAAAACCGCCGATCGCCGGGCCGATAATGAAGCCGAGACCGAATGCGGCGCCCATCAGGCCGAAATTCGCGGCGCGCTTTTCGGGCGGCGAAATGTCGGCGATATAGGCGTTGGCCGTCGAGAAAGTCGCGGCGAACGCCCCTGCGAGGGCGCGTGCGAATAGAATGATGCTGATGACCGGCGCCAGCGCCATGATCAGGAAATCGACGGAATAAGCGCATAGCGAGGCCAGCAAAACCGGGCGTCGCCCGAACCGGTCAGACAGGCCGCCGATGATCGGCATCATGATGAATTGCATCAGCGCATAGGCGACCGCGAGATAACCGCCCCATTGCGCCGCGTGCGACAGGTCTTCGCCGGTCACTTCCATAATCAGTTGCGGCATGACCGGCATGATCACGCCATAGCCGATCATGTTGAGCAGAACGGTGATGAAGATAAACAAAAAGGCATTACGGCCAGGCGGTTTCGCCATTTGACAATATTCCAGCGTTTAAAGGGTTGGTTCGGCAATCGGGGTGATTTTCAGCGCCGTAATCTGATTGCGGCGCCGGCGAAGAATTTTGAACCGAAAGCCATGGAATGAAAAGGTCTGCCCGACATCCGGGATCGATTGTGATTCATGAATGACGAGGCCGGCGAGGGTGACCGCTTCGTCATCCGGCAGGTTCCAGTCCATGGCGCGATTGAGGTCGCGAATGGTGACGTCGCCGTCCACATTGAGCGACCCGTCGCCTTGCGGCCTGACGCCCTGAACCGGGCTGTCATATTCGTCTTCGATCTCGCCGACAATTTCCTCGAGAATGTCTTCGAGCGTCACGAGGCCCATCAGCGCGCCATATTCGTCAACGATCAGCGCGAAATGCTCCTGCTTTAGTTTGAAAGCGTCGAGCTGTTCCTGAAGCGTCGTCGTTTCCGGTGCAAAATACGGCTCGCGCGCCAGCGCTTCAAAGTCGATGGCGTCCGCATTGCCTTCCGCATCCCACAGCGCGCGCAGCAGATCCTTGGCATGAAGAATGCCGATGACATTATCAGGCGTCTCGCGATAAAGCGGCAGGCGGGTATGAGCGCTTTTCAGCGCCTGGCGGATGATCGCGTCGTTCGGGCGGTCGAGATCAAGCATCTCGATCGACTTGCGATGGATCATGATTTCTTCCGTACGGATCTCATTGAGATCGAGCGCGCCGCGAATAAGGTCGCGCGCCTCCTTGTCGACGCGGCCTTCGTAATGGTGCAGATCGATCGCGCCGCGAATTTCCTCGGCGGCGGAAAAAACCGCGCTGTCCTTCGAAACATCGACGCCAAAGAGGTGCAAAAATCCGCGCACGATCAGTTGCACAATGCGCGTGACCGGCGCGAAGACGAACACCACCCAGCGCATGATCGGCGCGACCGCCATTGCGAAGGAATCCGGCCGCGAAATCGCGACCGTTTTCGGCGTGACCTCCGAGCAGACCAAGATCAGCAAGGTCATGATTACCGTGGCGATGGCGTTGGCGAGGCCGGTCTCGCCAAAGAAGGAAATCAGCAGGCTGGTGGCGATCGATGTCGCCAGGATGTTGACGAGATTATTGCCAAGGAGAATGGCGCCGATCAGCCGCTCGCGGTCGCGGATTAGCATGCCGACGCGCCGCGCGTTCATGTCGCCTTCGGCCTCGAGCACATGCATCCGGGCTTTAGAGGTCGCTGTCAGCGCCGTTTCCGAACCGGAAAAGAACGCCGATAAAAGCAGCAGAAATATGATGCTCCCCAACGGGATCAGGATCGAAAGGTCTAGCTCTGCCATGGGTCCGCTCTGCCAGCCTAGCGGCCGGTCTTTGCTTTCAGGAAATCGGCGACGTCCGCCCGGTCGGCGTCCTTGACGACGACGCTTGCGCCGATCGCGTCCGTCAGGATGAGGGTAATCGCGCCCTGTTCAACTTTCTTGTCTTGCAGCATGTAGGTGATCAGCGCGTCCGCTTTTAGGTCTGCATCGAGGTCCGATATCTCGCAGGGCAGGCCGGCGTTCCGCAAGAGCCGTTTGACGCGGCTGGCGTCCGCTTCGTCGCAACGTCCAATCCTCACCGAATAGTCAAAGGCCAGCGCCATGCCGAGCGCAACCGCTTCACCGTGGAGAAGCTTGTCGGAATAGCCGAACGCCGCCTCGAAAGCGTGACCGAAAGTGTGGCCGAGATTTAACAGCGCGCGTCGCCCGGTCTCGCATTCGTCCTCGGCGACGATCGCCGCCTTGGCGGCGCAAGAGGTTTTCACCGCATGAATGCGCGCAGCGGCGTCCCCTTCAAGCAGGGCGGGGCCGTGGACTTCGAGCCAACCAAAAAACGCCGCGTCGCTGATCAGACCGTATTTTACAATTTCCGCATAGCCGGCCCGGATTTGGCGGGCGGGCAGCGTTGCGAGGGCGGAAATATCCGCAATCACCAGTTTCGGCTGGTAGAACGCGCCGACCAGATTCTTGCCTTGGGGCACGTTGATGGCGGTCTTGCCGCCAACGGCGCTGTCCACCTGGGAAAGCAGCGTTGTCGGGATTTGCACGAAACCGCAGCCGCGGCGCAGAATCGCGCAGGCGAATCCAGTGAGATCGCCGATCACGCCGCCGCCAAACGCCGCCACCAGATCGCTGCGTTCAACGCCCAGATCGAGCAATTCCGAGACCAGTCTCTGAAGCTCGGCGAAAGATTTTGTCGCTTCGCCAGGCGCCAGCGTGATGAAGCTGGCTTCGACGCCGGTTGCGGCGAGGCCGGCTTCGAGCCTCGCGCGCTGCGCGCTGGCGACATTTTCATCCGTCACCACGAACAGGCGCGGCCGGCGCAGATGCGGGCGCAGGAGCGCGCCAGCATCCTCCAGCAGGTTGTCGGCAATAATGATGTCGTATGCGCGCTCGCCCAATGGCACGCGAATCGATTGTCTTGGCGTCATTCTGCAGGGCCTTTGGTCATGTCGAGCAATCCTGGCCAGTTTTCGAGCTTTTCAAGGATGAGCGCCACGGTGTTTTCATGCGGGCCCGGCTGGCTGTCGATATAGATATTGGAAGCCGCGTAATGGTCGCGGCGTTCGGTAAGGAGGCGACGAATCGTCTCGCGCGGATCGCCGGTTTTGAGAAGGGGGCGCGTGCCGCGCCGGGTCGCCCGGCGGATGATGGTGTCCATGTCGGCCCGGATCCAGATTGAAACGGCGCGTTTCGCGATCAGCGCGCGGGTTTCGGCATTGGTGACGGCGCCGCCGCCGGTGGCGAGGACATGCGGCGGGCCTTCCAGCAGGCGCTTGATGACCTTTGCTTCGCCTTTGCGAAAACTCTTCTCGCCGTGCAATGTGAACAGGTCTCCGACGCTCATGCCTGCGGCTTGCTCGATTTCGGCGTCGGCGTCGTAGAACGGAACCCCCAGCCGGGGCGCCAGCCGGCGGCCCACGGTGGTCTTGCCCGCGCCCATCATGCCGACCAGCACGATCGGGCGAGTGCATTGAATTACAGGGTGTTTGCGCGTTTGGCTCATGATGTTTAGATGTAGGGGAGCGCGCCGCCCGACGCCAGTTTTTTGGCCGGCAATCGGCGTAGCGCGCGATAATAGTGGGGCGGTTTCTTCAAAGGAGCGAATCAAGGTGCGGTTTGCAGCAATAATCTTCGTAGCGGCGGCGGCTGCATTGCTCGGGCTATATATTTACGGTCAAATGCTTGAGCCGGAGACCCGGACCATTGAAGTGGACGCAAATGAAGCTGCTGAATAAGCCCGTTCCCGCATTTTCAATATTGTCAGCCGTCATGCTGGCAGGCGGCGTATTGGCGGCGCCGGCCGTCGCGCAGATCGCGCCGCCAGAAGCGGTCGAGACCGCGCCGATCGCCACCGACGCATTTGCGATTGGCGCGCTTGCGCCGGGAGAGCGGGGCTTGCCAGCGACCCTCTGGCGGGACAGTGAGCCGCAGACCCTCGATTTTCTCCTGTCGCAAGCGCCGAGCCGGCCGGCGGCGCCCAGCGTCGGGCGGCTGTTGCGGCGAATATTGTTGTCTCCGGGAGACAAGCCGGCTGGCGCTGATGCGTCGCTTGGCGGCCGGAAATTGCTGGTGCTGATGCAGGCGGGATTTCTTGAGGAAGCCCGGACCATCGCCAGCCTCACAACGACGGGCCGAAACGACGCGTGGTTTGCTGAAGCGGAGGCGGTCGGCAGTTTGCTGTCGGGAGATGTTAACGGCGCCTGCCGACGCGGCGCCAATTTGCCGGCTGGGCGCGACGCGCTGTTCTGGGTGAAACTGCGCGCGCTTTGTTATGCGCAAGCGGGCGAGCTTGATGCATTCGACCTCACCGTCAACCTCCTGCGCGAGCGCGGCTCCTTTACGGAGAGCGACGAAGCCTATCTGTTGGCGGCCCTGGCGCGGGCGAGCGGCGCGACGCCGCAAAAGACATTGCCGCCGGCTGAAACGGCGTTGCATTTTGCAGCGGCGCGGGCGGCGGGCCTCGGTCTGAGCGCGAACGGGTTGCGCCATGCGGATGGCGGCGTCATCGCCGCTATTGCCCGCGATGCGGGCGCTGAACCGGCGCTGCGCATTGACGCGGCGCAACGAGCGCTGGCTATGGGCGTATTGGATGCATCGGTGTTGGCCGGTTTGTTGGCCGATGCTGAATTCGACGTCGCGGTGATTGCCGAAGCGTCTGCGAGCGCAGCAGAGCGGCCCGGCGATCCGATGACCGATGCGCTGCTTTATCAGGCGATCGCCGCTATGAGCGCGCCGGAATTTGTTCGCGACAAAGCTGCGCGAATTTCCGAAGCGCTGGGCCTTGCCGACAGTTTCCATCGCTCTTACGCGCTGTCTGTTCTCTATGCGAATGAAGTCGAAGCCCTCGAAGGCGTCATTGTCGCGCCGGAAGAAGCGGCGAATTTTGCGCTTTCGCGCATGGCGGTCGGCGATAGCGTCGGCGCAGGCCAATGGCTTGCAGCGATGATCGGCGCCAATGAAAGCGTCGCCGCCTTGCCTGAAGAGCTGGCGCTCGCCTTTATCGATCGCGTCAATATGCTGGCGCTGCTCGACCCGCAAACGGCGGCGCAAATCGCGCGCCGGGCCGGCGTGTCGATCCTTGCCGATGCGCCAGGCCTTTACACGGCGCAAACCGGCCATGACGACCCGGCGGTCAAGGCGCGCATATTGAAAGCGGCCTTTGATGCGGTCGCGGGCGACAAGGCCGGGCAGGCAGGGCTTGCGGCGTTGGCGGCGGCGTCCGGCGAGGGCGCCGCGGGCGGCGAAGTCGAAGTCGTCATTGTCAGCGAAAGCCTTGGCGCCGCCGGATTGCCTGAACTGCAACGGCGTTATGCGTTTGAGCGGGTGTGGGCCGCACGATTTCCGAATGCCGAGGCGATAGACCCGACGGCGTTGCAAAATCCCGCCGGCGAGGACAGCGTGGTTCCGCGCATCAAGCCTCGTCCGGGAGAGCAATGAAGGCCGACCCGGGACCGGCTGCTGGCGCCAGCCGCGAAGCGGATGCGCGCCTTATCGAGACTTTTCTTGAAATGATGGCGGTCGAACGCAATGCCGCCGCGAATACGTTGAAGAATTACGGTCGCGACCTGGCGCGATTTTCGGCATTTATTCGTGCACGGCGCGAATCGCTGGAAACGGCCGGCGCCGATGACATCGCCGCCTGGCTCGGCGCGCTAGAGGCGGATGGGCTTGCGGCGTCGACCGCGGCGCTGAAGGTCTCGGCATTGCGGCAATTCTATCAGTTTCTTTATGCGGAGGGCGTGCGCGCCGACAATCCAACCGTAATTATCGATCGGCCTAAGACGCGCCGGCCCTTGCCGAAAGTCCTTGATGCGGCGGAAGTCGCCGCGCTGCTGGAGGCGGCGGCGCGAATGCAAGGGCCGAAAGGCGTGCGGATGCGGGCTATGCTCGAAATTCTTTATGCGGCGGGTTTGCGCGTTTCCGAGCTGGTCGGCCTGCCATTTGGCGCTTTTCGCAAAGATCAGCGCTGTCTCATTATTCGCGGCAAGGGCGACAAGGAACGCCTGGCGCCGCTTAGCAAGCATGCGCTGAGCGCGGCGAAAGAATATCTTGCTTGCCGGGAGGAATTCCTGACCGGTAAGGCGGGTAAAAAGAAACCCTCGCCATGGTTTTTCCCTTCACGCGGGAAAACCGGCCACATCACCGCCGCGCGATTCGCGCAAATGCTCAAGGATCTCGCGGTCGAGGCGGGCGTGCCGCCCTCGAAAGTCTCGCCGCATGTGCTGCGTCACGCCTTCGCGACGCATCTTCTCGAAGGCGGCGCTGACTTGAGAAGCGTGCAGCAGATGCTCGGCCATTCGGACATCACCACCACCCAGATTTATACCCATGTGGCGCAAGACCGCCTGAAAGACCTCGTCTTTTCAAGCCATCCCCTCGCCAAGAGCCGGAAAGACGAATAGGCGAGGGTTGCCGGGCGCTGGCCAAAATATTAGGAATTGCGCCTCATCATTTCACCAATCCTGGCTGCGAGCTTCCTGAAAAATCATGCGCACTTATCTCGATTTTGAAAAACCCATCGCCGAACTCGAAGGCAAGATCGCCGATCTGCGCCAGATGGATGGCGACGCCAGCGTCAATGTGGACGAGGAAGTCGGGAAACTGCAAAGCAAGGCCGATGCGTTGCTGGCCGAAGCCTATGGGAAGCTATCACGCTGGCAGAAGGCGCAGGTCGCGCGCCACGCGTCGCGGCCGCATTTTTCCGACTATGTGGGCCAGCTTGTCGATGATTTCACGCCGCTCGCCGGAGATCGCGCCTTTGGTGAGGATGCGGCTATTCTCGGCGGACCGGCGCGGCTGCGCGGGCGCTCGATCATTCTGATTGGTCATGAAAAGGGTTCGGATACGGCTGGACGCGTCAAGCACAATTTCGGCATGGCGCGGCCTGAGGGCTACCGCAAGGCCATGCGCCTGATGGAAATGGCCGAACGCTTCAACCTGCCGGTCGTGACGCTGGTGGACACGCCGGGCGCCTATCCGGGGCGCGGCGCGGAAGAGCGCGGCCAGGCCGAGGCGATTGCATCGTGCACGGAGAAATGCCTTGGACTATCCGCGCCGCTGGTCTCCGTCATTGTCGGCGAGGGCGGTTCAGGCGGCGCGGTAGCGCTTGCCGCAGCGAACAAGGTCTTGATGCTGGAGCACTCGGTTTATTCGGTCATTTCGCCGGAAGGCTGCGCGTCGATCTTGTGGAAAGACGCCGCCGGCAAGGGCGACAACAAGGCGCCGGACGCCGCCGAGGCGATGAAAATTTCCGCGCAGGATTTGCTCTCGCTTGGCGTAATTGACGGGATCATTCCCGAGCCGGTGGGCGGCGCTCATCGCGATATCGGGCTGACGATCGAACGGCTGGGCGATGCGGTGGAAACGGCGATTAACGAGCTTGCCGATCTTTCGCCGGAAGAGCTTAAGCGCCAGCGCCGCGAAAAGTTTTTGAATATCGGCCGCGCGGGGCTCGCCTGAGCGCCGGTCAATAGGAAAGCGCCAATAGCGCAATCAGCAAGCCAAGCCCTGACGATAACGCATAGAGCGTGAACGGTATCGCGCGCCGTTCGGTTTGCGGGAGGGGGAGATCCTCGAAAGGATCAGCCTGATTTTCTGACGTCACTGGGGGGCTCGCCTGAACTGAAACGTGCGGCGAACTTATCACGCATTCCTGCGATTACACGACTTGACGCAACGTTTCTGTGCAATTCGCCGTTCAGAATGACGTGACCGTTCTGGCGAATTTCGATGCGCGTTCCTTCGCTGGGGCTTGCAGCGCCATCATGGTCCGGCAGGGGCAGTTTTACCGCCGCCCGGCCGTTTTCCAGCGGCGCCGTAGCGAGGCGCGCATTATCAAGGAAAATCTCTGCTGTCCGGCCGGCAACCCCTTTGAGGGTGATGGAAAGGCGCGCAGGGCGCCCGCGGCCGGCTGGCGTCAAGGTCAGCGCACCGCGGCCCGTATAGCCATTGACGCCCGCAAGCCGCGCGCTCAGTCGCGTGCGGCGTAAGGCGATCTTTCTCAATAGGCGCAGCGGCAAGAGCCCCCCTCTCACGCAACAGGCTGAACAAGCAGCCAAGGTTGACGGTGAAAGATTAATCCGGCGCAAAAAATCCGGAAAGGGGCTTAATAGTCGGCGTCAGGCTTCGCCGTGATATTCGCCTTCCGGCTTTTCATAGGCGAGCCGGGCGTCGAGATAGGTCTCGGCCGTGGCGATGAACGCGTCCATATGCGATTCAAAGAAGTGGTCGGCGCCGGGCACCACCTGAAATTCGATCTTGCGACCTTTCTGGGTGCGCGTGCGCTCGACCATGCCCTTGGTCTCATCAGGCGCGCAAATCTTGTCGAGCTCGCCATGTAGGACGACGCCCGATGACGGGCAGGGGGCGAGGAACGAAAAGTCATAAAGATTGGCGGGCGTCGAGCCGGCGATGAAGCCGACGATTTCCGGGCGCCGCATCAAAAGCTGCATGGCGATCCAGGAACCGAAGGAAAAGCCCGCCACCCACGAAAACGGGGCGTTGGGGTTGATTTGCTGCAGGTAATCAAGCGCGGTGGCCGCATCGGCGAGCTCGCCCTGACCCTGGTCATATTCGCCCTGGCTGCGGCCGACGCCGCGGAAATTGAAGCGCATGGTCGAAAAACCGCGACGCACGAACATCTGATAGAGTTCATAGGTGGCGCGGTTGTTCATAGTGCCGCCAAATAGCGGGTGCGGATGCAGCACCAGCGCGACCGGCGGATTCTCGCCTTTTCCTTTTTGATAGCGGCCTTCGAGGCGTCCTTCCGGACCGGCGAAAATCACTTCTGGCATTGTCACCCTTTTTAAAGCTGGCGCGCCGGGATGGTTATATCCCAGCAAATTGGTCCCAAATGAACGTCATAATGACGCGTATACCGCTAAAACAGGCATTTTCGCCGAAATAAAAGCGGCGATAATGTTGACTGAATTTGTCGGGTTTCCTATTTCGTCGGCATATGGGTTGGTCGGCGGGCGCGTATAGCACGTTTTTTCCCCGGCGCCAGCCGGAACACCCGCGACCAAACGAACGGATTTGATAGGTGAAGCTGACCACCAAAGGCAGATATGCGGTTTCGGCGCTGGCCGATATCGCCGCCACGGGCGCGGATGGGCCGGTGGCGTTGTCTGACGTGGCGCTGCGCCAGGGGATTTCGCTTTCCTATCTTGAACAGCTTTTCGCCAAGCTGCGCCGCGCCGGATTGGTGGAAAGCGCGCGCGGTGTTGGCGGCGGCTATGCGCTGACGGCGCCGGCGGGCGCAGTGCGCGTCGCCGATATTGTTGCGGCGGTGGATGAAGAGATTCGCACGACCGCCTGCGACGCTGGTTCGACGATTGGCTGCCAGGGTACAAGCACGCGCTGCCTGACGCATGATCTGTGGGATGAGTTGGGCCGCCAGATCGAGATATTTTTGAACGCGGTGACGCTTGAGGACATTCTCGAAAAGCGGGTTCTCGGCATGGCGTCGGTAAATGCGCCGCCCGCGCGAGCTGACGGACCGGCCGAGGGAAGCAAAATGCACATTGAGGCGGCGGAATGACCCGGCATTATCTCGACCATAATGCGACAGCGCCGGTGCGGCCCGAAGTGGTTGAGCGCGTCGCTGAGATGATGCGCCATGACGGCAATTCATTGTCCGTACACGAAGAAGGCCGCCGGGCGCATAAAGTGTTGGAAGATGCGCGCGAGCAAGTGCGTGCGCTGGTCAATGCGCCGGTAAACGGCGTCATCTTCACCAGCGGCGGCACGGAATCCATTCACTATGCGCTGCATGGGGTGGTCCGCCCCCACAATATCAAGCGGATTTTCGTCAGCGCCATTGAGCATTCCGCCGTCAGCGCAAACGCCGCGACCACCGGGGCGGATATTGAAACCATCCCGGCGCTGCCGTCGGGCATTGTCGATCTCGATTGGCTGCGCGCGCGGCTGAAGGACTACGACGTTGAACGCGATGGCGGTTTTCTCGTCTCGATCATGTTCGCCAATAACGAAACGGGCGCTCTCCAGCCTTTGCGCGAAGCGGCGGACATTACCCATGATGCGGGCGGGCTGCTATTCGTCGATGCGGCGCAGGCGGCGGGCAAGGTTCCGGTGAATTTCGTCATGTCCGGCGCCGATATAATGAGCCTCACCGGCCATAAATTCGGCGGGCCGATCGGCGTCGGGGCATTGATCGCCGGTCCCAATCTGCCGCTTGACCCGGTGATGCGCGGCGGCGGGCATGAACAAAACCGCCGCGCCGGCACGCATAACGTCCCTGCCATCGCCGGTCTTGGGCTTGCCTGTGAACTTGCAAAGCAAAGCCTCGCGCGGGCGGGCGAGATCGCGGCGCTTCGCGACCGGATGCAGGATGCGGCGGAGGCCGCCGGCGCGAAAATCTGGGGCGCGGGCGCCGAACGCCTTCCGGGCACGCTTTGTCTGTCTGCGGAAGGGTTTCCGGGCGCGACGCAGCTCATGACCATGGACCTTGCCGGCATTGCGATTTCCGCCGGCTCGGCATGTTCCTCCGGTAAGACCAGGCCGAGCCACGTGCTCGCCGCCATGGGCGCGAGCGAGGAAGAGGCGACGAGCGCTATTCGCGTATCGATGGGTTGGAATTCAACCAAGGAAGACGCCGACGCGTTCGCTCGCGAATGGCCGAACGCCTATGCGCGCATCAAGGCGAAGTCACAGCTTGAGGGAGCGGCATGAGCGTTTACGCGATTGGACATATCAAGATTAAGGATCGCGATGAGTATGAGAAATATTCTTCGCAATTCGCCAGTGTCTTTGAAAAATTCAAAGGCAAGCTGTTGTCGGCCGATTACGCCGCCCGGGCGGTGCAGGGCGATTGGGACGGCGACCGGCTTGTTTTAATGGAATTTCCCGACAAGCGCGCATTCCTGGAATGGGCGACATCTGAAGAATACCAGGCAATCGCCAAACACCGCGATGCAGGCGCGGATGTAACGGTGATCCTCGCAAACGCCATTGAGGCTGAAAAGTAATGTCCGAAGTCAAAGAAACGATCAGCAAAGAGACTGTTGAAACGGCGAAAGCGCTGGAGACCTATAAATACGGCTTCACCACCGATATTGAATCGGTGAAGGCCCCGAAGGGTCTCAATGAAGACACGGTGCGCTTCATCTCCGCAAAGAAAGAAGAGCCTGAATGGCTGCTTGAATGGCGCCTCGAAGCGTTTCGGCGCTGGCTGACCATGGACGAGCCGGATTGGGCGATGGTCGATTATCCGGCGATCGATTACCAGGACCATTATTATTACGCCGAGCCCAAGTCCGGCGCGAAATATGAATCGATCGACGATGTGCCGCCGGAGATCCTCGCCGACTTTGAAAAACTCGGCATCCCGCTGAAAGAAGCCGAAGTGCTGCTTGGCGTCGAAGGGGCGGGCGCGAGCCCCGGTGAGGCGCGCACCGGCGCGAATGGCGGCGGCGCCAAGGTCGCTGTCGATGCGGTGTTCGACAGCGTTTCCGTCGCCACGACGTTTAAAAAAGAGCTCGAGAAAGCCGGCGTCATCTTCATGTCGATTTCAGAAGCGGTGCGCGAACACCCTGAGCTTGTCAGGAAATATCTCGGCACGGTGGTGCCGACATCGGACAATTATTTTGCGACGCTGAACTCGGCGGTCTTTTCCGACGGCACATTCGTCTATGTGCCCGAGGGCGTCAGATGCCCGATGGAGCTGTCGACTTACTTCCGCATCAATGAGGCGAATACCGGCCAGTTCGAACGTACGCTGATCGTTGCGGCGCCGGGCGCATACGTGTCCTACCTTGAGGGCTGCACCGCGCCGATGCGCGATGAAAACCAGCTTCATGCGGCGGTGGTCGAACTCGTCGTCGAGGATGAGGCGGAAATCAAATATTCAACGGTGCAAAACTGGTATCCGGGGGACAAGGACGGCAAGGGCGGAATCTATAATTTCGTCACCAAGCGCGCCGACTGTCGCGGCGTCAATTCCAAGGTCTCGTGGACGCAGGTCGAGACCGGGTCCGCCGTGACCTGGAAATATCCGTCCTGCATTTTGAAAGGCGACAATTCCCAGGGCGAGTTTTATTCGATCGCCATCACCAATAATCATCAGCAGGCCGATACCGGCACCAAGATGATCCATTTGGGCAAGAACACGAAAAGCCGCATCATTTCCAAAGGCATTTCGGCGGGCAAGTCGAACTCCACCTATCGCGGGCTGGTGTCGATCCACCGAAAGGCGGAAGGCGCGCGCAATTTCACCCAGTGCGACTCGCTGCTGATCGGCAATAATTGCGGCGCGCATACGGTGCCTTATGTGGAGAGCAAAAACCCGCACGCGATCCTCGAGCATGAAGCGACCACCTCGCGCCTTTCCGAAGACCAGCTCTTTTACTGTCAGCAGCGCGGGCTATCGGAAGAGGAATCCGTGGCGCTCTTGGTCAACGGTTTCTGCAAGGAAGTTTTGCAGGAGCTGCCGATGGAATTCGCCGTCGAGGCGCAGAAACTGGTGAGCGTGAGCTTAGAGGGGAGCGTAGGGTGATGGCCAAACCCGTCCTCAATATCGACGATGCTGATCTGTTCGACTTCGGCAGCCCCGGCGGCAAGTTCGCGGCCAAGCTTGGGCGAATGGGCCCGGCGCTCGGCGCGGAAAAACTGGGCGCCATGCTGACCATTGTCGAGCCGGGCAAGCGCGCTTTTCCGTTTCATGTCCACCACGCCATTGAGGAGATGTTCTACATTATCGAAGGCGAGGGCGAATACCGGTTCGGCGAAGAGGTTCATCCCATCAAGCAGGGCGATTTGTTATCCGCGCCGACCGGCGGGCCGGAGCGGGCGCATCAGATCGTCAATACCGGGGCGGAAACGCTTAAATATCTCGCCTTTTCGACCATGGATAAGATTGACGTGGTCGAATATCCGGACTCGGATAAATTTCTCGCCTTCGCCAGCGAAGACGGCACTCCGCAAACCGCGCGCATGCGCTTTATCGGACGGCAAGCCTCGGCGGTCGATTATTTCGACGGCGAGGATGATGGCGGCAAGGAGTGAGGGAAAATGTTCTGGCGGCGCGGCGGCAGCAGGTTTGACGATGACGGGAAGGGCCTTTCTGCCTGGCTCCTGCGCATCGTCATGTTCCTGGTTGTAGCGCTTGTCGTCGTCTTTATCGCCCGCCTGTGGCTGTCGGCGCAGCAAGACAATGCGGTACGGGCGCTCGAGATAAGCGACTACAAATTTGTAAATTCAATGAACGCAGTGAAAAATTGATATGCTGAAAATAAACGATCTCCATGGCGCCGTCGGCGGTGCAGAAATTTTGAAGGGCGTAACGCTCGACGTGCCGGCAGGTGAAGTGCACGCCATTATGGGCCCGAACGGATCGGGCAAGTCGACCCTGTCCTATACCGTCGCCGGGCGCGACGGTTATGAAGTGACGGCGGGCGGCGTTTCCCTCGACGGCGAGGATATTATCGGCCTTGACCCGGATGAGCGCGCGGCGCGAGGGCTGTTTCTGTCCTTCCAGCACCCGATGGAAATTCCCGGCGTGCAGACTATGAATTTCATCCGCACGGCCTTGAACGCCCAGCGCAAAGCGCGCGGGGAGGGCGAGATTTCCGCTGGCGATTTTATCAAGTTGATCCGCGAAAAGGCCAAGCTCGTCGGGCTCGACGACGCGAAACTCAAACGCCAGTTCAATGTCGGCTTTTCCGGCGGCGAGAAAAAACGCATGGAAATGCTGCAATTGGCGATGTTCGAGCCGCGCTTCGCCATCATGGACGAAACCGATTCCGGGCTCGATATCGACGCGCTCAAAATGGTTGGTGATGTGGTGAACGCCCTGCGCGGGCCGGATCGCGGCTTTCTTGTCATCACCCACTATCAGCGCCTGCTCGATTACATCAAGCCGGATGCGGTGCATGTCCTCGCTGGCGGGCGCATCGTCAAATCGGGCGGCCCGGCGCTGGCTGAAGAGCTGGAAAAATCCGGATATGACCAATTCATCGAGGCGGCGTAACGGCATATGAGCGAAACTGCGTTACATAACCCGACGCCGTTCGAAAAGGCGCTGGAGGCTGCGTTCGCCGCGCGCTCGAAAACCAATGAGTGCCAGGCGGCGGCATTTGACCGATTTACGAAACGTCGCTTCCCGAACCGCAAGGTCGAAGGCTGGAAATGGTCGGATTTTCATGTCGCCTTGCGCAATTTCCAGCCCGCGGGCAAACCGCAAACAGCGGTCATTGCGCCGTCCGCTTTCGCCGCACTTGATCCTATCGAAATCCGCATTGTCGATGGCCGCATTGAGATGCCGGGCGGAGACGCGCCGGATGGCTTGCGTCTCGGCATTATGGACACCATGGCGAGCATTCCGGAGCTCGACTTTCATCCGATTGCTGCGCTCAATGTCGCGCTCGCCCGCAAGGCGGTGGGGCTGGAAGTGGGCGAGGGCGTCACGCTGGAACGGCCCATCCTCGTCCGCCATATCAATAGCGGCGCCGGTTTTTCGTTCGGGCAGTCGATGATGCGTTTTTCCGAGGGCGCTCGGGCGACGCTGATTGAAACTTACGAAGGCGAAAGCGCCGGGTTTTACGCGCATTTGTTCCATAAGGTGTTGCGCGATGGCGCGCGCGTGAAACGCTACGTTCTTGATGAGACTGGCGCCAGCGCCATCACGCACGCCATTTGCGCGACGAAGATTGACGGCGGCGCGCGCCTTGAGCAGACGAGCCTGTCCACCGGCGGACGGCTCGCGCGCCATGAAACCCATGCTCATTTCTGGGCGCCGCAAGCGTCGGCTTCCATCGACAGTGTTTCGCTGCTTTCCGCCGACCGCCATGCGGATTTCACCAGCAATGTGCGCCACCTGGCCGAAAACTGCACGGTTCGCCAGCTCCACAAAGGCGCAGCGAAAGACCGGGGACGGAATGTCTTTCAGGGCAAATTCTTCGTCGACCGCGAAGCGCAAAAGACCGATGCGAAGATGACGGCGAATGCGCTGCTCTTGTCCGATGCGGCCGAAGCCAATCACAAGCCGGAGCTGGAAATCTACGCCGATGATGTCGAATGCGCCCATGGGTCGACGGTCGGCGCGCTGGACGAGAATGCATTGTTCTATCTGCGCCAGCGCGGGCTTGATGAAGCGGCGGCGCGGGCGCTTCTGGTCGAAGCGTTTGTCGGCGAAGTGGTTGAACGGATCGATGACGACCAGGTGCGCGATATTTTCGCGCGCAAGGTGAAGGAATGGCTCGATGAGTGATGGTGCGCCAATGAATGTGCTTGATGTCGATGCGCTGAAGGGGGAGTTTCCGATCCTCAAGCGCGACGCCTATGGCAAGCCGCTGGTCTATCTCGACAACGCCGCCTCGGCGCAAAAGCCGCGTGCGGTGATCGACGCCATGACCCATGCGATGGAGCATTCCTACGCCAATGTGCATCGCGGCCTGCATTTGCTCTCCAACGAAACGACGACCGCTTATGAGGATGCGCGCAAGATCGCGGCGCGGTTTTTGAACGCAGCCTCGGAAGACGAGATCATTTTCACGTCCGGCGGCACGGATGCGTTTAATCTGGTCTCTTACGCGCTCGGCGTTTCGGAAATCGGCGAGGGCGATGAGATCATCCTATCGTTGGCCGAGCATCATTCGAACATCGTGCCCTGGCATTTCCTGCGCGAGCGCAAGGGCGCGGTCATCAAATGGCTCGATGTGTCGGATGATGGCGAGGTCGATCTTGGGACCTATGAGGCGCTGTTCTCGGCGCGGACGAAACTCGTCGCCGTTTCGCATATGTCGAACGTCCTCGGGACGCTGACGCCGGCGAGGGACATGGCGCGCATCGCCCATGCGCATGGCGCGAAGATCCTGTTTGACGGCTGCCAGGCGGGTGTTCATGGGGCGGTCGATGTACAGGATATCGATTGCGATTTTTACGCCATCACCGGCCACAAGCTTTACGGACCGTCGGGCGTCGGCGTGCTTTACGGCAAGAAATCCGTACTCGACGCTTTGCCGCCTTATCGCGGCGGCGGCGAAATGATCGACATCGTGACCACCGACATGGTGACCTACAATGACGCGCCGCACCGGTTCGAAGCGGGGACGCCGCCGATCCTCGAGGTGATCGGCCTCGGCGCGGCGCTCACCTGGATGGAAGGCAAGGGTGTCGCCGCCATCGCCGCGCATGAAGCGCGCCTGCGCGATCATGTGCTGGAAGAATTGTCGAAATTGAATTTCGTCCGCGTTTACGGCCGCGCTGAAAACAAGGCGCCGATCGTCGCCTTTACGGTCGAGGGCGCGCATCCGCATGATGTGTCGGCGATTTTGGATCGCACCGGCGTCGCCGTGCGGGCGGGCCATCATTGCGCGCAACCGCTGATGAAGCGGCTCGGCGTGTCGGCGACGGCGCGCGCTTCCTTCGCCGCTTACAACACCCATGACGATGTCGAGGCCTTGATTCGCGGCCTTCGCAAAACACATGAGATGCTAGGCTGAGTTAGAGAATTATGGAAAACCAACGCGACATCATCGACGTCAACCCGCCAGCCCCCGAAGCCGCGCCGCAGGCCGAAACTTCCGGCGCCATGTCTATCCCGGAAGAGGAGTTGAGCCGGATCACGGCGGATATCATTCGCTCGCTCAAGACCGTTTACGACCCTGAGATCCCGGTTGATATTTACGAACTCGGCCTCATCTACAAGGTGGACCTTGACGACAACCGGCTGCTGACCGTCGATATGACGCTGACCGCGCCGGGTTGTCCGGTGGCGGGCGAAATGCCCGGCTGGGTCGAGGGCGCGGTGCGCGGCATCGAAGGCGTCGAAGACGTGACGGTGAACATGGTGTTCGAGCCGCCCTGGACGCCGGAGCGGATGTCTGACGAGGCGAAACTCGAACTGGGATGGTTGTAGACACATGGCGAGACCGAGACCGAAAGTCGTAACGCTGACCGACGCCGCTGCTGCGCGCATGACCGAAATCATGTCGGGCGCTGACGAAAACTATATCGGCGTCAAGATCGGCGTGAAAAACGGCGGCTGCGCAGGCATGGAATACACCATGGATTACGCAACCGAAGCCGGGCCGCTTGATGAAGTCGTGGAAGAAAACGGCATCAAGGTGCTGATCGACCCGAAAGCGATCCTGTTTTTGATTGGCACGGAGATCGATTATGTGACCGAAAAGCTGTCCCAGCGTTTCGTCTTCAACAATCCGAACCAGACCGACGCCTGCGGTTGCGGCGAAAGCGTCACCATCGTGCCGGTGAAAGCGGACGCGTGAGCCATGGCGGCGTCCGCTTCCTATATCGATTTCGTCAAGGATCTGTTCGCGCCGTTCGGCGAGATTTCCGTCCGCAAGATGTTTGGCGGGGCCGGGGTCTATTGCGACGGCGCAATCTTCGCGATCATCGGCGATGATGATCTGTGGCTAAAGGTTGATGATGTGATCCGCGCCGAGTTTGAGGGGGCGGGGCTCAGCCCCTTCGAAGTCGAAATGAACGGCAAGACGGGAACCATGTCCTATTATTCGGCGCCGGAAGAGATCTATGACGATAATGACGCGCTGAAGCACTGGGCCGGTCTCGCTCTGGGCGCCGCGCATCGCGGCAAAAAACCGAAAAAGAAAAAACCGGCGAAGAAGGCGCGCCAAGCTTAAGGCGAAACGCTTGCGTGGGAATGCGCGTGTGGACCCGCGAAAGGCCGCACCTTAAGCGAATACCTCATCGAAGAACGCCTTCATCGCCGTCCATGAACGACGGTCGGCGTCAGCGCTATAGACCGTCCCGAAGCCCGGATCATCCGCATCCGGATTGGTGAAGGCGTGCATGGTGTTCCCAAAACCGACAAGCTGCCAGTCCGCTTTCGCCTTGGTCATTTCCTCGCCCAGGGCGACGACGTCTGACGGCGGCGCCATGGGGTCGTCCCAGCCATGCAGCGCCAGCACTTTCGCCTTGATCGCGCTGGCCGTATTGCCGGGCGCGCCCAACAGCCCGTGGAAGCTGACCACCCCGGCGAGGTCCGCGCCGGTGCGTGCAATATCGAGCGCGCAAAGCCCGCCGAAACAAAATCCAATGGCGCCCGTCTTGGCGGCGTTCGCTTCCGGCTGGCTTTTCATCATCTCGATATTGGCCAGCAAGCGTTGTTGCAGGGCAGGCCGGTCCTCAACGAAAGGCGTCATCAGCGCCTGGCACTCTTCTTTCGTTTGGCCGCGCTTGCCTTTGCCGTAAAGGTCGATGGCGACGCCGGTCAGGCCGAGCGCGGCGAGCTTTTTCGCCTTGCCGTCCTCGAAATCGGAACGCCCGCCCCAGGCATGGACGATCAGGACGGCGGGGGCGGGCGTGTGCGCCGGCGCGGCGAGAAATCCTTCAAAGGTCTCGCCGTCAATCTCATAATCAAAAACACGCGTTGAGATGGCCATGATTGCTTCCCTCGTTTTCGTTTATTCCATCGAGCCAATGCGGCTGATCTTGAGCGTGTTGGTTTTTCCGCGCCGTCCGAACGGATAACCGGCAATGGTGATGATGCGGTCGCCATCGGCGCCGCCGCTCGCCTTGGCAAGCGCATCGGCTTTTTCAATCATCTCGTGAAAATGCGAAATGTCTTCCGTCACGACCGGGTTGACGCCCCAATAGAGCGCAAGCTCGCGCGCGACGCGCGCTTCAGGCGTTGCGGCGATGACCGGACAATGCGGCCGGTCGCGCGACAGACGCTTGGCGGTTGAGCCGGTCTTCGTATAGGCGACGGCGAAACGGCAATCGAGCACTTCGGCGATGCGCCGCGCGGACAGAGTGATGGCGTCGGCGGTCGTATAGATCTCGTCTTCGCGGGCGACATCCTTGAAGCCTTCCGAGCCTTCGTCGCGCTCGGTGGCGGCGATGATCCGGTCCATGATCGCGACGGCGGAGGGCGGGTGACGGCCGACAGCGGTCTCGGCCGACAGCATCACCGCATCTGCGCCCTGATAGACCGCGTTCGAAACATCGGAAGCCTCCGCGCGGGTGGGCGCAATCGATTCGACCATGGATTCGAGCATATGGGTCGCGACAATCACCGGTTTGCCGGCGCTGCGGCATCCGCGGATGATCTTGCGTTGCAGGATCGGCACGTCTTCGGCGGCGCATTCGACGCCAAGATCGCCGCGCGCCACCATGACCGCGTCCGACAGGTCGATGATTTCATCGATCTGTTCGACGGCGGACGGTTTTTCGATTTTCGAAATGATCCCGGCGCGCCCGTTGATCAACTCGCGCGCTTCGCGCACGTCATGGGGCTGCTGTACGAAGGAAAGGGCGATGTAATCGACCCCGAGATCGAGCGCGAATTGGAGATCGGCGCGGTCTTTTTCCGTCAGGGCGGAAATCGGCAGCCGCCGGCCGGGCACATTGATGCCTTTGCGGTTTTTCAGCTCGCCCGGCGTGTCGGCCTTGGCGATGATGTGCTTGGCGTTGCGCTCCGTTACCGTCACCTGCAACTTGCCGTCGTCGAGTTTCAGGATGTCGCCGGGCTCAAGCACGTCCAGCAATTCGCTATGGGGGATCGCGATGACGTTCTCGTCATTCGATTCTTTGGCGTGGACGAGCATATATTCCGCGCCATAGCGCAGGGTGATCGAGCCGCCCGGAAACACGCCGGTGCGGATTTTCGGGCCTTGCAAATCGGCGAAGATCGCCAGCGGCGTGCCGGTGTCGCGCTCGATTTCGCGGATGGCGTTGAAAACGGCGGTGAGCTTGTCGTGCTCCCCATGGCTCATATTCAGTCGGAAGATATCAACTCCGGCATTATGGATCAGCCGCAACATGGATGGCGAGGCGCTGGCCGGGCCGATGGTTGCGACGATTTTACAAAGTCGGTTGCGCATGAATGTGTCCTGGTGTTGGAAATTTGCGCAAATCTACCGCGCTTGCGAACAGAATGAAACACGGCGCGGAACGCCTTTTGGCGTCCGCGCCGCATTCTTTCGTTCAAGTTTTCCGGCGCTGGCCTAACGCAGCCGGGCGGCGATTGCCTTCAGCGTGTCGGCGAGGGCCGCTGATTGTTCCCCTGCCGCGCCCTCGGCGCTGCCGAGATTGGCGGCCAGGGAATTCAGCTTTTTGCCGAGCGCCCGGTCGCTTGCGCTCGCCTCAAGCCGCGCCGCCGCCATATCGAGCGCCTCGTCCAGTTCCGCCGCGCGCGCATCCGGCATAACGCCGGCGCGAGCAAGCTGGTCCATATAGGCGCGCGCGACCACCGGTTCGGCCGGCCAGGTGACCGGGAATTGCTGCTGTGGGTTGAAAACGCCGCCTTGTTCGGCGAGACGGGCCGCGGCGATTTCGTTCTCGGTCAGGAATTCGCTCGGCTCGAGGGCGAACACATCAAGGCCGCGCACGATCTCGGTGCCGTAGATCTTGCCGTCATACCAGTAGGTAGACCAGTAGCCGCCCAGCACCAGCTTTTCGTCATGCACGGGGCCGCGATCGAAATAGGCGATTTCGACCGGGTTCTCCGAGTCGGTGAAATCGATCACTGAAAGACCGCCCTGATACCAGGCCTGCACAAAGATATCGCGGCCGGGAACCGGCACGACAGAGCCGTTATGGGCGACGCAATTTTCCTGCTCGACCTGCGGCGCGGGCAATTTGAAATAGCTTTTGAATTTCAGCTTTCCGTTTTCGATGTCATAAATCGCATCGGCGCCCCATTCTTTCGGATCCTGCGCCCGGCAACGGGGCCGGCCGCCGCCGCCCCATTCATCCGTGAACAGTACTTTCGTTCCGTCATTGTTGAATGTCGCGGAGTGCCAATAGGCGAAACCCGTATCCGTTACATCGTCGATGCGTTTGGGTTTGCGCGGGTTCGAAATGTCGAAAATGATGCCGTTGCCGGAGCAGGCGCCGGCGGCGAGTTTCAGCGAGGGGAACACCGTGATGTCATGGCACTGATCGGTGCGGCGCGTTTCCTGCGTGTCTTCGCCATGATCGCCGCCGGTCCAAAGGCCCGCAAGACGGCCGGTTTTCGGATCTGCAAATACGCCGGGGCTGTCAATGATCCGTGCTCTTGATGGATCAGCGACCGGGATTTCGATGACGTCGATGCGGAATAGGGCGGTTCGATCATCGCCGGGGATGTCGCCGACACAACCGGCGAGTTCTTCTTCCGAGCGCACCGAGGCGGTGCCTGAATTATAAACGATGATCTTGCCGTCGCGGCCAGGGCCGGAAACCACCGAATGGGTGTGCGAGCCGCGGCAGGTCTGCACCTGACCGACCTGGACAGGGCGGTCGAGATTGCTGATGTCGAAAATGCGCAACCCGCGGAAGCGCTCGTCGCTGACATCCTCGCTGACGCCCTGAAGCCCGCAATCGATGCGGCCCCTGGTTTGCTCAACTGACATGATGAGCAGATCGCCAACCACCGAAACATCGCCTTGCCCGCCGGGGCAGACGACGGAGCTGCGCAATTGCGGCGAGCCATTATCGTCGAGCTTGTAAATATTGAAGCCGTGATAATTGCCGGCGATCATCGTGTCGCCCGCAAACGCCATGTCGGTGTTGGAAAAGCTCAAAAGCGGCGAGCGTTCGCCCCATTCTGTGCCTTCATTGCTTTGGCCGTCATCGTCGCGGCCGGGGCCGTCGCCGTCATCGGCGCTGATCTTTTTCGGCGGCAGGCCGGCGGGATTGTTCGGGTCGAAAAAGCCGCCCGGTTTCGGCAGCGACATCACCAGCTTAAGATTGTTTATCGCCGAGTCCGCGTCGCGAAAGCCGGGGGCGAGGCCAGCGCGCGGATCTGCGGAAAGGCCCGCCAGCAAGGCGGTCATGCGTTCGATTTCAGCCGTCTGGTCGTTGACAATGTCATTGACGAAATCGAACAGCACCGGGTCATAGGCCGATCCCGGCTGACCGAGCAGGTGATTGACCATTTTCACCGCGCCTTCGTGATGCGGGATCATTAGCTCAAGGAATATGCGGTCGAAATCGACGCCATTGGCTTCGGCGAGGGCGGTCATTTGGGCGGGCGAGGCCATGCCGGCCATGTCATGCGACATGTGCATCGCGTGATGTTCGGTCGGCTCGGGCGCGGTTTCGCCGCGATCGCGCAGCCATTGCTGCATGAAGGCGATCTCATCGGCTTGCGATGCGTCGATGCGGCCTGCAAGATCGACAATCTCCCGCATATTGGTGCGGTCCTTGACAAGGCTCGCCATCACCACCGCCTGATGATGATGTGGGATCATGTCCTGCATGAATTTGACGTCGTCCGGCGAATAGCTGGTGTCGGCGATTTTCACCGCTTCTTCCGCGCTCAGCTCCTTGCTGTCGGCTCCGGGCGCGCCGGGCTGGACAATGCGCGCATCCTGCGCGTTGGCGCCGCTAGTGAGGCTGAGCGCGCCTAGTCCGACGCCTGCGAGAAAAATTCGCCGAAATTCTTTTCCGGAATACGCCATCAATCGGTCCCCTTATGTACCCTTGATTGTGTGGATGATCTTCAGATTCGAAACAATCCAGCATTCAACAGAATGGCGGGGGCGGCAAGGGGCGCCGGTTTTCACTTTTTTAAGGTGCGGGACGCCGCGCCGCGCTATCCGCAGAGTTTCGCTTTTGCATCCTCATATTCGCCCGCGAGCCGATCGACGAGGGCCGCCGTCGAGGTCACTTCCTTGACCGCGCCGATGCCCTGGCCGCAGCCCCAAATATCTTTCCAGACTTTCTTGGCGTTCTCGCCGCTGGATTTGAAATTCATCTTGGAGGGGTCGGCGTCGGGCAGTGCGTCCGGGTCGAGCCCGGCATTGCGGATCGATGGTTTGAGATAATTGCCGTGCACGCCGGAGAAATAATTCGTGTAGACAATATCGTCCGCATGGCCGTCGACAATGCCTTGCTTGTAGGCGGCATCGGCGTTCGCTTCGTCGGTTGCGATGAAGGCCGAGCCCACATAACCGAAATCCGCGCCCATCGCCTCGGCGGCGAGCACGGACTGGCCGCGGGCGATGCAGCCTGAAAGGGCGAGCGGGCCATCAAACCATTCGCGGATTTCCTGCACCAGCGCGAATGGCGATTGCACGCCCGCATGCCCGCCCGCGCCGGCGGCGACGCAGATGAGGCCGTCGGCCCCTTTCTCGATCGCTTTCTTGGCGAATGTGTTGTTGATGACATCGTGCAGCACGATCCCGCCATAGGAATGCACCGCCTCATAAACTTCCTCGCGCGCGCCGAGCGACGTAATCACGATCGGCGCCTTGTGCTTCACGCAGGCTTCGACATCATGCATCAGTCGGTCATTCGAGCGATGTACGATCTGGTTGACCGCATAAGGCGCGATCGGCTGGTCCGGATTTTCTTCCCGCGCCTGCGCCAGCGCTTCGCCGATTTCCGTCAGCCACACATCGAGCAGTTCCGCCGGCCGCGCATTCAGCGCCGGAAAGGAACCGATAACGCCAGCCTTGCACTGGGCGATGACCAAGGTCGGGGTCGAGACGATGAACATCGGAGCGGCAATGACGGGCAGGCGCATGGCGGCCTTGATCTCGCTTGTGGTCGGCATCAACGGTTCTCCTTGACTGTCTTCCTAGCTACAGGCGCGCGGCCGCTGCCGGCAATAGCGCCATGCAGTGATGTTTGCGCGCCGCGCGAAACCGCTCGCCGGGACAAACGGACGAAGTCTGAGTGAAAGCCGGTTTGGTTATGAACGGTGATCGGCGCCGCGCCCTCGGGGAACCCGGCCGACAAGATATCGAAAACCGAATTGCGCCGGCCCGATTCGCGCGATTAACGGCCAAGCGCCACGCGCGTGAAACGGGCCGCATCGGACCGCATGACTAAAGCTGCGGTCGAAAAATAGCGCGCGCGTGCAGTTTTCCGCTCACCGACTTTCGCCTTCTGCCTTTTGACAGCGATTTTCGACCCTTTTTGCATAAAAAGCTGCGCCGGATGCTTTCTCGATTGGCGATGGAGGAATAGATTGATGGGGAGCATTTCAAGGGGGAAGATATGAAAGCGCTTGTCATTTCAATAGTAGGAGTCTGTTTTGGCCTGGCGGCCAGCGCGCATGCCGCGCCGATGACCGTGGGCGGTGTTAGTTTTGATACGGATAATGCTGCGTCGACAGTGTTGTGGGCGCAGGGCGGCGTTTTCGCCGGCCTACCGGCAAATCGGCGGGAGGCGTGCATTGACCCGACGGATCCGTCATCGACGGTCGGCGCCACCGGCGTTGAGTGCCGTGCGCTCGAAGTGGTCGGGTTCGATCTCACCGAGTCGGTCGAGCTTGACGAGAATAATACGGTTACTCAGGACCCTGATGTAATCGCGGCGTTCTTTGATGAAGGACCGTTGGTCAATGGTCCGGGCGTCGACATGATCATCTTCGAGACTTTCGACCAGGACGATTCGCCCGGCGTTACGCTAATCCTCAACGGGGCGGAGCTTCTTGGCACGCAACTTGGCGTGGTGGAGGTTGATGGCGATGAATATACGGTGTGGGGTTTTGATTTTTCAGACCTGCCGCTAGATATCGCCATGGGCGCCATTATCAGCGATCCGATCTACATCCAGACGCAACGCGACGATGAAAACACGCCTATCGGCTCATCCGATATCGCGGCGATTATCGGCGTCAACTTCACGCCGATCCCGTTGCCTGCCGCCGTATGGTTGTTTGTCGCCGGCATTTCTGGATTGGCGTTCGCCTCTCGGCGCAGGAAGTTGCGTTTGTAATCGCGCATCCTGTTTGAGGCGACGCGATGGAATGTCGAATTCCCGCCGCTGCGGGCGACGGGAGCGTGCGGGCTAAAGGCCAAGCTGGCGCGCGGCGAGATCGTTCATGATCTCTTCCGATCCGCCGCCGATCGCCATGACGCGCACCTCTCTGTAAATGCGCTCGACGCGGCAGCCGCGCATGAAACCGGCGCCGCCTAATATTTGCATCGCTTCCCGGGCGCAAAATTCCATGGCGCGGGTCGCCTCGACCTTCAAAAGCGACAATTCGGCGATCGGCGAGGCGCCGTTTTCGACCCGCCAGGCGCAATTATCGAGAAGCGCGCTGGCCGCGTGCACCCGGCGCGCCATCTCCGCGAATTTGTGCCGGATGACCTGGTGTTTCGACAAGGGCTTGCCGAAGGTCTGGCGCTCTCGCGCCCAGGCCGCCGCATCCTCGATGCATACGCGGGCGAAGGCGATCGCCTGCGCCGCCATCGACAGCCGTTCCATATTGAAATTGGCGACGATGCCGGCAAAGCCCGCATTTTCTTCGCCGATGAGGTTTTCCGTCGGCACGGCGACATCGTCGAAATGGATGGAGGCGGTATCCGACATCCACCAGCCCATTTTCTTGAGCGGCGTGCGCGTGATCCCCGGCCGGTCCGCCTCGATCAGCAGGAATGAAAGCCCGCCGGCGCCGTCGCCGCCGGTGCGCACCGCCACCGTGAGATAATCGGCGCGGCAGCCGGTGGTGATAAAGGTCTTCTCGCCATTGACGATATAGTCGTCACCCTTGCGAACGGCTTTGGTTTTGAGATTGGCGACATCCGATCCGCCGGATGGTTCGGTGACGCATAGCGCGATCAGCTTGTCGCCGGAAAGCACTTGCGGCGCGATGCGGCGTTTTAATTCATCCGAGCCAAGAGCAATAACCGGCGGCAGGCCGATGGCGTGGGTCATCAGCCCGGCCACGAGGCCGCCTGCGCCGGCGCGGGCGAGTTCTTCCGAACCGATTACCGCGTGAAAAATATCGACGCCGTCCTCGACGCCGCCATATTCCTCCGGATAGCCGGCGCCGATGAGGCCCGCCGCGGCGGCCTTGTTATGCAGCGCGCGGGGAAAGGCGGCTTCCTCGTCCCACGCATTCACATGAGGCATGATTTCGCGTTCGACAAAAGCGCGCACCGTTGCGCGCCAGGCTTCATGGCTGTCATTGAGATGCGGCGAGGGCAGGCGGGTCGCGTCAAAGGAAAGAGGCTCGGTCATGCCTCAGAGTCCTGCGCAAATTGTCGGCGGTCAAGAACGGATGACAGTTGCGAAATCGCTGTGGGCTTGATCTCGACTCCGGCCCGAACCTATCCTCCGATCATCTCCGCGCAGGCGGGGAACCATGAATTCTGGACGCCCGCTTTCGCGGGGGAGAGCGGGTTAAACGATGAAACTCTATCATTGTCAGGGTGCGCGTTCATTGCGCTGCGTCTGGGCGCTTGAGGAAATGGGGCTCGACTATGCGCTTGAAACGCTGAAATTCCCGCCGCGGGTCTTTGACAAGTCCTATAAGGAGGTGAACCCGCTCGGCACCGTGCCGTGCCTTGTCGATGGCGCGGTCAAAATGACCGAAAGCGCGGGCATTTGCGAATATCTCGGCGTCAAATATGGGCCGACGCCGCTCGCCGTGACGCCAGAAGAGGCGGATTACGGCCTCTATCTCAATTGGCTGCACCGCTCGGATGCGACCTTGCTGTTTCCGCAAACGCTGGTGTTTCGCTACTCGGCGCTGGAGCCCGAAGAGCGCCGCCAGCCGCAGGTGGTCGAGGATTACAAGAAGTGGTTTCTCGGCCGATGGCGGTCCGTGGAGGCGGGGCTTGATGGGCGGAACTATCTCTGTGCGGACCGCTTCACCATGGCGGATATCTGCGTCGGCTATGCGCTCTATTTCGCCGATACGCTCGGCATCAAGGAAGCGATGACGCCGAATGTGGAGAAGTGGTGGACGCGGCTGACAGCGCGGGCGGCGTATCAGCGGGCGATTGAAAAATAACCTCAGCCTTTCGGCCACAGCACCATTTGCGTGCAGCGGAACAGGGCGATGGTCTTGCCGGTGTCGCGACGTTTCACCGTTGCGTCCCAGAGCTGCGTCGTGCGGCCGAGATGGACGGCATCGGCGCGGCAGGTGATAACGCCTTCGCGCGCAGTGCCGAGAAAGTTTGATTTAAGCTCAATGGTTGTGAAGCCTTGCGCGCCTTCGGGCAAAGCGCGCACGCAACCATAGCCGCAGGCCGTATCCGCCAGCGTCACGACAGTGCCCGCATGCAGAAAGCCGTTGGGCGCCATCAGTTCCGGCCGTATGGCGAGTTCGGCCTCGGTCCAGCCGTCCCCGCCGCCGGTGAATTCAATCCCGATCAGTCCGGGCAAAAAACCGTCGCCAACCTTGCTCAGGGCTTTGGCGATCTCTTCAGCGGCGTCTGTCATTTCCGGCTCCACGCAAGAATACATTAGCGCCCGGACCCTGTGGCGAGGCGGACCCATGCGTCAATGACTTTGCGCATATGGCCTGCATCGCCGATGAGGCCGTCATGAACGAGCAAGCCCGTCATCATGCACCGGCCGATGGTGAGCACGGCCTCAAGCTCGCCGGCGCCGTCATCGCCGCCGGGCACAAGATCGCGCAATTCAGCCTCAATGGCGCGTCGCCAGTCATCCAGCCGCGGCGCGACGCGGGCGCGTAAATCTTCGTCGGTTCGGGCAGCGACGAGAATTTCAAGCAGCGCCGCATATTCGTCGGTCGTGAACTGCTCGCGCCATGACTGCCGGATCATGTCGCCAAAGGCGTTTTTGTCCTGCGCAATGTTCAGTTTCGCGCGCTGGAACCATTTGACGGAGCGGCCGAGCAGATGCGTCGCCGTCGCCTCGACAAGGTCGTCCTTGGACGGAAAATGATGTTGCAAGGCGCCGAGGCTGACGCCCGCCGCATCCACCACCTGTTTGATCGAGCTGCGATGATAGCCGCGTGCCGCAAAGCATTCCGTCGCCGCTTCGCAAATGCGCCGGCGCATGGCGGCGGACTTTTCCTCCCGCTTGCCGGCGGGGGCGGCTGTGCTTTTGTCTTGACGGGGCGAGGTCATGAGCATAAAACAATATGGTCATATTGTTTTGTCAAGCCCCTTGAGGCGGAGAGGGCTGATGCCGGTCTTTGAATCCGAGATTGACGCGCGTGGCGAAGCGTTTGCGAAAAACCGCGCCGATCATCTGAAGCTGATCGAGGCGTTTCGCGCGCTCGAAGAAAAGATTGTCGCAACCTCGAACCGGGCGAAACCGAAATTTGAAAAGCGGGGTCAATTGCTGCCGCGCGAGCGGCTGGCGCTGGTTCTCGATCGCGGCGCGCCGTTCATCCAGCTTTCGACCCTGTGCGGTTACAACATGCATGACGATGATGGCGACCGGAATATTTCCGGCGGCGGCGGGATTTCCGGCATCGGGTTTATCGCCGGCGTGCGCTGCGTCATCTCCGCGTCGGATAGCGGCATCAAGGGCGGGGCGGCGACGCCCATGGGCGTCGAAAAGGCGCTAAGGGCGCAAGGCTTGGCGCTCGAAAACAAGCTGCCTTTCGTACAGCTCATCGAAAGCGCCGGGGCGAATTTGATGCGCCAGGCGGAAATGTTCGTGCCCGGCGGGCGCACCTTCGCCAATCTTGCAAGGCTATCGGCGGCAGGCTGTCCGGTAATTTCCGTCGTGCACGGATCGTCTACGGCAGGCGGCGCCTACCAGACCGGGCTTTCCGATTATGTAGTGGCGGTGCGCGGCAAATCGAAAGTGTTCCTCGCCGGGCCGCCGCTATTGAAAGCCGCAACAGGCGAGATCGCGAGCGACGAAGAACTGGGCGGCGCGGAGATGCATTACCACACCTCCGGCACGGCGGAATATATGGCTGAAAATGACGGCGACGGCTTGCGCATTGCGCGCGAGATTATCGCCAAGCTCGGCTGGCGAAAGGCGCACGAGGAAAAATCCTTCGCTGAACCGCTTTATGACGCCGAGGAATTATTGGGCGTCGTACCGGTGGACTATCGCCAGCCTTATGATTCGCGCGAGGTGATCGCGCGCCTCGTCGACGGCTCAGACATGCTCGGCTTCAAGGACGGCTATGGCGCGGCGACCCTTTGCACCCATGCCGCCATCGCCGGCCACGAAGTCGGGATTATTTCCAATAACGGGCCCATCGACGCTGACGGCGCGGCCAAGGTCGCGCAATTCATTCAGTTGATGGACCAGGCGGGAACGCCGGTGATCTTTTTGCAGAACACCACCGGTTACCTCGTCGGGCGGGACGCCGAACAGCGCGGCATCGTCAAGCATGGGAGCAAAATGATTCAGGCGGTGACCAATATGCGCGTGCCGAAACTGACGCTGCATATCGGCGCGAGTTTCGGGGCCGGCAATTACGGCATGTGCGGGCGCGCATTTGACCCGCGTTTCATTTTCGCCTGGCCGAATAACCGCATCGCGGTAATGGGCGGCGAGCAGGCGGCGAAGACCATGCGCATTGTTGCGGAGGAGGGTGCGCGCCGCAAAGGCGAAGAGCCGAATGCGGAATTTCTCGATGGCATGGCGAAGCATATTGTCGAGACCTATGACGCGGAATCGACGGCGCTGTTCGCCACCGCGAGGCTGTGGGATGACGGCCTGATCGACCCGCGCGACAGCCGCAAAGTCCTGGCGTTCTGCCTCGACACGCTCGCCGAGGCCGAGCGCCGCCAGTTGCGCCCGAACGCTTTCGGCGTGGCGAGGATTTAGGAGATCACAATGAAGCTCACCCTTGAACATGAACAGATCCGCGAAACGCTGAAGCGTTTTATCGATGCGGAAATCAATCCGTATGTGGACGAATGGGAGGAAGCGGGCATATTTCCCGCCCATCAGGTGTTCAAGGGGCTCGGCGATCTGGGTCTCCTCGGCGTCACCAAGCCGGTGGAATATGGCGGCATGGGGCTCGACTGGTCCTATGGGGCGGTGGTGGCGGAAACGCTTGGCCATATCAAATGCGGCGGGGTGCCCATGGCCATCGGCGTGCAGACCGACATGGCGACGCCGGCGCTGGCGCGGTTCGGGTCGGACGCAGCGAAGGAAGACTTTTTGCGCCCGTCGATCGCGGGCGACTATGTCGCCTGCCTTGGCGTTTCCGAAGTGGGCTCCGGTTCCGACGTCGCGTCGATCAAGACGACGGCGGTGAAGGACGGCGACGACTATGTCATCAATGGCGGCAAGATGTGGACCACCAGCGGCACGCAGGCCGACTGGATGTGCCTGCTCGCCAATACCGGCGAGGGGCAGGCGCATCAGAACAAGTCGCTGATCTGCTTGCCGTTGAAGGAAGAGAACGGCAAGCATCGCAAAGGGATCACTGTTGCGCGGAAGCTCAAAAAACTCGGCATGCGGAGTTCCGACACAGCCGAGTTCTATTTCGAGGATGTGCGCGTGCCGCAGCGCTATTTGATCGGCCAGGAAGGCGCGGGCTTCATGTACCAGATGCTGCAATTCCAGGAAGAGCGCCTGTGGGCGGCGGTGTCGAGCCTTGTCAGCCTCGATGAAACCATTGACGAGACGGCGGAATACGCCCGCCAGCGCAAGGCGTTTGGCAAATCCATCCTCGACAATCAGGTGGTGCATTTCCGCCTCGCGGAATTGAAGACGGAAGTGCAAGCGCTCAGATCGCTCACCTGGGACGCGGTGGAAAAAATGGTGTCGGGCGAGGACGCGACCATGCTGGCGTCAATGGCGAAACTGAAAGTCGGCCGCCTTGCGCGCGAAGTAAACGACGCTTGCCTGCAATATTGGGGCGGCATGGGCTTCATGGAGGAAACCCATGTCTCGCGCGCCTATCGCGACGGGCGGCTTGCCTCCATTGGCGGCGGCGCCGACGAGGTGATGCTGTCGATCATCTGCAAATATCTCGGCACCCTGCCGGGCAAGGGTTAAAAGATGGCGCGCATCCGCAAACTCCTCATCGCCAATCGCGGCGAGATCGCCTGCCGCGTCATCAGGACGGCGCAGGCGCGCGGGATCGCGTGTATTGCGGTTTTTTCCGATGCGGATGCAAGCGCCCTGCATGTGCGCATGGCTGATGAGGCGGTGCATATTGGCGGGCCAGAGCCGGGCGAAAGTTATCTCAACATTGACCGGGTGATTGACGCGGCGAGGCGTTGCGGCGCCGACGCCGTGCATCCGGGCTATGGGTTTTTATCCGAACGCGCCGACTTCGCACGCGCTTGCGCTGAGGCGGGTCTCGTCTTTGTGGGGCCGCCGGCAGACGCTATCGCCGCCATGGGCGACAAGCGCCAAGCCAAGCGGCGAATGATCGCGGCGGGCGTGCCTTGCATCCCCGGCTATCAGGGCGATGACCAGTCGGAAGGCGTGCTGGTTGCGGAAGCGGAGAAGATCGGGTTCCCCGTGATGGTGAAAGCCTCCGCCGGCGGCGGCGGGCGCGGCATGCGCATCGTTCAGAACAAGGACGATTGGGAGGAGGCCGTCATTTCAGCCCGCAAGGAGGCTGAAAGCGCCTTCGGCGACGGAACATTGTTGCTTGAACGCGCGGTTGCGGGCGCCCGTCATGTGGAGGTGCAGGTCTTCGCCGACGCGCAAGGACATTGCATCCATCTGGGCGAGCGTGATTGCTCGCTGCAACGGCGCAATCAGAAAGTCATTGAAGAAGCGCCGTCGCCGGTGATCTCCGCCGAAAAACGCGCCGAGATGGGCGCGGCGGCGGTCAAAGCAGCGGCGGCTGTCGGTTATCAGGGCGCGGGCACGGTGGAGTTTCTTTATGACCCGGCCCGCGATGAGTTTTATTTTCTCGAGATGAACACCCGCCTGCAAGTCGAGCATCCGGTAACGGAGATGGTGACAGGGCGCGACCTTGTCGCCATGCAGCTCGATGTCGCGGAAGGAAAGCCGCTCGCGCTGACGCAAGCGGAAATCTGCCTTGACGGCTGGGCGGTGGAGGCGCGTCTTTATGCTGAAGACCCGGCCCAGGGCTTCACGCCGCATTCGGGCGAGATTGCTTTGCTGGAATTCCCGCAGCGCGAGGGCGTGCGCATCGATCGAGGCGTCGCAGCGGGCGACCGGGTGACGACGTTCTACGATCCGATGATTGCGAAAGTCATCGCTCATGGCGCGACCCGCGACGAGGCGCGTGCAAAGCTCGCAAACGCATTGCGCGGGACGCGGCTTTTTGGCTTAGCGCATAATCGCGATTTTCTGGTCAGCTTGCTGGAAGATGAAACATTCGCGAAAGGCGGCGCCGATACCGGCTATATTGAGCGCCATCTTGATCGCCTTGCCAAACGCGCGGCGCCGGGCGGCGCGGCGTTTCTTGCGCTTGCTGGCGCGGCGCTGATCGATTGGCCGGCGGATGATCATCTGATCGGGTGGGGTTCGAACAGGCGCAATGGTTTTCCCTTGCATCTCGTCAATACGGGCGGGGAGATCATCAAGGCGGAGATTGCGCTCGACGGTGCGAGGCTGACCGCGCGGCGCGGCGAAGATGAAGCGACGATTGAGGTTTTGGCGAAGACGGCGCGCCTAATTCGTTTCCGTCATGAAGGGCGTATCATTGAGGCGCGCTATGCGCGGAACGCTTATCATCTCGAAATTGACTGCGCCGGCTATTGGGAACGCTATACGGACTTTACGCTCGCGCCCGCCGATGAAGCGGGCGCCGGCGATGCTGTCGTCAAGGCCCCGATGGCGGGGCTTGTCACCAGCATGCGCGTCATTCCCGGCGATCCGGTGGCGAAGGGAACGACGCTCGCCACCATCGAAGCGATGAAAATGGAGCATCAGCTCAAAGCCACGCGCGACGGTGTTGTTGCCGAAGTGCTGGCCAAGGAGGGCGATCAGGTTGCAGGCCGGGCCCGGCTGATTGTTCTTGAGGCGGAGGAGTAAGAAATGCTCGATAAAGCGATCATCACTTGTGCGCTCACGGGTGTTCTCACAAACCCCGAACAACACCCGGTGCCGGTGACGCCGGAGGAAATGGCGGCGGAAGCAAAACGCGCTTTCGAGGCGGGCGCGACGATCATGCATGTGCATTACCGTCAGCAGGAAAAGGGCAAAGGGCATTTGCCGACCTGGGATCCGGTGATCTGCAATGAAATAAACGAGGCGATCCGCGCTGCATGCCCTGGGGTCGTCATCAACATGACCACCGGCGTCGTCGGGTCTGAATATGGCTATGTGCTCGACTATCTGCGTGCCTGCAAACCGGAAATGGCGGCCTGCAACGCCGGCACGCTGAACTATCTCAAAACCCGTAAGGACGGCTCATGGGCGTGGCCGCCGATGGTGTTCGACAATCCGGCGTCGAAAGTGAAGGACCATATCGAGGTGATGCAGGAATGCGGCATCATCCCGGAATTTGAATGTTTCGATCTCGGCATCGTGCGTTCGGTCGGGCTTTATATCGAGAACGGCATGACCGACCACGCCGATTATAATTTCGTCATGGGCGTCGCCAGCGGCATGCCCGCCGACCCGGATTTGTTGCCGTTTTTGATCAAATACAAAAAACCGGCAATGCCGTGGCAGGCGACGGTGATCGGCCGCGAGGATGTTTGGCCGGTGCACCAACGCGCGGCGGAGCTTGGCGGCAATTTGCGCACCGGGTTGGAGGATTGTTTCTACCTGCCGGATGGCGAAAAGGCGTCTTCCAACGGGCCGATGATTGAATCGCTCGCCGCCATGGCGCGCAATGCGGGCCGGGCGGTGACCACGCCGGAGGAGACGCGCGCAAAGCTGGGCGTTTAGGCGCAGCGCGCGGTCAATCCGCAATAGGCGCGAACCATTCCGCCGCTCATCCCCGCGTATGCGGGGGTCCAGAAAAAAGAGGGCAAAGGCCGACTGCATGGATTCCCGCATACGCGGGAATGAGCGGGTTACAATGTTTGCGATAGAGGCTTAACGACCCGTTTTTTGATCTGTTTTGCGGAGAGACATCGGCGTGCTTGCATCTCTGCTAGGATAACGATCGAAATTGAAACGCGAAGGAGAGAACCACATGTCGCTCAATACCTATTTGACCTTTGACGGCGACTGCGCCGAAGCCTTTGATTTTTACAAATCCGTTTTCGGCGGCGAGTTCATGATGGTTTCGACCTTTGCTGACGCGCCGCCTGACATGGGCGTCAAGGATGAGGAAAAAGACCGGATCATGCATGTCTCATTGCCGGTGGGCGGCAGCGTGCTGATGGGCTCGGACACGGCGGGCGGTCATGGGCCCGCCCTCGCGAAGGGCAATAATTTTTCAATCGCCTTCACGCCGGCGTCGAAGGAAGACGCTGACGCTAAATTCGCCAAGCTGAAAGAAGGCGGCGCCGAGACCATGGCGATGCAGGAAACCTTCTGGGGTTCCTATTTCGGCATGTGTACGGATCGTTTCGGCGTTCAATGGATGGTGAATTTTCCGCTGGGAGAAAGGCAGGGCTAGACTGCAACAGGCCCTGTTTCACTGCCCCTTAGCGTCATCCCGCGTGCTGCGCGGCAATATCTCGTATTGCAGCGCGCCCGGGATGACAGCCAAAGCGTTTGCGATTGAACGCAAGCCTACTCTGCGGCTTCGGCGTGGGCGGCTTCTTCAGCGGCGAGGAATTTTTCCGCTTCAAGCGCCGCCATGCAACCCATGCCCGCGGCGGTCACCGCCTGGCGGTAAACGTCGTCAGTGACGTCGCCGGCGGCGAAGACGCCCGGAATTTCGGTCGCGGTCGAATCAGGCGCAGTGACAAGATAGCCGTGATCCTTCATTTTCAGCTTGCCCTCAAACAGCTCGGTCGACGGCTTGTGGCCGATGGCGATGAAGACCCCGTCCACCGGAACGTCCTGCGTCTCCCCAGTCGCAACATGATTGAGGCGCGCAGCGGTGACGCCAAGCGGATCGTTCTCGCCGACGATTTCTTCAAGGGCGTGATCCCAGACGACTTCGATATTCGCCGCATTGAACAGGCGCTTTTGCAGGATCTTTTCCGCCCGCAACTCGTCGCGGCGATGCACCAGTGTCACTTTTTTTGCGAGCCCGGCGAGATAGAGCGCTTCTTCAACAGCGGTGTTGCCGCCGCCGACCACCAGTACATTCTTGCCGCGATAGAAAAAACCGTCGCAGGTCGCGCAGGCGGAAACGCCGAAGCCCTGGAATTTTTCTTCCGACGGCAGGCCCAGCCATTTGGCTTGCGCGCCGGTGGCGATGACCATGGCGTCGGCGAGATAGGTCTCGCCGCTATCGCCGTTGAGCGTGAAAGGGCGTTTCGACAGATCGACATCGGTGATGATGTCATTGACGAATTCCGTGCCCACATGCTCGGCCTGTTTTTGCATTTGCTCCATCAGCCACGGACCCTGAATGACATCCGCAAAGCCCGGATAGTTCTCGACGTCCGTGGTGATGGTCATCTGACCGCCTGGCTGAATGCCGTGAACGAGGACAGGTTTCAGCCCGGCGCGCGCGGCATAGATGGCGGCCGTCAGTCCGGCGGGGCCGGACCCCAGAATCAGCAGTTTTGTCTTTTTCACGTTGTGCCTCGTTTTACTCGGTCGGAAGGTCAAATGGTCGGCGATTGCGATTTATCAACGGCATCGCAATCGCCTCGCGCAGGCGTTACCAAAGGCCGCGCGCAAGGGGAAGGCCCGAGCCGGCGGTCCGGCTATTGTCCGCCGCGCCGGGCAATGGTAACAAATGTTACTAATTTTGCGAAAGCGGCTCAAGCAAGCAGCCGCAATCAAGGGAGAGCGCCAATGACGCGCAGATGGATCACCCCGTCGCGGGTTGAGGGCGAGGCGTCCCGCCAGGCCCATGCGGATTTGCCCGCCGGTTCGTATGAGCGGGAAATTTCGAAGGAAGGGTTCTTCGGCCCGGCGGCCTTCATGTATCACAAGCGCCCGCCGACCGGCTGGGTGAACTTCGAAGGCCCGTTGCGTCCGCGCGCGTTCGATCTGGCGGCGCTGCACGGCGCCAATCCGTCACCATGGGCCGCGCCGCGCGTCCTTTACAATGGCGCGACGGAACTGCGTTTCTGGAAGCTTGCCGGCCCGATGTCGGCGCTGGCGCGCAATGGCGACGGCGATCAGCTCCTGTTCATTCATGAAGGGGCGGGCGATCTTTTTTGCGATTACGGTCATTTGGCGTTCGAGGCGGGCGATTATATCATGCTGCCGCGCGGGACCATGTGGCGGCTGGCGCCGTCTTCAGCGTTATCGGTGCTGATGATTGAGGCGACGAATGCGCATTTCACGCTGCCCGAGAAAGGGCTGTTGGGCCCGCACGCGATTTTCGATCCGGCAATGCTCGACGCGCCAAGGATCAATGATGCATTCAAGGCCCATCAGGCCGAAGACGGCGAAACCCGCGTGGAAATCAAAAAGCGCGGCGAGGTCTCGGTCGCGACCTATCCTTACAATCCGCTCGACGCGGTCGGCTGGCATGGCGAGCTGTCGCCGGTGCGATTGAATGTGCGCGATATCCGCCCGATCATGTCGCATCGCTATCACGTGCCGCCTTCCGCGCACACGACCTTTCTGTCGGACCGTTTTGTGGTTTGCACTTTCGCGCCGCGTCCGTTCGAGACCGACCCCGGCGCGCTAAAAGTGCCGTTCTTCCACAATAATGACGATTATGACGAGGTTTTGTTTTATCACGCCGGTGATTTTTTCAGCCGCGACAATATCGATGCGGGGATGCTGACTTTTCATCCGTCGGGCTTTACCCACGGGCCGCACCCGAAAGCGCTCAAAAACATGCTGGAGCAGAAAAAGCCGGCCACGGATGAGTATGCGGTGATGATCGACACGCGCGATCCGCTAAATATCGGCGAGAGCATCGGCGCGGTGGAGAATCGCGATTATGTCAATTCGTGGAAAAGCCCAGACAACGAACACAAAGACAACGATCATAAAGGCAATGATTAAATGAGAACAGAGTAAGCCATGTCGCGCACCCAACACCCGAACCCCGAAACGCTGTGCTGCGAGTCCATGCAGGCTGCGCTCGAAATGAATTGTGACACCCATGATGACCCGTTCGAGTGCCCGGACAGCCTCATCGCCTATAATGAAGGGCTCAACCAATTCGGCCTGATCGTCCATGATGGCGGACGAAGCGTCGTCCTCATCCGTCATTGCCCATGGTGCGGGTCGGCGTTGAATGGCTGATGAGCGGTTTTAGAGATTGTCGTCCGTAGCAACCCAAACAAGGATTTCTGAATGAAACTCGCATCCTTAAAAGCCGGCCGTGACGGCAAACTGGTCGTCGTCTCAAGCGATCTGACGCGCTATACCGATGCGGGGCGCGTCGCGCCGACCATGCAGGCGGCGCTTGATGACTGGGCAACGGTTGAGCCGGGCTTGCGCGAATTGGCGCAAGGGCTTGAGACCGGGTCGGTGCCCGCTGAACGATTTCACGAGCGCGAATGCGCCTCGCCCCTGCCAAGGGCTTATCAGTGGGCGGACGGATCGGCTTATATCAACCATGTGGAGCTGGTCAGGAAAGCGCGCGGCGCGGAAGTGCCGGCGAGTTTTTATGAAGACCCGCTGATGTATCAGGGCGGCTCGGATTCCTTTCTGGGCCCGCGCGACGACATCGCCATGGCGCAAGATGACAGCTGGGGCATCGACATGGAAGGCGAGATCGCGGTGATCACCGATGACGTACCCATGGGGGTGAGCGCGGAGGAAGCGGGCGATTATATTCGTCTCGTCCTGCTGGTGAATGATGTATCCTTGCGCGGGCTCATTCCGGCGGAACTCGCCAAGGGATTTGGCTTTTTCCAGTCGAAGCCGTCTTCGGCGTTCAGCCCTGTCGCGGTGACGCCGGATGCGCTCGGCGAAGCGTGGGATGGCGGGGCGATCCATCTGCCGCTGCTGGTGCGTTATAATGGCGAGCCATTCGGTCAGGCGAATGCAGGCGTCGACCTGACCTTTAACTTCCCGCAATTGATCGCTCACGCGGCGAAAACACGGCCTCTTTGCGCAGGAACCATCATCGGCTCGGGCACGGTCTCCAACAAGCTTGATGGCGGGCCGGGCAAGGCGATCGCCGATGGCGGCGACGGCTATTCCTGCATCGCCGAAATTCGCATGATCGAGACCATTCATGATGGCGCGCCGACAACGCCTTTCATGAAATTCGGCGACAAGGTCGAGATCAAGATGAAAGACAGGGATGGCAAATCGATCTTTGGTTCCATCGAGCAACAGGTCGTCAAATATGCGCGAAGATAGGACGCGACGTTAAGGATTACGGCGTTTGGGTCATTTTCGCGATTGCGCGAATGCAGTAGGTTGCGGGCGTAGTTTGTTTGATTTGGCGCTTGCATCGTGGATTCTCATCTTTCGAAAAGTATTCTCGTGCTTGCCCTCATGTCGGCGGCGCCGGCTTGGGGGCAGGACGCAATCATCGTCACGGCGGAGCGGCGCGCACAGTCGCTGCAAGACGCACCGGCGAGCATCACCGCCTTGGACCGCGATGCGCTGACGCTGATCGATGCGGATCATATATCCGAAGCCCTAGGGCGCGCGCCGGGCGTCGCGCTGCATCGCGGGTCGGGCGCGGAGCACCTGACCGCCATCCGCTCGCCGGTGCTGACCGGCGGGGCCGGGGCGGGCTCATTCCTGTTTTTGGAAAACGGCGTTCCGTTACGCTCGGCCGGTTTCGCCAATATTAACGGGCTGTTCGACGCGCATTTTGAAATCGCCGACCGCATCGAAATCGTGCGCGGGCCGTCCGGCGCGCTTTACGGCGCCAACGCCATTCACGGCGTGATCAATGTCATCAGCCCGGCGTCGACCGAAGAATTGTCTGTGTCCGGTGAAATTTTCGGCGATACGCAAGACCGGTATAAATGGAAAGGCGCCGCTGCCGGGACGCGCGGCGCGCATGGGGTCGCTGTCGGCGCTTCCGCAATAACGGAATCCGGTTATCGCGACGATGCCGGGCTCGATCAGCAAAAACTGACCTTGCGCCATGTGTTCGACGGCGAGGACGTTGACGTCGACACGATCTTTTCCTTTGACAATCTCGAGCAGGAAACTGCCGGCTTCATCTTCGGAGAATCGGCGTTGCGGAATCGGCGCCAGCGCCGGACCAATGACTTCCCGCAAGCGCGGCGCGATGCCAAATCCGCGCGATTACAATCGACCATCACCATTGATGCAGGCGAGGGCGCATCCGTGTTGGTGACGCCTTACGGGCGCTGGAACGAGATGGCGTTCGTTCAGCATTTCCTTCCAGGTAACGCGCTTGAAGAAAACGGCCATTGGAGCGTCGGGGTGCAAAGCGCCTATTATCGCGACGCCGGCCGGTTATCGCTTATCGCCGGCGTCGATGCGGAGTATACGGAAGGATCGCTTACCGAATTCCAGGCGGAACCGACGGTCTTCTCCTTCACCCAGGGGCTGCATTACGATTATGACGTCAAGGCGGTGAACGCATCGGGCTTTGTCCAGGGCGAATATGCCCTGACGCCGCGCCTGACCGCGACGGCGGCGGTGCGCCTCGATGGGACGATCTACGACTATGACAATCGAGTAAGCAGCGGCGCCGATGGCCGTTTTCTGCGCCCGAAGGACCAGACCAACCGCTTCGCCACCGCGAGCCCGAAATTTACCTTGCGTCATGAGCTTGGCGATGCAGCGAGCCTTTATGCGAGCTATGCGCGGGGCGCCCGCCCGCCGCAAACAACCGACCTTTACCGCCTGCAACGCAATCAGGGCGACAACCCGGCGCGGCCTGAAAAGATCGACGCGGTGGAGCTGGGTTATCGCGGCGCGCTCGGCGAGCGGGTTCAATTCGATCTCGCCGGGTTCTTTATGCAAAAACGCAATTTCTTTTTTCGCGACGCGGACGGGTTCAATGTGCCGGACGGCAAGACGCGCCATCTCGGCGTTGAGGCGGATATCCGCATTGCGCTGCACGAAACGCTGAGCCTGCAAAGCGCGATCACCTATGCGCGGCACAGCTATCGTTTTAACCGGCTGACCGGCAATGCGGCCGAATCGATTTCGTTCGGCGATGATGTGGACACCGCGCCGCGCGTCATCGCCAATACGCGCCTTGGCTGGCGCCCGCTGGAACGCTTCACCGCCGAAGCGGAATGGGTCTCGCTCGGCTCTTATTTCACCGACGCGGCGAACGACCATGCTTATGACGGGCATAATCTGTTGCATTTGCGGGCCGAGGTGCTGGTCAGTGATCGGCTCGCGGCGTTCCTGACCCTGCGCAACGTCACGGATGAACTTTACGCCGAGCGCGCTGATTTCGCTTTCGGCAATGAGCGGTTTTTTCCGGGCGAGGAGCGCACGCTCGGCTTCGGTCTGCGTTATCGGCGCTAGGCGCCATTGATCCTTTGCCAGCCGACCAGAACCGCTTAGCGTACCTTGATTTGAAGGAGACGATGTTTCATGCCGAGCCTGCGCGCGCAATTGTTCAACTGGTACATGGTTGCGAAGGTTAAATCGGAACCGATCCATCTATTGCCGCCGGAGGTCTTGCGCGAGGGCGCAGACGAAATGGCGCCGAAAAAGCCGCCGCGGGGCGTCACGCTCGAAGCGGTCGATGGCGTGGTGAAAGGCGAATGGCACCGCGCAGTTGAGGCCGCGCCGGGGCGGACAGTGCTCTATCTGCATGGCGGCGGCTATGTGTTCGGTTCGGCGATCTCGCACCGAGCGGCGACCTTTTCATTAGCGCGCGAGGCGCAGGCGGAGGTGTTTTCGCTCGATTATCGCCTCGCGCCAGAGCATCCCTTTCCGGCGGCGGTCGATGATGCGCTCGCCGCTTATCGCTGGCTCCTGGATTCGGGGCGCAATACGAAAGGACTGGTCATTGGCGGAGATTCGGCTGGCGGCGGGCTTGCGCTCGCGCTGTTGCTGTCGATCCGAGAAAAAGGCCTGCCTATGCCGAAGGGGGTGTTTTTATACTCTCCGTGGACGGATTTAACCGTGTCGGGCGCGTCGGTGTTAGCGAATGAAAAATCCGACGCCATGTTCAAGGCGGAATATATCAGCGGCGGGGTCAGGCGATATGTGCCGCAGGGCGATCTCAAAAGCCCGTTGGTCTCGCCCTTATTCGCCAATCATGCGGAATTGCCGCCGACGCTGATCTTCGCCAGCACCAGCGAAGTGTTGCTTGATGATTCCGTGCGCTTGCACGAAAAGCTCAAAGACGCAGGCGTGGAAGCGGAGCTGATTTTGAAAGACGGCCTCATCCATGTCTGGCCGATTTTCGCCGGGCGTTTTCCCGAGGCGATGGACGATGTGCGGCGCACCGCGCAATTTATCCGGGAGCGGACCTGAAGGGGAGAAAGATTCATGCGCGCCGATCGGGCAAAGCTTGTCATCGCCATAATGCTTGACCTGCTCGACTTCACCGCAGGGCGCATTCCCGGCTTTGAAGTGATAGTCGATGGCGCGATGGGGATCGCCGCCGTCTTGCTGTGGGGCTGGCCCGGACTGTTGGCGTTCTGGGAAATCGGCGACCCGACCGGCCAGATTGACGGTTTCGTGCCGACCCTGACGCTGATCGCGCTCAGCCAGATGGGGCGGGGTAAAAAGCGATTAGCCCCGCCGGAGGAATAACCCGGCGAGGCTGGTCGTTACGCAACAAAAAATTCGAGGGCGGCGCCTAGTAGCGATAGCGGCCGCGCGGCGGGCGCCCGCCATATTCGCGGAACGATCCGTCTTCCCAATAAGTGTCGCCATATTCCGGATCGACATAATAATAGCGGCCGGAATAGCGGTCATAATGACGCCGGCCATGGTCGCGGGCCCGGCCCCAGCAAGTGCCGGCGCGCGAGCAGCCCTCATAAGCGCCGAGCGCGGCGCCTATGAGCGCGCCATAGGCCGCGCCCTTGCCGGGACTGCCGGCGAAAATCTCGCCAGCGATCGCGCCGCCGGCCGCGCCCAACGCTGCGCCGGTCAGTGCGCCTTCGCCGGTTGATTGACACGCCGTCAGGGCGAACATCATCGCGCCGCCGGCCAAAATCATGCTTTTCATTTTGTTCTCCTTCGCATGGGTGAATGCGAAATTTATTCGCTTGAGCTTTACCGCATGCGGCCCCTGCCGCCTTGATGTGATCAATTTGGGCGTGTCCCAAGGCGAGAATGAGGCGAGGAATGGGCCGAATTGGGCCGGCTGCATCACGCTCTTGCGAGGCCGGCGCAATGTCATAGGTTGGGGCGAATGATGAAGCCGGAGGCATGCGGGCGGACCGCAATGAAAAAATCCGCCGCCGGCAAGGAGGAGCGATGAGCGCGCAAAAATCAAAAGCCGTTTTCCTGAAGAATTATCCAAAAGGCATGCCGGAGGCCGGCGACTTCGACACGCGCGAGATCGAACTGGCGGCGCCCGGCGAGGGCGAGATGCTCTTGCGCACGGTCTGGATGTCGGTCGATCCTTATATGCGCGGGCGCATGCGGCCGGAGGTGAAAAGCTACATTCCGCCTTTCTCGCTCGATGCGCCGCTTGAAGGCGGGGCGGTTTCCGAAGTTGTGGAATCGAACGTCGCGGGCTTTGCACCGGGCGATTATGTGGTCGATTTTTCCGGCGGTTGGAAAGAATATTATCTCTCCAAGGGCGAGCGCACCCAGAAAGTCGATCCGAATCTCGCGCCGCTTTCGGCCTATCTCGGCGTGCTCGGCATGCCGGGCATGACCGCTTGGGCGGGGGTGACGCAAATCCTCAAGCCGAAAGAGGGCGAGACGATGTTTGTTTCCGGCGCCGCCGGGGCGGTTGGGTCTGTTGTCTGCCAGCTTGGCAAGGCCAAGGGCTGCCGGGTGATCGCGTCCGCGGGATCGAAAGCCAAATGCGACTGGCTTGAAAAGGAAGCGGGCGTCGATGTGGCGCTCAACTATAAGGACTACAAGGATGCGCGCGAGTTGACGAAGGCGCTCGCCGCCGCCGCGCCGAAAGGCGTCGATTGCTATTTTGAAAATGTCGGCGGCATGCATCTCGAAGCCGCGCTCAATTGCATCGGCTTTGGCGGGCGCATCGCGCTGTGTGGCATGATCGCGGTTTATAATGAACAAGAACCTGTGCCGGGGCCGCCGAACCTCGTCAATCTGATCGGCCGGGGCGTGATGGCGCGCGGTTTCATTGTTTCGGAATTCATGGACAAGGCCATGGAATTTGCGGCCGAAGTCGCGCCGCTTCTCGCGCAAGGCAAGATCAAGTTCCAGGAATCCGTATACGACGGATTGGACAAGGCGCCCGATGCCTTTATCGGCCTGTTCAAGGGCGAGAATATGGGCAAGGCGGTGATCCGCGTCGGCCCGGACCGGCTGTCTTAGTTATCTATGACGCCTAGAGCGCCGCCGGAGCGGGAACCGGCGCAAATCGATCGGTCCGGCGGCTTTCGAAATAGATCCGCCGGGCCAGGGCGCGCATTGGCGGCGTGAACAGGGTCGTGTTCAAAACCGCATTGGCCGGCGCCGCCGACCAGAGCCGCCGCAGCCAGGTCTTGAGGCCGAAGCGCGGATATTCGCGCGCCATCACCGCGCCGGGATCAGGGCCGTCATCGAGCAAATAATTGGCGATGGCGCCGCCGCAGCGCCGTCCATATTGAAACGCCAGCCGGATGCCGCCGGCGGTGAGCGGCGAGACCAGCCCCGCCGCATCGCCGGTCAACAGGACGCGGTGGGTCGACAATGGCGAGACGAGCCCGCCGCACGGGATCGGGCCGGAGCGCTTTCGCAATACCGCGCAGTTCCATAAGGCAAAGCGCGAATCGATTTGCCGCAGGAAAGCGTCCATATCCGGCTTGCGGCGCGCGCCGAAAGGCCCGTCCGAAACCGCGAGGCCGACTTGGGTCATCCCGGCGCCGGGGACGACCCAGCCGAGATAGCCGGGCGCGAGGCGCGTATCGATAAAGCAATGCAGGAAATCCGGATCGACGGTCGGCGTTTGTTCATATTCGGTTTCCATGCCGATCAGGAATTCGGTGTTTCGTCCGAGGCCGAAGGTTTTGGCAACGCTTGATTTGGCGCCGTCCGCGCCGAGCACATAGCGCGCGGAAACATCAAGTCCGTGCAGGCGGACGCAAGTCTCTTCCATGCTGGCGCCGGTAAAGCGCGCGCCGAACCAGAGCTGCGCGCCGGCGCGGGCGGCCTCGCCAGCGAGCCAGCGCATAATCGCCGGCGTGTCGGTCGCGAGGAAGTAATAGCCGCGCGCGGTAAGATCCGTATGCTTCCCATTCGGCGCATAAAGCCGCACGCCGGGGATTTTGCGCGTCAGGGCGGCGGGCACGTCGCATTCGTCTATCGCTTCCTTGACGAGAATGCCGGTGGTGCGCACCCGCGCGCCGGGCTCGGTCTTGGCGTCGATGACCGCGACTTTAAGGCCGCGATGGGCGGCGCTGCGCGCGGCGACGAGACCCGCGAAACTGGCCCCGATGATAGCGAGGTCAAAATCAGGTTTTGAACAAACATGCGTCATCTGTTGAATGCGCTCCGAAACGCGTTGGCGAATGCATGGCCGGATTTGACGCGTAAATGCGGCTTCCGGCGGGCGAGATTGGGAAATTTTCAGGAGATTTTGCGCCCGCGCGGCACCAGTGTTAGTTTGGCCCTCTATCGTTTGGGAGATGCGTTTCATGAAAAAGCTGCTCGCGCTTTGCGCCTTGTCGACGCTCGCCGCCTGCGCGGCGGTCGGTCCGGCCGCCTATGGGCCCGTCGATTCCAAAGGCTTTGGTTATGAAGAGACCAAAGTCGAATCGGATCGTTACCGGGTTCTTTATCGCGGCTCCGGCGGCATGTCGCCCGAGGAGGTTGAGGATTATGCGCTGCTGCGCGCGGCGGAGCTGACGCTGGCGAACGGTTATGACTGGTTTCGCGTCGTCGGCCGCGATGTCGCCGGCGAAGAGCGCGGCGGCGTCGGCGTCGGCGCCGGGTTCGGCACAGGAACCTATGGGCGGCGCAGCAGCGTCGGCGTCGGGGTTGGCGGCGATCTCGGCACGATTGGCGGGCGCCAATATTTCACCGTGCGGCTTGACGTGCTGCTCGGCGAGGGCGCGCCGCCGGCGGAGAGCGAAAATGCCGGCGCTTATTTCGATGCCCGCGAGATCGCCGATGAGATCGGCGCGCGGGTCGCGCGCTAATGGACTGGCGGTCTCTCCGCCGCATTGTCACCGACAATAAAGGCGGGCGCTCGCGCATCCTCATCGATGGCGAAGCGGCGAAGCTGATCGCGGTCGAGGAAGCCGGCCTGGCGGAGATTTGGTCGGCCGCGCTCGATGAAGGGCGCTTGCTGGATGCGACGGATGCGCTCGCGGACCGGGATTTGACGCTGGAACCCGATCCGCGATCGGTGAAAGTGCGCTGGTTCACGATCGCGCCGGAAGATGCGTCGAAATCGCCCGAAGAGCTCGATGCGGCGGCGGCGTTTGCTTTCGGCGCCGTGGGGGCGAGCCATTGCCGGGCGGATACGGCCCGCCATCCCATGATGCACAAGACGGCGTCGCTCGATGTCATCATTCTGGTCAAAGGTGCGGTTGAATTGTTGCTCGATGACGGGGAGGCGGCGCTGAAACCCGGCGATGTCGTCATTCAGCGCGCAACCAGTCACGCCTGGCGCAATCGCGGTGCGGAAACGGCGCTGCTGGTCGCGGTTCTCATCGACGCTAATTGACGGCATAGTTCCTCGGCATTGGTCGGGCGCAGTGCGCGCCTGTTGGGGGCTCGCATGCGGGGAGACGCCAGGGAGAGGGCATGACCGAGGAAAATCTCGCCGCCGCCGTCAATGAAAGCAATACCGGCTTCGCAAAGGCCATGGGCGTGACGATGACGCTGGTGACCAGGGCGCGGCTCGAAGGCGAAATTCGGGTTACGAAAGATTTGTGCACGATGCCGCAAACCATGCATGGCGGCGCGATGATGGCGATGGCCGACAATATGGGCGGGGTCGGGGCGTTCTTGAACATGCCGCCGGGATCGACGACCTCGACCATTGAAAGCAAGACGAATTTTCTGCGCGCGATTCCCTTGGGGCAGGTTGCGAAAGCCGTAACGACGCCGGTCAATATCGGCCGCAGTCTGCAACTCTGGAAAACGGAAATCTTTCGCGAAGACGGCAAGCTGGCGGCGGTGGTGACGCAGACACAGATCATCCGCCCGCAACAGGGAGATTGAGCCGCTCATGTATGACGTTGCGCTGACGCAATCCTATTTTCCGGCACAGGGCGATATCCCCGAGCCGATGACCATCGGCGCGCTGTTGCAGCACATGGCGGGCGAACGCGGCGATAATATTGCGCTTGTGGAGCTGACGTTTGACGGCGCGCGCGGGCGCGAATGGACATTCGCCGCTCTGTATAAGGACGCCGAGCGCCTGGCGCGGGCGCTGGCGGGCCGTCATGGCCGCGGCGCGCGCGTCGCCGTATGGGCGCCGAATGTGCCCGAATGGATATTGATGGAATATGCCTGCGCGCTTGCCGGCGTGACACTGGTCACGGTCAATCCGTCCTATCAGGCGCGCGAGCTGAAATATGTGCTGGAGCAATCGCGCGCCGAGGCGATCTATTATGTCGAGGAATTTCGCGGCAATCCGATGCAGGCGATCGCCGATGAGGTGTGCGATCAGATCCCGGCCATCACCAGGCGCATCCTCCTGACCGATCACGCGGCGCTGTTCGATGGCGAAGAGGCGGGGGCGGCGCTGCCCGATGTCAGGCCCGGCGATGAAGCGCAAATTCAGTACACGTCCGGTACGACCGGATTTCCCAAGGGCGCGCTGTTGCATCATTACGGGCTGGTGCGCAACGGCATCGATGCGATGACGCGGGGCGGGGTGCGGCCGGGCGACGCGTTCATTCATCATATGCCCCTGTTTCACACCACCGGCTGCGCCATTCTGGCGCTGGGCGGCGTCGGGCTGGGCGCGACCATGTTCCTCGCGCCGATTTTCGACCCGGCGATGATTGTCCGTGTCATTGAACGGGAAAAGCCGCGATTCCTGCTGGGCGTGCCGACCATGATCGTCGCGCTGATCGACGAGGTTGAAAAATCAGGCCGCGACGTATCGTCGATCAAGCGTATCATGTCGGGCGGCGCCATGGTCGCGCCGGAGCTGATCCGCAAGGCGGAAAAGACCTTCGGTTCGGTCATCCAGATCATCTACGGCCAGACAGAATCCTCGCCGGTGATTACACAAGCCTGGAGTGATGACAAATTGGAAGATTTGACCGAAACGATCGGCCAGCCTTTGCCCTTTGTCGAGGCGTCCATACGTGATCCGCAGACGAACAAAGTCCTGCCCTGCGGCGAACAGGGCGAGATTTGCACGCGCGGCTATCTCGTGATGACCGGTTACAACGACAATCCGGAAGCAACCAAAGCGGCGATCGACAGCGAGGGCTGGCTGCATACGGGCGATCTCGGGCGGATGGACGAGCGGGGCTATGTGACGATCACCGGACGGGTCAAGGAAATGATCATTCGCGGCGGCGAAAACCTGTTCCCGGCGGAAATCGAAAACGCCATTCTTGAGCATCCGGAAATCGCCGAGGTCGCGGTGGTCGGCGTGCCGGATGAAAAATGGGGCGAGCAGGTCGCCTGTTTCATGCGCGCTTGCGGCGGCGATTGCCCGGCGCCGGCGGCCATGAAGGATTTCATCCGCCAGCGCCTGTCGCCGCAAAAGACGCCGAAATTCTGGATTTATGTGGAGGAATGGCCGCTCACCGGTTCCGGCAAGATCCGCAAATTCAAACTCGCCGAAGCGTTTCAGGAAGGCGCGTTTGAGGTGTTGACGGCGTAAGCGCGGCCGGGTGTGAAACCCATGCACGCATGACGCGCATGGCGGGGCGAAAAATACAACTTATCTGATGAAAATTTAAAGGAATCCCGCCTTTGGTGGATAGTTATCCACGGGGGGCAGGGCGGCCTTATGATCCGTGTTTGCTGGATGGCGGCGGTAAAAATACGAGCTGCGATCCGGCGGACATCGTGAATAGGGTCCGCGTGCCCGGCGCTTTTATGCTGGCGCGCGGAGATGAGCAAAAAAACAGGGTCTTGCGCCGTTACGCCCCGGCGAGTCCGGTTGCGAGCGCCTTGAATTGCGCGACGGTGATTTCCTCCGCACGCTGCGTTTCCTTGATGCCGGCGGCGCCAAGCGCGGTCGGTAAGCGCTCGCCGAATACCGGCTTCAGCGAAGTGCGGACCATTTTGCGGCGCTGGGAGAACGCCGCCTGGGTGACGTATTCCAGCGCGGGCAAATGCGCGAAGGCCGCCGCTGATGGTTCGAACAGGACAACCGTGGAATCAACCTTTGGCGGCGGCGTGAAGGCGCGCGCCGGCAAGTTGAAGGCGCGCGACGGCGTCGAGGCGGCCTGCGCGATTACCGATAGCCGCCCATAGGTTTTCGACCCCGGCGGCGCGAGGACGCGGTCGGCGACTTCCTTTTGAAACATCAACGCCATCACCGACCAGAGCGCCGGCCCGGCCTTCAGCCATTTGATCAGCAGCTCGGTCGAGATGTTGTAAGGCAGATTGGCGACAATTTTCAGCGGCGCGGCAGCGCCGGCAAGCGCCGCCTCGTCAGCGCCAAGCGCGTCGGCTTCATGGACGATGAGGCGCCCGTCAAAGGCGGCGTCGACCTCGGCGAGCGCTTCAATGCAGCGATTATCGCGCTCAATCGCGATGACTTGCGCGCCGGTCTCCAGCAAGGCGCGGGTTAGCCCGCCAGGACCGGGGCCGATTTCGAGCACCGTATCGTCACCGCCGACCGATGCGGCGCGGGCGATCTTTCGCGTCATGTTGAGGTCGAGCAGGAAATGCTGGCCAAGCGATTTCTTCGCGGCGAGGCCGTGGCGCTCAATCACCTCGCGCAATGGGGGCAGGTCGCGCGTCATTGCGCGGCCCGCCTTTCGGCGATTTCAGCGGCAAGATGCAGCGCGGCGATCAGGCTATCGGCGCGGGCCGCGCCGGTTCCCGCAATATCGAGGGCGGTGCCGTGATCGGGCGACGTCCTGACGATCGGCAGGCCGAGCGTCACATTGACCGCGTCGTGAAAGCCGAGCGTCTTGGCCGGGATCAGCGCCTGATCATGCAGCATACAGACGGCCGCGTCGTAGCGCCCGCGCGCTTCCTCGTGGAACATGGTGTCGGCGGGCAGGGGGCCGCGCACATCAAGCCCCGCCTTGCGCAGTCGCGCGATCGCCGGCGCGATGATGTCGAGATCTTCATGACCAAGTGCGCCGCCTTCGCCCGCATGGGGATTAAGCCCGGAAACCGCGAGGCGCGGCCGGAAGAGCCCGAAATCATGGCGCAGCGCTTCGCCGGCGACGATGCATGTTTGCTCGATCAGCGCCCCGTTTAGCGCATTCACCGCCTCAAGGATCGACTGGTGAATGGTGACGGGAACGCTCCTCAGCGCCGGGCCGGCGATCATCATCACCGGGCCGCGTTTGCGCCCGGCCGGCATTGGCGCGTCTTTGGTAAGGTCGGCGAGGAATTCCGTATGCCCCGGAAACTGGAAACCGGCCTTGATGAGCGCGGCTTTCTGAATCGGATTGGTGACGACGCCCGCCGCCGCGCCGGAAATGGCGAGGGCGACCGCCCGTTCGATGCTTTCGATCACCGCGGCGGCGTTTTTCGCCTCAGCATGGCCGGGAGCCGCTTCCACTGGGCGCTGAAGCGGCAAGACGGGAAGGGCGTCCGAAAAGACCTTCGCGCATTCGCCGGGCGATGAAATTACCGCGACTTTCGCCGGCGTCGCGCGCGCCAGTGCGGGATCGGCGATCAGAAAAAACCGGGTATCGCCGCCGCGCAGCGCATCCCATGCTTTCGCTACGAGTTCCGGCCCGACGCCGCCGGGCTCGCCCATGGTAAGCGCCAGGGGGGCTTTCATGTTGGTTAGCCGTTCGGTTGGCGAATATTCTCTTCGCGAATATCGACCATGGAATTGCGCTCCACATCACGCAGATATTGCTGACTGATGCGTGAGAGCTGACGGGTGAAAATGCGGTTCTCGATCGCGTCGCGAGAGGGGAGACCGAGGCCTTCATCCTTGTCGCAGACATAGACGGAGTGATAGGCGCCGTCCGCTTCGATCACCGCGCTTTGGTCTTCACGCGACAAGTCTTCGACGAAAGGACGGAACCGGTCGTCGATCTGGTCGAGAGTGACGTTTTCCAGAAGCGAATAACCGACGCCTTCGCCAAGATCGAGGCGCAAGGAGCGGCCGGAACAAATCTCGGCCGAGCCAAGCCCGTCGAGAGCGGCCCGCGCAGCGTTGCCGCCCATGGATGCGTCAGCCGCCGCATAAGCGAGCGTAAAGCTCGGCTCGCCGCGCACGACCGCTTCGCGCTTGTCGCGGACGGCCATGATCATGAATGCGCCGTCGGACGGGATCGGGTTGGTGACGGCGCCGACCGGCAGCTCGCGAATGGCGCTGTCGATTTCCTGGGGCAGCTCGCCCGCGCGCACCCAGCCGAGATCGCCGCCGACCGCCGCCGTGGTGCAGGCGGAAAATTGTTGGGCGACGACCGTGAACGGTACGCCGCGGCGCATCTGTTCGATCAGTTGCAGCGAACCTTCATAGAATTGCTGCGCCTGTGAGGGGTTGTCGACGGGAATGCAGATTTCGGAAACCAGAAACTGTTCGCTGCTGACGTCTTCGCGCATGCGATCCAGCGTTTGCTCGATTTCATCATCACTGACGCGGATACGGTCGCGATAGCGTCCTTGCACCAGTTGCGGCCAGCCGATTTGCGTTCTGATTTGCGATCGCAAGGTGTTGACCGAAACGCCGGTCGCTTCGAGCGCTTCGACAAGCTGACCGAGGTTCAGATTCGATTGCGCCGCAATCATCGTCAGTTCCTGTTCGATCTCTTCGTCCGTGACCTCGAGATCGTAACGCGCCGTTTCTTGCAGTTTCAGCTTTTCCTCGACGAGATCGCGCAGCGCCTGCGCCTGTAGCTGCGGCAGCGCCTCGCGGGGGATCTGCCCGCCGGCGGACATCAGCATCAGCCGCATGCGCTGGCGAACGTCATAAGTAGTGACGACCGTGTCGTTCACCACGGCGGCGACCGCGCTCGCAGGAACGCCCGAACGCGCGACAACTTCGTCGCTGGTCAGCGAGCGCTCGCCCGCCGGGGCTTGCGCATGAGTGGATGAAACTGCGAAGAAAAGTGTGTAACAAATTGAACTTAATAAAGAAATTCGCATTTCAGATTTTTCATCCTCTGCCTGCGGCCCACCTCACCCGAAGGGCGAAAATAGTCTGAATTGGCGTACACGCAAGCGCTCAATCAACAAGCGATTTCAGCGTGAAGGTTAACAAGACCGCATTGTCCGGTGCGAGATTGGCGCTGCGGGTGCGATCGCGCCGATAGGTGACGCCGAAAGTGGAGCACTCATCCTCATAGCCGATGGAGAAATCCTGCCGGACCGTGCGATTGTTTTCGAGATCGAGCCGCCAGGCGCTGCCGACGGTCCAGTGGCGGGCGAGCTTGAAATTGCCGCGCGCCGTCAGCTCTTCGCGCCGGACCTGATTGGTGGCGGCGTTGACCTCGTTGAGGCGGACATAACCGACATTGGCCCGGAACCGTTTCGAACGGAAATAGGCGATCGATTCGGCGCGCTGAATGGAGCCCGTATCGTGATCGATCCGGAAACGGTTTTCGACGCCGACTCGTTTGAAACGGACATCGAGCGCGCCGACAATGTCGGAGTTTTTCTCGCCAAGGCCCGAGGAGGGGTCGAAGGCGCCGGTTTCCTGAAGCCTGAATTGCTGGCCGACAGAGCCTTCGATGCTGACGCCGTTCGGCAAGACCGCCGATGCGGCGATGCCGACATTCATGCGCTGGCCGTCTTCGAGCGCGTCATAGCCGGTGGCTTTGTTGTAGTCGAACAGGCCGGCGTAATCATACTCGATACTCTGGGAGTCTTCGTTGATGATGTCCGACGGATTCTGATTGGCGCGGCTGGCGATAAGCTGCACGCGCGGCTCAAGGAACAGGCGTGCGCCGTGAAACTCGCGCGTCAACGGATAAGACCATTCGACGCCGACGCTGGGCGTGAACCGCGTGGTTATGTCCGTTGAATCGATTTCGTTGTAGCCGGCGAAATCTTCCGCGCAGGGCGCGTCGGCGGAAAAACAGCTTTCCGTCCCGAGATCGAGATCCTGATAGGAGAAGATATCGCCGCGCGCTTCTGCAAACAGGTTGAAGCGATGCCCGCCTTTGGTGATGACGTCGCGGTTCCAGATCGCCGAGGCGGTGAAGCGCTGCGAGTCGATGCCTTCGGTGCGATAGAGGGAGGCGATATTTGCGTTCACCGCCGTATCGCCGCCGGCGAATTTCGATTTGAATTTGTGTTTGAAATCGACCAGCGGCAGGACATAAGGCGTCGTGCTTGAATCGTCGATGCGCCCGAGGCCCTGAACGGCGGTTTCCGCCGATGATTGCGCGGTTCTCAACCCCTGGAACAAATAGGTATCGATCGACAGCCGCGATTGCGGGTTGCTCCATTCAAGCCGCGCATTGCTGCGCAACTGGTTGGTCTTGCTGCGGTCGAGTTCCTGGCGCAAATCGCCGCGCCGCTCCACGTCATATTGGCGCAGATATTCTTTGTCCGAGACGCGCTCGAAATCATAGCTGGCGCGCCAGTTGTCGCCGAAATCGCGATGCCCGCGCCCGAATAAATGCCAGCGTACGCCCGGTGTGCTCTCCTCGGCGAGCCGGCCCGGTTGCGGGGGGGCCGGCTCCGGCGCATTGGGCGCATCGATGACCCCGCCGGACAGAACATGATAACCCTGCTTGCCGCGCCGGCGCCATTCGCCTTGCCACAAGGTGCCGTCTTTCGTCGTGTATTTCGGAAAGAACGTCGCATCCTGATGATTTGAGATCGCCAGATAATAAGGCAGTTCGATATTGAAACCGAGACGGCTCGACGTGCCGATATTGGGCGGCAGGAAGCCTGACTGACGCTCGACCGACGGGTCCGGCGTTTGCAGATAGGGGGCGTAGAGAATGGGCACGCCCTTGATTTCCAGAAACGCATGATGAAACCGCACGACCTTGCGTTCTTCATCGCGCGTGACCCTGAGCGACTTGATGCGCCAGGTCGGCGTCTTGGCGTCGCCTTTGCGGTCGCAGACATTGCAGGAAGTGTAGACCGCGCGATTAAGGCGCGTGCGCGCACCCTGTTCGCGAATGGCGCTGTCCGCCGCGAGGCGCGCATTATCGGCGAGCAGGGCGCTGAAATTCTCCGCGATGCCGTCGCGCAGGTCGCCCGAAAGTTCGACGCGGCCGGCGAATGCGGTTTCGAGATTGGCGTCGGTGATGGAGACATTGCCTTCGGCGATGACGATGTCCGTCGCCGGATCGTAGATCAGCTTGTCGGCGCGCAAATAGCGCTCGCCGAAATAGGCGCGCACATCGCCTTCGGCGACAATCGGGCCGTCCTCACGGTCGCGGGTGACGCTGTCGGCCTCGAACAGAACGCGATCAGGCTCATCGTCCTCGCCGGCCGCGGGGCTCTGCGCGAAGGCGGGCGCCGGCATGAGAAATGCGCCTGCCGCGCTCGCCAAAAAGGAGGTCATCAACAGGCGCGCTATGAAGCTGGTACTGGTCGACACTTATGGGATGCCCTTTAAGGCGCGAATCACTTGCGATACTGGGTTCTAGGGTTAACGGACAGGTTAGGCGAGGTCCAGCCGAACTGACGGTTCAGCCTCATCCGTCTTCGAGATGCAAGAGGGTTGTGATGGCGAACAGGCTGGCGACGATGGCGGGGGTCCAGGCGGCAAGCGCCACCGGCACGAACCCGGATTCGCCGAGCGCGGTGGAGATTTCCGACAGGATATAAAGAATAAAGCCGGCGAGGATCGAGATTGCGGCGAGCCTGAGGCTGCCGCCCGACCGGGTCGGGCGCATGGAAAAGGCCGCCGCGATGAGCACCATGGCGAGCAGCTTCAAGGGTGTCGAACACAAATCGTGGAAGCGGATGTCGTAACGCACGGTCGGCAGGCCGGCGGATTGGGCGAGCAGGATGAAACGCGGCAGCCGCCATAACGATACGGATTCCGGCGGCGCGACCCGTTCGCGCAGATTATTGGCGGTGAGCGACGTTTCGATCGCATAGATCGGGGTGAAGCGCTCTTCCGTGACGCCGGCCATGCGCAAGCGCGCATCATGGAGCTCGAGCGTCTTGCCGGAAAGATAAGCCTGTTCCGCGTCGATGCGTTCGAGGAATTCGTTGTCCATTCCAAAACGCAAGATCGTCACATCTTCAAGGGCGTTGCGGCTCTCGTCGAGCAAGCGCGCATTGATGATCAGTTTCTTGGTTTCGTCTTCCTGGCGCAGCCAGATGCCGTCATCGAAAATCTGCACGATATTCTGCCTGTCGCCTTGCTGGCGGCTTTTCAGGAATTCCGCTTGCGCGCGCAGGCTCGCCGACATCGGATCGACGATGGTGATCAGCACCAGCCCGGCGACCGCGGCGATCAGCGCCGCCGGTCCGATCAGCCGCCAGACCGACAGCCCCGCCGACCGCATCACGGAAATCTCCGATCGCCGGTTCAGCTCGTGAAACATCCAGATGCAGCCGAACAGGAAAACGAAAGGGATCAGCGTTTGCGTCAGCGACGGGCCGCGCAACAAGGTCAGGCTGAGCGCCAGGCTGAAATCGCCGCCGGCGGTCTTGCCGGCGAAGCGCAAATTCTCAATCAGATCGACCAGCAAGATGAGGCAGGCGAAGACCGCGAACAGCCCGCCCACGGCGGCAAGCGCGCGTTTTGCGATATAGTTGAATAATGTCGCCGGCGGCATCTCAGGCGGCTCCCTTCGGCGCCAATGCGGCCACGCGGCTCGGCGCATAAAGAAGAAAAGCAAAGGCGGCGATGGCGGCGAGCGACGGCGCGTAAAGCAGCCAGACGGCGCCGGTTCCCTCCGCCGCGCCCTGGGCGAAAAACCCGGCGAGGCGCAAGCCGAACACCAGCGCGCCGGCGGCCGCGATGCGCAAGAAATAGCCGCGGCGCGTATAGGCCCCGCCAATCAGCGCGTAAATGCCGATCAGCGCATAAGCAAAAGCATAGAGCGGCGAGGCGAGCCGGCTGTGGCCTTCCGCGATCAGCTTGCCGGCATTGGCCCGGTCATAGGGGTGCGAAAGGTCGGGGCGCAAAAGCTCGCCCACATACCGTTCGGTTAGTTCCAGCACCAGCTCGCCCGGTCCGTCGGAAAAGGCGGACAGATCGACCGACCAGTTTTCAAAACGGATGATGTCGATCTTGCCGGAATAATTTTCTTCACGCTGGATGGAGCCGTTGCGCAATTGCAGAACCGGCCCGGTATCCGAATCCTGCAGCCGTGCATATTGCGCCATATAAAGCTGGCGGCCGTCATGGTTCCGGTAATCATTGATCAGCAATCCGACAAAGCGGCCTTCGGAACGCGTCTGGTCCACATAAATGGTCAGCCCGTCAGAGACATTGACGAACTCGCCTTCGCGGATGAGAGAATTGGCGAGGTCGGCGCGGATCTCGGCGACATTCTGTTTGAGGATGCGATAACATCGCGGCATCAGATCGACATTGACGTAAAAGGTCGCCGCCGCCGTGATCAGCGTCACCAGCAAGAGCGGTACGGACAGGCGCCAGCGGCTGACGCCGGCGGCGAACATCACCGCGATCTCGCTATCCGAATGCAGCCGGTGCAGCGCGTAGATAATGGTTCCAAACAAAGCGAAGGGAATGATGATCGCCAGCAAGCTGGGGATGATCAACAGGCTCAGATAAAGGAAGGTCCAGAGCCCTTGTCCATATTCGACGATGATGTCGATGCGTTGCAGGCTCTGGGTCATCCAGACAATAGCGGTGGTGACCAGAAGGATCATTGTCAGCGGCGTCACGCATTGCCGAAGAAGGTATTTGTCGAGGCTGTTCATTGCCGGCGCCGCCGCTCTTCCCTTATGACGCAACAGCGCTAGAGTGGCGCCGTCGATACCTTCCTCGGCCTAGCACACTCTGCGCGCGGGCCGAAAGCGCCCTTGTCCTGTTTAAAGGGACGCATCCCGAAACATTGAAGTAAAGTTCAAAGAACCGAAAAAAGAGGACGTTCATGCAAATCACTTTTTCCGCCGCAGCATTGCCGAAAACTGGCGCAATCGTGATCCCAGTGTTCGAAGACGGCGGCAAGCCCGGCGCATATGACGACCTCGACAAGGCGAGCGACGGCGCGATCGCCCGCGCCGTGAAAGCATCGGCGTTCAAAGGCAAGAAAGGCAAGATTCTCGACATTGTCGCGCCGGCGGGGCTCGGCAATAGCCGCATCATTCTTGTGGGCGCGGGCGCGTCAAAGGATTTCGCCGCGCTCGACGCCGAAGCGCTTGGCGGCAATGCGGCCGGCACGCTGCTGGCGGGGCGCGACAAGAATGCGGCGATCGCGCTTTCCGGGCTGACGGCGAAGAAACTCGCCGCGGACGAACTCGCCGCGCGCGTCGCCATCGGCGCGAAAATGAAGACCTATCGTTTCGACAAATACCGCACCAAGGAAGAAAAAGACGACAAGCCGGTGCTTGCGAAGATCGCCGTGCAAACCGCATCGACCAAGGCGAAAGCGGTGTTCGCCGAATATGACCGGATCAATGACGGCGTGTTCCTGACGCGCAATCTCGTCTCGGAGCCGGCGAATGTTCTTTATCCGGATAGTTTCGCCAAGCAGTGCCAGGCGCTGTCGAAGCTGGGCGTCAAGGTCAAGGTGCTCGGCGAAGCGGAAATGAAAAAGCTTGGCATGGGCTCGTTGCTCGGCGTCGGGCAGGGCTCGGTGCGCGAATCGAAACTCGTCGCCATGGAATGGCTCGGCGGCAAGAAAGGCGACGCGCCTGTCGCGCTGGTCGGCAAGGGCGTCACCTTCGACACGGGCGGCATTTCCTTAAAGCCCGGACCCGGCATGGAAGACATGAAATGGGACATGGGCGGGGCCGGCGCGGTCACCGGCGCCATGGCGGCGCTCGCTGGACGCAAAGCCAAGGCGAATGTCATCGGCGTCATCGGCCTTGTTGAAAACATGCCCGACGGAAACGCCCAGCGCCCCGGCGATGTGGTGAAATCCATGTCCGGCCAGACGATCGAAATCCTCAACACAGATGCGGAAGGCCGGCTGGTGCTCGCCGATGCGTTGTGGTGGACGCAAGAGACCTACAAGCCGTCGGTCGTCATCGACCTTGCCACGCTGACCGGCGCGATCATCGTCTCGCTCGCCCATGAATTCGCCGGCATGTTCACCAAGGACGACAAGCTCGCCAAACAGCTCGACGCCGCCGGCGCGGCTGTCGGCGACAAGCTGTGGCGGATGCCGCTGACCAAGACCCATGACGAGATGATTAAGTCGGACATCGCCGATATGCAAAATATCGGCGGCAAGGGCGCGGGCTCGTCGACAGCGGCGGCGTTTCTCGGGCGGTTCATTCAGGAGGGCGTTTCCTGGGCGCATCTCGATATCGCCGGCATGGCCTGGAAGACCAAAGATGCGCCGACCTGCCCGAAAGGCGGTTCCGGCTATGGCGTGCGCTTGCTTGATGAATATGTGCGCGCCAATCACGAAGGCTGAGGCGAGATAAAGAGGCGAAGATGGACGTCAAAATGATAGCGCTGATTGTGCTAGCGTTGACGGTCGCTGCTGCGGGTGCGTTCGCCTTCCTCGCCTCGAAATCGAAAACCGGCGCCGCGCCGGGGCTGGTCGATGGCCGGCTCGCCGCTTGCCCCGCATCGCCCAACTGCGTTTCGAGCGAGGCGGGAACGCCCGATAGCCATGCGGTCGCGCCGCTGCCGTCCGAGTCGTGGGACCGGCTCGCTGCAACGATCGAAGCGCAAGGCGGCAAAAACATCGCGCGCCGCGACGATTACATGGCGGCGGCATTCAAAACCAAACTCATGGGCTATGTGGACGACGTGGAGTTCCGCAAGGCCGAGGGCGCGGTGCATGTGCGCTCCGCGTCGCGGGTCGGCCATAGCGATCTGGGCGCCAACCGCAAGCGGGTCGAGGCGCTGCGCGCGGCCTTGTCGGCGTACAAGTAAATTGGAGTTCCGCAATGGCGGCGTTTTTTGACCGACTGAATGAAAAGCATATCGCGTTTATCGAACGCCAGCCCATGTTCTTCGTGGCGAGCGCCGCCGCCGAAGGGCGCATTAATCTATCGCCCAAAGGCATGGACACGTTTCGCGTCATCGACGCGGCGACGGTCGCCTATCTCGACCTTACCGGCAGCGGGAACGAGACCGCCGCGCATATCAAGCGCGACGGGCGCGTCACCGTGATGCTGAACAGTTTCGACAAGGTTCCGTTGATCCTCCGGCTTTACGGGCGCGGGCGCGTCGCGGCGATGGGCTCGGCCGAATTCGCCGCCCATAAAGACCGCTTTCCGGGCCTGCCTGGCGCGCGCCAGATCATTTTCATCGATATTGACAGCGTACAGACAAGTTGCGGTTACGCGGTGCCGGAAATGGCGCTTGTCGCGGAGCGCCAGGTGCTGGCGCAATCGACGCTGGCGAAAGGCGAAGAGGGCTTGCGCAATTACCAGCGTGAAAAGAACATGAAAAGCATTGACGGTTTCGAGACCGGCCTTGTGGTTGCGGATCACGAATGACCGAAGTCCTGTTCTACCATCTCGAACGCGGGCGACTTGAGGATGTCTTGCCCGGCCTTCTTGAAAAGACGCTGGCGCGCGGCTGGAAGGCGGTGGTGCGGACAAGTTCGGCGGCGCGGGTTGAAAAGCTCGACGCGGAATTGTGGACCTATCGCGACGAATCCTTTCTGCCGCATGGGGCGGCTGGCGACGGCGCGGACCAGCCGGTCTGGCTGACCGCGGGCGATGATATTCCCAATAAAGCAGAGCTTTTGTTCCTGGTTGACGGCGCGGCGGCGGAAGCGGGCGCGCTTGGCGGCTTCACTCGCTGCGTCACCATTTTCGACGGCCGCGATGAAGACGCGCTTGGCGATGCGCGCCGTTTCTGGAAAGCGGTGAGGGATGCCGGCCATGACGCAACCTACTGGAAGCAATCGCCGGAAGGCCGTTGGGAAAAACAGGGCTGAACCGGCATGATTTTTCCGCCCTTGCATTTCGCCTTGTCCTTCGTCGCTTCCGTCTTGCGGCTTGGCGCGGGCGCGCCGGCGGCGCCGGTGGAAACGCGCGAGCCGTTGACCCTCTATGAGTTTGAAGGTTGCCCTTATTGCCGGGTGGCGCGCGAAGCGGTGTCGGCCTCGGGCGTTGCGGTGCTGGTGCGGCCATGCCCGAAAGGCGGCAAGCGCTTTCGCCCGTCGGTGCGCAATCTCGGCGGCATGGCGCAGTTTCCGTTTCTCATTGATCCGAATACGGATGTGACGATGTATGAAAGCGCGCATATCGCCGCTTATCTGCGCAAGACATATGGGCCGGCGCCGCGCCCGTTTATGCACTGGCTGGGGCCGCTTAACGTCATCGCCTCGCAATTCGGCGTGCTCGTGCGGCTGGCGGCGGGCACATTCGTCAAGCGCTCGCGCGCGCCGCAACAGCCGCTCGAATTTTTCGGCGCGGAACGAAACCCGGGCGCGCGGCTGGTCAAAGAGCTGCTATGCGAGATGGAGCTTGCCTATCTGTGGCGTTCCGCGCCGCCGGCGGGCGAGACGGCGCCTTATTTGAGCGACCCGAATACGGGGGAGGCGATGCGCGGCGCGCGCGCCATTCGCCGTTATCTGCGCGAGACATACCGCTCATGAATGATGCGGCGCTGGAAGATTACCGAAAGCGGCTCGAGGCGCGGCGCGAAGAGCTGAAATTGCTCTCAAGCGGTGCAAAAGAGGCGCGCAAACCCGTCGAACTCGATCAGCAATCGGTCGGCCGCCTGTCGCGCCAGGATGCGTTGCAGCAACAGGCCATGGCGAACGCGCAGGAAGCCCGCCGCGCAGGCGAGCTTAAGAAAATCGACGCGGCGCTTGCCCGCATCGAAGAAGGCGATTTTGGCTGGTGCGCGGAATGCGGCGAGGCGATTGATCCCAAGCGCCTCGATATCGATCTTACCGCCATGCTGTGCGCGCCTTGCGCCGGCGGCCTTAGACGATGAACGCCAGCCAGCCGAGATAGGCGGCATAAGCGACCAGCAACAAAACGCCTTCCCAACGATCGATGCGGCCGCGCGTCCAGGCGAAACCCGCCATTCCAGCGGTCGCCGCGATCATCACCCAAATGTCGAAGCGCATGATTTCCGGCGACACCGCAACCGGCCGGATCAGGGCGGTGAGCCCGAGAATGCCGAGCAGATTATAGATGTTTGAGCCGACCACATTGCCGAGCGCCAGGCCGGACTTGCCGCGCAACGCCGCCATGACGGAAGTGAGCATTTCCGGCAGGGAGGTGCCGACCGCGACGATGCTCAGTCCAATGATCGCTTCGGAAACGCCAAGCGCGGCGGCGAGCGTCATTGCGCCGGAGACCAAAAGCTTGGCGCCGATAACAAGCAGCGCAAGCCCCAAAAGGGCGAGCCCGACGGCGCCAAGCGGCGAGGCGGCGCCGTGAATTTCCCCGGCTTCGGCTTCGTGCCGGGCGGGTTCGGGCGCGGCGGGCGCGCGCCGTTCGGTCAGATAGGCGAACAGGACATAAGCGGCGAGGGCGGCGATAAAGCCGGTCCCCGCGAGCCGGGTAATGGCCCCGGTGAGCGCGACCGCCGCCGCCAACACCGTCGCGCCGAGCACGGCCGGCATGTCGCGGCGAAAACTTTTCGGTTCGACGGCGATGGGCGCGATCGCCGCCGACAAGCCGAGAATGAGAAGAATATTGGCGATGTTCGAGCCGACTACATTGCCGAGCGCGATGCCGGGCGAGCCGGATTGCGCCGCCTCGATGCTCGACACCAGTTCCGGCGTCGACGTGCCGAAGCCGACCAATGTCAGGCCGATGAGGAGTTCGGACAAGCCGAGCCGCCGGGCAAGACCGGCCGCGCCGCGGATCAACGCCTCAGCGCCAAATGTCAGGATCACAAGCCCGGCGACGATCAAGAGCCACGCCATTGCCTGCCTCGCTTAGCAACGGTTTCACGCAAAGGTGCGAATATAGCGCGAATCTGGGACTGAGCGGCGATGCGCCAGTCCTGCGCCAAAAATTATTTCGCGCCGCCAATGCGGAAGCGGAACCGGCCCGTCGCGACCGGGGAGGTTTCATCTTTTTGCCAGCCAGTCGCTTCGACAAAGGCGATGCGCCGGCCAATGCGGATAAAACGCACGCGCGCGGTCATGTTTTCGGCCCGCGCCGAGGTTAAATAATCGACATCGACATTGATGCTGGAGAGCGTCTTTTCGCCATTGAAGCGGGCGTGAAGCGCTGCTTCGGCGGCGAATTCGAGAAACGCCGCGATCGCGCCGCCATGCAGCGCGCGGATCATCGCATTGCCGATATGGCGTTCGTCAAAGGTGAGATGAAACAGGATGTCATCGCCGTCCCGGCTTGCGGAAAAGCCGAGCCATTTGGAAACCGGCGCGCGTGCGGCGAAAGCGTTGACGAGGTCGAGATTGCTCACAGCCGCGACCCCCGATTGGGCCCGCGCGTGCCGATCATGAATGCGCCGGCGCCGGCGGCGATCAGCCGGCCGGTTTCTTCATCGGTGAGATCACCGGCCACATGGGCGACATCGCCGCGCAAGGTCCGGCATTCCGCGGCGCACAGGACGCGCCCGCCGGGCCGGGCTTCACCCATATAGTCGGTGCGCAGATTGACGGTGGCGACAGGCTTTAGCTCGTCGAGCGCGGTAAAGGCGGCGAGGCCGAAAATCGAATCCATGATCAGCGTCAGCAGCCCGCCATGCACCTTGCCGCGCGCATCGGCGAACGCGTCTGGCAGATAGACGGAAAAGGTCGCTTTCGACCGGCCGATCAGCGTCGGCTTGAGGTCGAGCGATTTGAACAAAGTATGCTCATGCAGCAGCCAGTTGCTGGCCTCTTGCAGCATGGCGCCGACCGCCGGATTGATGTCGCGAGGGGGCTTGTTATCGATCATGGCGCCTGTCTAGCGCCGCCGCCGCCCAAACCACAGGCGTTTTTGCAGTTTCCGGGCGGTAATTTCGGGGCCGGGCCTAGCGTTCGCGCAGGCGCTCTTCTTCGTACTGGATGCCCCAGCCGATAATCAGCCGCCACAACGCCTCGGCCATTTCCGGCGGCATGCCGGCGGTGGCGGCCCGTCCGCGTACTTTTTCGACGACGTCGCGATTGCGCCAGGGAACCGAGGCTTCCGCGGCGGAGCGTTTGAAGACCCAGGCGCGATCCACATAAGACCAGCGCTCGGCGAGCAGATCGACAAGGGCGCGATCGACCCGGTCGATCTCCGCGCGCACCTCGTCCATGGTTTCGCATTCCGCCGCAGGTTTCATCGCTCTCATCCTTTTACTTATGCGCTTTACTGATGCGCAACCTAACCGATGGCGCCGCCGCTGGCGAACGCCGCAGCGCGTTCAGGCGTCAGCCCGCGCATTTTCGAATTGTTCAAGCGCGGCGAGCCAGTCGGTCTCAGCCCGTTCGATCGCCTCGACCAGCGCCGCGCGTTCCTTTTGCAGTTTCGTCGCCCGGGGCAGGTTGGTCTCGTAAAGGCCGGGCTCGGCGAGCGCCGCATCAAGGCGGGTCAGCGTATCATTGAGTTTTTCGACCCGCGCTTCAGCCGCCTCCGCCGCCTTTTTTAACGGCTGGATCGACGCCCGCGCTTCCGCCGCCGCCTTGCGGGCGTTTTCCTTCGCATTGACCGCCTGGCGCTTTGCGTCTTTCGACGGCGCGGTCTTGTTGGCGGCGACCACAAGCTCGCGATAGTCGGAAAGGTCGCCGTCATAAGGCGCGGCCTTGCTCTTGTTGACGAGCCACAAGCGGTCCGCCACCGACGAGGCGAGATGCGCGTCATGGGTGATCAGCAGGACCGCGCCCTGAAAATCATTGAGCGCTTCGATCAGCGCCTCGCGCGAGCCGATGTCGAGATGGTTGGTCGGCTCGTCGAGAATCAAAAGATGCGCGCCATGATATGTGATCAGCCCCAAAAGCAGCCGTGCTTTTTCACCGCCGGAGAGTTTTTCAACCTTGGTGTCGGCCTTGTCCGGGCCGAAACCGAGCCGCGCCGTCGCCGAACGGGTTTCGGCCTCCGTCGCATCGGGGATGAGTTCGCGCACATGTTCGTAGGCGGATTGTTTGGGCTTTAGCTCGTCAAGCTGGTGCTGGGCGAAATAGGCGATGGAAAGCTTTTTGTGCTTGTAGACATTGCCGGAAAGCGGGCGCAGCCGGCCGGAAAGGGCCTTGACCAGCGTCGACTTGCCTTCGCCATTGGGCCCCAGAATGGCGATGCGGTCGTCATTATCGAGGCGCAGATTGACCTTTTTGAGAACCGGTTTGCCTTCCTCATAGCCGAGATCCGCATCGACCATGCGGATGATCGGCGGCGCCATGGGCTTGGGGTTCGGAAAATGAAACGGAACCGTGCGCGCCGAAATCGGCTCGGCGACGGTTTCGAGTTTTTCCAGCATCTTGATGCGGCTTTGCGCCTGCTTGGCTTTCGACGCCTTGGCGCGGAAGCGGTCGACAAAGGATTGCATATGTTTGCGGCGCGTTTCTTGGCGGACGCGGAACGATTCGGCCTGGGCGCGCGCTTCGGCGCGGCGATGCTCGTAAAGATCGTAACCCCCGGCATGCACCGAAAGCTTGCCGTTTTCCAGCGCCATGATGTGAGTGACGGCGTTGTTCAAAAGCGCCCGGTCATGGCTGACGATCAACGTCGTATGCGGATAGCGGCGCAAATAAGTTTCGAGCCAGATCGTTCCTTCAAGGTCGAGATAGTTGGTCGGCTCGTCGAGGATCAACAGATCCGGCGCGGAAAAAAGAACCCCGGCGAGCGCCACGCGCATCCGCCAGCCGCCGGAAAATTCCGAACAGGGCCGGCGCTGCGCGGCCGCGTCAAAGCCGAGGCCGGAAAGGATCGAGCCCGCGCGCGCTTCGGCCGAATGGGCGTCGATATCGGCAAGCCGGGTCTGGATGTCGGCGATGCGATGCGGGTCGCTCGCGGTTTCCGCCTCGGCCAGCAAGGCGGCGCGTTCCTTGTCCTGCTCGAGAACCGTTTCGAGCAGGCTGAGATCGGAGGCCGGGGCTTCCTGCTCGACCGAGCCGATGCGCCGGTTCTTGCGCAGCGAGATTTCATCGCCACCCGTATAGATCTCGCCCTTGATGATTTTCAGCAAGGTCGACTTGCCCGCGCCGTTAGGGCCGACAAAGCCGACTTTCCAGCCGTCGGAAATCGCCGCGGTCGCCTGATCGAACAACAGGCGCGCTTCAATCCGGTAGGTGAGATCATTGATATGCAACATGAGGCGGGCTTTTAGAGCGCCTTGCGAAAAGTGCAAAACCGGTTTTCGGGGAAAATGCGCGGGCGGTTTGAGCGCGGGCAAAGCGCTGAACATTTTATGCGTTGTTCAAAATGCAGTTGCCGCATGTCCAGCAAAATACGAAAGAATTGTGAATGTTTTCATGGGGATATTGAATTAACGAAAGTAATCGCCAACTCTATGAAAAAGAGGAGGGGCGATCTTGCTGGGGCGTTTTTTGACAATATTGACCGCGCCGTTTCGCGCCATTGGCCAGCTGTTGCGCGGGGCGGGGCGCGATGCGCGTGCTTCAGCCCGGACAGCGGCGCAGGCCGGCGGCGCAGCGGTGGCGAGCGCGGCGGCGGTCGATCTTCTGGAAGAGGAATATAAGGAAGAGCCGCCGGCAGGGATCGAGACGGTGCTGTTCACCCAATTGCCGCGCCCGCGCCTGACGGAACGCTCCGCATCCGAACTGACGCTCGAACAGGCGAGCGAATATGCGCAAAGCGCCAAAGGGTTTTACCGTTTTGGCTTTCCGTTATTCGCACGTGGCGATTTCTTTTATGAAGAGGTCGAGCAGGATTATCTGAACGCCGCGCTCGGTTTTGACAAAGGCAGTATCGACCGCCGCTTTCTTGATGTCTCGACCCTGTTTCGGCGCACGCTCAACGCCAATACGCGGCGCATGTCGCTTTACTGGATACCGGGCGTGTTTTTGGTGGTGTTCGGCGCCGCCTTTGCCGCGCTCTTTGCTGAAAACGGCGCGGGGGTCCGAGAGGCGGCGGGCGGGTTGGCCCCGGCGCCCGCGGTTCTGTTCGGCGCGGCGGCGCTGGCCGGCGCGCTGCTTGCGTTCTTTATCTTCAGTTGGCCTTACAAGGTCGTGCAGCAGCGCAATCTGATGAATCTCGACAATTACATCACGTCGAAATTCGCACGCATCAACAACAACTTCCAGGTGGCCAAGCGCCGAGCGCTGAATGTCGAGCGCGATAAGCGCATGAGCCAGCGCGAGGAGCTGAAAGAAGAGGCGGGCGCCTGGACGCTCGCCTATCACTGGTTCGCCATGCGGCTGTTCCTGTGCGAGCTGGCGCTGCGCAACAAATTCTATCAGGTCCGCCGCAATACGACGCTTTACTGGGCGGGCGGGGTGACGGCGACGCTTATTTTCGCCGGGGCGATGCTCGCCGTCATGGCGCTGCAAGGCGCGCCGGCGCCATGGCTGGGCGCCTTCGCGGCGGCTGCGCTCCTTTATATCGTGCTTGCGGGCGCGATTATGCGGCGGGCGAGCGCGGTGATGTTCCAGGTCATTGAATCACATGAATGGAGCCGGTTCGACATTGTCGGTCTCGACGCCACCATTCGCGATCATGTGGGCGAGGACAAATTGCAGATCGTCACTTTCCGCGACCGCAACCGGATTGAGTAAGGCGCTAATGACCGGCGTGGCCCTCGTGCACCGGAATGGCGAACGTCATCGGCGCGGCCGTTTCAAACCGCAAGGTGAGCGTCGCCTCGCCGCCGGCGGCGAGGGGCGACGTAAGCCCGATCAGCATGATATGCGCGCCGCCGGGGGCAAGCGCGGTCGCGGCGCCCGCCGGCAGGTCGAGCCCGCCTTCAACCGGGCGCATGCGGGCGACGCCGTTTGCATCGACGCTCGATATATGGATTTCAACCGCCTGCGCACCGTCAAAGTCGGCGCCGACCAGCCGGTCCGCCAAATCGCCGCCATTGCACAGACGAACATAGGCGGCGGTAACGTCGCGGCCGGGCCGCGTGGCGCGGATCCAGGCATTGCTCGCGATAATGCCGTCGCCGGCGCATTCCTCGGCGGCGGACATGCTTCCGGCCGGTTCGGGCGGCGCAGGTTCGGAGCAAGCGCCGGCCAGAAACGCGGCGAGGGCGGCGGCGGCGGTCGATTTTCGCATGGGCAGGGCCTCGTTTGGGAAAAATCCAGGGGGCGCAGCCGGTTGGCGCCCGCTGCGGAACTGGTTAAGACGGGCTCAGGTAAAGGACAAGAGCGTAATGAATTCGAGCGAAATTGCACGCCTGCAGCAGTATTTGCGGACCAAGTTCTCCGTGCCGAACCTTGCGGTTCGGGGCCGGCCGAACAAGGACGATTCCGCCGAGGTTTACCTTGGCGATGAATTTATCGGCGTGATCTTCCGCGATGACGAGGATGGCGAAGTGTCCTACGACTTCAACATGGCGATTCTTGAAATTGATCTTCCGGCAGAGCCGGCCAGTTGAAGAGGTGAGCATTGCCGGGCGCGCCCTCCGGGTTCTTGGGAAAGCTTTCGACTGAACGCCCGGTCTTGACGACCGGGGTCCTGTCGCTGGCCGCCGCCGTTATCTGCGTTATCGCCATTCGTAATGACGCGCATCCTGAAACCAGCAATGTCATGACCCGTTTCGCGCTGGGCGCGGCGGCGGCGATTGCCGCGCCGGCGGCGCTTTCGGCCTTTACGCCAGAGCGCGCCTGGCGACGGGGTTTGTTCCTGGTGCTGGCGGCGCTTGCGGGCGCGGGGGCGAGCCTTGTCGCATTCGGCGCGCTTGGGGCCGGGCTGGTGAGCTTGCCGCGCGGCGTCACCGGCGCAGGGGTCGGCCTGTTCGCGTTTTTCACGGCGCTCGCGCCCTTGACCCGCAACGCGCTGCGCCTTGGCGTGCTGGCGCCGGTTGCGGCGCTGATCGGCGTCATTGGCGGCATCGGTTATTTCAGTCTGCAGAATGTTCTGCTCGCCCCATTAAGCGCGGCGACGGCGGCGATTGCGCTTGCGGGGGGCGTCATTGCCGGCTTTGGCGTCGGCGCGGATTTTGCGCAGCATTTCGCCAAAGGCGCGGGGCTGCGCGCGGCGGCGGCAGCGGCAGGACATGCGGCGCTGGCGCCGGCGGTTTTTTGCGCGCTTGCCTGCGCATCCTATGCGGGGATCGTTTCCTATCACGACAATCTCGGCGTTGCGGATGCGCAGACCGTCATCGCCGCTGCGCTGGTGGCGCTATTCGCCTCCATTTCATCGCTTGTCGCCGTCGCGGGCGGGCTCGCGCTGGTGCGGCCGAGCGAGCAAACCGCTGTCGATGAAAACCGCCGCCGGCAACGTTTCGCCAAGATGTGGCGCCCGATGCGGCGGCGCCTGCCATCGACCTCCGCATTGGCGGCGAGCGCAATCGCCGGCGTCATCGTCGTCATCGCGCTATTCGAGGCCGGCATCCAATCGCTTCCCAGTCTCGCCGCCTTTTTGATGATGATGCTGGCGGCATCGGCGGTCGCTTTTGTTTCGGTTCGCGCGACGGTGCTGATCCTCGCGCTTTTGTTCGTCGCCTCGGTCTATGCGCAATATCTTTATGGCGCGCTGGGACTGGCGCTGCCCGGCCTTGGCGACCGCTTCGCGGCGCTGACCTTGGCGGCGCTGGCGTTTTCGCAATTAACGGTGAGCTGGCGAAATGCCGGGGATGTCTGGCGCAACGCCCGCGATATCGCCCAGAACGCCATGTGCGACGGGCTGCGCCGTTTCCTCGCGGCGCTCGGTGCGGGCGCGGCTTCGCTGGTGGTCGCGGCTTTTGCGTTCGACTGGCCGGCGGGCGTCGAGGCGGCGGGCTATTTCGCCGTTTTGTCGAGCTTTGGGCTGTTGCTTGCGCCGGTCTTGATGGTCGCCCTGAGCGCCCGGATGCAGCATTATTAAGAGAAAGCGGCCGGGCGGGGGGCCTTACTCGCGGCGCGCGCCCGATTCGTCGAGGCGGGCGACGAATTGCTGGACCGCGGCGTCGAGGGCGCGCCATTCCGGCAAATAAGGCCGCTTGAAGCGATAGCTGACCTCGACCGTGTCGTTATATTCATATTCGCGCCAGCAATCGGGACTGCGCACTTCCTCGACTTCCTTGAAGCAGAAAATCGCCGCCGCCCGTTCGCTCTCATCGGCTCCGACAAACAGCTCGGTATTGGAATAGCCATTGGTCGGCACATTGGCGCGCTGTTCCTTGAAGGTAAATTTGGTGAGTTGATAAGGCGTCCTGACGCCGCGCGAATCGATCGTTTCAGGCAGATAGAGCCGCTCGATCCGCTGCTCCTCGGTAAAGGCCGAGCTGCGTTTTGATATGACGATATCGATGCGCCTCGTGTCAGGCTCGTTCTCGATGAATTCGCGCCGCTGCGCCGGGCTGTAGCCATTCATTGTCGGCCACAGGGCGTAAAGCACCACCTCGTCGCGGGCGCCGCCGCGCCGGGCGCGGGGATAAACGGTGTAATTGGCCTGCGGGCTGAAAATCATGCCGCCGATCTCGACCCGCACTTGCTCTTCGGTAATGGCGGGGCTCGGCGTATTGCCGGAAAAATCCTCAACGCTCGGGCCCACATAGTAATAGAGAAAGATCGCGCACAGGACGAGCGTCGCCATGAAGATACCCAGCGGATAGCGCCAGCTCGATTCCTGTTTGATTTCTTCGCCGCCGAACCCGTAGCCGTTACTCATCTGCGTCCTCTATTCGCGTCACCAGCGGAGCTGTCGTCATTACCACGCCAGCGCACGGGCGCAAATCCCGGCGCTGGCGAGGGCTCCGCCCCGGCGATTGTTAAAGGACGTCGATCATCTCCGCCACCAGCGGGTGCCGCACCACGTCCTGGCGGCTGAAGCGCACGGCGCCGACATTGTCGAAGCCTTCCAGCTTGCCGACCACGTCGGAGAGCCCGGAAAGGCCGGGCAAAAGGTCCGACTGTTCGGGATCGCCGGTGACCACCATGGACGAATTCCACCCGAGCCGCGTCAGCAGCATCTTCAATTGCCCATAGGTGCAATTCTGCGCTTCGTCGATGACGATATAGGCGTTGTTGAGCGTGCGCCCGCGCATGAAGGCGATCGGCGCGATCTCGATGACGCCTTCGGCCATCAGCGCCTTGAGGCGCTTCGACGACAGCCGGTCGCACAGCGCATCGTAAAGCGGGCGCAGATAGGGCGAGAGCTTTTCCTCCATGTCGCCGGGCAAATAGCCGAGGCTTTCGCCGGCCTCGACCGCCGGGCGCGACAGGATGATGCGGCGCACCGCGCCCGAATCAAGGGCTTCGACCGCCTTGGCGATGGCGAGATAGGTTTTGCCGGTGCCTGCGGCGCCGACCGCGAAAACCAGCGGGCGCTCGTCAATCGCGTCGAGCATCTTTTGCTGCGTGTCGTTCTGTGCGCGGATGTTTTTGCGATATTTTTGTTCGTGGTTATCGCTTTTGTATTTTGTGTTATCCAGAGGAGACCATTGCGGCTCGTCGAATAAACGCCTTACATTTGAGTCTTCATCATAATGCGCATGCTCCTGCATGCGCCGCGCCGCGCGGCGCGCCGTACGTTTGGCCATTTACGCCTCCAGTAACCAATGAAATGAGAAGCTGGCGCTGATCGGGGAGGCAGGCGAAAGACGGCCGGTCATGCATCGGATGGGGCGCATCATCTGCGCAAGGAACACCGTCACATAAACCGCTACAGTGCATTCCGACGCCCGCTGCTCCTTATTAAAAGGCTTTTCGCGAATCAGTCACCGGAATGACTATACAGCGATTGCGGGCGCGAGCGCGAGGCCAATCAGGCTTGTCAGAAAAAATTCGCAAGCCTTAATGACAGACGGGCCGAACTAGGCGACTCTGGAGGTTAAATAAGCGGCGGTGATTTTCGCGTGGGTTTCCGGCGCATAATTGCGCCAGGAGGTGCGTCCGCGCGTGGTGTCGATAACAAAGATCGACTCGCTGCCGCGCAGATAAGGGGCGATGGCGTTGCGTACGCCGACCGCGGTCAGCTCGCACGATACGCTCCATACGTTTTCGGCGACGCGGAATGCGGGGCCAAGGCTCATGACCGCCGCCTGAACGCGGCTGGCGGCGCCGCTCACTACGTCGAATACGATAATGAAATTCGCGGTATGCGGAGCGTTTGCCGCGCGTCTTTGATTATAGCGCTTGCGGAATTCAGGGCCCAGCGCGGTAATGCCGCCGTCGGCCGGCGTCGCCGGTTCGTGGTCTTCGGCATTCGCGCCTTGCGCATTCCAGTCCGTACGCTTGCCGAAAGCGCTATCATGGACGCGCTGGCCTTTCGCATGGGTCGCGCCGGCCGTCTGGCTGTCGAACAAGGCGGCGAAAGCAGGCTCGGAACGCGCTTCGCGCCAGGTCTGTCCGCCCGCGGGTGAAATAATTGACCAGGGCGCCAGCCGGCCCTGTCGCGCGAAGGAGAGCAATTGCTCCTTCGTGTACGGTCCGTACACCTTGTCTTTAACCTTGATGCACCAGTTTTCGGCAGCAAGCATGTCAAATCCTCAAAGTCGGTTCGCGCCGGTTTGGCGCTAACGCCCTTTCCTGCCGAAAGAGGGAGCAATATTCGGACCATCCGGCGCGGCCGGGTCCGGTTCATGTCGGGTTTTGTCGATAATCTCGTCCATACGGTCCGCCGCGCCGGTAAAGACGACGCCGACGCCTTTATCGTGACGGCGCACGACCTTGGCGGTCATTCGTCCCAGAATGAGATGCATGCCGAGAGGAGGGCGGGGCGAGACCTCGATGGAAGCGCCGGTTAGCGAAACATCGAGGATGGCGCATTCAAGCGACTGGCCGTCTTCGAGATAGACGGTCGCGGGCTTGTCGAATTTGACGCGCGGGCCGGTGCGATGGTCCGGCCCCCGGCGGCGGCGGTGATGCATCGCGGCGGTGATCTGGTCGGCGAGTTTGACGTGTTTCTCGCGCCGCTTGTGATAGGTCACCGCGAAACTGTTCTTGTCGGAGCGTACGACTTTCGCTTCCAGCCGTCCGACCTGATCGACATACAAGATGACACCCTGGCCGAAAGCCGGCGGGAATTTCGCGCGGATCATCGCCCCGCCGACGGAGATATTGGTGACCGTGCCGGCGCGCTCGCAACCATCCTCGGTCAGGAAGCGCGCTTTCAGCGGAAGATCGACGCGCTGGAACCGGCGCCGGTCGGCGTCGCTTTCCCGGACAGTCTGCGCCGGATCGGGTGCTGCGTTGCTGTCTTCTTGGTGCTTGACCATATGCATCCCGCGATAGGAAAATCGCGCGAACTATAATCGCCTTTCATGAACAAAGGTTTGCGCAGTAAGGGCGTGATGTTTACATATCATTATGTCGAGGGTCCGAGGGCGCCAGGCAATTTTGTGCAAGGCGCGCCTTTTGAGCCGGAATGATACAGGTGCGGCGGATTATGGTCGGATATTCAGGCAAGACGCCGCCGGAGCGTGCTTCCTATATATTGCGCAGGCCGGGCGGCGACATCGACAATAAGCGCCTGTTCAATGTTCCCGGCGTTGTGCTCGCCATCGCGGCGGCCAATCTTGTGATATTCGCAGCCCTGATATTCCTGCCGGTGCGGATTGCGGAAACGATCGCCCTTATTGGGGCCGTGACGCCCGCGCGCCTGCTTGCGGGGCCGGAGGCCAATGGCGGGCTCACGAACATGCTCTCGCCGCTGATTTCGCATATGTTCATTCATGCGGGGCTGTTGCATCTGGGGTTGAACATGCTGTGGCTGCTGGCGTTCGGCGCGCCGGTGGCGCGGCGGATGCGGGCGGGCGATGCGCTTGGCTCATTCAATGCGTTTTCGCGCGCCGGATTGTTCCTGTCTTTCTATTTTCTGTGCGGCGTCGTTGGCGCATTCGGCTTTATTGCAATGCACACGAATGAAATCACGCCGATGGTCGGCGCGTCCGGCGCGATATCGGGGTTGCTTGGCGGGCTGGTGCGGTTCGCTTTCAACCGGTCGACGCTGTTTGGCCCGGATAATGCGTCGATCAGCCCGCTGACGTCGCGCGGCGTGGTTACCTGGTCCGGTTTCATCATCGCGATGAACCTGGTTTTCGGTCTATTCGGAAGCGCGCTCGCGGGCGGTGCGTCGATCGCCTGGGAAGCGCATCTGGGCGGTTATTTGTTCGGCTTGCTGACCTATCCGTTCTTCGAACGGCTTGCGCGCTCATTTCGTTAAGCGTG
>CAMYLZ010000032.1:0-2500 GCA_947259375.1 uncultured Parvularculaceae bacterium | reverse complement strand
AGATATGAGCAGGATGAAGGTAAGGTAACACTTACTGGAGGTCCGAACCCGTACTTGTTGAAAAAAGTTGGGATGACTTGTGTCTAGGGGTGAAAGGCCAATCAAACCGGGAGATAGCTGGTTCTCCGCGAAATCTATTTAGGTAGAGCGTCGAGTGAATACCTTCGGGGGTAGAGCACTGGATGGGCTATGGGGGCTTACCGCCTTACTGATCCTAACCAAACTCCGAATACCGAAGAGTACTACTCGGCAGACACACTACGGGTGCTAAGGTCCGTGGTGGAAAGGGAAACAGCCCTGACCGACAGCTAAGGTCCCTAAGTCATAGTTAAGTGGGAAAGGATGTAGGAATCCCAAAACAACCAGGAGGTTGGCTTAGAAGCAGCCATCCTTTAAAGAAAGCGTAACAGCTCACTGGTCTAATTAAGGGTTCCCGCGCCGAAAATGTAACGGGGCTTAAACTATGCACCGAAGCTTCGGGCGTGCTTTGCACGCGGTAGCGGAGCGTTCTCTATGCTGATGAAGCGGTACCCGCGAGGGGCCGTGGAGGTATGAGAAGTGAGAATGCTGACACGAGTAGCGATAAAGAGGGTGAGAGACCCTCTCGCCGAAAGTCCAAGGGTTCCTGCGCAATGCTAATCAGCGCAGGGTTAGCCGGCCCCTAAGGCAAGGCCGAAAGGCGTAGTCGATGGGAACCAGGTCAATATTCCTGGGCCGTGGGATGTGTGACGGATCTCGTAACTTGTTCGGACTTATTGGATTGTCCGGGCAGGGAAGAGGTCCCTGGAAATAGCCTCCCTATAGACCGTACCCTAAACCGACACAGGTGGACTGGTAGAGCATACCAAGGCGCTTGAGAGAACTGCATTGAAGGAACTCTGCAAATTACTCCCGTAAGTTCGCGAGAAGGGAGCCCGCTTCGAAGGCAACTTTGGGGCGGGGGCACAAACTAGGTGGTATCGACTGTTTACTAAAAACACAGGGCTCTGCGAAGTCGTAAGACGACGTATAGGGTCTGACGCCTGCCCGGTGCCGGAAGGTTAAAAGGAGGGGTGAGAGCTCCGAATTGAAGCCCCGGTAAACGGCGGCCGTAACTATAACGGTCCTAAGGTAGCGAAATTCCTTGTCGGGTAAGTTCCGACCTGCACGAATGGCGTAACGAATTCCACACTGTCTCCAATGCAGACTCAGCGAAACTGAATTCTCCGTGAAGATGCGGAGTACCCGCGGTTAGACGGAAAGACCCCGTGCACCTTTACTACAGCTTTACAGTGGCATTAGCGTCAATATGTGTAGGATAGGCGGGAGGCTTTGAAATCCGGGCGCCAGTTCGGATGGAGCCATTGGTGAAATACCGCCCTTGTTGTCGTTGATGTCTAACCGCGGTCCGTGAACCCGGATCCGGGACCCTGTATGGTGGGTAGTTTGACTGGGGCGGTCGCCTCCTAAATTGTAACGGAGGCGCGCGATAGGTGGGCTCAGACCGGTCGGAAATCGGTCGTCGAGTGCAATGGCATAAGCCCGCTAGACTGCGAGACTGACAAGTCGAGCAGAGACGAAAGTCGGCCATAGTGATCCGGTGGTTCTTCGTGTGAGGGCCATCGCTCAACGGATAAAAGGTACGCCGGGGATAACAGGCTGATGATGCCCAAGAGTCCATATCGACGGCATTGTTTGGCACCTCGATGTCGGCTCATCGCATCCTGGGGCTGGAGCAGGTCCCAAGGGTTTGGCTGTTCGCCAATTAAAGCGGTACGTGAGCTGGGTTTAGAACGTCGTGAGACAGTTCGGTCCCTATCTGCCGTGGGTGTCGGAAAATTGAGAGGAGCTGCCCCTAGTACGAGAGGACCGGGGTGGACGTATCTCTGGTGGACCTGTTGTTGCGCCAGCAGCATAGCAGGGTAGCTATATACGGAAGGGATAACCGCTGAATGCATCTAAGCGGGAAGCCCCCCTCAAAACCAGTTTTCCCTTGAGAGTCGTGGAAGACCACCACGTTGATAGGCCAGATGTGGAAGTGCGGTGACGCATGAAGCTGACTGGTACTAATTACTCGATTGTCTTGATCTTGATGATGCTCATGTCCGGCGAACGCTTCGCCGAGCAAGAACAAGAACCTCACTCAAATCAGAATGTCTCTTCAATCCTTGGATCTATCGCGCTGACCGGGTGGTTATTGCAGGGGGACCGCACCCGTTCCCATCCCGAACACGGCCGTTAAGACCCCTAGCGCCGATGGTACTGCGTCTTAAGGCGTGGGAGAGTAGGTCGCTGCCCGGTCTGCTCGATAGATCCAATCCCTCCACTCATGACAAATCAATCAAACCGTCGCCGCCCGCGACGGTTTTTTTGTGCCTGGAAACCTGTGCCTGGATTTAGGACGGCGAGGGGGCTGTCCGAGGTATCCAAAAGGAGCGCGGTGGCCCCGGCCAATACAGGAAATCAACGGACACACGCATCACCTTTGCCGCCGCCGCGTGCGCATGGACTGCGACGCGGC
>CAMYLZ010000031.1 GCA_947259375.1 uncultured Parvularculaceae bacterium | reverse complement strand
GCGCTCGCCATGGCGCCGCGCGCGCGGTGGCCGCTCGCCGCGCCGCAAGATGGCGGCAAGCTTGGCGGCGGCCGTAAAGGCCCGAAGGCGTGATCGCCCTTGCGCGCTGACATCGATTAGGGAGCGCCAGATCGAAAGTGAAATCCGGTTTTATGCTGCGCTTTTTGCTGCAGCATTTTGCGCAGCAATCTCTCTAATCACCTGCTTCAAGGTGACGCCGGCGAGCGCTCCCTCCAGGGCGGTTTCAGCCGCGCTGGCGTGATATTGCAAAACCGGCACGATGGCGCCGCCGACAGGACATTGCGGGTTCGGCGCCGCGCGCTGCATGGGAATAAACCCGGGCGTTTCGACCGCCCGGTAAATGTCGAGAAGCGTGATTTTTTTCGGGCCCCTGGCGAGCATGGCGCCGCCGCCCTTGCCGAGCTGCGTTGTCGCCAGCCCCGCCCGGATGAGCGCCGAGATGAGCCGTCGCACCACTGCAGGATTGGTGTTGACGCTTTGCGCAAGGAACTCTGACGTCACCGGCCGCGGCCGGTATGCGGCGAGCACGGCAAGCACATGCACTGATGCGGCAAAACGGGTCGATCCCGCCATGGGAACCTCCACTCTGGCCGGTAAGAGACCCTTTGCAGCTTCAGGCGAAATGATTGTGAAAGCGTTACGCACATAGTTGCACATAAAAAATGCACAAAAAATGGCGCGAAAGCCAGGGGCAGGCTTTCGCGCCAGAAAACCGCTGCGATTTGGGAGGGTGCGTCCGTTAAGGGAGGGGGGTGGGACGAAACCGCAGCGGGTAGAAAAATGTGGGTCGGCTTAGCCGATGACCACGCCGCGGGTGGCGAGGTCTGCGGCGCTGTAAAGCAGGGCGCCAATAGCGCCGGTTAGCGACAGGATGACGGCGGCTTGCACGGCGATGTTTTTGAACGGGCTCATGGTCTGATCTCTCCAGGTAATGTTCAATTGCGTTTCTTGTTCTTGGATCGACGGCCGGGTCGATACCCTCGCGATCACGAAAGGGCAGATAGGAGCCGACTGAAGGGATGTCAATGAATATTTGCGTCAATATTCATTATTCAAATTTCAAAAAATCTATTCCTATGATTTTTCACGTGTTTTCAATGAGTTAAAAAGCAATGAGGAACCGGGCAAAAGCTGGAGTCACTGTTTCGTGATGATTTTTCCGGCCGATTCAACCTTGTTTATGCATGTTTCCGCTCATCAGCGCTGATGCGCTGCGCGGCGCGCCAGGCAAAACCGTCAAGCACCAGGTCGATCACCCCATGCAGCTCTGCAGTGAGTTCGTCAAACTCGCCTTCATGAAAGATCGCCGGGCTGGTGAAGCGGAAAAGCGCATCCTGAAGGATCTTCGCGGTCCCCGTCGCATCCTCAATAGCGAAAACGCCAGCCGCTTCGCCTTCCAGCAGGATCTCCGACAGCACCCGGCCTTCAGCGTTCTCCCATTCGATGCCGATCTTCGGGCGCGAGTTCAAAAGCTCCAGAGAAAGCTCATAGGCCTTGGGCTTGTCGTGGAAGCGGTCATAAGCCAGCTTGAATTTCGCCAGGAAAAACGCCCGCAACTTGTCCGCCGGCGACTTGTCTCGATCATCAACGACCGCGCGTAAGTCAGCGACCTGCCGGCGGCGCAGATTGCGCACGAACATTTCCGCGATATCGAGTTTCGAAGGAAAGTAGCGGTAGAGATTGCCAGTCGACATATTGCAGTCGCGGGCGATCTCCGACATGGTCGTTTTGCCATATCCATAATGCAAAAACCGCCGGCTGGCGGCGTCCAGGATGGCTCGGGCGATTTCGTCCAGATTATCAATCGGCATAAACGGTATATAGTTAGCGTTGAAGTCTATATAAACCGTTCAATCGTCATCAAGCAATCGGGCTGCGAAATCCAATCCATGAACTCGACGACGCCTTTTTCATCGGTCGGCGTGATCGGCGGCGGCGCCTGGGGGACCGCGCTCGCGGCATTGTGCGCCGGCAACGGTATCGCCACAACGCTCTGGGCGCGCGAAGAAGACGTCGCGCGCGCCGTCGCGCATCGCCACGAGAATACCGCCTTCCTGCCAGGCGTCCCCTTGCCCCAATCGCTCGCCGCCACCCATTCGCTTGGTAGCGCCGCGGCGGCCGAGGCCCTACTTTTCGTCGTACCGGCGCAATTCGCGCGCGCGGCTTTCGCCGAGTTGCGCGGCGCGGCCGCCGATCCGGCGCTACCGGTGGCGCTATGCTCCAAAGGCATCGAACGCGCCTCCGGCATGCTGATGACTGAAGTTCTGAGCACGGTATGGCCGGAAGCAAAGCCCGCTGTTTTGTCGGGGCCGAGCTTTGCGCGCGACGTCGCCAAAGGCCTGCCAACCGCTGTCACCCTCGCCTGCGCTGACGAAGCGCTGGGCGCGCGCTGGATGGCGACGATCGGCGCGCCGCATTTCCGGCCCTATTATTCGGACGATTTAACCGGGGCGGAACTTGGCGGCGCGATCAAGAACGTGCTCGCCATCGCCGCCGGCGTTGTGGATGGGCGCGGTCTCGGCCAGAGCGCACGCGCCGCGCTGATCGCCCGCGGCTTCGCCGAGTTTCAACGCCTCGGCATGGCCCTTGGCGCGCGGCGCGAAACGCTGGCCGGGCTTTCCGGGCTCGGCGATCTCATTCTCACCGCCTCCTCTGCGCATTCGCGCAACATGTCGCTGGGCATGGAACTTGGGCGCGGACGCACGCTCGAAGAGGTGCTGGGCGAACGCAATACGGTGAGCGAAGGCGTCGCCACCGCCGACGCCATTCACGCGCTGGCGCAAAAAGCCGGCGTCGATGCGCCGATCTGCGAAGCCGTTTCCGACCTCGTCAATGCGCGCAAATCGGTCGACGAAATTATCGCCGCCCTGCTGGCGCGCCCGTTAAAATCGGAAACATAAGCCGCCAAGCTGATACAATCCGGCCGGCCGCACAAAAGCGCAGAAAAGACGGCCTTGAAAGGGCGGTGTTAATTGCGCCGCTTATAGGACCGGCAGCTCGCCTCGTAAGGACGCGCCGAAAGGCGCGCATTCCAGCCAGCGGTCCAGGCATCGCCGGCGTCAACGCCGCCGCGCGCCCGGCATTGCTGGAAGCCGGTGCGATATTCCGGCGACATCACATCGACCTTGCCGGCGAGCTTAAACGCCTCATCATAACACTCGCAGATGAGATCCTGACCCGAAACGGCAGCAAGCGTCGGGGTCATGTCGGGGCCGGAATAAGAAGTATTCGCGCTCGGAGCCGGCGCCCCGCCGCTATTGGCGCCGGAAAAGCTGGTATTCATCAAGGCGAACAGCGCCACGCCAAGCACGACCAGCGCCAGCACGCCGCCGAAAATGGCTTCAACATTACGCATTTCGAACCCCTCTTCGCCTTGCCGGCGCCCACGCCCCGCATATGGGCCCCCGAGAAGGCAATGATAGCCCGAAGCCGGCGGCTAAAAAAGGGTTAATGTCGCGCACTCCGAGCGCATGCAAAATGCGCCCGCCGGCAGGACCGGACGGGCGCGGAAAGAAATAACGGCCAACCGAGGCCGGCGGTTATTCCGCAGCGTTTTTTGCGGCGGGCGCCCATGCGGCGGCGGCGAAAGGCGTATCTACCGGCGTTTTGGCGAAATGGTTGGTGTAATTCGACATCGTTTTGTGGGTGACGCCGAGCAACACATCGAGAATATGACGCTTGGTAAAGCCAGCGTTCAAAAACGCGTCGACATCCGCATCGCTGACCTCGCCGCGCTGGCGCGTCATCGCCACGGCAAAGACTCGCAGAGCTTCAAGCTTCGGATCGTCGAGGGGTGCGTTATTGCGCAGATTTTCAATGGTTTTGTCATCTACGCCTTGCTGCCGGGCAATAATCGAATGCGCCGGCACGCAGTAATGGCAGCGATTTTCCACATTGATCGCCATCCAGACCACATTTTGCTCAATCGTGGAAAGGCTCGAGCGGGTAAAAAGCTCGCCGACAATCTGATAGGCGTCCAGCAATTCTGGCGACTCGGCGAAAACGCCATGTAAATTGGGGATCATCCCATAGGCTTTTCGGGATTTCTCGAGGAGCGGCTTGGCGCCGGCAGGCGCGGTGTCGATCGTGTGGATAGTGAAATCGGTCATCAAAAAGTTCTCCAGTTAAATCATTTGGCGAACCCCTCTCCCGCCCCCGAGAGATCAGCTTTGTGCGCCGCAAAATCAACAATAGGAGCCGCAGGCGCGCCTCACAAGCCAGTGACCGGCCGAATGCTCAAAATTTCACTGACAGGCTCACCGCGCCGAATTGTTGCGCGCCTTGCTGGGTCTTGAATTCGCGGGTCCGGAAGACGCTCGTATAGGCGACCTGCACCCGGCGCACCTGCATCACCAGCCCGGCCTGAAAGTCGCCAACGAGAATATTGTTGTCGACGGCCAGGTCGTTGTCGCGAAACAGGCTGCCTTCGAGGAATATATCATGCGCCACCGCGCGCCCTTCAGCGCCGGCGAACACATACCAGCTAAAGCGATCGCGCGGGGAGAAATAGCCGCCGCCCGCAAGCGACGGGCGCACGCGGGGCGGGCCGTAATCATTGCGCAAATCGGAACCGATCCGCACCATCAGCCCGACCCGCGCATTGGTATAAACATTACCGAAGGACGCGCCGTAGCTCGGCGTCGCATCAAAGCCGAGCCCGTCGCCATTGCTCTTGAAGAGCGCGCGCAGCTTGCGGTCATAAGAGATCACCACACCAGGCTCGTCGCGAAGCTGGTTGTCCCAGCCATTCACCGCCTCGCCGCCGATCAGATCATGCCAGTTATTCTGCACGAACTCGCCGCCCGCGCTGGGGCCGATGACGCCCGCTTGCAACGTAAACTGATCAATGATGTCCGTCTGCTCGACGACGACCGAATATTCGCCATAAAGCCAACCGGCGTAAGGATGCTGGTCGGGCAGCAGCGCGCTCGCTTCGGTGTCTTGCGGAGTAAAGATCGAATGGCCGAGCGCAAAGCCGCGCCGAACGCCAGCGGCCTCGCCGACGCCCAGCAAGCTATCCGCAACCCAGCGCGAGACGCCCTCCGGCGCCTTGAAGCCGGAAAGATAGGACAGCCGAATACCATTTGTATAATTGCGGTCGGTATTGGCGAAATAGTCGTTTTCCCAGACGAAAGTGAAGGTGCCGCTATTGTCGTATGGCGCAAGGAACGCATCGTCATCGGCCAATGCCGCCGATGACAGGACGGCGCATGCCGCCAACGCTCCCGCTCCCCCGGCAATACGCATTATTTCGCCGCTTCGATGCCTTTCAGGATCAGCTCTTCCGCCTCGTCGCGATCGCGCCAGCCGACGACCTTCACCCATTTATTCGGCTCAAGATCCTTGTAATGCTCGAAGAAATGGCCGATGCGCTCAATCAGGATATCCGGCAAATCCGTATAGGAATTGATCTTGCTGTAATAACGCGTCAGGCGCGCCGACGGCACGGCGAGAATTTTCTCGTCAAGCCCCGCCTCGTCTTCCATCAACAGGACGCCCACGGGGCGCGCCGCGACCACCGCGCCGGGCACCAGCGAGCGATTGCCGTAAACCATCACGTCGACCGGGTCGCCGTCATCGGAGAGCGACTGCGGAATGAACCCGTAATTGCAGGGATAGCGCATCGCCGTATAAAGAAACCGGTCCACAAACATGGCGCCCGACGCCTTGTCGATCTCATATTTGATCGGCTCGCCGCCAAGCGGCACTTCGATAACGACATTAACGTCTTTAGGCGGATTAACGCCCGGAGTGATCTTTGAAAGGTCCATTTTTCCCTATTTCGCTTTCATGTTGCGCCGGGCCAGCAATTTCAGCCGCAGCGCGTTCAGCCGGATGAAGCCTTCAGCGTCTTTCTGGTCATAGACGGCGTCTTCTTCGAAAGTCACATGCGCTTCGGAATAGATGGTGTTCGGCGAGGAGCGGCCGACCACATTGGCCGAGCCTTTGTAAAGCTGGACGCGCACTGTCCCCGCCACATGTTCCTGGCTTTTGTCGATCGCCGCCTGCAGCATTTCGCGCTCCGGCGCGTACCAGAACCCGTTATAGATGAGTTCCGCATAGCGCGGCATCAATTCGTCCTTGAGATGTGCGGCGCCGCGATCAAGGGTGATCTGCTCAATGCCGCGATGGGCGGCGAGGAGGATCGTCCCGCCCGGCGTTTCATAAATGCCGCGCGATTTCATGCCGACAAAACGGTTTTCAACGAGATCAAGCCGGCCGACGCCATGTTTGCGGCCGAATTCATTGAGCTTCGTCAACAATGCCGCCGGCGACAGCGCCTCGCCGTTGATCGACACCGCATCGCCGCGCTCAAAACCGATTTCAATCACTTCCGGCTGATCGGGCGCATCCACCGGATCAACCGTACGCTGATAAACATAATCCGGCGCCGGGCTGGCCGGATCTTCCAGCACCTTGCCCTCGGACGAGGTGTGCAACAAATTGGCGTCGACCGAAAATGGCGCCTCGCCGCGCTTGTCTTTGGGAATTTCAATCTGGTGTGCTTCGGCGAAGGCGATGAGCTTCTCGCGGGAGTTCAAATCCCATTCGCGCCATGGGGCGATCACGCGAATGTCAGGATTGAGCGCATAGGCGTTGAGCTCAAACCGCACCTGGTCATTGCCCTTGCCGGTCGCCCCGTGGGCCACGGCGTCGGCGCCGGTCTCAGCGGCGATTTCGACCAGCCGTTTGGCGATCAGCGGCCGCGCGATCGACGTGCCGAGGAGGTAAAGCCCCTCATAAACCGCATTGGCGCGCATCATCGGAAAGACGAAATCGCGCACGAATTCCTCGCGCAGATCGTCGATGAATATCTGCTCAGGCTTGATCCCGGCGCGCTCGGCCTTGCGGCGCGCAGGTTCCAGCTCCTCGCCCTGGCCGAGATCGGCGGTAAAGGTCACCACCTCGCAGCCATATTCGACCTGAAGCCATTTCAAAATGACCGACGTATCAAGCCCGCCCGAATAGGCGAGCACGACTTTTTTCACATCCTTGGCTGACGCTCCTTGAGCCTGGGTCATGGCGCGGATCCTTCGCATTGTGCAGTGCGGCGTATAGCGCGGCGGCCAGGCGAACGCCAGTGTCCGAAAAGAGAAATTCGGCGCCGATGCGCGGACGGCGAGACCGCGTCAGGCGGCCGTTTCGCGCCACCTGCGTTTATATATCCGCTCACGGATCAACAAGGAGGCGCGAGCCTAGCGAATGCGCCGCCAGCGAGGCCGGCCCGGCTTGTACGCAAAGGCGCGCGCCGGGCAGACCGGGACCGCCCGATCGCGGCGATTTTCGCGGGCGTCAAGCCGGTCTTCAATGCGGTCGAGCGGACCACGGGTAACGCGGGCGTCGCGCCGGTCCTCGATCCGGTCGAGCCGATCTTCGACAAGGTCCGGGCAAGCCCGCGGATTAAGCACCCATTTCCCCGCCAAAGCCGGCGTCGTCGCCATCATCACCATCGTCGCACCAGCGCCGACGGCGCCCGCTATGAGCTTCCTGATCATCGCAATATCTCCCTGTCGCATTTGAGGCCGGCCCCAGAGCCCGGCGCCTCTCACGCATAAAACGTCTCGGGCGCACCCGGCCCGTCGCGACGAAGCGAGGTCTTTTTGCGGTGATATTACGGCGAAACGGCGCCGGGGCGGTTTACCGCAACTTCGCCGGCGCGGTATTCGTAAGCGTGTCGGGAGAAAACCGGAGGGATGGGACCATGATGCGAATTATACATCTTATGATTGCAGCGAGCGCGGCGGCGATGATCGCGGCGCCGGCCTCAGCCCAGCAATCCACCCACGCCGATATCAAGACTGTCGAAATCACTGATTTCATCGGTACGGTGAAGATCGAAACCCGCTTCGGCGGGGCCGTTCGGCTCGACCGCGCCGCCGGCGCCGATGCGAGCTATCCCGTCATAGTCGATGTGCGCGACGGCGTGCTGATGATCCGCAGCGACGAAGACCCGGACGACACGCGCTGGTGGAACGATGTCGATTGGCGGCGCCACAGGCAAAACGCGTTTCAGGAATTCCTGAAGGATTACCCGACGCTCACCCTTGCAATCCCCGAAGGCGCGACGCTGCATTTTGAAAGCGCCGTCATCAGCCTCGACGCCGACGACACGAACGGAGCGCTGTTCGTCAGGGGCGGCCATGTGGACGGCGTTATCGGCGACATCGCCATGGGCGACATTAAAATCGACGGCTCAGGCGATCTTGAGACCGGCGCCGTCAAGGGCCTGCTTGATATCGACATTCACGGATCGGGGGATTTCGCCGCCCGGGCGGCGCTCGCTCTTGATGCGGCCATCCAGGGCTCCGGCGATATTACGGTCGGCGATGTGGGCGCTGAAGCCTCGACCCATATTCAAGGGTCCGGCGATATCCGGCTCGGCGACATTGCCGGGCCTCTCACCGCCAGAATCCACGGTTCCGGCGACATTGACGCAGGCGAGTTGGGCAAGGGCGCGGTGACCTTTGTCAGCGGCTCCGGCGATATTTCGCTCACCACCGTCAATGGCGAGACCGCTGCGAACATTCAGGGCTCCGGCGATATCGGCATCCGCGACGGCAAGGCCGAAAACCTCAAAGTGCGCATTCATGGCTCCGGCGGGTTCAATTTCGGCGGCCTCGCCACCAATCCCGATGTGGAGGCGCACGGTTCAGGCGATATTTTCATTCGCCGTCATGAGGGCGCGGTCACGGCGCGCGGCAAAGGCGATATTCGCATTAGCGGCGTCGATTACAGCGACGACTGAGCATTGACGCTTTGCGGGGGCGCTCAACCGGCCAGCCGCCGTCCGAAAAAGTCGATAATCTCATCACGGGCGGCGCTTGTCGGCGAGCCTGTCTCATCGACCAGATGCACCGTGACGGTGCTGTGCGGCGTTAATACGTGCTTTTCAAAGAAAGGCGGCAGGTCTTTCATATTGGCCGCGCTGTCGGGCAGCTCCCGGGCGATGAACCGCTCGCCCAGCGCCTTTTCATAAGCGGCGAAACGCGCGGCCTGGCAAAACTGATCGCCTTGAAACCGGTAGGCAAGCACGGTCAAATCATCGCGTTCCAGCCGCGCACGCACGGCGGCGAGCTCTTCCGGCGGACTTTCAACCGCCCCGGCATCGTCAAGCGGCAAGGACGGCTGGGCGAGCACCGGTGCCAGCATTGACGGCTCGAGCATCATCGACAACGCGAAATTGCCCGTAAAGCACATGCCGATGGCGCCGACCCCGGGCCCGCCGCATTCGTCATGCGCCGCCCGCGCCAGCGCGCGCAGCCAGTTCGTCACCGGGCTCGACTCTTTACCGGCAAACGCCCGGAATTCGGCGCTGACGCAAGCGCGCTGAAAGACGCCGGCGCTTTCCTCAGCACTCGCGACCGCGCCGTCGCGACCGAAAAGCGACGGCATATAGACGGTGAAGCCCGCGTCGCGCACCCAGCGGGCGAAACGCGCCACATGCGGGCTGATCCCCGGCATCTCCGCCATGAGGATCACCGCAGGACCGGCCCCGGCCACATAAACCCGCTTTGTCGCCTCTGCGAGCGTGATTTCCCGGGCCTCGAAATCCTCCAGCGGATCGTCCTGCATCATGTTGCGCATCGGGCCTGCTCCATCCATGCTAGTACCGAATTTTGAACTCAGTCATAAATGCCTTATCTGGTACCGAATGTCAAACTCAGCATCATCAAACGCCATCCGGCGGCGGGCGCTCGTGCCCAAGGAAGCCTGCCCGATGGCGCTGGCGGCGGAAATTCTGGGCGATCGCTGGACGCTCTTGATCCTGCGCGAGGCGTTTTACGGCGTGCAGCGCTATGACGACATGCGCGCAGACCTTGGCGCGCCGCGTTCAATGCTGACCGACCGGCTCGGCAAGCTGGTGGACAAGGGCCTGATGACGCGCCGGCCTTATCGCGAACCGGGCGCCCGGGCGCGCGAGGCCTATGTCCTGACCGATGCGGGCCGCGCGCTGGCGCTGACCCTGATGGCGCTCGCCCAATGGGGCGAAGACCATGTTTTAAGCGGACCGGCGCCGGTCGGCCTGGTCGAGAAGAGAACCGGCCGACCGTTACGGGTCGCCCTTATCGATGAAGAGGGCGCTCGCGTCGACCTTAGCGCCGCGACGCTGGCGATGCGCGACGCAAGATAACGCGGCCGCTGGCGCGCAAAAGCGTGATCAGGCAGGATCGTTGTTGCGTCGCAGCAAATTTGCTCTATGGAGGGGCTGACACGCCCTTTCATTCAAACTTGCGCACAGGCAGCTCCCGTGACGAAACCCACCTTCGCCGCGTTCGCGGAACGATTGACCCTTCCTGACTGGAACAGCCCGGATCTTAGCATCTACACGCCGTCGCGGATCAAGACGGAGGTGCTTTCGGGCCTCACCGTCGCGCTGGCGCTGGTGCCGGAAGCGGTCGCTTTTGCTTTCGTCGCCGGCGTGCACCCGCTGGTCGGGCTTTATGCAGCATTCATGGTCGGGCTGATCACCGCGCTGATCGGCGGCCGGCCGGGCATGATCTCCGGCGCGACCGGCGCGCTTGCCGTCGTCATGGTGGCGCTGGTGGCTGAGCACGGCGTTGAATATCTGTTCGCCACCGTGGTGCTGATGGGCGTGCTGCAGATCGCCGCCGGAATTTTTCGCCTTGGCAAATTCATTCGCCTGGTGCCGCATCCGGTGATGCTCGGCTTCGTCAACGGCCTCGCCATCGTGATTTTCCTCGCGCAGTTGAGCCAGTTTCAGGTTCCGGGCAGCGGCGGTGGCGACGGACATGCCATCGCCGGCAGCGGCGAATGGATGAGCGGCGCGCCGCTCTATATCATGCTGGCGCTGACCGCGCTGACTATGGTTATCATCTGGGCGACGCCGAAATTCACCAAGGCGATCCCCGCGCCGCTCGCCGGCATCGCGCTGGTGGCGGCGCTGGTCATTGGCCTCGGCCTCGAAGCGCCCCGCGTCGGCGATCTCGCCTCGATCAAGGGCGGCCTGCCGGCGTTTCATTTGCCTGTCGTGCCGCTTAATTTCGAAACGCTGGAAATCATCTTTCCCTATGCGCTGATCCTTGCCGCCATCGGGCTCATTGAAAGCCTGCTGACGCTTAATCTCGTTGGCGAAATCACCCATAAGCGCGGCGGCGCATCGCAAGAATGCGTCGCCCAGGGCGCGGCCAATGTCGCGACCGGCCTGTTTGGCGGCATGGGCGGCTGCGCGATGATCGGCCAGTCGATGATCAATGTGAAATCCGGCGGCCGCACGCGGCTTTCCGGTATCGCCGCAGCGTTGTTCCTTCTCGCTTTCATCCTGTTCGGGTCGAGCCTCATTGAACAGATCCCGCTTGCGGCACTGGTCGGCGTGATGTTCATGGTGGTGATCGGCACCTTCGCCTGGCAGAGTTTGCGGATCATGCGCCGCATTCCGCTGACCGACGCGTTTGTCATCATCCTCGTCACCGCCGTGACGGTGATGCACGATCTCGCCGTCGCCGTGGTCGTCGGCGTCATCGTCTCGGCGCTCGCTTACGCCTGGAACAACGCCAAGCGCATTCACGCGATCACCCGCGACAGCCATACGGAAGCCGGGGCCAAGGTCTATGAAATCGATGGGCCGCTGTTTTTCGGCTCGACCGAAGGCTTCGCCGAGCTCTTCACCCCGGCGGAAGACCCGGATGTAGTAATTGTCGATTTCCTGCGCTCGCGCGTCGTCGATCAGTCCGCCTTGCAAGCAATCGAGGATCTCGCGGGCAAATATGAGGCGCTCGGCAAGACGTTGCGCCTGCGCCACCTCACCCGCGACTGCCACAAGCTGCTCAACCGCGCCGGGCAATTGCTGGTCGATTCCGATGACGACCCGGAATACGGCCTTGCGGTCGACTATTCCGTCCGGACCGGGACTTTCGGCGGCGGACATTAAGCAACAGCACGGCTGAGGCAGACCCACCCTAACGGATTTCCGCCGCAAGCGGACAATTGCGACTCATGGTATGTTCGCCGGGAGCAAGGGCGGGGGCCATGTTGCGGCGTCATTTCAAAACTCGTGAGCGAAACGGAACCGGGCGGCGGCTTGCCCGGTCCGCGCCGTCGCGCGCGCCCCGGCGCTCGTATGGCGACTTAATCAGCCCACAAATCGAAATGGGGAGAGATCGGCATGCTGCGAATAACAAAAATCATTCTGGTTGCATTGGTTGCGGTCTGGGCGTTTCTGGGCGCGGCCTTCAACATATTGCATTGGGGCGAGACTGTCGGCGCGGTCAGGGCGACCGCCACAATGGCGACATTCGACGGCGGCGCGGAGAATTGGCGCGCCACATCGAGCCCGGTCGTCATCTGGCTCGGCGCCATGCTCATCCCGGCGCTAAAGACCACGGCGGGCCTTTGCTGCCTGATCGGCGCCGGCAGGATGTGGGCGGCGCGAAAAGACGACGCCCCAACTTTCGCGGCGGCGAAAACGCTGGCGCTTTCCGGCTGCGCCATCGCCATGATCCTGCTGTTCGGCGGCTGGATCGTCATAGCCGAAACCTGGTTCGAGCTTTGGCGCTCCGACGCCTTGCGCGACGTCGCCCTGCAATCCGCCTTTCGCTATGGCGCGATGATCATGCTGATCGCGCTGTTTGTCGGCGCGCGGGAGGATTGAACAACGCCGCCCCGCCATACACTATGGGTTTCAGCGGACGCGGCGCCAGCAATGACAGGAGGAAAGACCATGCCGAAAACAGACATTTCCAAAATGAAGTTTTCAAAGGTCTATCCTCTCTATGTCCAGAAGGCGGAGCGCAAAGGCCGCACCAAACAGGAAGTCGACGACATCATCTGCTGGCTGACGGGCTATGACCGAGCGGGGCTTGAGAAGCAGATCAACATTGAAAGCGATTTTCAGCATTTCTTCGCCGACGCGCCGCAAATGCACCCGAATTGCGCGCTCATCAAAGGCGTCGTTTGCGGCGTCCGGGTCGAAGAGGTCGAAGACCCGCTAATGCGAAAGGTCCGCTATATGGACAAGCTGATTGACGAATTGGCGAGAGGCAAAGCCATGGAGAAGATCCTGCGGAAGGACGATTGAGGGGAGCGCCGCACCTTTCGCCTGCAATATGAAGCAGACAACAAGCGCCGCGGCGCCTCTCAAGAAGAATTGATAGGCGACGACAACAAAGGCTCGCTCTGGGCCTTTTTGAACTTTCAAACTCACGCTATACCGGCGGCGCGCTTTGCAATCGATTGCGGCCGACCCCGCCATGCATTCTGAAAGTCACCGCCCAGCGTGAGTCTCGTTGTGTTCCTGTCCGTTCTGGCCGCCGCCGCCCTGCACGCGGTGTGGAACGGTTTGGTCAAGGGGGCTCCCGACAAATTCGTGACGATGACCGCGGTTGTCGCCGGCCATGTCCCGGTCGCCGCCATAGGGCTGGCCGCCGCGCCGCTGCCTTCCTTAAACGCCCTTCCCTTTCTCGCGGCCGGCGTTATTCTTCATTGTGCGTATCAATTTTTCTTGTTGTGGTCATATCGCGTAGGCGACCTGACCCAGGTCTACCCGGTGGCGCGCGGGAGCGCGCCCTTGATCATCGCCGGCATATCCGTCTCGGTGCTTGGCGTCATGCTTGAGCCGCGCGAAGCGGTCGGCATCCTCATCATCGCCGCAGGTCTGTTTTGCCTCGCGCTTGTGAAACGCGAGGAAGGCACGCTCAACCTTAAAGCCGCCGGGCTCGCGCTCGTGACCGGGTGCTTCATTGCCGCTTATTCCATTATCGACGGAATGGGCGCGCGCCTTGCCGGGACGCCCCTTGGATATTTCTCGTGGTTGGCCGTCGCCAATGGCTTTGTGTTCATCATTGTGATGTTTTCTTTGCGGCCGGATGTGCCGGGCAGAGTCGCACGCGAAGCAAAAACGGTATTTTGGGTAGGGGGGAGTGCATCCTTTACGGCCTATGCGATCGTCACATGGGCGTTCACGAAAGCGCCCATAGCCCTTGTGTCGGCCTTGAGAGAAACAAGCATCATCTTTGCGCTTTTCATCGGGGTCTTCGTACTCCGCGAGCGCCTCGACCTGATGGAGGTCGGCGCTGCGATCACAACAATGATTGGCGCCGCCGTTCTTCGCGCCTCAAAGGGATGAAAGGCGAAGCAACGTGAAAATACTCGCCTTTAGCGACTTGCATCGTGATGTGGCGGCAACCCACAAAATCATTGAAGCCGCAACCGAGGCGGACATTGTCGTCGGCGCCGGCGACTATGCGACGCGCTGCGAGGGGCTAATTGATTGCATTGAATTGCTTGGCGAGGTGAAAGCGCCGGTGGTGCTTGTGCCCGGCAATCATGACAGGCTGGATGAATTGCGCTCGCTATGCGACGCTTACAAAAACTTCCATATCCTCCACGGCGAGACCGCAAATCTTTTCGGCAAGGAATTTGTCGGCCTTGGCCTGGAAATTCCATCCCGCAATGACGAGGCGTGGAACCAGACCATGCCGGAGGCGGACGCTGCGCGGTTTCTTGAGCGTTGCCCTGAAAACGCAGTGCTGGTGACGCATACCCCGCCAATGGGCTGCGCCGACATGCAGCGCGATGGAACTCATGAGGGCAGTCAGGCGATTGCCGAGGCGCTCATCACCCGACGCCCGGCGCTGCATCTTTGCGGACATATCCACAATTCCTGGGGCGCGTCAGGCATGGTCGGCGACACATTTGTCAAAAATCTCGGACCAAGCGCGAACTGGTTCGAAATCTAGGCGGCGCACACGGCCTGCATCCGCTGTCCTATCCCCCCAGCAAATCCATCACCGTAAAAATGTCCTTGTCGCCGCGCCCGCACATATTGAGCAGCAGGGTCTGATCGCGGTCCATTTGCGCCGCCTTTTCAAGAGCGCGGGCGAGCGCATGGGAGGGCTCGAGCGCGGGGATGATGCCTTCGAGCTTTGCGCATAGCTGGAACGCGTCGAGCGCTTCGGTATCGGTCGCGGAGACATAATTGACCCGCCCCATTTCATGCAGCCAGGCGTGCTCCGGCCCGATGCCCGGATAGTCGAGCCCGGCGGAAATCGAATGGGCGTCCTGAATCTGGCCGTCTGCGTTCTGCAACAGATACGTCCGGTTGCCATGCAACACGCCGGGCCGCCCGCCGGTGAGCGAGGCCGCGTGCTTGTCGGTGTCGACGCCATGGCCCGCCGCCTCGACGCCGATGATCTCCACCTGATCGTCATCGAGAAACGGGTGAAACAGGCCGATCGCGTTCGAGCCGCCGCCAATGCAGGCCATGATGACGTCAGGCAGGCGCCCTTCCGCCTCCAGCATCTGCTCTTTCGCTTCCTTGCCGATCACCGACTGGAAGTCGCGCACCAGCTCCGGATAAGGGTGCGGGCCGGCGGCCGAACCGATGATGTAAAAAGTTGAGTCCACATTCGTGACCCAATCACGCAACGCGTCGTTCATCGCGTCTTTCAGCGTGGCCGTACCGGATGTGACCGGCACTACTTCCGCGCCCAAAAGCTGCATGCGGAAGACATTCGGCTTTTGCCGCTCCACATCGGTAGCGCCCATATAAACGACGCAGGGCAGACCGAAGCGGGCGCACACGGTCGCGGTCGCGACGCCATGCTGGCCGGCGCCGGTCTCGGCGATGATACGGGTCTTGCCCATGCGCCGCGCCAGCAGGATCTGGCCCATGCAATTATTGATCTTGTGGGCGCCGGTATGGTTGAGCTCATCGCGCTTGAAATAGACCTTCGCGCCTTTGGTAGGGCCAGCGGTTTCGCGGACATGCTCGGTCAGACGCTCAGCGAAATAGAGCGGCGAGGGGCGGCCCACATAATGCTTGAGGTAATAGGCAAGCTCGCTCTGGAAAGCGGAGTCAGCCTTGGCCGCATGATATTCCTTTTCCAGCGCGAGCACCAGCGGCATTAGCGTTTCGGCGACGAAGCGCCCGCCATAAATGCCGAAGCGGCCTTCTTCGTCAGGGCCGGAACGGAAGGAATTCGGGCGCGGCGCGTCAGCGCTGGAGGGGGGCGATTGTGTCACGGCGGATATACTCGGCAGCTAAGCTTTTGGGTGCTTTCCTATGACCGCCGAAACCGGTTTAGTCCACCGCGCGATTGCAGGAAGTGATGTCGCCGTCGGGCAAAATGCGCACAATGGTTTCCCAGCTCTCAGGCGAGACTACGGAAAGGACGCCCTCGGGCAGTTCTTCTTCCCCCGGACAGACCGCTGCGCCGAAAAGCGGCGCCACATTGGAATGACTGACCAGCATAATCGAGGCGGCGGGGATTGCGGCGAGCTCCGCCTCCACCACGCGCTTAAAGGCGGCAATGACCGCAGGGTCCGTCGCCTTCTGGGACGGATGTGAAGCCACCGGCGCGCCGCCGGCGACCAGTCGCGCCGTATCCCATGAGCGGCACATCTCGCTGGTATAGGCTTTAAGCACCGGGATGTTTTCCTCGCCCAGCACGCGACCCAGCGCTCGCGCTTCCGCAAAACCGTCGGCGCTGAGGCCGCGCCCGGAGGCCAGCACGCAACCCGCGCTCATGCCCACCGCCGCGACCTGACCATGGGGCGACTTGCCATGGCGCAGGACAAAGACCAGCCCGCCGCCGCGAAGTTTGTCGTAAATCCGCGCGCCCTCATCGCTGGCGCGCATGATGCGGTCTTGCGCATCCGCCGCTGCCAGAGCTGGCGGCGCAATGCCTGAAACCAGAATTCCCGCGGCCATTATCGCCCATGCCAAGCGCGCTATTCGCATCCCTTCGCCCCTTATGCTTTCGCCGCGGCAATGAATGCGCGGACAAGGTCAAGCCCCTTTACGCCCGGCGCCGTTTCGACTCCGGAAGAAACATCGACGCCGAGAAAACCGGCGCGGTCTTTTTGCGCGGCGACAGAGGCCGCCACATTGCCAGGCGTCAGCCCGCCGGCGACGAGGAACGGCGTCGCGCCCGCATAAGCGTCGAGCGCCGCCCAATCGAACGTAACGCCATGCCCGCCGGGCCGCGTCGCGCCGGGCGGCGGTTTGGCGTCGAACAGGATGATATCGGCGGCGTCGGTAAATTCGGCGGCCTTGCCGGCGTCGCCGGGACCGGTCACCGGGATCGCCTTGATCACCTCAACGCCAAATTCCTCGCCCAGTTCGCGGCAGCGGTCCGGGCTTTCATGGCCGTGAAACTGGAAATGAGTGAGCAGCGGCGCGGCGACGGAAAGCTCCTGCTCGCCCGCATCGACAAACAACCCGACCAGTTGCGGCAGCGCAAAGCCCTCGTCAAAGCTCGCTTGTTTGAGGTCGAGAATGATCTCTTCAGCCGCTTCGGGCGTCACATAGCGCGGCGATTTGCGGAAAAACACGAAGCCGAGAAAGTCGGCCCCGGCGCGCGCGGCGGCGATCGCTGTCGCGCTATTCTTGACGCCGCAGATTTTAACGAGGGGAGCGCTCATGCCGTCCTGTTCACAAGCTTGTGGCTTCCAGTTTCGGCGGCTGATCATCGTCCGGCGGCGGCCCGCCCTTGTCAGCCAGCGCTTTTTCCGCCGCCAGGGCGCGCGCCGTCGCGGCGGCGAGTTCCTTTTGGGCGGCTTTCAGCGCGCGGCGATTATCCCGGGCCTGCGCCCGGCGTTCCGCGCCGGACAGCCACATGCCGAGCGCGCCGAGCCCCAGCCCCGCAAACAACATCACCATCAGCCAGAACCACAAGGGAAGCGCCGGGGTCGCGACCGCCGGCGCCTCGGCGTTGAACGGGTCAAGGCTGATCGCCACCAGCGCGCGATTGGCGACCATGAACAGCACCGCGGCGACAAGAACCGGGATCCAGACAATGCGGTAAAGCCATTTGGTCATGACTGATGTTTTCGCAGAAACGCCGGTAAATGATCAAGACGCCAAAGGGTCATCCCTGAAAAGCGCTATTCGCGCGCCTCTCCCGGTTGCGGCGGCGCGGCCTCCATGGAAAACCGCCCGGCCTTGTTGAGGCGGTCGCGCAGCTCCTTGCCGGATTTGAAAAACGGCGCCCATTTTTCCTCGATATGCACCGCCTCGCCGCTGCGCGGATTGCGCCCGACCCGCGCCGGCCGGTGTTTGACCGAAAATGCGCCAAACCCCCTTAGCTCCACCCGGTCTCCGCGCGCCAGCGCGTCGGAGATTTCCTGGAACACGATCGATACGATGCGCTCGATATCGCGGTGAAAAAGGTTCGGGTTTTCGTCGGCGAGCTTTTGCACCAATTCCGACTTGATCATAGGTCGCCCCGTTCGTTTCAGCGCCCCCAATACCCTGACAGCAGAAACGCCGCTAATTTCAAGCGGTTAACCTGTCAAAAGAGACATGCGGCGTCAAGGCGCTTCTCTCCGGCCGCGTGAGGGATTAAGCCATTTTCATGAGCAATTACCAAGACGGCCAAGCTTCTTTCGGGTTCAGGACGGTCAAGGCGGGCGACAAGGCGCGCCTGGTGCGCGGCGTTTTTGACAGCGTCGCCTCGCGTTACGACCTGATGAACGACCTGATGTCCGGCGGCGTGCACCGCATCTGGAAATCGGTGCTGATCGACCGCATCGGCCCGCAGCCGGGTGAGACATTGCTCGATGTCGCCGGCGGCACCGGCGATGTCGCCGCCGCTTTTCTCGCCCGCGCCGATGAGCGTCCGCGCGCGGATGAAAAGCCGCCCGCCAATGCGACGCTGTGCGACATTAATTACGAGATGCTGAAAGCCGGCGAACGCCGCGCCGACATGGCCCAATATGCCGGACGCCTGCGGCGCGTTACCGGCGATGCGGAGCGCTTGCCGTTTCCGGGCCGCTCCGCCGACGCCTACACCATCGCGTTCGGCATTCGCAATGTCACCGATATAGATGCCGCCTTAAGCGAAGCCTTCCGCATACTGAAACCTGGCGGACGGTTTTTCTGTCTCGAATTTTCTCATCCGATTACGGAAGGCTTGCAGAAGATCTACGACGCTTATTCGTTCAATGTCATTCCGTGGCTGGGCGAACAGGTTGCCGATGACCGCGCCTCTTACCAATATCTCGTTGAATCGATCCGCAAATTTCCGGGCCAGGAAGCCTTCGCCGCGCGCATCCGCAAGGCCGGTTTCGCCCGCGTGAAATACGAAAACCTTACCGGCGGCGTCGCCGCAATCCATTCGGGCTGGCGGATTTGAGGCGCCCATGATTTCCGCTCTCGCCGATTATGCCCGCCTTGCCCGCGCCGGATGGACGCTGATCCGTCACGACGCGCTGATCCCGCGCGAATACGCCCATATGGCGCCGGCGCCGGTGCGCGTTTTTGGCGCGCTTACCCGCATCGCGCCGAAAGGCAAGGGCCAGCGCCCAGGCGAACGGCTCGCCAGCGCGTTTGAAACGCTCGGGCCGGCTTATGTAAAGCTCGGCCAGTTCATGGCGACCCGGCCCGACATTATCGGCTTTGACCTCGCCAATGATCTGGGGCGCCTGCAAGACAAAATGCCGCCCTTCCCTGAGGCCCAGGCGCGCAAGGAAATCGAGGCGGCTTTTGGCAAGCCGACAGACGCTCTGTTCAAACAGTTCTCCGCCCCCATCGCCGCCGCATCCATCGCCCAGGCGCATCAGGCGGCGCTGGAGGACGGGCGCACCGTCGCCGTCAAAATTCTCCGCCCGCAGATTGAACAAAAAGCCGCGCAGGAATTTCGCGCTTTTTCCCGCGCCGCCGGCCATGTGGAAGCCGCCTCGCGCACGGCGCGCCGGATGGAGCCGGTGAAATTCATCGAAACCCTGAAAGACGCCGCCGCCATTGAGCTTGATCTGCGCATGGAGGCTGGCGCCGCATCGGAACTGGCCGAAAATCTCGCCGATGAGCCCGGCGTGCGCGTGCCGAAAGTCATTTGGCCGTTGAGCGCGCGGCGCGTCCTCACGGTCGAGTGGATCGACGGCACGCCGCTTGGCGATATCGCCGCGCTCGACAAACGCGGCGTCGACCGCAAAGCGCTCGCCAATCTGGTCATTCGCGTCTTCCTGAAACAGGCGCTGCATATGGGGTTCTTTCACGCCGACATGCATCAGGGCAACCTGATCGTCGATAATGAAGGGCGTCTCGCCCTTGTCGATTTCGGCATTATGGGCCGGCTTGACGTTAAAACGCGCAATGTCTTCGCCGAGATAATTTACGGCTTCATCACCCGCAATTATCAGCGCACGGCGGAAGTGCATTTCGACGCCGGCTATGTGCCGGCCGGCCATTCTGTCGACGCCTTCGCGCAGGCCCTGCGCGCTGTTGGCGAACCATTGCAGGGGCGCAACGCCCATGAAGTCGACATGTCGCGGGTCTTGCAGCAACTGTTTGACGTGACGGCGCTTTTCGACATGCATTTGCGGCCGGAACTGGTGCTGCTTCAGCGCACCATGGTGACGGTAGAAGGGGTGGCGCGCCTGCTTGACCCGAAAATCGACATGTGGGCGGCGGCGACGCCTGTGGTTCGCGACTATGTGAACAACGCCATCGGCGTTAAAGCGCAGGCCGACAAGCTGCGGGCCGCCACAGTCAAAGCGCTCGAGGTCGCGCCCAAGCTCCCCGACTATGTGGACGCCATCGGCAAGGCCGCGCATCAGATCAATGCGGACGCCGCGCGCGAGGAAAAAGACGCCCTGTCAAAAGCGGTGGCGCGCAATGGGCGCGGCGTCGGCGCGGCGCTGTGGTTCGCCGGCGCGGCCATTCTCGTCCTCGCCGGGGTTCTCTATTGGGGCGCGTGACATGCTCGCGGCGAGCGATTATCTATAAGCGCTATGGCAGTAGATTCGAAAAGCATCCTTCTCATCATTGGCGGCGGCGTCGCGGCCTATAAAAGCCTTGAGCTGATCCGCGATCTGGCGAAACGCGGGATCAAGACCCGCGCGATCCTTACCCGCGCTGGAGCGGAATTCATCACCCCGCTCTCTGTCTCGAGCCTTTCTGGTGAAAAGTGCTACACGGATCTGTTCGACCTCACCGACGAAGCGGAGATGGGCCATATCGAACTGTCGCGCTCGGCGGACCTCGTTGTCGTCGCGCCGGCGACCGCCGATCTGATGGCGAAGCTCGCCAACGGCCTCGCCAATGATCTCGCCTCCACTGCGCTGCTCGCCACCGACAAGCCGGTGATGATCGCCCCGGCCATGAATGTCAGGATGTGGGAGCATGCAGCGACGCAGCGCAATTTGGACACGCTTAAAAATGACGGCGTCATAATGGTCGGGCCCGAAAAGGGCGAAATGGCCTGCGGCGAATTTGGTCCCGGCCGGATGGCTGAACCGGCGGCGATCGCCGATGAAATCGAAGCCTATTTCCTGCAAGATGCGACCGGCCCGCTGGCCGGCAAGCGCGTGCTCGTCACCGCCGGGCCGACGGTCGAGCCGATTGACCCGGTGCGCTATATCGCCAACCGCTCTTCCGGCAAGCAGGGCTATGCGATCGCCGCCGCGCTCCGCAATCTCGGCGCCGGGGTGACGCTGGTCACCGGCCCAACCCATGAAAAACCGCCTGCCGGCGTCAACACCATGCGCGTCGATACGGCGCGCGAGATGATGGAAGCGAGCCAGGGCGCGCTGCCCGTCGACTGCGCCGTGTGCTGCGCCGCCGTCGCCGATTACCGCCCGGCGATTGAAACCACCCACAAGATCAAGAAGGAACGCGGCGGCCTCACCGACCTTCCGCTTACGGAAAACCCGGATATTCTGAAAACCATTTCGCAGATGAAAGACGGCCGGCCGCGCCTCGTTATCGGTTTCGCGGCGGAGACCGACGACGTTCTCGGCCATGCCGAAGCGAAAATGGCCCGCAAGGGCTGCGACTGGATCGTTGCCAATGATGTCTCGCCGGGCGAGCATTGCGCTATGGGCGGCGAACGCAATAGCGTGATCCTGATCACCGAAAAGGGCGATGAAGCCTGGCCGGAAATGTCGAAGGGCGAGGTCGCCCGCGAACTGGCGGCGCGCATCGCGCGGGCGCTTGGCGGGCCAAGCCTCGTCAAGGCGGCGGAATAAACGAGGGGCATGAGATAAAATGGAAGCCGCCATCATCGTCCCCCTGATCGTTTTCGCCAGCATCGTCCTCATCGTCGCCATGCCGTTCTATTTCCGCTATCGCAATCGCCGGGTGATTTACGAGGCGATCAAGATCAGCGTTGAGAAAACCGGCGAGGCTGACCCGAAACTGATCGCCGCCATCACCCATGACGCCATCGGCCCCAACGCCGATTTGCGCCGCGGCATCTTGCTGATGGCGCTCGCCGCCGCCACCGCGGTCATCGGCTTTTCCTCTGATGGCGCGCTTCTGGACCTGCCCTTGTGGACGGTCGCATTCCTGCCGGGGCTGATCGGCGGCGCTTATATTGCGCTGCATTTTTTCGTACCCCGCGAACCGACGGTATAGCGCGCAATTTGAAGCGCCGCGCTGGTCAAAGAAGAGCTGCACGCATAAGTCGAGCGGGCCTGCGAAAAATACAACTTATGTGATGAAAATCTCCATGAATCCCGCTTTTGGTGGATAGATATCCACGCCTTTTCCGCCTGCCTTATCATGGGTCTCGCGTTGACATGCGGCTGAACACCCATGGCGCCCGACCTGAAGCGACAGGCGGCGCAAATCTCATCCAGCCCTTTCAGCGCCAGGCATGCGGAGCGTTGCTCGCGCGCGCCGGCTGTTTGACATCGTGAAGAAAGTCACGCGCGACCGGCGGTTTTTGCGCGGCTGATCGGAAAGGCGGCGCAACCGCCTCCTGACAGTCCCTGCTTCGCTGGCGCGCGGAAAAAAAAGAGAACGCCCGTTACGGCTTCACGCCAAGCGCGGCGAGCGCCGCCGCCATGGCGTCCGGCGGCGCGGCTTCGACGGCGACCGGATCCTTGTTTTTGGAAATCGGGACAAGGATGCGCCGCGCATGCAGCATCATTGGCTGCGCCCGGTCCTCCGGCGACAAATCCCCATACTGAGGATCGCCGATGATCGGCGCGCCGATGGCGGCGAGATGCACGCGGATCTGATGGGTGCGCCCGGTTTTGGGGCGCGCCTCGATAAAAGCCCGTCCATCCGCCTGCGCCAGAACGCGATAGGTGGTGCGCGCGGTCTGCGCATCCGGGTCGTCGCCGGCGGCGGTTTCAACCCGCCAGCCGGAACCACGCGCGGTTTTTTTTAGCGGCGCGTCGACCGACCCGGAGAGTTTTTCGGGAACGCCGCGCGTCACCGCCCAGTAGGTTTTCTCAACCCGGCCTTCGGAAAAAAGCTTGTGCAGTTTCCTGAGCGCCTTCGGATGGCGGCCAAGCACGAGACAGCCGGACGTGTCGCGGTCAAGCCGATGCGCGAGCGCCGGCGGGCGCGGCAGGCCGAAACGCAGGGCGTCGAAATATTGCTCAAGGTTATCGCCGCCGCCTTTCATGCGCGATGACGGACCTGCATGAACCGGCAAGCCGCCGGGCTTGTCGATCACCAGCATCAGCCCGTCGCGATAGAGCAGGCGGTCCAGCAGGAAATCCGGCACGAAGGACGCGCTCATGATTGCGCGCGCAGAAAATCGCGCAAGGGAAGGAAACCACGCACCAGCTCTTTATAGACGTCGCGCTTGAACGGCACGATCAGCTCCGGCGCCTCTTCAAGTTCGCCCCAGCGCCAATCGTCAAACTCCTGATGATCGTCCGCTGCGAGATCAATTTCCGCCTCATCGCCCTCGAACAGCATCGCCGCCCATTTCTGGCGCTGGCCCTTCCAGCCTTTCTTTTTGTAATGGGCGGGAAAGTCATAAGCGAGCCAGCCAGGCGACAGCATGAGAAGCCGGGCAGAGACGACGCCGGTTTCTTCCTTCAGCTCACGGAAGGCGGCCGCCGCAATATCCTCATCGGCATCGACGCCGCCTTGCGGCATCTGCCAGCGATATTCGCCGCGATCCTCGCCGACCTCCGAAAAATCGCCGACCCGGCGGCCATAGAACACCCGGCCGATGCGATCAAAAAGGATAACGCCGACATTCGGCCGGAATCGTTTCAACAGATCCGCCTGGCCCATAATCACTCAAATTTTGCTTCGCGCTTTCCCTAGCGGGCTGCGGCGCCCGCTTGCAAGAGGCCGGAGGCAGGCGCAGCGGCGAGCCCTTTGCCCTCAAGGGTTCTCGACCAGGCGACAATCTCGTCAATCGTCGTGGCATAGGCATAGGTCTTGCCGATCGCGGCGCCGTCGCGGGCCGCCGCCTGTTCAAGGGCGGCGAGCTCGCGCCTGATGGCGGGAACGGACTGCGGATCCGCTGAGGCCGGAATGATCCGCGTCACACTCGCCATGGGCAAGCCGATCTGCGCGCCGGCGCGGCGCGCGGCGCCCGTATCGTCCACATATCCAACCCCGGCTTCCTTGAGGGCCCGTAAAACCGGCGCGATGGCGTCGCCATCGGCGGAGAATTTCGCGCCCTGATAATTGGTCGCCGCCACATAACCGCCGAAGCGCGCCATTAGCCAGTTGAGCCGCTGGAGGTTTTCCTCCGGCGTACGGCTCGACAACAGGGCCGCGGCGCCGAGCGCCTGGGCGTTGCCGCCATAGCCTTCCATTGGCAGCTCGATCAGCACTTCATGGCCAGCGCGGCGCGCTTTTTCCGTCCAGAATTCAAGATCCTTGGCGTAGGGCGCAAAAGAAAGCGAAATATCCGCCGGCAACTCGTCAATCGCCCGTTCCGTCACCGCACTGTTAAGGCCGAGCCCGCCAACGATGATCGCCACACGCGGCGCGCCGCCGTCGCCTTCGAAACGCCGCGCATAATAACGCAGCGGCGCACGCCCATCCGGCGCGATACGCGGGATCTCGCCGAGCGGCGTCGACGCCAGCAGGGCGGGGTCCGGATCGGGGATCGCCCGCGCCGGCGCGGCCAGGGATGCCGCTTGCGGCGACAAGGCGGGCTGGGCGCGCTGGCCGGCGATGGTTATGACGATCTCGCCGCTCTCCTCTTCGTCGTCGAGAAGCGCCGTTTCCTCTTCACCCGGATAAATCAGCGTCAGGCCGGCGCCCGCCTCATCGGCGCTTTCCATCGTCGTTTCAACGGCGCCGGTCTCAATCGGGGCCGCGGGCGCGGCGAGGCGTTCTTCGCGCGGCGCGCGGGCGAGCCGTTCGATCTGGCCGACGGGCAGGGCGATACGGTTCGCACCCTCGCCGCTATAAGACGCCTTAAGGATCAACGCGCCCGCTGAAACCACCATCAAAAAAGCGCCGGTCCACGCCCAGGCGAGGCGGCTGATCACGGGAATTTTGAAACGGCGGCGGCGGGGCATTCTCGGCCTGTCAGCATGATCCGCGCAACGCAAAGGCGGCGCGCTTTTTTCCGGCGGCAGAGTACTGAGGATAGGGTTAACCAAATGAAAACGGGGCGCCGGTTTCGCCGGCGCCCCGTCAAGACAACAAGGAATAGATTTCGCGCAGTTACTGCATGCGCGCGGCGCCCGCGTCGGCCAGCGCCCGATTAAACTGTGTCGCATCCGCAAGGATCTCAAGCGCACGCTCAAGCTGGCAATCCGCCGGCTGCTTGTCGTCGCCTTCGCCGTCAAAGCGGCACATAACCGGCTCGATCGCCGGCGCCTCGCCCGTTTCAGCGGCGGTCGCCGTAGCAGCAGCGGCGCTCGCTTCTTCGGCGCTGAGCGCATTCGGTAGATCGCTTTCCGACGGGCGGTCGGCGAGCTCATCCTGGCCCGGATAGATGATCGGCATCGCGATATCCGGCTCAATGCCGAGCGCCTGAATGGAGCGGCCCGAGGGCGTGTAATATTTCGACGTGGTCAGCCGCAACGCGCCTTGCAGCCCGTTCTGCAGCGGAATGACCGTCTGCACCGAGCCCTTGCCGAAAGATTTCGTGCCGAGTAGCAGCGCACGGTTTCGGTCCTGCAATGCGCCGGCGACGATTTCCGAGGCGGAAGCCGAACCGCCATTGATCAGCACGATGACCGGCTTGCCTTTGAACTGGTCGCCCGGCGTGCCCATTTCGCGCATGGTGTCGCGCGGGCGCCGGCCGCGGGTCGAAACGATCTCGCCGCCATTGAGGAACATGTCGGCGACCGCCACGGACTGGTCAAGAAGACCGCCCGGATTGGAACGCAAATCAAGCACCAGCCCTTTCGGGCCACCGGGAATGTCTTTCTCAAGGCTCTTGAGCGCCTTGCGCAAGCCGTCTTTCGTCTGTTCGGAGAACGTCGCGATGCGGATATAGCCGAAGTCGCCCTCGCCGACGCCCCTGGCGCAGTCCCGCCGGGTGTCAAACGACATCGGCATGGCGCCGATCGGGCAACTGGTAACCGACTGCACCGTCACGATATCGCGGACGATAGTGACGTCGAACGGTTCTTTTTTGCGATCGCGCAGGACCGAAATCTCGACCTTCGTGCCTTTTTTGCCTTTGAGTTTCGCAATCGCCTCATCGAGCGACATGTCATAAACATCGGCGCCGTCGATCTTGACGATCAAATCATTGGTCTGAATGCCGGCGCGCTCGGCGGGCGTATCGTCGATCGGCGAGACCACTTTGACATAGCCTTCATCGGGGCCCTCATTGTCCATGGTGACCTGGATGCCGAGGCCGGCGAAAGAGCCGCGGGTCTGTTCCTGCACCGTGCTAAAATCATCCGGCGTCAGATAGTTGGAATGGGGGTCGAGCGTATCGAGCATGCCGTCGATCGCGCCTTTGATCAGATCCGCATCATCCGGGTCGGAGACGTAATTTTCGTGGACCTGCTCGAACACTTCGCCGAAAAGGTCTAGCTGGCGAAACGTATCAGCCGAGATCGAGGCGCGCGCGAACACGGCGCTCGACAGGACGCCGAATACCAGCGCGCCGCCGCAAGCGGCTGCGACAAGCGCGCCGCCGGAATATCGTTTCGGATCAGGACGCATTTTTCGGATGGGGCTATGTTTCATTCGATTCAACACCTTGCTTCGGCCGGCTACAGGGCCAACCCTTCCTTACTTTTGGCGGAGAGCCACAATGCCGGGTTAACAGGCTCTCCATTTTTCCGGATCTCCAGGTCCAGACTTGCATCCTCTCCGGCCATCTCCGCAACCGGCTCGCCTGCGGTGATCCGCTGATGCTCCTGCACCAGGATACGGCCAACGCCTATCAATAATATATGGTAGCCTTCGCCTACGTCCAGAACGATCATGTTGCCCACCGGCTGCCATTCCATGGCGAAAGCGACGCGTCCTTCGAATGGCGCGGTAACAATGGCTTGATCGCGCACGGAAAATCGCATTCCCTCGAATGTACCGCCTTCGGGGCGCGGTCGGCCGAACTGGCCAGTGACCCGCCCGGCGACCGGCGCGCGCAAGGCGCCGCGAGCCTTGTCAAACGCGATCGCCCCGACAAAGGGCGCCGGCGCGATACGCTTGATGCTGGGCGCGCGCGGCGTTGTCTCCGGCAGGGCTGCGGGCGCTTCCCTTGGGGCCGGCGGCTTGAGGCGCGGCGTGATCGAATGAGCAAGGCGCGAAAGGCGCTCGATGATCTCCCGTAAGGAACTCGCTTGGGCGGCGATACGCGCGGTCTCGCGCTGCGCCGAAGCCGCGAGGGCTTCAGCGACGTCGCGCTCTTCCTCCTTCTGTTTCATCAAATCCGCCAGCACATCGCGGCGCGCCATCAGTTCGCGGTTGGTCTCCGCGTAGCTGGCGCGATCGCGATCAAGCGCCGCGGCGAGGCTCGACAGGCGTTCGATTGCAGCGCGCAGGCGGGCCGCGCGCGCTTCGACTTCGGGCGCGGCGGCCGCCAGCAGCATCGCCGCGCGGGC
>CAMYLZ010000030.1 GCA_947259375.1 uncultured Parvularculaceae bacterium | reverse complement strand
GCGGCGATGACCATCTTGACGCCACCGGCATGACCGAGCGCGTGACGCAAATTGGCAATGGCGGCGACGATACGCTGATCGGCGGCGACGGCAACGACCTGCAATATGGCGGCGCTGGCGATGATGTCATCAAAGGCGGCGACGGTAATGATTATCTCCGCGGCGGAGAGGATGACGACCAACTCCAAGGTGGGGACGGCAACGATCGCCTATATGGCGACGCGGGCGATGACGTCATCACCGGCGGAGGCGGCAATGACCGCCTTTATGGCGGCGATGGCGATGATGTCTTCGTATATGAAATGGGCGACGGCGCCGATCGCATCGACGGCGGCGCGGGCAACTGGACAGACACCATCCAGCTTGCCGATGGGGAAACACCGCTCGGTGAATATGGAGTCGACTGGACCGTTGAACTGACGCAGGGAACGATTGTTTCAGAAACCGAAGACGGCATCGTCTTCAGCGATGACGCAGACGGCGTGATTACATTTGCCGACGGCGCCACCCTCAACTTCACAGATATGGAACAGATCACGTTCTAGACTGCCCCTGCCCGGTTTCCGCAATTAACGCTTTTGCGCCGGCCGTCCTTCCAAGGGCGCGCCGGCGCAATTGCTTCCCGGCCATATTGCATCACGGGCGATGCACGTTAACGTCGCCGAAACTTTTGCCCGGCGCGGCGCGTATATTCATGAAACAACAAAAAATCCGGCTTTGCGCCGGGTACGAGCGGCAGGACGTGAGACAATGCGAAACAACCATATAACGCGCGCCATAAATAGCGGCAGCTCAAGCGGCAGGTCCGGACCGCGGCCATGACCAGCGCGCTTGAAATCCTTGCCTCGGATTACGCCCTTGACATCCTTTCCGACGCCGACCGGCAGCGCGCGGAAACGCGCATGAGCGAGGACGAGGCCTTTGCCGAACAGGTCGCCTGGTGGACAAACCGTTTCGCGCCCCTGTTGGATCAGAATGAAGGCGAAACGCCGCCTGCCGACCTGTTTGCGGCAATCGAAGAACGCCTGAATCGCCAAACCGCCTCCGGTTCGCGCGCCTCGACGACCGTGCGCGACAAGGAAGGTCGCTGGATCGTGATCTCCCCGGGGGTCCGCCGAAAGCATTTGTTCCATGATGACGCCGATGGCGTAGAAGCCTTTCTTCTTGAGCTTGATCCGGGCGCCAGCCTGCCTGAACATGATCATCCCGGCCCGGAAGATTGTCTTGTCCTTTCGGGCGATTTCATCATTGGCGATTTGCGGCTCACCGCCGGCGATTACCATGCCGCGCCAGCCAACTCCGGCCACGCGTGCTGCCGATCTGAAAGCGGCTGCCGGCTTTTTATCAGAGGATCGGTTTAAGGTCGCATCGCATTAGTGCAACCTCGCGACGGCTATCCGCGTAAATCCTATCGCAAACACCATCAAGCCCGCACCGCCCGTGGCGAGGCGGCGAAAGGATTTTAAATGACCGGATCTTCCACGCTGACCACCAGTAAACAGTCGCCCTCTCGGCGTTCTTTTCTTGCAGGCGGCGCCAAGACGGCGCTGTCCGCCTCGGCAATCGTCGCGCTTTCGGGCGCCGGCGCTGCGATGACACGCGCCTATGCCTCGTCGGGCGACGCCGCACAGGATGTTGCGATCCTCAATGTCGCGCTCGGCCTTGAACACGAAGCCATCGGCGCATACCAGCTCGGCGCGGAAAGCGGCTTGCTTTCGAAAGACGTGCTCAATGTCGCGGTTCAGTTCCAGTCGCATCACAAAGAGCACCGGGACGCGCTGATTGACGCCATTCGCGCCATGGGCGGCGAGGCCGCGGAAGCGGAAAAGCTTTCCGACTACGCCAAAGCGCTCAACGCGTCGTCGCTGAAATCGCAAGCGGATGTTGTTCAGCTAGCCGCCCGCCTCGAGCTTGGCGCAGCCAACGCCTATCTTGGCGTCATTCCGTCCTTCAACAGCCACGACCTCGCCCAGGTTTCTGCGCGGCTCGCGGCCGACGAAACCATGCATTGGACTGCGCTCACATCTGCGCTTGGCGGCATGCTGCCTAAAAAAGCGCTTTCCTTCGGCGCCTGACCTCCCGTCATTCGTCGTAGCGACGCGGCCTCCGGAAGTCCTCCCCCGGAACCTACTTTCGGGGGCCGCACTGAACAGGTTATTATGCACACGAATATTCTTCATCAATCGCGACTTGCGAGAACCGCTGCGTTCGCTGCGCTGTGCTCAGCCGCAATAAGCCTTCTTTCGCCAGCCGCCGCAGCCGACCTGGACGCGGAAAACCTCTATCAACGCCGTTGCGGAGCCTGCCATTCTATCGAGACGAACCGGATCGGCCCGCGCCATCTCGGCGTGGTCGGCCGCAAAGCCGGCAGCGTTTCCGACTATAATTACTCCGACGCGCTGCGAAATTCGAATTTCGTCTGGGATGACGCGCGCCTTGATAGTTGGCTTGCCAATCCCGAAGCCGTCGTTCCCGGGCAAAAAATGGGTTATCGCCTTTCCAACGCTGAAGAGCGCGCGACCATCATCGAATATTTGAAATCGCAGTCGAATTGACCCCCGGCTGCGAGTCCCAGCCCCGGCGTTGAAGGCCCTCCGCCAACGCCGGGGCTATTTTTTTGCGAGCACCACTGAACAACCGCTCCGATTGCCGACAATCGGCAGCGCGCGAATCCTGCATGCTGATCGAGGCTATCTGCCAAGAATGCGCTGTGCCATGCGAACGGCGAAGCTTTTCGCAACCGCCGGTTTTTCAGAAACGACGAGCGCGATGCATATCTCGCCTTTCTCCACCACAGGCCGATGCGAGATTTCTTTGGGCGCACATTGCACGTCGCCGACGGCATAGCGCCCGGTGTGATCGCTATAGGCGCCGGTCAGCACGACCGTCAGCTCATCTGAACCATGCTCATGATCAGGAAACTTTGCGTCAGGCTGCGCGCGAAAGAGCCGGACGATCGCGCCTTCTTTGTCTTCCACGAGAATCGCGCGCTCGATGCCTGGCCCGTAAAACGACCATGGAAGCCGGTCGATGTCCGTCGTCCCGGTTTTCTCATAGACATATTGGATAAGCGGGGCCGGCGCGATGGCGTTGAACGATCCGCGAGGCGCGGCCTCGCCCTTTGCGCCAACGCTGCGTGAGGCCGGCGCCGCAATCTCGCGCGCGCAGATTTCCGCGGCCGCATCTTCCGGTTCGAGCGCATCTAACATCGCACCGGCGATTTCTTCCTGCCGCGCGACTTCCTCTCGGCATTGCGGACAATAGGTCAGGTGGGTCGCCACCAGGACCGATGTCTGCTCGTTCACCGCGCCGCTGGCATAGCCGGTCAGCCATTCATCATCGGGATGATATTGCGCCATTCAGACATACTCCATTCGACGGCGGAGTTTTTCAAGCGCCAGCCGCAGGCGCGACTTCACAGTATTCAACGGGATCGACAACCGATCCGCGGCTGTCTGCTGCGTCATCCCGCTCAAATAAACGAGTTGCAGGACTTCCGCCTGGTCGCCAGGCAATTCTGAAATCGCGGCTTTGAGCGCGCTGATCCGCTCGCCCTGTTGCAATCTCGAATCCGGCGCGGGCTCTTCGCGATGCGCGAGAAGCGGATCATTCGGGTCCACCTCGCTGCGTTTCGACTGACGGATGACGTCGATAAAGCGATTACGGGCGATGGCGAAAATCCATGCCGACGCTGACGATTTTTTCTCATCGAACTGATCAGCCTTGTGCCACACGCGAGTCATCACATCCTGCATAATTTCCTGAGAGATACGCTCATCCGCGCCTTTTTGGCGCAGAAAAGCACAGATGCGCGGCGCATAATATTGATATAAGCGCTCATATGATGCCTTGCACCGGCGCGTTTTCACCTGCGCCAGAAAAACCGTTCTTTCCTCAACATCTCTATGCAACTCCCGCTCCGCCCCTCGCGTATTCAGATCGTTGATTGAATTATGCGACAGGCACATCCCGAACCCCTTTTCACCTCTCCAGTTGCCTATACGCACGGAGCAGCCGCGGGGGTGCCCGCACGTCTAAAAAAATGTCGTCTCGAGTGTATCACATGGCTGCGCGCTGCAAATCGCCTTTTCACAAAACTCTCTCCGTTTCCCTGCTCGCCCTCGCCATTGCGCTTGAGGCCGGCGACGCCCGCGCGGAAGGCCCGGTCGAGGACGAAATCGTTGTTTTCGGCCGCGCTTTCGAGCTGATCGGCAGTGCTCGCGCGGGTTCCGAAGGGGTGGTCGGCTATTCAGATTTTGAAAACCGGCCTTTATCGCGGGTCGGAGAGCTGGTCGAAGTCATTCCCGGCGCCGTCGCCACGCAGCATTCAGGCTCCGGCAAGGCGAACCAGTATTTCCTTCGTGGTTTCAACCTTGATCACGGCACTGACTTTGCTGCGTTTATCGACGGCGCGCCAATCAATTTCAGAACCCATGGCCATGGGCAGGGCTATCTCGACCTCAATTTCATCATCCCTGAAATCATCGAGCGCGTCGATTATCGCAAGGGCCCATATTACGCAGATGTGGGTGATTTTTCACCGGCCGCAACAGCATCCTTTCGCACATATGACCGCCTCGACCATTCAATTGCACAAGCGACAATCGGCGAGAACGGGTACCGGCGCGGTCTCGTCGCCGGCTCTTTCGATACGGGCAATGGCGATTTTCTGATTGCTGCGGAAACAGTCTTCGCCGATGGCGCTTACCTACTTGATGAAGAGCTTGAGAAATTCAACGCCTTCGCCAAGCTGACGCAAAACGCCGGCGGCGGTGAGTGGCGGCTTTCCTTGAGCGCTTATGATGCGCGCTGGCGTTCGACGGACCAGGTCCCGCGACGGGCCATCGAGCAGGGGCTTATCTCGCGGCTCGGTTTCATCGATCCGGACCTTGGCGGCGAGACGACGCGCATCGCGCTCAATGGCGGATTTGAAAGCGAAAACCTCACCGTCTCAGCCTATGCGCTTTATTACGACTTTGCGCTGTTTTCGAACTTCACCTATTTTGCCGACAATGACCTCGCCGGCGACGAGTTTGAACAACGCGACGAGCGTTTCGCGCTGGGCGGCGCCTTGACGAAACGTTGGGATGCCGAATTTCTATCCCGCCCCGTGGAAATGCGCATCGGCGCTGATGCTCGTTACGATGACATATTCGGGCTCGGATTATTTAATACGGACAGCCGCGAACGCTTTAACACGATCCGCAGCGATGAAGTAAGCGAGTTCAGCCTCGGCTTTTTCACCGACGCCGAGTTTGCAGCGACGGACCGCCTGCGCGCATCTATTGGCTTGCGCGGCGATTATTTTCGGGGCCGCGTCGACGCCCAGTTGGACGCTAATTCCGGGCGCGCCGATGATTTCCTCCTGACGCCTACCGCGGCGCTCGCTTGGCGCGCGACCGACAGCCTGGAGTTTTACGCGAATTACGGACAGGGGTTTCATTCCAACGACATACGCGGCGCGGTTACGCGCGTTGATCCGCGCACCCTTGAGCCAGTCGACGCTGTCGATATTCTCGTCAAGGCCGAAGGAGCGGAGGTCGGGGCGCGTTTTGAGGCGCCGCGGCTAAAGGCGTCTGTCGTCGGCTTCTGGCTGGAACTTGACGGCGAGCTTGTCTTTGTCGGCGACGCCGGCACGACCGAACCGAATGGTGCCACGCGCCGTTTTGGTGTCGAATTCAACGGCTTTTACCGGCCGGCGGACTGGCTGGCGCTCGATGCATCCGCCGCTTTGACGCAAGCGCGATTCAAGACCGCGCCGTCCGGCGAGAACCGCATTCCGCAGGCGGTCGAAAATGTCTTCAGCGCCGGCATGACCCTGGAGCCTTTGCGCAACCTAACGACCAGCTTGCGCTTGCGCCGTTTTGGTAAGGCGCCGTTGATCGAAGACGGAACCGTGTTTTCAGAACCCACCACGGTCATCAATCTCGGAACCTATTACCAGTTCGACCATTTGCGGCTCGGCGTCGATATTCTCAACCTTTTCGATTCCAAAGACGCCGACATCACCTACTTTTTTGAGTCACGGCTGGCTGGCGAAACGGCGCCCGTGGCGGATATCCATTTTCACCCGGTCGAACCGAGGCAATTGCGCGTATCGCTCACTGCGGCGTTTTAGGCGTAACCGTTAAAGATAGTCGCTGATCGAACGATCCTTGTTCTTGCCCTGAAGGTTGGCAATGCCGCGCCGCACCCAGGACTTCGCCGTATTGACGGGCGCGTTCATAATTTCGGCCACTTCATTCAGCGAACGTTCTTCGAGATAGTACATGCGCAGCGCATCGCGCTGCTTGGCCGGCAACGTCTCAAGATCGCGCTGGACGGCCCGGCGGAGCATCGTTTGCTGAAGCTGTTCAAGCGGCGAACGCCCGCCATCTTCCAGCTCATGGCAATTCTCATCGCTGACGTGACCGGGCCGGCGTCGGCGGATCGCATCGATCGCGGCGTTGCGGGTGATGACGCCCATCCATGCAAGCGGCTTTCCTTTCGCCGGATCGAACTGGCCCGCCCGGTTCCAGATGGAAACATAGACTTCCTGCAACACATCGGAAGCATCGCGCTCATCGCTCAGGATACGCATGAGCACGCCGTAAAGCCGCGACGAGGTTTGTTCGTAAAGCGACGCAAACGCTTTTCGATCACGGGCTCCCACACGCTGCAAAAGCCCTTCCAGTATAATCGTCTCGTCTGACGCGTTCACGTTAGCCCCATTCTCCGTTTCGAAAATCGCAGGTGGATACGCTGCGCTTCGGAAAAGGTTCACGGGGCGGAAGGTTTATTTCATCACAGAGACGTGAGGCCGGCCATTTCTTGTCGCGCGCCCTACTCAACCGTTGATCCGGCAAGCATCGCTTCAAGCAGCGCATCTTCAATCGCGTTTCGCGCCGCCCAACGCATCACTTCGGAAATCGGGTCCGCGATATTCGCCGCTTTTGCTGCGCGGACAAGAATGCGTGCATCTATCGGCTCTTTTTGCACGCGCCAGTTTTCTTGCGCCATGGTCAACGCCAGTTCGGCGTCGCCCAGATAATCGAGACCGAAGCGCGCATATTCGCGCGCATGGGCGTAATCGCCTTCGAGCCGGTCCGCCGCGAGACGGGTTTTCAGCACTTTCGCCGATTGCGCGCCGACGGTGGTGTCATCGTCCTTCCCGGCGAGCGCACTGAGAAGCAACAACGCCTCGGTCTCGGGCGTCTTGCCAATCACTTTACGCGCTTCAGCGGCCCGGCCGTTGGTAATGAGAAAATCCGCATAGGCCGCACGCGCATAAACCGATTTCGTGTCGGCAGTGTGGAGAATTTTGTAATAGTTCTCAGCCTTCTCCTCGTCCCCGCGCCGCTCGGCGATTTCTGCAGCTACGGACAACGCGAATGACAGCTCGGTTTTCGATGAGGCGCGAACCGCCCCCAAAAGCGCTTCCAGGCGCTTTGCCGCGTCATCAAGTCCGCCCGTCAGGCTGGCGATGCGCGCATTGCAGGTCTCACGCACATAGATTGAAACGCGCGGCGTCAGCGCCATGCAATCCGCTTTGGCGCGCCCCGCTTCGCCCATCGTCGCCAGAACGAACGCCCGCGACAACCGCGCTTGCGGATTGTCCGCATCGCGCTCTATCACCGTCCCGAGATCGATCAGCGCGTCTTCGAACCGATGATCGATCTGGCGGATATTCGCGCGGACAATCAAAATCTCCGTCGGCGCAGCCGCATCATCTTCCCAGGCCGCCAGACTCACATCCGCGCGGCGCAGCAAGTCAGTATCGCCAAGCCGGCGCGCTTGGGACGCAGCCAAACGGGCAAATGCCGCTGCGGCGCCCGCGTCTCCCCGATTTTTCTCAAACGCTTCTTCAAGGAGCAACAGCGCCTCGCTCTCAGCAAGGGTCAATTGACGCCCAGCATCCGGCGCCTTTTGCGCATCATCATGGCCGCGCGGATGGGCCGCTGCGGGACCGACAAGAAATACCGCCGACATCGCAATGATGCCCATCATGCGCCAACTGCGGCAGGCGAAGCGCGGAAGCGTAATATTCATGGTGAAACTTTCTCAAAAGAAAATCGGCGGACGGGAAACATCCCGCCCGCCGCATAAACCCGCCGGTTACTCAGCGTTGCTTTCCGAATGGTGTCCGTGATTGCGGCCGTTCAACGGCGTCGCAGCATATGGAAACACCTGATTGTAGGTGATGTCATTCTGGTCGACGCCATCGACATTAACATCCGCAAAGATTGACGTGATGTCATCCTCCGGCCCCGGAACAATACCGGTCAGGCCAAGCGCGATCACAGCAATGTCGACAACATCATCGCCAAACCGGCGACCATTCGGCCAACCGCCTGGGATGAACCCGCCATTGCCGAAGGGGTCTTGCGCTTCGCTTTTAACGATATCGCCGCCAAACACGCCAAGGCGGTTAAACCCGTCCTGGCCCGGCTGGCGCACCGGCCCTGTCGTCAAGTCAATCTTGATAAGGTCCGGAATATAGATCTGCTCCAGCAGCCCCGGCAGAAGCGGTCCTGGACCAAAACCGGCCAGTTGCGGATTAGCGGCGATCTCCTGGAATTTGAAATCGTCTGTCGGCGAGCCCTGATTGTAGCCATCTTTGACTTTGATCGGAAGCAGCGCTTCAACAAACAGCGGGTTGCCCTGACGGCCGACCTGTTTGAAGAAACCAAATTGCGGCGAAAACTCTTCAAACTCCTTGGTCTCCTCGTCAAAACCGGGCCGGCGGCTGGTCGTCGCGTAAACGCCGGCGATTTTCGCGCCTTTCAACTCTTCAATGGGAATATTCAAGACGATCGTATGAAGGTTGAAACCGCCCTGGCTGTCGAACGGTTTGGTCTGCGTGCCGGTGGCGGCGCCGAAGCTTAGGTCCAAGTCAAAAATCGACTGTATATCGGCGTAAAAGCCGTCATCACGCTGACCGGCAAACGTCATGTAACCGCGATCCAGCTTCGCGATGCCGGACTTCGTATACGGATCAAGCTTTTCAACGCTCGCAACGCCCGGCTTCGCTGGCATGTCGCCATTATCGTTCTGGTTGTAAAGCGGCGTCAACAATCCCTGATTGTTAGGCGGCACGATCAACCCGTCACGCTTGCCTTTGCCGAGCACCGTCAAGCGCTTGCGCAAACGTTTCTGCGTGCGGTCGACCTTGGTGACGCGATAGGTCTGTTGCAGGTTCTGGTTCTCGCCGCCGGGCGCAACGACGCCCTGGAAGGCCTGCAAAATGGTGTTCTGGTTGTCATATTGCGTTGAGAAATCGAAATTATAGGTAAGATCCGCCTCGCCTTTCGAAGCATTGTCGCCAAGCGCCACATGGATTGAATAGCGCACACGATCGTCAAAGCGATAGGCGTTCGGACCAATCCCCGGCTCCTCGAACGGGAATACGGAAAGCGCTGTCGTGAGGTAAAGCTGGCCCTTGGCGTCCTCGCTCAGGAAAGCATAAACGTCCGTCGTGTTCGCCGCATCGTCGAACGTAATTAACGGCGCATCCATATGGCTGGAGGCGTGCGCCGCGAACGGCGCGAGCGCCGCCAGGCCGACCGCCGCGGCGGTCAGTAGCGTCTTCGTATTCATCATTAACTCCGTTTTGATCTATACTGTCGGACAGGCGCGTCCTGCCGGACGATCTGCGCCGATGTCAGTTTTTACGGAGGAAAACTGGGGAAAGTTGCGTGCATGTGCAGGAGCGGGCCCGGGGCGATGCGCACGACGCAGGGCATAAAACCCCTTTAAAGGCTCGATTTCTGGTTAACGGCTAGGCCTAGCGCGCACTTCAAGCGTTGACAAAAGAATGTGTCAAGTCGCGTTATGTTCGCACACTAATTATTTTCCCGACTTTTTGCCGTGTAATGAACCGTCCTCCCTCCGCATCCCCCCTTTCCTGCATATTTCGCGTTTTTTATGTGCGGCGAAACGGTTCTGAAAACCCGTCTGCTTACTGCACATTCAATAGCTCGGCTTGATAATCCGCTTCTGACTTAACAATGACGCATCGCGCCTTACGCTGCGCCTCATTGACATATGAACTGATATCCCTGCCGGCAATATCCACATCGATCCAGCCATTCAGCCTCGCGTTTTCGTTGCGGATGATCGTTGGGCCTTCATTGATGCGAATTTCAGCAACACGCCCCAAGGGGATCTGCGCGCCCGACGCCGTAACGATCGGCAATTCACGCAGAGTTTGCGGCGAATCGCGCACATCGCGCGGATAGCGAAGATTAATCGGAAAACGCTAAAGACCTTCAACGCTCTGAAGATGGTCATACCGCCAATCGCCGTGCGAACAATATCGTGTATGTCGGCAATATTGAGACCGAAACGCGCAGCGGCCTCACGGTTAATGTCAACATCGATAAAGCGCCCGCCGATCACGCGCTCGGCATAGACGGAAGCCGTGCCGCCAACATCCTGTAAGACGTTCTCAATGTCGCGGCCGACTTCTGCGATGACATTGAGATCAGGGTCGGCGACCTTTACGCCGACCGGGGTTTTGATTCCCGTCGCCAGCATGTCGAGCCGGTTCTTGATCGGCATGATCCAGACATTGGTGAGGCTGGGCACATCGACCAGCGCATTGAGTTCGGCTTTCAAGGAATCCATCGTGACGCCGGGACGCCATTCATCGCGCGGTTTCAACTGGATCGTCGTCTCGATCATCGGCAGCCGCGCCGGGTCCGTCGCGGTCTCTGCGCGGCCCGCCTCGCCGTAGACCGTCTCGACTTCCGGGATGGTCATGATTGTACCCCGTCATCGATCATGGGACTTTCTGAGTTGATTTTCTAACGGAGGATTTTGGTTCATCGTAGCTCTGAGGAGGAGCAAAGATGAGAAACAAATCCGGGCCTGAAGGATCAGCCGAAAAGACAGTCAAAGACATCCGCCGTGCTACGCGTAAGCGTCATGCGACAGAGGAAAAGATCCGCATTGTTCTGGAGGGACTGCGCGGCGAGTATTCAATCGCCGAGCTGTGCCGCCCGGAGAACATTGCGCAGAGCCTCTATTACAGCTTGTCGAACGAATTTTTGGAAGCTGGCAAGAAACGCCTGGCTGGCGATACGGCGCGTCAGGCGACATCGCCGGAAGTGAATGATCTGCGCCGTGAAGCCAGCGATCTGAAAGAGGTCGTCGCCGAACTCACCCTTGAGAACCGCCTGCTTAAAAAAAGCATGACCGGGGATGGGGGCGACCTCGAATGAAATACCCCGCCTCTGAAAAGCTGGAGATCATTCGCCTGGTTGAACACTCGCATCTCTCGGCGAGGCGCACGCTCGATAAGATTGGCGTGTCACGATCTACGTTCCATCGCTGGTGTGATCTGTTTGAGCGATTTGGGCTGAAAGGCCTTGAAGATCGGCGCGTCGGACCGCCTCGCGCCCGGAACCGTGTTTGTCGCAATAAATTATTCGCCGCAGCGTTCGAGGATGGCAAAACTATTTTTCAATGCTTTAGATTAGGCATCGCATAGTTGATGCACGGCGAGATATTTGCCGTTCCCTCTGATTTTAAACGCTTTCACGATTCGGGTTGAAAAACTCGGCTTTCATTCCATACTGATTATAGTCCACGAAATTTATTATGGTCAGCCTACCGCAAATCTGCGAATAACATAGAAAGCTCTTGCTTTCATTTTGCACCCCTATCGGTCAAAGTCATTCGGCCCCATCCAACCAACCGCCCGAAAACCCAACCTCACGCAAGCCTTTTTGAACATACGGATTCTTGCGCAAGGTCTTCCAGACCAGTTCGCTGCGATAGTTTTCAAGCATCAACAAAATCGGGCCTTGATCAATCCCGAGATAGTCATTAGCGAACCAGCCGTCCTCCGTGACGACGCCTGTGTCGCTTTTTGCGTCTTCAAATGAGAAGGTCGGATTGAACGCGTCCTTAAAACCATATTCCTGGTAAAGATTATCGCCGTATTGTTCCTTCATCGACATCAAAGCCGGAATAGTGATCTCGGGCGCAAACGGGATTGACCCGCCAGCCGCTGTCGGGACAATCGTACCATCATCAACTTGCCGAATGTGACTTACGCCACGCGCGCGATAACGCCAAAACTCCCGCCGCTTCCCGTTCAGTTCGACTGCTCCGTTGCCGCCAGGTCCGTCACTTGCTGTCAGCCCCCAAACCGACCCGCTGTAGCCCTTCCATTCCATCGGATTGTCTTCAGCGTAAGCGCGTTGCGCATAAGTCGCACGCCGACTGTTTTCAAAATAGTCGATTCCCTTGGATCGTGTGAATTCGTCCTGAATCCCGCGAAAGTCGATAAAAATATGCGAGTACTGATGGCCGAAAAGCGGTTCGAATCCGAGGTGTTCTTGGCCGTAGAACTCACCCCAGTCTTCTTCGAGGTTTGCCGCCCAGCCCTTGTCCCAGGCCACACGCGATACAGGATGTGTCGGCGACCCAGAGGCGAGTACGTAGACAAGCATCCCTTCATTGTATCCAACCCAGTCATAGGGCTCATGACCCTTTTCCGGCTTCCACCCCATGGTGATAGCCTGAGAATTTTCGAGATTCGCTGCTTGCGTGCCGGTTTGGTTCCGAAGAAAATAAGTCCAGTCAGCCCGGCGGTAGAGCTCATCCGCTTTTAACCGAATCGTCGCTTCGATTTCCGCATCCCCGTCAAAATAGGATTGCGCGAACAACACGCCGCCGAGCAGCAAAGCTGTATCCACGGTCGACAGCTCCGTCGAGCCGCGCCGCGCGCCCGTCTCGAATTCAAGGAAATGATAGAAAAACCCCTGATGCCCGGAAACGCCTTCGACATCGGGCCCTTGCGGCGCCTCCAGAAAATACTCAATGCATTTTAAGGTACGTTCGGCTGCTGCCTCACGCGATACATATTCGCGCTCAACGCCAACGCCGTAAGCGGTGATCGCAAAACCGACCGCAGCAACGCTTGAGAACGGCGCCGACGGCCATCGGTCAGGAGCAAGGCAAGTTTCCGGATCCGTCGTTTCCCAGAAATAGTTAAATGTCCGCTGGCTGAGATCGTCGAGGAAAGACCGTTCCGCCGCGCTTGGGCGATAATCCGCCCAGCCAAAGTCCACATTTACTCCGGCTGCGCGAGAAATATCGGCGCCCCCCTCATTACTGGGAATCGCACCGCCGCTGCAAGCTGTGGTTAATAATGCAATGATTGTGGCGATTACGAATTTGGAACGGACAAACATCTTTAGATTCCTGTTCTGAGCTTCATACGTATAAAGCGATAGCTTAAAGGAAGGGCTGTTCTCGCGCTCTCCGCGAGCCGACGGCTAACTGCCCAACAAAGCTTTGGTGCCCAATCCACCAGCCATCACAACCATGGACGCGCCAAGCAAATGATTGGAGGTCACGCCGTTATCCAATCTGGCGACAACGCCATCTTTGCCCCTCACAATTCGTCACCGTTCCTCACTTGCCTGAACAGTCGAGTAACAAATTTTATGTCACCACACGAACCGTATTGCTGACATTATCCAGCTACCACACATGACAACGGTTGCAACCATAATTCAGCTCTTTTATGGGTGAAAAATATTAATTTGACATCGGTGTCATTTTGCTTGACATTTCTGGCGCACTAAATTTTTATGCCCCGTCAAGCCAATGCGCCATCCCGCCCTTGGCGTGCAAGAGAGCGACTACAGGAAGCGTGAGTGGGGACTCTATCAGAATTCAGCGGTTTAAAACCGCCAAACCAGAGCCCCGGACACTGCGCCGGAGAAATACCGGCCGGACGCTTCTTCCAAAAACGCGCCTAACGTTAAATCAATTCGAACCGCTAAGTAGTGTGATCTATGAAAACGACAAATTTCGCCGGCATGCTTCGCATCATGCTGCTTTCCGCTTCCGCCGCAGCATTGACCGCTTGCGTGGCGACTACGCTTGCGCCGGACACCGCGCAATCAAACCATGCAGCAAGCGATGTCGCCCGCAACATTTGGGCTCCCTCGCCCGAAATGGATGCGTTCGCGGACAAGCTGATCGCAAAAATGACGCTCGAGGAAAAAATCGGCCAGATGACGCTGTTCACCAGCGGCTGGAGCGTCACCGGCCCGACCATGAATGACAATTATCTGGAAGACATCAAAGCGGGCAAAGTCGGCGCCGTCTTCAACGCTTACACGGCGGATTACACGCGGGAATTACAACGTATGGCCGTCGAGGAAACGCGCCTCGGCATCCCGCTCCTTTTTGGATATGACGTCATTCACGGACACCGCACCATTTTCCCGATTTCGCTTGGCGAAGCGGCCAGCTGGGACTTGGAAGCGATTGAACGCAGCGCACGCGTTTCTGCAAGAGAAGCCGCGGCCGAGGGCATTCACTGGACGTTCGCGCCCATGGTCGACGTCGCCCGTGACCCGCGCTGGGGCCGCATGTCTGAAGGTTCGGGGGAAGACGTTTATCTTGGCTCAGAAATTGCCCGCGCGCGCGTGCGCGGCTATCAAGGCGATGATCTGGCGGCGGTCGACACGATCCTCGCAACGGCAAAGCACTTTGCTGCTTATGGCGCCGCGCAGGCCGGGCGCGATTACCACACCACAAACATGTCCGATCGCGAACTCCGCGAGACCTATCTTCCGCCCTTTAAGGCGGCGCTCGACGAAGGCGCGGCTACATTCATGACCGCATTCAATGAACTGAACGGCATCCCGGCGACTGGCAGCACATATCTGCTGTCAGATGTTCTGCGCGATGAATGGGATTTCAACGGGTTTGTCGTTACCGATTACACCTCCATCAACGAAATGGTCCCGCACGGCTTCGCCCGCGACGAAGACCACGCTGGCGAGTTAGCGGTTAACGCTGGCGTCGACATGGACATGCAGGGCGCTGTTTTCATGAATCACCTGCCTGACGCCGTCGCCGATGGCCGCATATCCGAGAAGCAGCTTGACACAGCCGTACGCCGCATCCTGGAACTGAAATACCGGCTCGGCCTATTCGAAAACCCCTATCGCTACAGCGATAAAGCGCGAGAAAAGGCGGAAATCTACAAAGACGCAAACCTCGACGACGCCCGGGACGTCGCTCGACGCTCTATGGTTTTGCTGAAAAACGCCAATGACACGCTTCCTATCCAGAATTCTGTTCAATCAATAGCTGTCATTGGCCCGCTTGCGGACAGCAAAGCGGACATGATCGGAAGCTGGGCCGCGGCTGGCGATCGCGAAACGAAACCCGTGACATTGCTCGAAGGCCTGAAGGCGCGCTTCGGAGACAATGTTCAATTGCATTACGCTAGAGGCGCCGGTTACGAATTTGACGCCAATCCGGACCGTAAGATGCTGCGAGAGGCGATAAACGCCGCCAAAAAGTCGGACCTAATCGTCGTCGCCGCCGGTGAGCGCTGGGACATGACGGGCGAAGCGGCAAGCCGTACCTCGCTAACGCTTCCGGGCGCACAGAGCGAACTTCTTGAAGCGTTGAAAGAGACCGGCAAACCTGTCGTGCTTGTCCTGATGAACGGTCGCCCGCTGTCGATTGAGTGGGCTGACGCCAATGTCGATGCCATCCTCGAGGCCTGGTACCCCGGCACGATGGGCGGACACGCCATCGCCGACGTTCTTTCTGGCGACTACAATCCGTCAGGCAAACTGCCTGTCACCTTTCCGCGCAATGTCGGTCAGGTTCCTATTCACTACAACATGAAAAACACTGGCCGACCGTATACGGAAGAGAAACAAGGCCAGAAATACCTTTCGCGCTACCTGGCGACGCCGAACAGCCCGCTATACGCATTCGGCTATGGCCTGAGCTATACGACGTTCGAATACTCTGCACTCTCGCTGAGCCAGGCGTCCATTTCCGCAAACCAGTCGCTGACGGCCTCCGTCACCGTCGCCAATACCGGCGCGCGCGCAGGCGAGGAAACTATTCAACTTTATATTCAAGACCTGGTTGGATCGGTGACGCGGCCGGTCAAACAATTGAAAGGGTTTGAAAAAATCATGCTCAAACCGGGCGAGCGACGTACTGTTTCCTTTGAAATCACGCCGGAAGACCTCGCCTTTTATCGAGCCGACATGACATTCGGCCTCGAATCGGGCGCATTCAAGGTATTCATTGGCGGCTCGTCCGATGACGTCCTCGAAGCGGACTTCGAGGTCACAACAAACTAACCGGCAAGAACGAATGCTGGAACAATGACAGGGTGCTATTGGCCCGTAATCATCTTTGTTCCGGCCGATTCTCGCGCGCTAATTTGCGGATTGACGCCGGCCGACGACGCCGCATAACGGTTGCTTCTAATATGCTGGGAAGGCGCGCCGAACGACGGCCTCCGTACATACGCTCCGCCTTGTACAGGCAGTTGAATAACCCTAGAAATAAGTCAAATCATTAGGTTCCTGATTTTCCGCACCAGGGGCGCAGTCACTCGGACCAGAACTCATGTCGCACATAAGGCGGGCCAGCATTACAGACGTTGCTCGCCGCGCAGGCGTCTCCCGAAAGTCGGTATCTCGGGTAATCAACAATGAGGCGAATGTCAGTGACGCGTTACGCCGGCGCATCGAAAAGGTTATTTCCGATTTAAACTATCAGCCTGACGTGAAGGCTCGGGGTCTGCGATCAGGCAAATCTTACAATATCGCATTCCTATATGAGAATCCGGCCTCTTACTTTGTCATTTCGCTAATCGAAGGGATAAGGCAAACCTGCCAGCAAAACGGCTACGAACTCACAATTCACGAAACGTCGGCGAGAGGATCACGCCTGATCGCATCAGTGCTGGACTTTATTGAACGTTCGCGGCTGGATGGCGCCGTCCTCATGCCCCCATTGACCGACGATGAGCAGCTTCTGGCTGCGCTGGAAAGCGAAAACATTCCCTATGGACGAATATCGCCGGGCACGGGGCCGTTGCAGGATTGCGACGTCGTCACAACAAACCGCATTGCGGGCAAGGAGATCACTGCCCACCTCCTCGATCTTGGCCACCGCGAGATCGGTTACATAAGCGGTGATCCCGAGCACCTCGCAATGGCGGAAATATTGACCGGCGTGCGTGAATGCATCGAAGAATTCAAAAACCAAGGAGACACCGTAACGCTAGCGGTCGCGCAAGGCTTCAACACCTTTTCCAGCGGCCGTCGCGCTGCCGCTGGCCTACTTCTAAAGTCTCCGCGCCCGACAGCGATTTTTGCAGCCAATGACGACATGGCGGCCGGCGCCATTTTTGAAGCTCATGAGGCGGGGTTACGCGTCCCTGAAGACATCAGCATCGCGGGGTTTGATGACACGCCCGTTGCATCGCGAGTATGGCCGGGACTAACGACCATACGTCAACCTGTGCGGAGGATGGGGCAACAGGCCACTCAGAACCTGATACATAAGATTATCGGCCATGATACCGAACGGTGCGCACCGATACCTACCGAAGTCGTCTTTCGCAGATCAACCGGCCGGCCGCCGAAACCAGACAAGGAAGAACACTAAGGCTCGAATAACCGCGGCGGGAATCCGCCGCGTTAAAATATGAATCGCCATTCCACAATTTTTTTTGGGACTGGCTGCCGCCCTCCCGCCCCATTCTCGAACCTTTCCGCCATGTCGCGAAGCCCAGTTCGTTCGGTTAATCCCCGGTAGAACGCGACAATCCAGCAAACCCGTCGTCATCAATGGTCAGGCTAGGGACGATACCGGTCCGAGCGGAGGGTCGCCCTGCCGTCTCATCATTCAGAACGAATGTTCTCCAGCTCGTGCCCCAGCAACTCATCAGCCGCATTGAACACAAAATACGTCGTGGCGGTTCCCGACTTTCACAATCGTCGCGATTACGAGGTTGATTGAGCGGAGATTCCTACCACCAAAGCCAATATAGCGCGATCAACACCGCGGCCAGAACCGCAGCCGCAATGTTGAAAAAGCGACTAGTCGCAAAGCTGACCCCCGCATGGTCGATCGCATTTTCATGATCGCGCCCGCGGCCAAAGAAAAGCGATACCAGAACTGCGGCCGTCACACACAAGATGAAAACATAACCGACGCGGTTCATGAAGGGCATCGCTGGCAGGCCAATTTTAAACGCCAGCGAAAAGACCGCCGAACCCATGGCCGCGGCAAGCGCCCCTAGGGCCGTGGTTTTCTTCCAGAACATGCCGAGCAAAAACAGCGCAACGATTCCCGGCGTGAAGAAGCCTGTGAATTCCTGAATATACTGGAATGCCTGCTCTGCATTGCCGAGCAGCGGGCGCGCGGCAATGACAGCGATGATCAGCGCTGTCAGCGCAACGGTTCGACCGATCCACACAAGCCTGTTTTCAGAAGTGCTTTTGAACACAGGCCGATAAAGGTCCATCGTGAAAATCGTGGCAATCGAATTCATCATCGACCCGAGCGAGGAGACGATCGCGGCGACAAGCGCCGCGAAAATCAGACCACGCACGCCTTCCGGCGCCAAACCCATCATCGTTGGGTAGGCAAGGTCGTAATTCGGGTTACCCTCGCCGGGTTGGCAAACGGGCTTACCACCATCCGCCCCCGCAACAAGACTTGCGCCGTCAGCGCATGCAATGTCAGGATGCAGAACAAATGCCGCAATCCCGGGTAGGACGACAAGAACCGGCACTAACAGCTTTAAGAACGCCGCAAATACAATACCAAGCTGCGCTTCTTTCTGACTTTTTGCCGCCAGCGCCCGCTGAATGATGTACTGGTTGAATCCCCAATAAGAAAGATTCATGATCCATAGCCCGCCGATCAGGACCGATAGCCCAGGCAGGTCCGCGTAAAACGGATTTTCTTTATCTAGGATCATGTCGAATTTCCCGGGCGCCTTTTCCATCAAAACCCCAAGACCCGCGACCGGCCCTGCGCCATCTGCAGCCGCATCAAGGGTCAGGTAGGCGATGAAAACACCACCAAGGATAAGCATCACGACTTGTACAATATCGGTAAGTGCAACAGCCTTTAAACCACCGTACAGTGAGTAAACCGCAGCGAACGCGGCCAATGCAACAAGGCCATAGAACAACTCAAGCCCCGTCAGCGCGTTAACCGCCAACGCGCCAAGCCACAAAATCGACGTCAGATTGACGAGCGTGTACACACCGAGCCAGAAGACCGCCATAACGGAACGCACCGTTCCATTAAATCGCTGCTCCAGGAATTGCGGCATCGTGTAAATGCCCTTTTTCAGGAAGATCGGCAGGAAATACTTGCCGACAATTAACAATGTCAGCGCCGCCATCCATTCATAGGAAGCAATGCCCAGACCGAGCGCGAAGCCCGAGCCGGACATGCCGATCACTTGTTCGGCGGAAATATTGGCGGCGATCAAAGATGCGCCCACCGCCCACCAAGGAAGCGCATTACTCGCCAGGAAATAGTCGTTGGTGTTTTTCGTAGCGCCGCCTTTTTCACGCGATACGGTCCAGGCGACGGCGACCAGCATGACGGCATAGCCCCCGAGAACCACATAATCCAACAGCGCAAGCCCCACGGAACCTCCCAAACAGGTTTTCCCGCCAATCTGCATTGGCGGTTGCCGACAGAATTGGCCGCACATGCGCGCGGCCAAATGCGAGACTTAGTATGACATCGTTGTCATACGCAAGGTGCGATGCAGGAAAAATGGTGCGCCATGGGTCCCGCCCGGACAGCGTTGGGTTTCGCGCCCTGCAGAACCGGCCGAGCCGTAGGATCAATGCGGCCTAACTCCTTTAATAACACCCTCCTTTCTGCTGGATCAGACTGTCTTTGTAACCGTTTACATATTGTCAGCTGGCGCTGAATGCGATATACGCGCCACCATGTAAGCGTTTACAAATTGCAAGCGCATGGAAAAGCCCAAAACTTTCGGCTGTACGGCTGAAGAAAAAAACAAGGGCAAGGGGTAGGACACGGTGTGGAACAAGGAAAAAATTCTCTAAAATTAGAAAAGGTTACTGTAAAAGAGGTTGCCGCAGCTGCGGGCGTCTCGATCGCCTCAGTGTCCCGCGTTGTCAACGGACATGACAATGTCGCCGCACCTACGCGCGAAGCCGTCATGGAAGCAGTCAACCGACTTGGCTATATGCCTCACAGTGCAGGACGGGCCCTCGCGACAAGGCGTAGTGGTCTTGTCGGCGTCATTCTGCCGGATATCTACGGCGAGTACTTTTCAGAATTGGTGCGCGGCATCGATCACGCGGCGCGCGAGCGCGGTCTTCACCTTCTCGTGGCCGGCTCCCACGGCGACGCCGCAGAGGCGCATGGTTTAATCCGCGAAATGCACGGGCGTGTCGACGGTCTTATATTAATGTCGCCCTATCTCGAATCGAAGGAATTGACATTAGCGCTCGCACAGGACTTACCAACCGTGCTGTTGAACAGCACGGCCGGAGACCAAATCGATTCTTTTTCGATCGATAATTTTGCGGCGGCGCACATGGCGATACGTCACTTGATCTCCGTCGGCCGAAAAAAAATAGCGCACATTTCCGGTCCGAACGACAACATTGAAGCAAAACAACGTCGCGCCGGTTATGAATGCGCGCTCGCGGAATCAGGCGGTCTTCAAACAGCTATACTGCCGGGTGACTTTACCGAGACAGCGGGCGCCAAAGCCGGCCTGGAAATCGCAGCTCGCGCGGAAAATTTTGACGCCGTCTTTGCAGCCAACGATATCATGGCGCTTGGATGCCTCGCAACGCTAACCGAAGCCGGTCTGAACGTGCCTCGTGACGTCGCCATCGTCGGATTCGACGACATTCCATTGGCGCGGTTTGTAAATCCAACACTGACGACCATCGGTGTCGACATCGCTGGTCTAGGGCGAAAAGCATTGGAAAAGGTCTTTGCCCGGATCGATGGCGAAAACTCCGCCTGCGAGGACATCACCATCCAAACAAAATTGATAGTCCGAAGGTCGTGCGGCGCGACAGCTAAAAACTGAACTTTTACGGTGCAATGAAATGCGCCGCAACGGGGGTAATGGTATGATACAGGAGACGACGATGAAAGTTAAAGAGTTGGGGTTTGGGTGCTTGCGAGCGACCCTGCTCGCTACGACCTTGCTGACGGCGACACCAGCGCTTGCACAGGTAACGACCGGCACGATCCGTGGCGACGTTCAAGGCGCTGGTGCAGGTGAAACCGTAACTGCGCGGAACGACGAGACAGGATTGACCCGGGCTGTTCGTACTGCGGCGGATGGGACCTACTCTCTCGTCGGTTTGCCGCCCGGCACCTACACGATTACATCGGACAACACGGAAGAAATCGTCAGGCTGCAAGTGGGCCAGTCGCTCATTGTCGACCTTGGATCGGACACGTCCGACGAAATCGTGGTCACCGGCGTGCGTACGCGCAACGAGGTAATCACCTCGGAGGTTGCGACCAATATCACAACTGAGCAAATCGATCTCTTGCCTCAGTCATCAAGAAATTTCCTCAATTTTGCACAACTCGCACCGGGCGTACGCGTATCGCGTGACGAGTTCCGGCAATCTTTCTCTGGCGGTGCGAGCAATGCAGAGGGCTCATCTCTTTCCGCTGGACAGACCAACGTCTTCATTGACGGCGTAAGCCTGAAAAGCAACGTCAACCAAGGCGGACTCGTCGGTCAAGATTCAAGCCGTGGCAATCCGTTCAGTCAGCTCGCAGTCCAAGAGTTCCGCGTGCTGTCGCAAAACTTCAAGGCTGAATTCGAACAAGCCGGCTCATCTATCATCACGGCTGTGACAAAGTCTGGAACGAATGAGTTTCACGGCGACGTATTCGGCCTGTTCGCCGGCCGGGCCCTTAGAGAGAACGATGCGATATCCGAAGACCGAGGCAATCCAAAGCCTGAGTTTCAACGCTATCAGTTCGGCGCCGATCTAAGCGGGCCGATCATTAAAGACAAACTGTTTTTCTTTGTCTCCTATGAAGGTAACTATCAGGACCGTGAATTCACCGTCACGCCTGGCGGCTTAGAGGACCTGCTTCCATTCGACGTAACCCCGTTCCTCGGCTCAAGGACTAGTCCGTTTCGCGAGCATCTCGGCTTCGCCAAGCTCAACTGGAACATCTCCGACCGTCAAACGGCTGAGGCGACTTTCAGTATTCGGAATGAAAGCGACATTCGTGGCTTTGGGAATGGTCCGGAAAGCTTGGAACGCGCCGAAAACATAGAAAATGATGTCATCACAGCGCGATTTAAGCACCAATATGCCGGTGATGCCTTCTTGAATGAGTTCTCATTCGATTATCTAACGTCTAGTTTTGAACCCTCGCCCCTTAATCCTGACGTTCCAGGCCGTGTCTATATAGGCGCGATCAACCTGGGGGGGCGGCCGACCATTCAGGACGTCGAGGAAGAAAACTTCACGTTCCGTAACAACGTCACATTTTCGAACTTATCATGGCATGGAAACCATATCGTAAAGGCCGGGCTCCGTGCATCGTTCCAGAATTACGACGTGCTTTTCGACCAGTTTGGAAACCCGGAATTCGTGTTCGTCAACGATCCTTCGCGCGGCCTTGACTTCACATTTCCCGAAGTCGCCCGCTTTGGACTGGGGGATCCGGCGGTAAGTGCGAATAACAAACAGTTTGGCGTATTCGTGCAGGACGACTGGGACGTCACCGACAAGCTGCAACTCAATATCGGCGTCCGCTGGGATGTGGAGACAAACTCCAACAACAAAGACTTTGTAACCCCGTCAGATGCCGTTGCAGCCCTTAATGAACTCGAAGCGGTTCTTTCGACCCAACCTGGAAACTTCTTCAAGGCATCGGACTACATTTCTACCGGCAACAATCGAAGCCCGTTCTTCAAGGCGATCCAGCCGCGCCTCGGATTCTCCTATGACGTGTTCGGTGATAAAGCTACTGTCGTCTTCGGCGGATGGGGCCGTTCGTTCGACCGCACGCTTTTCCGCAACGCTGCGGAAGAATCGATATTCCGCCAATTCGCGATCCGCGAATTCCAGTTCTCTCTTGACGGCGCGCCGCGTAACGGAAGGCCGACAATCGTCTGGGATCCGAGTTTCCTCTCGCGCGAAGGGCTTGAAGGGTTGATCGCAACAAATGTGGCGCCTAACGGAGAGCTGCGTGTCTTCAAAAACGACCAGAAACCGCCACGCTCCGATCAATTCAGCTTCGGCATACGCCAGCGTATTTGGGAATTCCAAACATCGTTCACCTACAGCCACATTATCGGCAAGAACGACATATCATATTTCCCTGCAAACCGGTCAGTTGAACCAAACGTAGACGGATTTTTCGACTTCATCCCGGTAACCGGGTTCGGTAATGTAGTCGCATCAAACGACGAACGCGAAACACGGTTCAATTCCCTCTTCATTACGCTTGATCGACCCTACACTGAGCACTCGCACTGGGGACTGAACATCGCCTATACGCTCGCTTTCGCTAAGGAAAAAGGATTCCTCTTCAATTTTGATTTTCCCAATGTCGAAGAAGCGCAATTTCATCCGAACGCTGCGAACGAACGCCACCGGATCGTCGTATCCGGGATCGTCGATTTGCCTCTAGGATTGAAGCTCTCGACTCTGTCGACCTTCGCCTCAGGCCAACCTTTCTTTGTTGTTGATGCCTCGCAAGGCTTCGGCGGCGACGTGATAAACCTCGGGAATTTCGGCGATCAACCCGGCGTCTTCGGTTTCAAACAAGTCGACCTTCGTCTGCAGAAAGATATCAAGGTCGGCAAGGACGATACCGTAAGCCTCTTCGCCGAGGCGCTTAACATTTTCGATACGGAAAACATCGGTGGCCGGGACGGCTTCATCCCGCCGCTCCCTGGGGTGAATCCAAATTTCGGGAACCGAAACGGATTGGCCGGTCCGCCGCGCACAATCCAGTTCGGCGCAAAAATAAGCTTTTAGTGACAGCGCTGGATGCAAAGGTCACTTCACGAAATAGTAGCGTGACAATTTCGGAGTAGGTTTCCGCAAGTATCATAAGGCGACTTACTCCAGCCGCGCTGCAAGCGCGGTCGCGATGTCCTCCCGTCGCGGCCGCGCAGATAACCGTCTGGTAGAAGGATGTTGGTTTGAATTCATCCCACGTCGCGACGAATTCAAATAGCCAAGTGAGGACATTTCAGTCGAAAACGATGCGACGGTTCGGGTTTTTTCGCCTTCCTCATCGTACTTTTCGCCGAGAACGCTCGTGCACAAACGGACAGCAACATTTTTCCTAAGCTTGTCGCAACGCAATCCCCTACGGCGCCATTCCTAAATGACAAAAGGCTGGCTGGAATTGGCGACGAGGCAATTGTCGGTGATTTTACGAGACGCAGCTTGCTTTTTTTGGAAGCACAATCCCAGATGTAGTCTATCCGCCGACAGTGCACACAATTCCAAACCGCTGCTGGCGCCGCAATTGGTCTAGCGCTTTCCGCATACCGGATTTCCGCCCAGTGTGGCAAAGTAAGAAGATTGGATGCTCATGAGCCAACACCGCCGGCCTCGCGCATTTTGATGGGCGCGCCCTAATGAATTGGCGCACTCAAGCTAACGGACCGAATATGCTGCTTATTCAATTCCACGTTTTAGAAATGGACGAGTACATAGGCGGTTTCGCACGGTTTGCGGTTGATTCTACTGTCAATTTCAGAAGCGACGGGGCCAAGGAATGATATTCGCTCTCACCACTGCTGTATGGTTCAGGCGCCTCTCTGTCGCAATCATTATCAGCGCTTCGATGCTTGTCTCCTGCTCACAAAAAGAGCCCGGTGTTGTCGAGGTTGAATTTTGGACGATGGGTCGGGAGGGCGAAATTGTTCCTATCATAATAGAAGAATTCGAAGCGGAAAATCCCGGCATTCACGTAAAAGTTCAGCAGATTCCATGGGATGGCGCTCATGAAAAACTGCTCACGGCCTTTGTCGGCGGGGCCTTGCCTGATGTCGCCCAGTTAGGCAACACTTGGATTGCTGAACTGGACGCTCTCGGCGCCCTCTCCGACCTTTCGAGCGCCGTCCATAACTCGGTGACAATAGATAAAGCCGATTACTTTCCTGGCATCTGGGCAACCAATGTCCTCGACGACGCCGTTCTGGGCATTCCTTGGTACGTTGATACAAGGCTGCTGTTTTATCGCTCAGATATTCTCGAAGACGCTGGCTTTGAGCATCCGCCCCGCGATTGGGCGCAATGGCGTGCCGCAGCCGAAGCTCTCAAAGAGCGCGCCGGTCCAGGAAACTTCGCTGCGTTTATTCCGCTCAATGAATTCGAACCTCAAGTAATGCTGGCGCTGCAGCAAAAAGATCCGATTTTGCGCGAAGGCGGCCGCTATGGAAATTTCTCTTCCGCCGGCCAACGCCAAGCAATTGATTTTTACCTCTCTTTTTTTCGCGACGGGCTCGCCCCGCCTGTGAGTGAAAGCGAGCTTGCCAACGTGTGGAACGAATTTGCCCGTGGATATTTCTCTTTTTATATCTCCGGCCCTTGGAACATCGAGGAGTTTCGCAGACGCTTGCCAATTGAAATTCAGGATAACTGGATGACAGCGCCATTACCGGGGCCAGACGGCCCCGGCGTATCAATCGCCGGCGGATCGAGCCTTGTCGTTTTTAAGCAAAGCCGAAAACGTGACGCGGCGTTCAAACTCATAGCGTTTTTATCACGGCCGGACATTCAGGCGCGATTCTACGCTCTTAGCGGCAATCTCCCTCCGCGTCGGTCAAGCTGGGATAAACCTCACCTGGCCGATGATCCCAAAGTCGACGCGTTTCGCGATCAGCTCGAGCGCGTGCTCCCCGCGCCACAGGTTCCGGAATGGGAACGCATCGCGCAAGAACTTCGAATTGTAACCGAGCGCGCTGTGCACGAGGACTGGAGCGCCGAAAGAACAGCATCCGAACTCGACCGTCGCGTCGACGCGATCCTGGAAAAGCGCCGCTTCATGTTAATGCGCTCAGGGAGCGGATTATGAGACATTCATTAGCGGCCTGGGCGTTTGCCGGCCCAGGCGTGGCCATCATCGCTGTCTTTTTCGTCCTTCCTGTCGCGGCAGCCTTCGCCGTAAGCCTCACCGATTTCGATATTTACGCTCTAGCCGATCTCAAGAATCTTCGGTTTGTCGGTCTGCGGAATTATATTGAGCTCGTACAAGCTCCCCTGTTCTGGCGCGCGCTGGCCAACACGCTTTACTTTGTCGCCATTGGCGGCCCATTGTCGATCGCGGCATCGCTCGGCGCAGCCTTGCTTCTCAATACTCAAGCTGCACGCTTCAAGGCATTCTTTCGAACAGCGCTTTTCGCACCCGTTATTACAACGCTGGTCGCAGTCGCGGTTATCTGGCGCTATCTTCTGCATACGAGATACGGGATGGTGAACTTCTCGCTCACCTCGCTTGGGTTTCCCCAGGTCGACTGGCTAGGAGACCCGCATTTTTCGATGCCGGCGATCATCCTCTTCGCCACTTGGAAGAATTTCGGCTATAATATGATTATCCTTCTGGCGGGCCTTCAAGCGATTCCGAAGGAGCTTTATGAAGCGGCCCGCATCGACGGCGCGGGAAACTTCCGACAATTCGCGCATGTGACGCTACCGGGCCTCGCACCGACACTGTTTCTCGTCGGCATCCTCACGATGGCAGGGTATTTCCAGCTCTTTGCCGAGCCTTATGTGATGACGCAAGGCGGGCCGGTACAAAGCACACTTAGCGTTCTTTATTTGATGTACGAGCAGGCGTTTAAATGGTGGAGCCTCGGGTCCGCTTCCGCAATTGCTTTCATCCTGTTCTTGTTCATGTTGGCGGTTGCAAGTTTGCAGCTTCTTGTGACTCGCCGAATGGGAGGCGCTACGTGAGGTTTTCGGCACCAACCCGCACTGGCGCCGCCGCTACGATCGGGCTTTTTACAATTGCCGTAATTGCGCTTTTTCCCTTATTCTGGATGCTCAGCGTCTCGCTCATGTTGCCCGGCGAAGCTAGTAACTTTCCTCCACCTCTCTTACCGAAATATCCGACACTGACTAATTATCGGGCGTTGTTCGAGCAGGCGCATATCGGCCGCTATTTTATTAACTCGCTCATTGTCTCCTCTTTTGCGACTGTGCTGTCGCTTTCCTTTAACGTTACGGCTGGCTACGCCTTCGCCAAGCTTGATTTCAAAGGGCGCGATCTCGTTTTCCGCCTTATGCTCGCCACTCTCGTCATTCCTGCACAGGTGGCCATGATACCACTGTTTCTCATGCTGAAGACGATTGGACTCGTCAATACTTGGATTGGCGTTCTTATTCCGTTTGCCGCCGGAACCTTTGGGATATTCCTCGTTCGGCAATACGCACTTTCAATTCCAACAGAAATGATCGAAGCCGCGCGTATGGAAGGCGCCAGCGAGCTACGCATCTTCCGTTCGATCGTGCTGCCTTCACTGACGCCAGTTCTCGTAACGCTCGGCACATTCACATTCCTAGCTGTCTGGAATGATTTCTTCTGGCCACTGATTGTTCTGACAGACGAACATAAATACACGCTGCCTGTTGCACTCGCCGCGCTCTCTCGCCAACACGTGCAGGATGTTGAATTGATGATGGCTAGCGCTGTCGTCACCATCGCGCCAGTATTGGTGCTGTTTATCGCCTTGCAGCGATTCTATATTCGAGGACTGCTCATCGGAAGCGTGAAAGGATGATTTTCCACTCGGCCAAGATCGCATGGCGCATGGCGGTTTTGAAATGAAAGAAAATACGTAGGAAATTTATGAAAGAGCAAGGACGATTTTCCAAGACTTTTCTATGGGGCGCTGCGACTGCAGCTTATCAGGTTGAAGGCGCGCCCCTCGCTGACGGCGCCGGCGCGAGTATATGGCAACGCTTTGCACACACACCTGGCCGAACTGCGCATGGCGATACCGGCGATACTGCATGCGATCATTACAATCGCTGGCGCGAAGACATCGCAATCATGCGCGAACTCGGCCTCAACGCATATCGTTTTTCCATTAGCTGGAGCCGCATTTTTCCCGAAGGAAAAGGGCGCATCAATGAAAAAGGGCTCGACCATTACGAGCGCCTGATTGATGCGCTTCTAGCCGCCGGCATCGAACCTTTAGTCACACTATATCACTGGGACCTTCCCGCTGCGCTCGACGATCTCGGCGGTTGGCTCAATCGTGACATTGCTGGCTGGTTCGCAGACTACGGCGCGGCGCTGTTCAAACGTTATGACGGGCGTGTGAAGAAATGGACGACAATCAACGAGCCATGGGTTGTCGCCGACGGGGGCTATCTACACGGCGCATTGGCGCCTGGCCATTCGAACCTCTATGAAGCGCCGATCGCTTCGCACAACCTTCTCCGAGCACATGGAGAGACTGTCAAAGCCTATCGGGCGGAAGGCCGCAATGAAATCGGGCTCGTTGTCAATCTCGAACCAAAATACCCACATAGCAAGGACCACGCAGATCTCGCCGCTACCGCTCGCGCAGATGCGTATATGAATCGGCAATATCTCGATCCGATTTTCTTCGGCGAGTACCCGGAGGAAATGCACGAGATATTTGGCAATGCGTGGCCAGATTGGCCGGCTTCAGATTTCGACCTTATCCGCCAGAAAATCGATTTTCTTGGGATCAACTACTATACTCGCGGCGTGACACGCCATGAGCCGAATGCATGGCCGGTACAGGCTGCGTCTGCCCGCCAGCCCGGCGCCACCTATACAGAAACGGGCTGGGAGATGTACCCGCAAGGTTTTGTCGATACATTGCTTTGGGTCACCGACCGCTATGGCCGTCAGCCAATTTTTGTCACAGAAAACGGAGCGGCGTTTTTCGATCCGCCCAAAGCCATCGACGGCCGCGTACCTGACCCATTGCGCATTCATTACCTGAATGAACATATTAAGGCAGTGCGCGAAGCAATAAACCAAGGCGCGGATGTGCGTGGCTACATGGCTTGGTCGCTTCTCGACAATCTCGAATGGTCGCTGGGCTATTCCAAACGGTTCGGAGTAGTGCATGTCGATTTTGACACGCTCACTCGCACCCCGAAAGACAGCGCCCGGTACTTCGCAAAAATCATCGAAACAAACGGCGCAGCGCTCGATGAACCGTTGTTCGAGGTCCTTGAAGGCTATGGCGAAACTCTCTCTTAAAAACGTCTCAAAAACTTTTTCCGAAACCGAGGTAATTTCAGGCGCGAGCCTCGACATTACAGACGGAGAGTTTGCTGTCTTCGTCGGCCCGTCCGGGTCCGGAAAATCAACACTCCTTCGAATAATTGCCGGGCTTGAAGAAATCGATGATGGCGAAATCCTGATCGACGGCGTTGACGTTGCAGGAATTGCTCCGGCCCAAAGGGGCATCGCCATGGTATTCCAGTCTTATGCACTCTACCCTCACATGACCGTCTACGAAAACCTTGCTTTCGGATTGAAGATCGCCGGCGCTTCGCGGGATGAAATTGAGCTAGCCGTTAAGTCCGCCGCGGAGACGCTCGGTCTCGTAGACCTCCTCGATCGTCGACCAAGAGAGCTTTCCGGCGGCGAAAGGCAGCGTACAGCGATCGGACGAGCCATCGTCCGAAAGCCCAGGATTTTCCTTTTTGACGAACCGCTATCCAATCTCGACGCCGCGCTGAGGTTGAAAATGCGCCACGAGTTCGCGCGCCTTCATGACGAGCTGAATACGACAATGATCTATGTCACTCACGATCAGGCAGAGGCGATGACGCTCGCTGACCGCATCGTCGTTCTCAGAAACGGTCGTGTTGAACAATCCGGCCCTCCACAAGACTTGTACGAGCGGCCCGCAAACCGCTTTGTCGCAGGTTTTATCGGCTCGCCAGCCATGAACTTCTTTGATGGGACGATCTCAGAAGCCAATTCTGCGGGCATGCTTGTTCAGCTCAAGGGCGGGACCAAATTGCAAATTGCAGCCATGTGTGACGGAATCGCGATCGGCGCCAACGTCGCTATCGGCATACGCCCCGAGCATCTGGCGATTGGCAGAGAGGCCAAACCAAACATGGTGGACGCGGTTGTCGATTTGACCGAGCAACTTGGAAGCCGCACGCTCATCTATGTACGCACTCCGCATGCGGCGAACCTTTCCGTAATAGAGGCGCCGGGTAATTTTCCTGTCAGGAGCGGCGAAGCGGTCCAAATCTACCTTCCGCCTGATAAATGTCATGTTTTTGATGTGGATGGCTTCGCGTTGCCCCGCTGCCCGGCGCCCTAGCAGATCAAAATAATGGGTTCCAGTCATTGCCGCTGGCAAGGACGGAAGTATCAAGCGAAGCGCAATGCGCCACCAAGCTTATGAGAATACATGCACTCCCGAACGCAATTCTGGTTTTGCGCAACAGACCGCAGCGGACGCACCGTCATTCCCACTCGATCGTGCCGGGTGGTTTTGAGGTAACGTCATAAACAACGCGGTTAACGCCGCGCACTTCATTGATGAGGCGCGTTGCACAGGCGCTCAGGAATTCATGCGAGAACGGATAATAATCCGCCGTCATGCCATCGGTAGAGGTAACCGCGCGCAGAGCGAGCACATGGTCATAGGTGCGTTCGTCCCCCATTACGCCCACTGTCCGTACCGGGAGCAAAACGGCGAAAGCCTGCCAGATCGCGTCATAAAGACCGGCTTTGCGAATTTCATCGAGATAAATCGCATCCGCCTTGCGCAGTATGTCGGCTTTTTCCTGCGTCACCTCGCCCGGAATGCGGATTGCTAGGCCCGGCCCTGGAAACGGGTGACGACCGACGAAATGCTCCGGCAGGCCAAGCTCGCGTCCGAGTGCGCGCACTTCATCCTTGAAAAGCTCGCGCAAGGGTTCGACCAGCTTGAGGTTCATGCGTTCCGGCAATCCGCCGACATTATGGTGCGATTTAATCGTCACCGATGGACCGCCATCGAAGGAAACGCTTTCGATCACGTCCGGGTACAGCGTACCCTGCGCGAGAAACGCCGCGTTTTTGATCTTGCCCGCTTCGGCTTCGAAAACGTCGATGAATGTCGCACCGATAATTTTGCGTTTCTTTTCCGGGTCATCGACGCCTTTTAGCTTGCCGAGGAACAGATTCGCCGCCTCAACATGGATGAGCGGAATATTGTAGCTATCGCGGAAAAGGCGCACCACTTCTTCGCCTTCGCCGGCGCGCATCAGCCCGGTATCGACAAAAACGCAAGTGAGCTGCTCTCCGATCGCTTCGTGAATAAGCACAGCGGCTACGGATGAATCAACGCCGCCCGAAAGCCCGCAAATAACGCGCGCATCGCCCACCTGGCGGCGGATCTCGGCGATCGCCTCCTCGCGAAACGCCGCCATGGTCCAGTCGCCGGAAAGCCCGGCGATCTTTTGCACGAAATTTTTCAGCAGCTTGGCCCCGTCCGGCGTATGCACAACCTCCGGGTGGAACTGCACGCCGTAAAAGCGCCGCGCTTCATTGGCGATGGCCGCAAAGGGCGCCCCCTCAGACTTTGCAATCACTTCGAATCCTTCGGGGATCGCATTCACCCGGTCGCCATGGCTCATCCATACCTGCTGGCGCGAACCTCTTTCCCACATGCCGTCGAACAGCGCGCTGTCTTTCACCACTTCGATATGGGCGCGGCCAAACTCGCGATGGTCGGAGCGCTCCACATCGCCGCCAAGCTGCGCGCAGATCGTCTGTTCGCCGTAACATATGCCAAGCACCGGCACGCCGAGCGCGAACAGCTCCGCCGGCGCCCGGGGGCTCGTCTCAGTCTTTACGCTTGCCGGCCCGCCCGACAGGATCACCGCCTTCGGCGCGAATTCGTCAAGAAACGCCGCATCGATGCGATTGAAGGGATGGATCTCGCAATAAACGCCAGCCTCGCGCAGGCGCCGCGCAATTAGCTGTGTCACCTGGCTGCCGAAATCGACAATCAGGGCGCGTTCATGAACTTTTGCATGAGGATCGAGGGTCATAAGGAATGTATTATCCGGTTCTCTTCAAAGTCGCGACAACAAATCCGTCCGCACGCAGTTTGTCCGGCGTGATGCGGATGGCGCCTTGGGGCGTTACGCAAGGGCCAAGCGCGTCCCGCCCCACATCGGTGAGCAAGCCTGAAGCCGCGATGGTATCAAGCGCCTGCTTTTGCGAGAATTCATCGCGCGTTTCGAGAAATGCCGCCAGACGGTCTTCGTTTTCTTCCATCAGGAAAGAACAAGTCACCCAGACGAGCCGCCCGCCCGGTTTGACGAAGCGGGACGCTTGCTCAAGCACCTGATCCTGTTCCCGCATCCGGGTCTGCAATTGCTTTTCGGTCAGCCGCCATTTGGTGTCGGGGTGGCGCCGCCAGGTGCCGGCGCCGGTGCAAGGCGCGTCGACGAACACCACGTCCATTTTTCCCGCCAGGTCATCGAGGCCTTCGCCGCCGGCCGGCGACCGGATTTGCAGGTTGCGCACCCCGGCGCGTTTGGCGCGATGAAACAGCGGCTTTAACCGCCGTGGGTCGCTATCATAGGCATAAAGCTGGCCGGTGTTTTCCATCAGCGCGCCAAGCGCCAGCGTCTTGCCGCCGCCGCCGGCGCAATAGTCAAGAACCTGGCTGCCCTTAATGTCGCCGGCGGCGCAAGCGGCTATCTGGCTGCCTAAATCCTGCACCTCAACCCAGCCCTTGTTAAAGGCGGGGATGACCGTGACGCCCGGCGCCTTTTCGCTGGGATCCGGCGCTGCGATGCGCGCACCCGTCGTCAGCATGGGAATGGCGCCGGCCTTAACGGGTTTAAGCGCCGCCAGCGCTTTCCCCGGCGCCGTTTTCAGCGTGTTAAGGCGCAGATCGATGTCAGCGCGCTCGGCAAAGGCGGCCATGACAGTCGCCGCCTCATCGCCGAAAACACGGGTGATATGCGGCGCCAGCCATTCGGGAAAGTCGCCAGCGATATGGGCTTTTCTCAACGCGAGACGCTTTTCTTCTTCCCGCACGTCACCCGCGCTGCATGGCGAAGAAGAAACCGCCGTATCCCGCGCTTCCAGCGAGGCCGCTTCCTCAGCACTCAGCGCGCCAGGTCCGTGCGGTTCTTCGGCGGCAGCCTCGGCGAGATCATCGAGCGGCTTCGCCCACATAAAACGCATAGCGGCGAGCACAAGCGCGCGGGCGGGCGCATCGCCCATTGCCGCCGCCAGCGAGTTCCGCCTGCGCAACGCATCGAGACACAGCCCTGAAATCCACGCGCGGTCTTTCGCGCCCGCATAGCGGTTCGACCGCGACCAGTCGGCGATCGCGGTTTTCAGCGGCACACGGCGCGCCTCGAAATCTTCAAGAATTTCTATTGCGGCGGAAAGCCGTCCGGACAGGCGCATCAGCTCTGGGTCGGATAGTTCGGCGCCTCGCGCGTGATGGCGACATCGTGGACGTGGCTTTCTTTCAGTCCCGCATTGGTAATTTTGACAAACCGGGCGCGCTTTTGCATTTCCGCGATACTCGGCGCGCCTACGTAACCCATAGAGGCGCGCACGCCGCCTACAAGCTGGTGCAAGATCGGACCGATAGCTCCCTTGTAAGGAATGCGCCCCTCGATCCCTTCCGGCACCAGTTTCATCTGCTCACTGACATCCGCCTGGAAATAGCGGTCGGCGGACCCGCGCGCCATCGCGGTGATCGAACCCATGCCGCGATAGGATTTGTAGGATCGGCCCTGATAGAGAAAGACCTCGCCTGGCGCTTCATCCGTACCGGCTAGGAGAGAGCCGATCATCACGCAGTCCGCTCCGGCGGCCAGCGCCTTGGCGATGTCGCCGGAAAACTTGATGCCGCCATCGGCAATCACCGGCACGTTTGCTTCACTCCCGGCCCGCGCCGCATCCATGACAGCAGTAAGCTGCGGCACGCCAACGCCGGCAACAATGCGCGTCGTGCAGATCGATCCTGGACCGATACCGACTTTGATGGCGTCGGCGCCCGCGCCGATCAATGCTTTCGCCGCATCATATGTGGCGACATTGCCGGCGATCACCTGCGTCGCGTTGGAGGCGCGTTTGACCCGTTCGACCTGTTCGACCACTTTTGAGGAATGGCCATGCGCTGTGTCGATGACGACGAGGTCGCAGCCCGCATCAATCAACGCCTCGATGCGCGCAAAGCCGTCATCGCCGACGGATGAGGCGGCTGCAACGCGCAAGCGCCCTTCCGCGTCCTTGCAAGCCAGCGGATAGGCCCGCGCCTTTTCCATGTCCTTGACGGTGATGAGGCCGACGCAGCGACAATCGTCATCAACGACAATCACGCGCTCGATACGGCGCCTGTGGCATAATTCGCGCACTTCGTCCTGCGTGGCGCCAGGCTTGACAGTGACGAGATCCACAGCGGTCATCAGATCGCGGACCGGCTGGTTGAGATTTTGCGCAAACCGCATATCGCGATTAGTCAGCACTCCAACCAGTTTTCCGACGCCGTTGGCGTCGCGATCCTCAACCACCGGAAAGCCGGAAATGTTCTTCTCCAGCATTATCTCCTGCGCCGTCGCCAACGTGTCATCAGGCGTCAGGGTCAATGGGTTCACCACCATGCCGCTTTCAAAGCGCTTTACGCGCCGAACATGCTCGGCCTGTTCGGCGATCGACAGATTGCGATGCAAAACGCCGATACCGCCGGCCTGCGCCATGGCAATCGCCATTTCCGCTTCGGTCACCGTGTCCATGGCGGAAGAAAGAATAGGAATATTGAGCGTGATCGCCTTGGTCAGGCGCGCCTTGACGTCCACCTGGCTCGGCATCACTTCCGATGGCCCCGGCTCCAGCAATACATCGTCAAAAGTCAGCGCTTCACGAATATTCATAAGGCCCTCAAACGTTAAGCGGTTCGGACAATTCGCCATCGGCATTGAAAGTCTGCACAAGGACTTCACCGGGAGAGTCCACATCCAGTTCGGTAACAATCTCAATAACGCGGCGCGTCAATTCCTTCGGCGAGGCTGCATAGTCGCGCAAGGCCCGGCCGGCGCCGATGGCCGCATCCATGCCCGAGCCGCGCGCCCAGAACGCGCCCGGCGGCACGGCGGTAAGACACAAGCTACTGTCAAAATCCCACACGGCGCCTGACTTATGGATGATCAACCCGCTGCCGCAAAACCGCTTCAGCCCTTCGTCCACCTCGCCAATGTCGAACGCCGAATAGGCCGCGCGCATGAATTTCAGAATTTCGAACGGATGACCCGCATCATGCGGAAATTGTTCCGCAGACGCCCTCAATGCTTCATCCTTGGGACCTGACCCGGTCATGCCGATCAACCAGTCGCCGAAACCGATCCACTTGCGATCCAGCGACGGCCCGACGAAACTGCCGATCGTCGCGCGCCCATTAGAGCCGAGCCAGGTGATCTTTTCGTTCCGGTCATGGATCGCTGTGATTACGGACATGCGCGCCCCCGAAAGCTGGTCGCCACAACATATTTCTCCGCCGAGTCCGAGCGCGAGGCTTTCGGCTTGGCGTGTTTGACAGATTCAAAAAGCGTCTTCAGCCGGACCAGCAAATCGCCCTCCGCGCCGCCGGCGAACACCTTGCAGACGAACGCGCCTCCGGGCGCCAAAACGTCCTCGGCGAAATCGAGCGCCGCTTCGGCGAGCGCGATAATGCGCAAATGGTCAGTGGATTTGTGCCCCGTCGTCGGCGCGGCCATGTCGGAAAGAACGATATCCGCCTCGCCGCCGAGCATGTCCTTCAGCCTGTCCGGCGCGGCTTCGTCAAGAAAGTCCATTTCCAGCACATCGGTTCCGGGCACCGCCGGCATGGAAAGATAATCAATGCCGACCACGCGGCCCCTGCTTCCGACTTTCTTGGCCGCCACCTGGCACCAGCCGCCCGGCGCGCAGCCGAGATCGACAATGCGCGCGCCCGGTTTCAACAGGGCGAATTTCTCATCAAGTTCGATCAGCTTGAACGCGGCGCGCGAGCGCCAGCCTTCGGCTTTGGCTTTCCTCACATAAGGATCGTTGAGCTGGCGCTTCAGCCACAAGGTCGAGCCATATTCCCGCCGCTTGGCGGTTTTCACGTGAACATTGAGCTCACGATTGCCGGCCTCGCCTTTGGTGGGCGCCGTTTTCTTGCGGCTGCGCTTTTCCGGCTCGGCGCCGAGGGCAGTTGTGGCGATATTGGTTTTTTTAATGCGTTTGGGCTTGCTGGAGCGCTCATCCGCGCGATCGGGCGCACCAGTGCGACTCGGTTGCGTCCCGCGGCCCGCTTTTGATCCGGATCTACGTTTCGCGCCCGGTTTGGATGAGGGATTGCGTCGCTCCATGGGCCTTCATAGCGGAGTCACGGCCGCTTTCAACCCCTTATGTGCAATGCAAAAACGGCGCTCCCCGAGGGAAGCGCCGTTCAAGCTTGTCAAGCTATTAAAGCCTTAAAGAGGCTGCAACTGGGCCGCAGAGGTCTTGCCGCGATTGGTCTCCAGCTCATAGGAAAGCTTCTGACCTTCCTCGAGCGGCGCGAGGCCGGCGCGCTCAACAGCGGTGACGTGAACGAATACGTCTTTGCCGCCGTCATCCGGCTGAATGAAACCATAACCTTTTTGGCCGTTGAACCATTTGACAGTACCTGTCGCCATTTTTCGTCTCCTTCGTGACTTAGGCGCGTCACGCCCGGCTAAGGGGCGCGTTTTGAAATGACTCCGCCCGGTCCGGACGAAGCCTGTTAGCGCAACCTTTTGTCTGGGAAGTGGCAGATTAGCTTAGCAGACAGATAAAGTCGGCCGCGGTTCGGCTGCGGCCCAAAACAAAAATTTGCAGTTGCGCATATAGGCGCACCCTCGCCTGTTCGCAAGTGGTTGTTGGCGGGCCGACCGCCATTCCTTGACGGCGCGCCAGGGCGCTAGTCGTCGCGGTACACCTTTTCTTCGCGCTCGTGTCTTTCCTGCGCTTCCAGCGAAAGCGTCGCGATCGGCCTGGCGTCGAGGCGACGCACGCCAATCGGCTCGCCGGTTTCCTCGCAATAGCCATATTCCCCGGTCTCGATCCGGCGTAAAGCCGCATCGATCTTGGAGATCAGTTTACGCTGACGATCGCGGGTTCTCAGTTCGAGCGCTTTTTCGGTTTCGCTCGAAGCGCGATCAGCAATGTCCGGCAAGTGATTGTTATCTTCTTGCAGATTGTTGAGCGTGCCTTCGCTTTCCCGAATTATATCCTGCTTCCAGGACAGTAGTTTCTTTTTGAAGTACTCCTTTTGCCGATCGCACATGAATGGTTCGTCCTCGGACGGACGATACTCTTCAACATCGGACGCCGACATGCTGTTCTCCCAGCTTTTCACCCCTTGAGCCGACGAGACGTTCAGCCTCGTCGCGGCTCTCTATACCGATGCGCAACCGGCGGCTCAAGCTATGATTTTGTCGCCGCCGGCCCGGTCGCACATCTGGTTAATTAATACTGAACCGTTGATTTTTTGTTTCGGTTTCAGGCGCGGGTTTCGCTGCACTGCGACAAGCAGCGGCAACGCCAGACCTACTGCCGACAATTTCATGTAATTGCGCAACGGTTTGTTTTTCGTATCGGCCTATTGCTCAAATCCAGTCGAATATTGGAGTGAAGAATGCCCGCCGTCCCGCTTGAGCGCGACTATAACGCCGCAAATTGCATTCATTCGCTGATTAGCGTCACCGAAGCGCTCAACGACATCATCGGTCAGGAAAACCTCGCCCTCGCCAATGGCCGGCCGGAAGAGCTTGGCCCATTGCAAGCTGAAAAGGCCCGGCTAGCGGCGTCCCATGCGCGTTCGACCCGCACGCTCGCCGCCAACCGCGCCGCATTCGGGACGGTCGAAACACGCCTGCTGACGGATCTGCGGGCGTTAACCGAGACGTTCGAAGCACGCGTTGCACGTCAGCAATCGCTGCTCGCCCGCGCCTGACAAACAGCACAAAAGCCCGAAGCCTCGCCAAATCTTGACCGGAAAGATCGTCGACGCCGCAGCGCTGGTGATTTGGCATGCACAATCTAACCTCCAGAATTTATTACCAATATCGTACCGCTGAACCGTTTTACGGCGCGAACAGCCCAATTCCGGCGCTTGTGCGGATCGGTTAATTTTGCGACCGCAAGCTCCTACATTTCGCCTAGATTTAACGTTAGACTACGACCCGAAGCGGGGTGTGGGAGCTTTCCTGTGAAAACTTCACAAAGCGGCATTGAACTGATCAAACGATTCGAAGGGCTCGAGCTTGAGGCCTATCAGGATATCGCCGGGATCTGGACAATCGGCTACGGCCATACGGGCAATGACGTGCAGCCGGGCATGCGAATCAGCGAACGCGAGGCGGAAGAATTGCTGCGGCGCGATCTCAAACCGCGCGAACAGGCGGTGGCCAATGCGGTGAAGGTCCCGGTCAACCAGAACGAATTCGATGCGCTGGTCAGCTTTGTCTATAATGTGGGCGCCGGCGCGTTTCGCGGCTCGACGGCGCTTAAACGGCTCAATCGCGGCGACCGTGTCGGCGCCGCCGACGCCCTGACCTGGTGGAACAAGGCGACCGTTGGCGGGGTGCTACGCGAAGTCCTGGGCCTGACGCGGCGGCGCGCATCTGAACGCGCGCTGTTCCTGACGCCGGACGGGCCGCTGCCCGTACGAGACCCGGAAAATATCGCAGAAAACTCTCGCATCGGCCCGGTCGAAGAAGCGCCGCGGCGAGGCAATGTCGCACAAAGCCGGACAGTTCAGGGCGCCGCGATCGCCGGCGGGGCAGGCGTCGCCTCTTCGACCATGGGCCGCGACAATGCCGAAGAGCTCGACCAGATCGAGACCAATATCGAGTCGGGCGCCGGGCTTACCGAAGCGCCTGGCGCCAGCGCCGGCGACGCCCCGCATGTCGGCGAAGGCGATGAAGCCCCAAATGGACATGACGGCGAGACTGTCGAGATGGTCGAGGTGCCTTCCGGAAGGCCTTCAAAGCATGAGGTTCACGCGGTCGAGGCGCAGGTCCAGTTCGCCCTGCTGATCCTGATCATTCTCGCGGTGCTGTTTGTGATTTACGCCCGCATTGACGATTGGCGCACATTCCGCCGCTAGGCGAGCGACATTAGATCAGCGCGCGAATGCGGGCTCGCAAGACCGGCAGCAATTCCGCCTCGAACCACGGATTTTTGCGCAGCCAGCCATTATTGCGCCAGGACGGATGCGGCGTCGGGAAAAAACGCGGTGCAAACGCCCGCCATTTTTCCACCGTGGCGGTCAACGTCTTCTCCGCGCCGTCGCCAAGATGCCATTTTTGCGAATAAGCGCCGACAAGGATCGCGCATTCAATATTCGGCAGCGCCGCCATTAACCGCTCGCGCCAAGCTGGCGCGCATTCCTTGCGTGGCGGCAGGTCTCCGCCCTTGCCGTCATAGCCCGGAAAACAGAACCCCATCGGAATGATTGCAACGCGATCCGCATCATAAAATTCTTCATCCGAAACGCCCATCCATTCTCGCAGGCGCACGCCGGAGGGATCAGTAAACGGCCGGCCGCTTTGATTGACGAGATTGCCCGGCGCCTGGCCGAATATCGCAAGCCGCGCGCGCTTGGAAACCTGCAAGACAGGCCGCGGCTCATGCGCCAGCATTTTGCCTTTGGGCGCGTCCATGCAGATCCGGCAAGCGCGAATGTCAGCGACGATGGCGTCCAGTTGATCGGCCACACAATTCCTCAAGATTGAACTGATCGGCCTAGTATTTCTCGTTCACGCCGTCCAAAAATCAACCGCTGCGGATCTGACAAATGCGCGAGGGATGCAAGCTTGGCGATCAGGGAAGGATCATTCCGGCGAGCGCAGCGCTCATCAAGTTGGAGAGCGATCCCGCCAATATAGCGTGTATGCCGTATCTGGCGATTTCGCTCATCCGATCAGGCATAAGCGAGCCAAGGCCGCCAAGCAGAATCGCAATCGACGAGAAATTCGCAAAACCGCAAAGCGCAAAAGTGACGATCGCCACCGTCTTAGGACTTAGCGCATCAGCTTGTCCTATCAGGCTGATATAGGCGACAAACTCGTTTAGGATAAGTTTTTCACCGAAAATGGCGCCGGCGGCCTGCGCCTCGGCCCAGGGCACGCTCAACAGAAACATCAGGGGAGCAAACACCCAACCCAAAATTTTCTGCGCGGAAAGATCTTCCATTCCCAAAAGGCCTCCAACCCCGCCAAGCAGGCCGTTCACCAGCGCAATAAGCCCGACAAAGGCGATCAGCATCGCACCGATCGTCAACGCCAGCTTGAGGCCGTCCTGCGCCCCTTCCGCCGCAGCCATAAAGACATTGGCGTGCGGCGAGCGCTCCTTGGTAATCGCCAGCACGGTCAGCTCGTTTTCTTCTTTCTTTTTGGAATCATCCGGCAATATGAGCTTGGCCATCAACAACCCGCCCGGCGCCGCCATGAAGCTCGCCGCAAGCAGATATTCGAGCTGCACTCCGAGCTGCGCATATGCGGCGAGCACTGTGCCGGCGACGGAAGCAAGCCCGGACACCATGATCGCAAAAAGCTGTGGGCCTGTGACACGATCGAGATAAGGCTTGATGGCAAGCGGCGCTTCGGTTTGCCCGACAAATACATTCGCCGCTGCGTTCAGCGATTCCACCGGGCGCGTGCCGATGATGATCTGCAGGAAACCGCCCACGCCGGCGACGACCGCCTGCATGATGCGCAAATGATAAAGCACCGACATCAGCGCCGAGAAGAAAATGATGATCGGCAGGACGTGAATGGCGAAGACCGTGCCGAAACCGGCGCCGGCGAGCTGACCAAACACCATTTCTATGCCCGCATTGGCGAAGCTGAGAATGCTGGTCACGCCTTGCGACATGGCGCCGATGACGCCTTTCCCGACTGAGGTGTAAAGGACAAAAAAAGCGACGGCGACCTGCAAGCCGAATGCGCTCGCTACGATCCGCAGATTTATGGCCTTGCGGTTGCGCGAGAACAGCAACGCGATCGCAAAAATTGCCGCAACGCCGAAAAGCCCGACGAAACGCCCGTTGAGAATGTCCGAAATACTGGCGCCCAGATTGTTCGCGTCCATGGATGATCCTATGTTTCCGTAGCGCGCGAAAAAAAATCAGCGAAGCGACCGATTCGTCGTTATCCGAGCTGCGGCGCGTCGTCTACGGACAATTAGCGCAGGAGGATCGTCAGCTCAGAATAAAGCGCGGTAAGCTACTTTGTTTAAACCCTAATTGATCTTGATTCGTTGAGTGAATTTCTGTTAGCCGCGGATGGTTGGATATTTGCGCCCCGCCGTCAAGCCGCTCCCGCCGGCAAGCCCCTATAGCCGCACCCGCAAACGGTTCTAGCCGGGTCATGGGCATTGGTCAAAGCGGTCTCGAAGCGGGCGGCATTCGCAGGCAGACAAGCCAGTTGCGTCTTGTCGCAGCACCCCTAAAGTGCGTGGTGCAAATTAACGGTCACAACAGACAACAATCAAGGAACTGTGATGCTGCCTGCCCCTCGCGCCGATCTCAAAGCGAACACGCTCGATTATGAAATCACGCCGCTCGTCAAGCCAACCGGCTTTCGCGAATATGATGCGCGCTGGGTCTTTGAAAAGGAAATCAACCTTCTCGGCGTACAGGCGTTGGGCCTGGGGCTTGGCGCGCTAATCCACGAAATGGGCAAGGAACCGCGCATCGTTGTCGGCCATGATTTCCGCGGCTATTCGGCCTCGATCAAGCAGGCGCTGACCGTCGGGTTGATGAGCGCCGGGATCGAGGTTCACGATATCGGCCTCGCCTTGTCGCCGGTCGCTTATTTCGCGCAATTCGCGCTCGATATTCCCTGCGTCGCTATGGTCACCGCGAGCCATAACGAAAACGGCTGGACCGGCGTGAAGATGGGTGTTGAAAAACCGCTCACCTTCGGTCCTGACGAAATGGGCCGGCTGAAAGAGATTGTTCTCAAGGGAGAGGGAAAAGCCCGCCCCGGCGGCGCTTATCATTATGTCGAAGGCATGCGTGAGCGCTATATCGCCGATATCGCTTCTGGCGTTAAAATCAAGCGCAAGCTCAAAGTCGTTGCCGCCTGCGGCAACGGCACGGCTGGCGCCTATGCGCCCGAAGCGCTTTCGCGCCTCGGCGTTGACGTGATCCCCATGGATGCGGAGCTTGACCACACCTTCCCGCGCTACAATCCGAACCCAGAAGATATGGAGATGCTGCACGCCATGCAGGCGGCGGTAAAGGAACATGGCGCGGACATGGCGCTCGGCTTTGACGGCGACGGCGATCGCTGCGGCGTTGTCGATGACGAAGGCGAGGAAATTTTCGCCGACAAAATCGGCGTTCTCGTGGCGCGCGACCTCTCCGCCCGGCATGAAAATGCGCAATTTGTGGTCGATGTGAAATCCACCGGCCTGTTCCTCACCGACCCCGTGCTCGTCGGCAATGGCGCAAAAACCGAATATTGGAAGACCGGTCATTCCTATATCAAGCGCAAGAGTCACGAGGTCGGCGCGCTCGCCGGATTTGAAAAATCCGGGCATTTCTTTTTCAATGCCCCGCTCGGGCGCGGCTATGATGACGGGCTCGTCGCCGCCATCGCGCTGTTGCAAATGCTCGACAACAACCCGGACAAGAAATTGTCGGACCTCAGAAAGTCACTGCCCAAAACCTGGCAGTCGCCGACCATGTCGCCTCATTGCGACGACGAGAAAAAATACGCCGTGGTCGACAAGGTCGTCGCCGCGCTTTCGGAGCGCACCGAAATTATCGGCCAACGGGTGCGCGGTGTCGTGACTGTCAACGGCGTGCGCATTACGGCCCAAGACGGCACCTGGGGCCTCATCCGCGCCTCGTCCAACAAGCCGGAACTGGTCGTCGTCGTCGAAAGTCCGACATCGGAGGAAAACATGAAGGCGATGTTCGCCGAGCTTGACGCCGTGTTGCGCACTCACCCGGAAGTCGGGGATTACAACCAGAAAATTTGATCCGTATCACCATGGGCTCTGGCGGTTTCGCTGCGCTGACCCGCGATCATCTTCATGCGTTCTGGAATGACGGCGACGAGGAGGCTGTCGTGCTGATGGCCGCGACAAAAGGCGGTTTCGAGGAGTTTTTTGACGACGTAGCCAAAGAAGTCGCGAGTGCCGACGACCTTAGCCCCGCACAAATCGGCGAGATAATCGGCCAACTTGCGGCGGCGCGGGGCATCACCATTCGTATGGAGGCTGTTCCGGCGGAAGCCCAGTCCCTATACGGACAATAAAGCCGGCGACACGCCTAATACCGCACCAGCGCCGAGCCCCAGGCAAGGCCGCCGCCAAGCGCGGCAAACACAAGCAACTGGCCGCGCTTGATTCGTCCGTCGCGAATCCCTGCGTCCACCGCCAGCGGCACGGAAGCCGATGACGTATTGGCGTGCTTTTCAATCGTCACGATGATTTTCGACTCGCAAAGTTCCAGCTTCTTCGCGCAAGATTGAATGATGCGGATATTCGCCTGATGCGGCACGAACCAGTCGATCTCGCTGCGTGCGACCTTGGCGCGTTCGGTGACTTCGAACACCGCGCCGGATATTTCCTCCACCGCGTTGCGAAAGACCTCCTTGCCGTTCATGCGCACCTTGCCGACTGTGCCGGTGGTTGACGGCCCGCCATCGGCGTAAAGATGCGGCGCCAGCCGTCCGTCTGCGGAAAGATAGGTAGCGAGAATGCCGCGCGGCTCGCGCGCGGTCTGCGCCGGCTCGCCGGAGAGCACCACCGCCCCTGCCCCGTCACCGAACAGGACGCAGGTTCCGCGATCTTCCCAATCGAGGAAGCAGGAGAGTTTTTCCGCGCCGATGACAAGCGCGTGCTTTATCTGGCCTGTGCGGATAAAGTCATGGGCGATATTGGTCGCGTATAAAAAACCCGCGCAGGCGGCCGAGATGTCAAACGCGATCCCCGGCGGGGCGCCGATCTTTTCCTGCACATAAACGGCGGTCGAAGGAAAGGTTCTGTCCGGCGTCACGGTGGCGACGATAATCAGCCCGATATCGCGCGGTTTGAGGCCCGCCTGATCGAGCGCATGCCATGCGGCCTTGGCGGCGAGATCCGAAGTTGCTTCATCATCCGCCGCGAAATGGCGCTGGCCGATGCCGCTGCGCGAGCGGATCCACTCATCCGCCGTATCGACCTTTTTGGCGAGGTCGTGGTTGGTCACAACATTTTTCGGCAGATAGGATCCAACGCCCGAAATGACGGTTTCTATCGTCGACATGCGCTTGGCCCCTCCGCAACGCAACGAGACGCTCAGTCCACTATTGGCAAAGCTAACTCACGAAGCTGTTATCTATAGTAGGATTGCCCTGCGAAAATCCACCTTATTTAGCGGAAAACATCCCAACTCAGAGCGCCTGCGGCAATTAGCACGTAAATTCCAAATATGGTTGACAGAAAATCGCCGCTCAGCCGGTGCGCGGCGCGCGCGCCCAATGGCGCGGCGACGCCGGCCATCAGCGCCATGGTCATGAAGGCGGCGATATTGACATAGCCAAGCCCCGCCGGCGGCAGATCCGGCGCGCGCCAGCCAGACGCCATGAAACCGACCACCCCCGGGGCGGCGACAGCAACACCGAAACCGGCGGAGGTCGCAATCGCCTGATGCATGCTGCGGCCGGCGACAGTCATCACCATCACGCCAAGCGCGCCGCCGCCAATGCCCATCAGGCTGGAGAAAAACCCTGTACCCAGGCCAAGCGGAATTTTCATCCGCTTACGCACCAGGTTAACCGGCGCTGCATGTGTCTTCACCGGGGCGAACAGCCTGCGCCACGCGACATAGATTGCGCCGCCGGCAAATATCACCGTCAATCCTTCGGCTGGGGCCCAGCGCGCCATAAGGCCGCCTGCCGCCGCGCCAAATGCGATCCACGGCGCCCAGGCGCGCAGCATGACGCCATCCACGTGGCCAGCGCGATGATGCGTGGCGAGCGAGCGAACGGACGTAACGACAATCACCGCCAGCGAGGTGCCGATCGCGGTCTTGAGGCTCGCATCCTCACCAAAGCCAAGCGCCTTGAAAACAGCGTAAAGCGCCGGCGTCGTCACCACGCCGCCGCCAACCCCGAACAGGCCGCCGGTGAAACCGGCCGCAAACCCCACGAACAGCAACAGCACCACGAGGGGCCCATATTCGGCCGCCGCCGCCATCGTTCAGGCCGCCGCTTCGCGCGCCTGCAAGGCGGCAAGCGCTCGGTCGAGAATATCGGCGCGCGCGGCACTCGCATGTTCCGACAGGAACCGGCGCCAGGCCCGCGCGCCCGGCGCGCCATGATAAAGCCCGAGCATGTGTCGGGTCACCGAATGCGGCCGCACGCCCTTTTCAAACTCACGCTTCACATAAGCGGACATCAACCGGACAACCTCTTCGCGTGCGGGGCCCGGACCACTGTCCCCGAAAAACATCTCATCAACGCTCGCCAACAGATAAGGCGCCCCGTAAGCGGCGCGCCCCAGCATGACGCCGTCGAAATCGGCCGCCAGCATCGCCGCGTCATTGACGGTTTCAACGCCGCCGTTCAGCACCACGCACAATTCCGGCCGCGCGGCATTCAGCCGCCGCACAAGGTCGTAGTCGAGCGGCGGCACGGTGCGGTTTTCCTTTGGCGACAGCCCCTGCAACCATGCCTTGCGCGCATGCACGATAAAAATCTTGCATCCCGCCGCAGAAACCTTGTCGACCAGCGTGAAGAGGCTTTCTTCCGGGTCCTGGTCGTCGACGCCGATCCGGCATTTGACCGTAACCGGAATATCGACGGCCGCGTTCATGGCGGCGACGCAATCGGCAACAAGGTCCGGCGTTTTCATCAGGCAGGCGCCGAACGCGCCGGATTGCACCCGGTCCGACGGACAGCCGACATTGAGATTGATTTCATCATAACCAAAGCCCGCGCCGATCCGCGCCGCCTCGGCGAGCTTTTCCGGATCGCTGCCGCCAAGCTGCAAGGCGACCGGGTGCTCAGTCTCATCAAAGCCAAGCAGATAATCGCGCTGGCCATGGATCGCCGCCTCGGCGGTAATCATCTCCGTGTAAAGCAGCGCGTGCCGGGTCATCAGCCGGTGAAAATAACGGCAATGACGGTCCGTCCCGTCCATCATCGGCGCAACACAGAATTTATGTGGTTGTTTTTTCTGCATTTTTCCTGAAAAAAACAGCGAGCTATAAGCGAATATCTGCGCACGGATGCGCGGTATTTTGCGGATGTTTGTAGCCGTTTTGCACCCCCAATGTACACGGAGCGCGCGCAACATTGGCGATGATTTAATCGCCACCACGCAATATCTCTACGCCGGCGACCGGTTGATCGGCGAGTTTGACGCCGGCGACAATCTCCAGCGGCGCTATGTCCATGGCGTCAATGTGGACGAGCCGCTGGTATGGTATGAAGGCGCCGCCACATCCGATCGCCGCTGGCTGTTCGCCGACGAGCGCGGCTCGGTGGTCGCGGTCGCCGACGCCGCCGGCGCGGTCCTCGCCGTCAACACCTATGACGCCTATGGCAAGCCGGGCGCGCAGAATATTGGCCGGTTCCAATATACCGGCCAGACCTTCATCACCGAAGTCGGGCTCTATCACTACAAGGCCCGCTTCTACTCCCCCGATCTCGGCCGCTTCCTGCAGACTGATCCGATTGGCTACGAGGACCAGATGAACCTCTATGCCTATGTCGCAAACGATCCTATAAACATGGTGGATCCCAACGGACAGATTGGGATAGCAGCAGGTGCTCGGTTAGTAGCTCAAGGCGCATTGGCGGGAATCGGAGCAGATGTTGCGGTCCCTGATCCATCTGATGCAGTCGTATACAAATGGGTTGGTTATGCAGCTATCGCAGCAACGGCTGCAGCGGTTATTGCTGTTACAAATGATGCGGTAGAAGATGGTGCCGAAAAGCCGAAGCGCGGAAAGGCGAAGGACAGGAGAGCGCGGCAGCGGCGCGAAGAAAATGAGCAAAAACACGGCGATGCGGACTACGAAGAACCTGCCTCAGAAGGATATGCTAAATGGAAGGCCCGCGAGGCCGAAAAACGGGGCGGCAAGGAGGAGCGTCGACGTGGACATGACGAAAAAGAGTCCGGGGAAGGAGATCGGACAAAAGAACAAATCGATGAAGACTATGATGACCCCAATTGATCTAAACGAACCCGAAAAAGAAGACTGGAATAAAGCGTCAATTCTTCTCGACCAAGAGCGGTATAATGAGGCGTTATCTGTTCTTGATCGGCTGCTTGAAAAACCACGGTCAATTGCAAAATTATATGCGCATCGAGGTTTTGCAAGATACAAGTCCGAAGATTATCGGGCGGCAATTGACGATTTTTCAAAGGCCCTTTCTTTGAAGCCGGGTGCTCGGAATACGCTCTTTCTTCGTGGACGTTGTCATGAAGAGCTAGAGCAATTTGTTGAAGCAATTCAGGATTACGATCATGTGCTTCAAATAGCTCCCAATACTGCAGACGCTCTTGCCCAAAAAGGATTTTGTCTTGAGCAGTTGGGCCAGTTGAAGCAAGCGCAATTAGCATATGAAGCAGCCCTTCTAATTGATCCGGAAGAATCGCTAGCTCTTGCTGGTATGAAAGAGCTAGGCCAGCAGCGTCGATAATCAGGTACGGCAAGATAAAGGGAACGGCGCTTGCGGCGCCATGTTCCCGCTATCGCATTGTCTGCACACGGTTTTTGATGGTGCAAGCTGGCGCCATCGGTCTCGGTCGAGGCGCCATTTTGGCGCCTGATATGCACACGCTTCGCGTTAGGCGTTTGATGGCGCGCAGGAAAACACGAGTCGGTTGCGGCGCCCCTTCACGATTGTGCGCATCGACACGCGAAACGCCGCAGAACCCTGCGGAAACCTGCAAATCCCTCACGCAATCCCCCGATTTTTACCCTGTACGGATCGTTGTTCCCGTGCTGCAATTGTCGGCATGTCGCGTAGGGATGGTGTTGATTTAATCGGAGACGGCGGCGGCGCTGAATTTAAGCCTCGCCTGGGCCGTGTTCGCCGCGACCATCCCGGCAGCTTCATCGGGAAGCAAGCAAGTAGGGTGCATTAAGCCGGAGGCGCAATGCACCATATAATCTATCATTGGGCATGTGCATTGGCTATTGTTTCGCCATGCCGAATTACCGCCGACTATTGATCCCGGGCGGAGCATATTTCT
>CAMYLZ010000029.1 GCA_947259375.1 uncultured Parvularculaceae bacterium | reverse complement strand
GTCTCTCCTCTCGCGACTCCCCACGGCTTGACCGTGGGGTCCAACTGCTGCCCTTTCCACGCATGCGCCGCATACGGATCGCCTTGGTGATGGGCGCTGCGGTCAAGCCGTGGCGAGTCGGTGCGTGTGGAGGGCGCGTACGGGATAACAAAAACCCCTGCACGCATAGGTCGAACACCCCTCTTGAAAATACCTCATATCTGATGAAAATCTTCATGAATCCCGCTTTTGGTGGGTAGTTATCCACCACTTTTGCGGCGACCCTATACTGCGAAACAGTCCGGATGCGGAGAGACGACAAGGCCAGCCGTTGCTTGTCGGTTCGGATCGCGGCGCGCGCCAGCGCGAGGGCTTGCGTAACGGAGGGCCCTTCGATGTCGCCGCATGCCGCGCCCGGGCTTTCTGGCAACGCTAACCCTGGCGGTAAAGCAATCCGTCCGGGGTCGCCATTACGGCTGGGTCCGTCATTGCGCAAAAACGCCGCCGGTGCAGGGCGCAGAGCGTCCTGAATTTAAATTTGAGATGAATGTTTTGCACCCTGCGCAGCCTCTCCACCCCAAAACGTTCGGGCGCGACGCGCCGCGGCGGAGGTGAGTTGTATGCGGATGATGAACACAAAAAAACGCACTTACCAATACCAATTACCGTTGACCTCGCCCCACTGCTGCCTGGCCGATTGCCGATCTCACTCCGATTTGATCACCAGTGACCGTGCGAACGCCCTCATCCGTCCTATATCGTGCTCTCTTCCCCGCTCAATTCGCGGATTTTTTGTGCGTTTTGCAGGAATATCAGCAGGTCAAATGCGCAAGCAAACGACAACACAGCAAGCCCCCTGTCGGATATGCGCCGTCAAACGCGCATTGTGGGGCCGTTATTTGCGACGCTCATTGATCGTGGCGGTCGTTGTCGGCGTGGCGCTGAACCTGATCAATCAAGGCGACGCCTTGCTGAATGGCGGTGCGGTGGTAGTCTGGAAAATGGCGCTGACATTCTGCGTGCCGTTTTGCGTTTCCACGATCGCATCGAGTTTCGCCATCATGGAACTTGAAATAGCTTTCGCGGAAGAAAGAGACGCCTGAACCCGTCAGTTCAACAGTGCGAATGGATAAGCCGCGCTTATTCTCCCTCGAACGACACCAACGACGTTACCGTCTTGCCGAGCGCGCGCAGTTTTTCGGCGCCGCCAAGGTCCGGCAGATCGACAACGAAGGAGCACAAGACGACCTCGCCCCCCGCCCGCTCGAGCAGCTTGATCGCCGCCCCCGCCGTGCCGCCCGTGGCGATCAGGTCATCGACCAGCAAAATCTTTTCGCCCTTTTCTACCGCATCGACGTGAATTTCGATCTCATCGACGCCATATTCGAGCGCATAAGCTTCGGTGATGGTCTCGGAAGGCAGCTTGCCTTTCTTGCGGACCGGCACAAAGCCAACCGAAAGCTGGTGAGCGATGGCGCCGCCGAGAATAAAACCGCGCGCTTCAATGCCCGCCACTTTGTCGATCTTGGCGCCCGCGAGCGGCTGCACCAGTTCATCCACCGCCCGGCGAAACCCGCGCGCATCGGTGAGCAGAGTCGTGATGTCGCGAAACATGATTCCCGGCTTCGGATGGTCCGGAATGGTGCGGATGACGGTTTTCAAATCCATGGGGCCCCTCTGTTTGGATCGCAGGCACCATGGCGGGTTCCGCCTGCAACGGCAAGGTGTTTTGCTGCGTTGCAACAGATCGCGCAAATGCGTGTGCGGCGCCCTGCGACAACGTTCCAACCGACGGAACGCTCTTTTCGTCCCACCCGCCTTGCGCTTTCGGGCGATATGCGGAGACTTGCGCGCCGGGAAATCGCACCCATTGAAGATCACCGGAGATCACGCGAGGAGAAATGAACGTGAAGAGATTCTTGTTGACTGGCGTCGCCGCTTTGGCGCTCGCCGCATGTGGGCAACAGCCAGAAAGCGGCGCCAAAAAAGACGCGGACGCCAGCCATGAAAAGACGATCGCCGCCGCTGCGCCAGAGCTTGGCGAGTGGGGGGTGGAAATCGCCGATATCGACGCGAATGTCGATCCGGGCGACGACTTCTTCCGCTATGTCAACGGCAAGTGGCTTGATACATTCGTCATTCCTGATGAGTTTTCCAGCTACGGCGCTTTCACCGTGCTTTTCGAGCGCTCCGAAGAACGCGTGAAGAAAATCATCGAAGACGCCGCCGCCGGCGCGGCGCCTGAGGGGTCGAACGAACGCAAAATCGGCGATTTGTTCGCAGTCTATACGGATGTCGATGCGATCAACGCCGCCGAATATGCGCCAGTTGCGGACGATCTCGCCGCTATTGCCAGCGCCGAAAGCCATGAAGACGTCGCCCGTATCATGGGCACGCCCGGCATGGCCGGGCGCACGCCGTTCGCGACCTTTGTCGGCGTCGATTCAAAACGAACGGATCAATATGCCGTTCATCTGACGCAATCCGGGCTCGGCATGCCGAACCGCAACTACTACCTCGACGATGAATTCGCCGACAAGCGCGCACTGTACAAGGACTATATCGAGCAAGCACTGGCATTCGCCGGCGTCGACGGCGCGGCGGAAAAAGCCCAAGCGGTATTCGATGTGGAAACTCGCATCGCCGAGGTCCATTGGGAGCCGGCCAAACGCCGCAATCGCGATTTGACCTACAATCTCAAGACTCGCGATGAGCTGAACGGCTTTGCGCCGGAAGCGCCATGGGACGCGATCTTCGATGCCGGAGGCCTTGGCGGTGAAAGCGAAGTCATTCTGCGAGAAGACGATGCGATTGCGCAAACCGCGAAAATCTTCGCCGAAACGCCGGTCGAAACCTGGATCGCCTATATGACGTTCCACCACCTAAACGCCTATGCGTCTGTGCTGCCATCAGAACTTGATGACGCCAATTTCGCATTTTTCGGCACCGCACTGCGCGGCACGCCGAAGCAGCGCGAACGCTGGAAGCGCGGCGTCGCCGCCGTAAACGGAGCCATGGGCGAAGCGGTTGGCCAGATCTATGTCGAACGTCATTTCCCAGCCGAATCTAAAGAAGAGATGCAGGTGCTCGTCGCCAATCTGCGCGCTGCGCTCGCTGCACGCATCGACACGCTGCCCTGGATGGGTGACGAGACCAAAACGCAAGCCCACGCGAAGCTCGAAAAATTCACGCCGAAAATTGGTTACCCCGACAAATGGCGGGATTATTCCGACCTGGTCGTCACCACTGACAGCGCCTATGAAAACACAAAACAGGCGTCGATATTCGGCTGGAACTGGTCGATCTCGCGTCTTGGCGGTCCAGTCGACAAGACCGAATGGGGCATGAACCCGCAACGGGTGAACGCTTATTACTCGCCGCCGCGCAACGAGATCGTATTTCCGGCCGCGATCCTGCAGCCGCCTTTCTTTGATCCGAACGCCGACCCGGCCGTCAATTATGGCGGCATCGGTGCAGTGATCGGCCACGAAATCGGCCATGGCTTCGACGATCAGGGCCGCAAGTCAGACGGCGACGGCGTCTTGCGCGACTGGTGGACGGAAGAAGACGCGGCGAATTTCCAGGAGCTCGCCGACACGCTCGGCGCGCAATACGGAACCTATGAGCCGGTGGAGGGCTTCCCCGTCAATCCGGAACTCACCATGGGTGAAAATATCGGCGATGTCGGCGGCCTCGCCATGGCGTATCACGCCTACAAGCTCTCGCTGAATGGCGAAGAGGCGCCGGTGCTCGACGGCTTTACCGGCGATCAGCGCTTCTTCCTCGCCTGGGCCCAGGTCTGGAAACGCCTCAACCGCGAAGAAGCGCTCAAGAACCAGGTCAAGACCGATCCGCACTCGCCGGCGCAATATCGCGTCAATGGCGTCGTCCGGAATATGGACGCTTGGTATGACGCGTTTAACGTCACGGAAGAGGACGAACTCTACCTGCCGCCGGAACAGCGCGTACAGATCTGGTAGCCTTCCTAAACACTCATTGGAAAAGCCCCGGCCCGCCGGGGCTTTTTCTTGACCGCAGCCATCTGACTACAGCCCTTGGCGGCAATGCCTGCCCGGCCTTATAACGCCCCTGATGCTGAACAAAGAACAAATCCGCGAGGCCTTTAAACGGGCGCTCCTTTCCACCACCCGGGCGCTTTCCGCACAGCGTGACGTCGAAGTAGCGTTTGGCGGCGAACATGCCGCCGTGCAAGGCAAGTCTGCGCGCATTCCGCTGCCGGCGCGCGTGCTTGATGACGCTTCCGCCGCCATTGCTCGCGGGGAAAGCGACGCAGCGGCGCTCCGTCTCGCCCATCATGACGCCGCCATGCACCGGCAATTGACGCCAAAAGGCGCTGAGGCTCGCGCCGTCTTCGCCGCGCTCGAGAACGCCCGCTGCGAGGCCATCGGCGCGCGCGCACTCAAAGGCGTAGGCGACAATCTCGCTGCGTCGCTTGAAAAGGTTTTCGCTGACAAGGGATATGACCGGCAGAATGTGAAGGACGCCGCGCCCCTCGCCGACGCCGCCGCCTTGATGTTGCGCGAGCGTCTGACCGGCCGGACTGCGCCGGCGGCCGCCGCCGGACTGATGGAAGAATGGCGAGCGCAGCTTGAGGATCGCGCCGGCGCCGCTCTTGACGCCTTGGCGGGGTCTGCCGATCTCGACGATCAGGCCGCCTTTGCCGCGCTCGCCCGCGACGTCATTCGCGATCTCGACCTTGATGACGACGATCAGGGAGATCAGGAAAGCGAACAAGAACAGGAAGGCCAGGAAGACCAGAACGAATCCCCGGACGACAGCAATCAGGGCGACGATGAAACCGGCGCCGACGAAATGCCGGAGGATCCTGGTTCTGGCGATACAACCGAGGGCGAGGCCGATCTTTCCGAACAGGAGATGGATACAAGCTTCGAAGAAGATGACGGCGCAATGGAAAACGCCCAGATCTCTTCATTGCGGGCGCAATTTGAAGGCGATACCGGCGCCGCCTACAGAGCTTATACGACGGAGTTTGACGAGATCGCCGACGCGGTCGACTTGTGTGACCCAGAGGAACTGGAACGCTTGCGGCGCTCACTCGATCGTCAGCTTGAAAACCTGCACGCCGTTGTCGCCCGCCTTGCCAACAAATTGCAGAGAAAATTGCTGGCGCAACAAAACCGCAGCTGGGCTTTCGACCTCGACGAAGGCGTGCTCGACGCTGCGCGGCTCGCCCGCATTGTTGCCGACCCGATGCAACCGCTTTCCTACAAAATGGAACAGGAACAGGATTTCCGCGATACGGTGGTGACGCTGTTGATCGATAATTCCGGCTCCATGCGCGGACGGCCAATCACCATCGCCGCCATCTGCGCCGACATTCTGGCGCGCACGCTGGAGCGTTGCGGCGTCAAGGTGGAAATCCTCGGATTTACGACACGTGCGTGGAAAGGAGGCCAGTCGCGCGAAAAATGGGTCGCTGATGGTCGGCCGGCAAAGCCGGGACGCCTCAATGACCTACGCCACGTCATCTACAAATCCGCCGACGCGCCCTGGCGGCGCGCACGCACCGCTCTCGGCCTGATGATGAAAGAGGGGCTGTTGAAGGAGAACATTGACGGCGAGGCGTTGATGTGGGCCCATGCGCGCTTGCTCGGCCGGCCTGAAGCGCGCCGCATCATGATGGTGATCTCCGACGGTGCGCCGGTTGACGATACGACGTCGTCCGCCAATGGCGGCGCGTATCTGGAGCGGCATTTGCGAGAGGTCATCCACTATATCGAAAACCGCTCGCCGATTGAGCTGCTCGCTATCGGCATCGGTCATGACGTGACGCGCTATTATCGTCGTGCACTGACAATTGTGGATGTTGAACAGCTTGGCGGCGCCATCATCGACAAGCTCGCCGAGCTATTTGACGAAGACGCGACAGCCGCCCGGCGGGGCCGACCCGCAGCATGAGTTTTCGCGGAAGACTTCTCGCGCTGTTCTGCGCGGCGGCGCTCAATGTGAGTTGCGTTAGCGCAGGCGACGATGACGTCGCAAAGACATGGCGCGCGATAGATTTAAGCGCTTCAGCATATCAGCTTCGCGGCGATAAAGCCGCAGATGAGGCTTTCGCCGTCGGCGCCTTCATTTATCGCGGCGGGCTGCATCTACAATCCGAGGCCGCCCCCTTCGGCGGTTATTCCGGCCTTACTATCAGCAATGACGGTCGGCGAATTCTCGCCGTGTCGGACCGGGCGCACTGGCTCAGCGCCTCACTCACCTATGGTGCGGACGACCGGCTTCGCGGTGTGGGAAATGCGCGCATAGCGAATGTCACTGGCGTAGACGGCGAAGCTCTCACAGGCGATTTAGCCGACGCCGAAGCCCTGTATGCGGACGGGTCGTTGCTATTTGTCGGGTTTGAAAGACACGACCGCATCGACGTCTACGAGGAAACGCCAGATGGCGGCATTTCGTTTTTGCGCAATGCCGCTGACTTCAGCCAGGAAACGATCCCCTTTAACAAAGGGCCGGAAGCCATCGCGCCAATGGGGAAAGATGGCGTCATCGCATTTGCCGAAGCCGCGCCATCACCTTCCGGCGGGACCGTGACATGGATCATTGACGCTCATGGCGCGCACCGCGCGCTATCCTACCATCCTGCAAAGGATTTCAGCCCAACAGACGCAGCGCGATTACCGAATGGCGACCTGTTGGTTCTGGAACGCGCTTTTTCACCATCGATTGGCCCCCGCGCGCGCCTTGTGCATCTGTCAGCGAGCGCGCTGAAATCCGCAACCGATCTTCGCGGAACCGAACTGGCGCGCTTCGCGGCGCCGCTCGTGGTCGATAATATGGAAGGGCTTGCCATACGCGAGGCCGCAGATGGCCGGATATTTATCTACCTAATTTCTGATGACAACCAGAACCCGCGACGGCAAAAAACAATCCTGATGATGTTCGAACTGAGCGGGATTGGCGCGAATTAATCCCCGGCTCGGGTCGCGTGAATTTCGAACGCTACCCTGACCTTCAGACTTACTGCCTCATCATCAAGCCAGCTATCGTCGGCGCCGAGACCATAATCTGTCCGTATAAGGTCAGCGCCCCCGGTTGCTTTTACAGCGTTCTCATCAAACTCTAACAAAAAGACAAGGGTGATCGGTTTTTCATACTCTTTGATGGTCAAAACACCATCGGCTTCATACTCTCCCGATCCCGTCGAGCGAATTGAATTTGAAACAAATGTCGCAGTCGGATGGTCCTTGGTATCAAACCATTCATTGCCGGGGACTGTCGAATCTCGGATCTCATCTCCCGTCTCCGCCGACCCGGTAGAGACCGTTACGGCAATCGAAGAGGCCTCGAGATTGTCCGGGTAGAACAGGATTTTGGCGTTGAATTCCGAGAAACCTCCCTCAAAGCGCCGCCCCTTTTCCTCACCAATGAACTTGAGCGAACTTGCATCGTAATCCACAGACCAATTGCCGTTTTCATTTTCTCCTACCACCGAAACCGACCGCCTTGCAGGATGATCTGCGTTGATCGGCGGCGTAATACCATAAATGACAGCACCCATCAGCATCGCGCCAATAATGCCGGCAATACCTGCCCAGTGCCCAATACGCGCCGGCGCCATGGCGCGGAACACATGATCATTGTCCCAGAAATGATGCTTCAATGCAGCGCCCACATGGATCGCCAACAAGAACAAAATCGCAAAGGCCAGATATTCGTGCGCTTCGGCAAATAGATCTTCCGCCGCTTCGCCTTGCCCCAATGGCAGATGCGGCACCGGCAGGAAACCGAAATATTTTGTCGGAATATCCAACGGCGACACGGACACCATCGCCCACCCTGCCAGCGGCGTCAGGATGATCAGAGCGTAAAAACCCCAATGAACCGTCCGCGCTGCAAGCTTTTCCCAAACCGCCATGCTATCCGGCATCGCCGGCGGGCGATGCGCCAAACGCCAGCCGAACCGCACCAGCGACAAAATCAGGATCGAAAGCCCGAATGATTTGTGTAGCTGGTACAGGTCAAATTTGATCACCGAAGCGTTTGGCAAATTGTGCATATAGAGGCCGCCTGCGATCTGTCCGAGGATCAAGATCGCAATCGCCCAGTGAAGGACGATTGCTACAGAGCTATATTGCGGCCCACGCATCACATTATTCGCCTTCCGGTCTGACAAATTCCGTCTCTATGACGATATCCACCTGATCGCTTACAAAGGGAACGGCGAGCCCCATGTTGAATTCCGAGCGATTAACCGAGGCACGCGCTGAAAAACCAAGCTTATGTAGGTTTGCGCGCTCTTCATAGGCGCCTTTGTTGAATTGGACATCAAGCGTAACAGGCTTCGTGACGCCCTTGATGGTCAAATCGCCCGTCATCGTACCGGTCGTTGCTCCAGTACGGTGCAAGGATGTACTGTCGAAGGTTATTTTCGGATGGTTTTCCGCGTCGAAAAAACGCCCGCCTTTAAGGTGACCGTCAAACTCCTCCAAGCCAGAATCGACAGACGCAACATCAATTGTCACGCTGACGGCCGAGCTTTCCGGATCTTTTGCATTCCAGTTAAGAGTCGCCTGCCAATCGTTCCAGCGCACCACTGGGCGCGAATAACCCTGATGCAAATAAGAAAAGGTGATGTAGCGATGACCGGCGTCGGTCGTGTATTCACCCGACGGCGCATCGAAAGAGGCGGCTTCTTCGCCCTGGGCTGCTGCCGCACCGCTCGTCAAAACTGCCGCCGCAATAACAGGCGCGGCAAATCTACTGATACTCATACGTTCCCGTTTCCTTAATTTGGTCGACATACGCCTTTCACAACGTGAAGGCGCGTCTTGAACGCCTTAACGGTAACCGCCGTTAAATCCGTCGGCGCGTCACGCATGCGTGATCCGAATCAAAACATTGAAACAATCGAGCCCATGTCAGGGCGGCCCCGTTCCTTCGGCTCCTCACGCGCCGTGCCTATATAGACATAGCCGGCGATGCGTTCTTTTTCGGTAAGGCCCAAGACTTTCAGAACTGCCTTATCATAGGCGTACCACTCGGTAATCCATTGCGCCGCAAAACCATGCGCTGAAGCGGCGATTAAAAGGTTCTGGCACGCCGCACCAGACGTCAGTATTTGCTCCCATTCGGGCGTCCGATGCGCCGGGTCAATTTTAGAAATGACGGCGATGACGACCGGCGCCCGCATAAACCGCTGACGCTCATAATCAATCTTTGCGGCCTCCGCATCGGGAGTCTGTTCGGCGAAAATGCGCGCAAGCGTCGCGCCAAAGCGCTCACACGCTTCGCCCACAAAAACCATGAACCGGAAGGGCGCCACACGGCGGTGATCGGGCACCCGTGCGGCGATTTCAAGCATATCGGACAGCGTTTGTTGATCCGGTCCAGGCCCGCCCAACAGGTCCGCCGGCGTCGAACGCCGGGTTCGCAACAGGGCCAGCGTATCATCGCTGGAATGGGCGGAGGCCAATTCATCGCCCAACTCAGGCTTTTTCAAGATACTTCTCCCGCGATTACCACAATGACTTGGCAAACAGCATATGCCTGATATGGAGATAGCCAAACCGCGCCCGGATTCACAACCCATGATCGCAAAGGCGCGGCAAGGTCGCTGTTTATTCGGGAGGAAACGGCAGAGCCAATGGCGGGTGCGATTTCGACATCATCGGACGGATTTCTTGAAAGGCTGAAGGCTGGGCGGCTTCCCGCCCCTATATCCAGCCTTTCAATACATGACGCCGGCCTTTCCGCGCGCGACTTGGCGGCGCTGTTTGAAAGCCAGCTCATCAGCCGACGGCTCGACCTCGAGGCTCGGCGGCTCGGCGCCGAAAAACGCGGCTATTACTCAATCGGCAGTTCCGGGCATGAAGGCAACGCAGCCGTTGCAAGAGTATTCCGGCTCGACGATATGGCGTTCCTGCATTACCGCAGCGGCGCGTTCTATATTGAACGGGCGGCGAAACTGCCTGGCGAAACGCCGATCTGGAATATGGCGCTGTCATTTGTCGCCTCGTCAGAAGATCCGATTTCAGGTGGGCGTCATAAGGTAATTGGATCCAAACCGCTATTCACCCCGCCGCAGACTTCGACCATCGCCTCGCACCTGCCAAAGGCTTTGGGAACAGCTTTTTCGATCGCACTCGCGCGGACGCAGAAGAGACATGACGCCGAGCTGCCGCTCGACAGCGTTGTCCTGTGCAGCTTCGGCGACGCCTCTGCCAATCATTCGACAGCCGTCGGCGCCATTAACGCAGCCGCTCACACAGGCTACCGAGGCCTGCCGCTGCCCATCGTCTTTATCTGCGAGGACAATGGAATCGGCATTTCGGTTAAAACCCCCGAAGGATGGATCGCCGCCAGCCACGCCAATCGGCCGGGCCTGCGCTATGTTTTTGGCGACGCCCGCGACCCGGTCGACGCCATTCGCGCCGCTCGCGAGGCAGAACGCTGCGCGCGAGGCGCACGCAAGCCTGTATTCCTGCATCTTAGAACTGTCCGCCTTATGGGCCATGCGGGCTCCGACTTTGAAAGCGGTTATCGCGACCGTGCTGAAATCCAGGCAGAAGCCGATCAGGATCCGCTATTGCACGCCGCGCGCCGCCTCATTGAGGCCGGCACCATGTCTCGCGACGAAATTGAACAACTCTATTCCGCCATTTCAGGCCGCGTCGCCCGCGCCATGGAATTGGCGACGACCCGCCCCAAACTTACCAGTGCAAAGGAAGTGACCGCTTCACTGGCGCCGCCATCCCGCCCTAAACGTGCTGCACGACCGGGAATACTGCTTGCAACCGCGCCCGACGAAACCCGCGCCAAGAGCGAACCGCAGCACATGTCGCGATTGATATCCCTAGCGCTTGCCGAACAGTTGGAACGTGACGGGAATGTCGCTGTCTTTGGTGAAGACGTTGCGCGAAAAGGCGGTGTTTACGGCGCCACAACACGTTTACAACAAAAATTCGGCCCGGCGCGCGTGTTCGATACGATACTCGATGAACAATCGATCCTCGGCATGGCGATTGGCCTTGCCCATAACGGTTTTCTACCCGTGCCGGAGATCCAGTTCCTCGCTTATGTGCACAATGCGGAAGACCAGCTACGCGGCGAAGCAGCCTCGCTGTCCTTCTTCTCAAAAGGTCAGTATACTAACCCAATGGTCGTGCGCATTGCCGGGCTTGCATATCAAAAAGGCTTTGGCGGACACTTTCACAATGATAACTCCATAGCGATATTCCGAGACATTCCCGGCATTATTCTTGCCTGCCCTTCGTCCGGCGCCGAAGCGGTAAAAATGTTGCGTGAAGCCTTCCGCCTTGCCCGCGAAGAACAACGCGTTGTTATCTTCCTCGAGCCAATCGCCCTTTACGGCGCAAAAGATCTTTATCAGACCGGCGATGGGAAGATGACGGCCATATTCAACGACACCGAAGACATCGCTCCTTTTGGCGACGTTAACCGGATCGGAGACGGTACGGACGTCGCGATCGTCACCTACGGCAATGGCGCTTACCTTTCACAGCGCGCAGCAGAAAAGCTGCGCAAACAAGGCGTCGCTTCGCGAATTATTGATTTGCGCTGGCTTGTCCCGTTGCCAATCACATCAATGATTGAAGCGCTGCAGGGATGTGACAACGTTCTAATCGTTGATGAGTGCCGCAAGGCCGGTTCGCTCAGTGAGGAAATTATCGCCTCAATAAACGACCAGCGCCTTTCATTCAACATCGCCCGTATCACCGGCGCGGACACGTTCATTCCTCTCGGCCCTGCGGCCAGTGAAGTGCTGCTGAGCGAGGATGATATTGCCCGCGCCGCGCTTGATCTTTGCGGCAAGCCAAAAAAGAAGGCGGCGGAATAATGAAAAAATCCGCAGTTGTAATATTTCCGGGCCGCGGCGCCTATGGCAAGGACGAACTGGGATATCTCGCACGCCACCACGGCGACAAAGCCGAGTTCATCGCCGGCGTTGACAATTGGCGCGCGCAACAAGAACGCGAAACTGTCTCTGCACTCGATAACGCCAAGTCCTATACGGCCAGGCAACATGCATCAAGCATTAACGCATCACCGTTGATTTACACCTGTGCGCTCGCCGATTTCTCCGCTATCAACCGCGATGAATTCGACATTGTCGCCGTTTGCGGCAACTCTCTCGGTTGGTATCTCACCCTCGCAGCGGCGCGCGCAATCGATGAGGATGGCGCCATACGCATTGTGGATACGATGGGGGCGTTGATGGAAACACACGGCGTCGGCGGGCAGCTTGTCTATCCGTTTGTCGACGAGCAGTGGTGTCGCTCTCGCGCCAATGAAAAGGCCCTCGGAGAAGCGCTACACGCCGGCCGAACGGAAGGAAGCGCGTTCCTGTCGATCCGCCTTGGCGGCACGGCAGTGCTTGCAGGTGATGACGCCGGCATGGCGGCGATGGAAAAAGCGCTTCCGCCTGTTGAGGGACGGTTTCCATTCCGGCTTGCGCGCCATGCCGCTTTTCATACGCCGTTATTGCAGCATGTATCGAACAAGGCGTTTTCACTCCTGCCGGGCAGCATCTTCCGAGCCCCGCAAATTCCGATGATCGACGGGCGCGGCGTTATCTGGTCGCCCCACACAACTGATTCCGAAGCGCTTTATCAGTACACGCTGGGACACCAGATCGTAGAAACATATGATTTTTCCAAGTCGGTCGAAATCGCGGTTAAGGAATTCGCGCCAGACCGTTTGATTCTCGCCGGCCCCGGCGCAACGCTTGGCGCGGCCGTCGCACAGGAGCTTATCCGCCACCGGTGGCTCGGACTTGAATCCAAGAATGATTTCGCCGCGATGCAAAAAGAAAATCCATTCCTGATCGCCATGGGACGCGAAGACCAACGAGCGCTCGCAATTTGAGTTTGCTTTATTCTTCGCCAATATGCTTCAGCGTTTCGGGCTGTAGGATGGTGATGACACCAGCGTCCTGACGGACAAGGCCCTGCGTTTCCCATAGCTTCAACTGGCGATTGACATTCTCGCGCATCAGGCCGGCATGTGCGCCCAGATTGCCCTGGCTCAATTTCATGTCGATACATAGGGCGCCGTCATCGTCCTTATGTCCGTAATGCTCACCGAGACGTAGAAGCGCCCGCGCCAGGCGCGGCCCCGCCGGCAAGGTCGCAATATCCTCAAGCAGAAAGTTCGTGTGCCGCAACCGTGTACAAAGGGCGGCGATGATTTGCAGTGCGACACCGTGATTGCGTTCGAGGAAATCAAGAACGTCTCGGCGATAGAGCTTGAGCGCCCGCGTTTCCTGCAACGCGTTTGCTGCTGCGGAACGCGGGCCGCCGTCAAACACGCCCATTTCCCCAAGGACGTCGCTCTCGCCCATAAAGGCAAGCACTGTTTCCTTACCGGCGTCTGAAAAGCTGGAGATCTTCACTCTGCCGGACAAGATAATGTAGACGCAGTCGCTCTCATCACCTTGCGCGAAAATTTGTTTGCGGGCCGGAAAAACCACCGGCCTAGCGGCGCTTAGCAGCCCCTCGAGCTTGTCGTCTGACAAGGCTTCGAAAAACGGATGGCGTTTCAACTCCCAGATAAGGCTGGCAGTCGAGCCGTGTTTGGCAGTGGGCCCGCTCACCCGATCCTCCCTAAAAAACCGTCCCTGATTTTGTTTGTACTGAAAAATTCTTCGCTTGTCGCGCCGCAGGGCGCCTCGACAAAAAAGCGCGTCCCACTTCTGGGACGCGCTATAGTTTCAAGGCTGACCGGAGCGGGGCCTGCTCCGGTCACTGGAAGGGTTCGGCTATCGGGCCCGCGTGAAAGCGCTCGAGGCGCCAAGGGCGAGGTTCACTCCGATGAAACCTATAAGAATGATTTCGATCATGCCCATGACTAACTCTCCCGCCTTTCTCGCGGTCACTCCCGACCGCCGATGGTGAGAAGGTATCTGCGTCGCTGAAATCCCGCTGTGATCACCGTCACAGTGACAAGTCGTTTTTCGAAAAACCGCGTAATTTATCGAATCTACGTAAAAAATACGGCGCGCCCCTCCCCCGGCGGGCGCGCCGCTCTCTCCCCCTGCTTGAGGCGCAACGTTTTGGCGTTGCGTTGCGTTCAACGGTTGGCCGTGAAGAGGCTCGAAACTCCAAGGGCCATGTTCATACCGATAAAACCGATCAAAATGACTTCGATCACGCCCATTGGTCTGTCTCCCGTTTTTCCCAGCCCGTCGTTGCCGACCGATGAGAACAAAATAGGGAGACGCCCAAAATTTGGATGTGATGACGGTCACAGGCCGCGCAGGGTTCGTTAATAAAAGGCGAAAATAGAGGTCGCCAGGCAGCATGAGCGGAGATCTCCCGCCAAAATCCGCACCTTTCGGGACCTCAGCCGACAAAGTTAAGATGAATGCTGTTTTTCTTCCGCCCGCCGGCAAAAAATGTCGAGCGCTGCATCGAGACCAAATGTCTCTCCTTGGCGGCAGGCGTTGAAATGCTCAAGTGCGGCGAAAACCTCTCCGTCTTCAAGCGCAACGACGCCGGCCTCGAACGAACGGCGAAAGTCCTGAAAATCCGCTCTCGCGGCAACAGCCTCATCGCCAACCAGAGCAAAAATCACCGTCGGATCGGTGCGCCCTTTAACTGTGAAAGCGCCAAGGGGCACTGCCGCAAAATCCGGAATGCGTTCGCGCGTTTGTTCAGAGATGATAATCGTCGCGCCATATTGTTTGGTGAGAGATTCGAGCCTTGAGGTCAGGTTCACCATATCGCCCAGCATCGAATATTCGAGATGATCTTCGGAGCCGAAATTACCGACGCGTGCTTCCGCCGTATGCAATCCAATGCCAATTTTTATTTCGGGGACTGGCAGTTGCTTATTCGCACGCCAAATTCCATTCAGCCTTTCCAGTGATTTCAACATCTGCAACGCCGCCCGCGCCCCTTGCGCCGGATGGTCATCAACATCGACCGGCGCGTTCCACATGGCGGCAAGACCGTCTCCCATATATTTGTCAACCAGTCCTTTGTGTTCGACGACGATGCGGGTCATCGGCGTAAAATACTGGTTAAGCAGCGTCGTTACAGCTTGCGGCGCCATCTGTTCAGAGATCGATGTAAAACCGCGAATATCAGAGAAAAATGCTGTAATCTCACGCGATTCCCCTTCCAGCTTGAGTAGCGTCGGATCCCGTTCAAGCCGGTCGAGAATCAAGGGTGACAGGAATTTTCCGAATGCGCCGCGAATGAATTTCCGCGCAAGCTGTTCCTGCTGAAACATAACCACGAAGGCGCCTGTAAAAGACAACGTCACAACCAAGCTTGGCGTAATAGGGTCGATCAGCAGCCGCCCAGCGCTAAACGCAAAAAATGTTCCCGCAAATACCGCCGCCATTAGAATTAGCCAGACAGCAAAACCTATGGCGGCCGACATTCGCGGCAACATCAACATCAATAAAATCGAGACTATAACTGCTGCAAAAATCTCTATGGGGCGCATAACATCCCAGGCCCGGAACAGCGTCTTTTCTGCAAGCGCCTGTTCGATCACCTCCGCATGGATATGCACGCCCGGCCGTTCGTCACCCAACGGCGTGATGAGGACATCGCGCAGCCCTTCCGCCGACGCGCCAATCAGCACGATCCGCCCACGCACGGCATCGCCTAGAGCTGCTGCATCACTGTCAAAAACATCTACGACCGAAAGGCGGCGTTTTTCAATGCTGGAAGACTTTGAATAATGCACCCACAACTGCCCATCTTCAGTTGTTGGGAACCTCAGGCGACAAAGCACAACCTGAGACACAGATTGATGAGCGATGCCGGTGACATGCGCGCGACAAGCGCCATTCGCCGCCGCTCGAGCAAATTCCGGCGGTGCGAACTTCGGATCGAGTCGCGGAGCAGCCACACGCAGCGCCTCCAGGGCCAGACTTGGATAAATTTCAACACCGTCACAGGCCAGCGCAATCAATGGCACTGCGCGCACAATCGCATCGTCCGCAAGCGCTGCACGCGCAAACCCCTCGCCGCTCGCCGCTTCGCGGAATACAGGCAATGACGGCACCACCTGCCGAAAACTCGGCGCAACGCGCGCAAGGTCTTCCGGCGGCAAACCCTGAACTCGCGAGGCTTCAAGCACTGGAACACAGCCGCCGGCCGAAGCTCCCGAACGCGCAGTCAGGTGCAAAACGCTCGGCGCCACAGCAAGCGATGTCGCCAAACGGGCGTCATGGTCCAGCGCCGCGAGATCTGACGCCCCTAACTTCGATACAATCGGCGCAAGCACCGGCGCGTCGATCCAGCTTCGCGCGACATTCCCGGGGCTGGTCCGGTCCGGTTCCGCGAAGATAACATCGAAAACAATCGCCGCCGCGCCCGCTTCATTGAGCTTATCGACAAGCGCCGCAAAACGATGACGCGGCCACGGCCACTGGCCATATCTTTCAAGAGCGGCGTCATCGATTTCGATCACTCGCACGGGATCTTCTTCATACGTACGCGGCGCCAAGCGCTGAAACTGATCAAACAGGCGATCACGCGCGATATTGACCAGCGCTGGCTGTTGGTAAACAAGCGCCAGCGCCAGCCCCGCGCCGATCAACCCGGCGACACGTGGTCCAAACATTTTGCGCAAGGCTTTCATGACGGCCTAAGGCAAAGTCGTCGCACCGGCCTGACGCGACATGTCCTCGACCTCCGCTATCCCAAGCCCGCCTGCGCCATCATTGAAATTGAAATAGAGATCAGCGGTTTCTCCTGCGCCGCCGGAACCGTCACGAATAAGAAACAACGCGTTGTCGATATTTGTTCCGGCGAAATCCCCCGCGCCGAAACCAAAAACGCCAACCCCGTCAGCCGCATCATCAAAACTCACCGCATTGAGTTGCGACGTGAGATTGAACACGAATCCAGTGAACGGATCATCAATGTTCACCGCCACAAAAGACTCGCCGCCGCCAACCATGCGATTAGCGAAATTCACGTCAATTGACGCTTCGGCGCTTCCAAAAAATACGGCGCCGTCCGCGCGTTCAAGCTCCGCAAACCCCGAGAAACCGCGACCGCCCGCCGTACCGTTGAAGCGGAACGTTCCAGAACCCAGTGTCGCCGCCAACCCTTCCAGTCCGGTAATGGTCGAGAGCGGCTGAGCTTGAGAGAAATTCTCGAATAGATCTATCTCTGTATAAAGATGATTGCCGCTGCCATCCTGAAAAATGCCTGCAATATTGCCAACCAGCCCCTCATCATCACCAACCAAACCTTGGCCTTTGACAACTGACAAATCCGACGTCAGCGACGCCAGCGTATAAAATGCGAGCCCAAACAGACCACTGTCAAAAGCCGCAGGTTGGTCGAGCGACACATAATGAAGCGTGTCGGCGCCGCCGATAGCCGGATCCGCGCCGGCAGAAATCACAATAAATGACGACCCGCCGCCAACGGTGCGATCATCGAAATTGACCTCCAATTGGGCTACGGAATATCCGGCAAGGCGCGTCGGTGCGCTGAGCGTCGATCCGACAATATCAGAAGAACCGGTGAGAATGCTTGTTCCAGAACTTGCAAAACCTTCAAGTTCAACTGGCGTAAAAACACCCCCAAGGGGAACGTCGTTACTGAAAAATGCAAGGTCGCCTTCGCCAGCCGCCAACATCACGTCATTCGCCGCGCTGGCAATCGTGTAGACGATTCCTTGCCCATCCGTATCCGTGTAATCGAGGCTGACGTCAGCCGTCACCGTGTCACCCGGCCCTTGACGGATCGTCAACATGAATGTCGGCGTCGAAAACTCGGCAAATCCGCCTGACCCGCTCGCAAATGGAACGCCGAAGCTCGCGAGCACGGCATCGTAAAATGCGTCGAGAACGTCTTCCGGCGGCGTAATCCCGAGTGGGTTACGCTGCGTGAGGTCCGTAGGGTCCGTTACCGTGAAGTCAAACCGCACGAATGACGCCACCGCTTCCGGCGCGACGGTGCGGTTCTGCCAGTCGATATCGATCTGGAAAATAACGACGCCGTCCTGCTGAGTCACACTCGCGCCGTCATCTATAGTCAACTGCGCCGGCGCCAACACAAACACATTGCCCACCGGGGTCGCTTGCGTTCCAGCGAAGTCGTCAAGCACATCCAGCGGCAGGATATCGCCGACCGGAATAGTCGGCGGCGGAGGCGGCGATTGGTCGTCCTCCTCTTCATCAAACGGTTCTTCAGGCTTTTGCTCGGTTTGCTCGTCCTCGTCGTCGACGCGTTTCTCTGTATCCGCTTTATAGGATTGGCCTTCTTGGGCGCCCTGCCCTGAATCGCTAAGCGCATTGCCGGCATATTCGAACTCGGCGCCCTCGCCTTCCGGCGCCACCGGGACGAACGCTTGATAAATTCGGCGCAACAACGCCGCATCAGCCCTAAACGGTTCGGAAACACCCGATTCATTGACACAAACGGCATAGCCAGGACGCTTCAGACTTGCTTCAATGGCTTCTCGGTTCTGTTCGAACCAAAAATTCACATGGCCTTTGCGCGTTAGGCCCGTATTATCGCGCACCGGCCCTTCTAGCACCGCATAGACGCAGGCATCCAGCTCGGCCAGCACGACATTCGTGCCGCGCACCCCCATGGTTACGCCTGTATCCTGCAACACCACTTCGGTCGATCCGGGTGCGGTATCGCGGCCCGACGAAAAGCGGAATCCGCCCCGTAAAAAATTCACAACACGTCGCCGGCCGGCGCCGCGCGCGTCGAAAAACTCGCTAATTGCCGATTCCGAATTCGGCGAAAACGTATACGTACTCCAATCGCAAAGTTTCAGTTGGAGATGGGACGCATCGCCTGTGCTTACGCGATCGCCAGTGAACATGTCTGCCCCGGTGTCCGGGCGAAACACCTCATCACGCTGTAACCGCTCGACACCCACAGCCGGCCCGATGACCGCAGTCGCATTACCCGCTTTTGGATCATCGGTGTCGCGGTCAAAACATTCCGCCGCATGCGCCTGAAACGACAAAAATAAAATGACAACCGCTAATCCGGCGGAATTCAGTGCATTAAGTCGGCTCTGACCATTCATAATCGCCCCCTTTAAAACGCAATGCGCTTCGACAATAAGAACGCGGCCTTGTGCGTGTCGTAGTCAAAATTGAATATGTTTGAATCCACCGTCTCGTATTCATACTGAGCAATGATATTTATGTCTTTTACGCCTTCAGGCGCATTTGGAAGAAATAATGAAATTGGCGCACCAATCGTTGCGCGTGCACGATACAGCCACTCATCGCGGACAATGAATGGCGTAATCAACGGATCCGCTGCGTCGTAATGGGAGTTTTCCGCCCACACGCCAATCAAAGAAAAAGCGCCGCGACCGAGCAACAAGCTATGCTGCGCATTCACACCATAACGCTCATAAGCCTCGAAACCTCGACTGGCGTTCTTATCCATAAAAACGCCTTCAATGCTCACCCTTTGCGTCATGCTTATCCGCCATTCAGTCCCTACGCGCGAACTGAGCCGCCGTCCGGATCGAAGCGCGGCAACGCCGAAATTTTGCGTGTTACGGAAATCCTCGTCGTCGCCGCGCACTGTCACATACGACCTTACGCGCGGGCTCCAACGATACGCCAATTCAATCTCGCCGCCGTAAGTCGCGAGATAGTCTTGCCCTTCCAACCAATAAAACCCGCTGCGCAAGCGGGGGGTTATTGAAAAGGCGCCGACATAAAACGTGCCGCCCGCCGCCAGCGAAACCGCATCAAGATCGAGCCTGTCCACTTCGTGCTTGTCCGAATGGTAATAGGTCACGTCCGCATGCAAGGAGTGCCCTTCCTGCGAACCCAGATCGTGAACGAGCGTACCGCGGGCCGATAGAACAAAAGCCGCATCACCGTTTCGCCGACTCTCCGGACTGAGCACGCCCTCTATGCCCAAACCCAAAATACGCCCGCCTGACGGCGCTTGATTTCGGTTTCGGTCCCAATCGACACCCGTGGTCAGAGTTAGGGATCCGCGCGTCGGGCGTTGCTGATATTTGATCCGGTTGAGATAGGCTTCCGCTTCCGCCCGCAGCGCCATTGGCAGGCGACCGCTGTCAACCGCAAGCTCGAGCTCATATCGCGCACGATCGAACAGACCAAGCCGGTAAAGCACCAGCCCATAAAGCACGCGAATATCATGCAAAGCGGGATCAACTAAAAGAATGCGCTCGAGCGTTGACCCCGCTTCCTTCAGGTCTCCGCCTGCAATCTGCTGGCGCGCATAGGCTAGGTTCAGTTGAATATCCTGAGGTGCAGACAAAACCTGCTCGAACGGGATCATGGCTGCGGCTCGATCACGATCCGCATCGCGCCGTTGTTCATCAAACACGCGCTGTTCAACTGCTTCTCTGGCTGATTCTTCCGGCTCTTGCGCATTTAGTGCGCTTACGAACCATACCGAAAGCAAAAACGCCGCGCCTGCAACGCGTCTCCCTGGCATAAAGCCACCCCCTCGGCCATGCGCGGGTTCCGCATACGGCGTACAATGTTCGCCGCACTGCAACAAACCGGCGCCAAATTCCTGCCCGACTGATCTTCGGCGCGATAAACTCCCTTGCGCCAATTATTGTCGTTTTGCCTTAGTAACTATGCCCCTAAGGGCGGTCTCATCGCAACCGTTTTCTCCCGGTTCTGAACAAATTGCCGGGCCTTCGGACGGCAGCGGCGTCCTGATACGCGTATTTAGGTCGCCGTAAATTTTACCTATGCACCAATAATTGCCAGATAATCAAATAATGCGTGAGGTGGTGAACCATCTGGTCGACGCCAAACGGAACCCAGAAAGATTGCTTGTTTGTATCGGTGAAGCGCCCAAGCATCAGCGGGCTCGCTTTGATACGGTCCATACCGAAATGTGCGACGAAATCCACTAGCGCCAGCAACCACAAGGCCGGATTGACGACGAGGATGATGATCAGCGTAATTAAGGCGTGCACCAGCACATGCACCGTTAATGGAAAAACAAAACCCGGACCCCGACGGCTTTTTCCGTCTACCATCCATCCATTTTGCAGAAGAAAATCCCCCGCCAAGTGTTTGAGTTGAAACACAACCAGCATGAGGAACACAAACTGAATGTTGGAAAGCGCCGTTAAATCCATTTTATTACGCTTCTCCCCGCTATGCGCACATAAGCAGGATCCGGCCGTATCAATTGCGCGCGCTTCTGCGTGCTGGCCTCCCCCGAGCGACGGCTCACATGGTGCGCCGCAACCAAATCGCACTGCCGCAGGTCAAAAGGTTACGCCTATCGCTCAGCCAGATGCAAGAAGCTAAGATTGAATTATCTCCAATTGGCATTGCGTGCCCAAGCTCATCCCCGAGCTCGGCTGATCGCTAACTAGACGTCTTTAAGAAAGCCAAAATCACTAATCCACGCGGCAATTTTCCATAGGGTCAATTTTGTCTCTACGCTGGATAGTAGCGTCATTTTTCGTTATGAATCGACACAGGGTCGAACCGGGGGGATCGTTGGAAAGCGTCAAGATCGCCATTGTGGGATCAGGTCCCGCCGGTTTAAGCGCCGCAGGGCGCGCAGCCGCGCGTGGCGCGTCATATGTCCTTCTTGAAAAAACCGACCACCTTTCCGATACGATTTTTAAGTATCAGCGCGGCAAATATATTATGGCCACGCCGGATCAACTGCCATTACGCTCCGATATCGCCTTTGCGGCGGGATCCCGCGAAAGCATCATTGATCGCTGGGATGCCGACGCTGTCCAGCTCAAGATAAATGCACGCCTCAATTCGGAAGTCACTGCAATCAGCGGATCGCAGGGCAATTTCGAATTGACGCTAGCCGATGGATCGCTCGTCAAGGCGGAAAACGTCGTTCTAGCGGTAGGCGTACAGGGAAATCCCAACAAGTTAACAAATCCGGGAACGGATCAGAAGTTCGTACAATACCAGCTCGACGATCCGAAAGAATATTTCGACGAGCACGTAATCGTCATCGGCGGCGGCGATGCAGGAATAGAAAATGCGCTTGGCTTGGCCGACCCTGCACAAGGCAATACGGTTACGCTGTTGCAGCGCGCCGACGGCTTTCCGCGGGCCAAGGAAGCCAATGTACAAGCGCTTTATTCGGCTCGAGATCAGGGGCGTCTCGATTTCATTACCGAAAGCTCTCTCATCCGGATCGAACGCGGCGGATCGGGCGAAAACCTGTGGATAGCGGTTGTTGATACGCGAGACGGTGAAGCGCGCTTGCCTTGCGACCGCTTGATCGCTCGACTGGGCGCAGCGCCTCCGCGCAAATTCGTCGAAGCGGCCGGAGTCCAGTTCACGGGCCCCGATCGCGAGGCATTCCCGATACTGACCGCGCAATATGAAAGCACGACACCAGGACTTTACATAATCGGTGCGCTTGCCGGCTTTCCATTAATCAAGCATTGCATGAACCAAGGGCACGATGTCGTTGAATTCATAGCTGGAAATACGGAGCTCCAACCGCCTGACACGCCGCTCCTCGAAGCGTTATTCGCCAAGGCTCCCGGCAGCTTTAGCGTCGACGACTGGATCGCTCACATCAAGGAACGTGTCGATCTCTTTAGCGACGTCTCCCCTCTGCAAATGCGCGAATTCCTGCTTTCGTCACAGGTTCATTCCATAAAGCGCGGCGACATTGTCATGAAACGGAACGACATTGGCTCATCGATTTTCGCCATAATCGACGGTTCGGTGGCGGTCGAAGTCGATCCGGACAATGTCGGTAAAACAGTATCGATACAGGCTGGAAAAATTTTTGGCGAACTCGGACTGATTTCCGGCCGCCGGCGCACCGCCACTATACGTGCCGCCGAACCTGCATTGTTGCTTGAAGTTCCCAGAAACGCCACGTTGAAACTCATGGCCTCTGTGCCGGGCGTCAAACGCCGCATGGACCGGATATCAACAGAGCGCCAAGTCGGACAGATCTTTGGAAGGTTGCTGCCTCCATCAGCGGTGAGTGAGATTGTCGATAGCGCTGAGATCATGCCACTCAAGGCGGGTGACGCTTTCATCCATGAAGGCGACAGGTCCACTGACATCTTCATTATACGATCAGGCAGCGTTGTCGTTGAGAAAAAGATCGGCGGCAAGGACGTCTTTTTATCCTATGTGCTTGCCGGCAATTATGTAGGAGAGATGTCGCTTTTCTATGACGGTCTGCGTACGGCGACCGTCCGTGCCGCGATCCACTCTGAGGTCGTGCGCCTGCCGGGAAGAACGTTCGAACATCTCCTTCACGCCAATCCAGAGCTCTTTCGGGCCGTTGAGCGGCTCGTGGCGAAGCGGCGGAAAGTCAACGACTATATCGAGGCCAAACGGGAAAGTTTCTCCTCCGTTGTCGACATGCATACGTCGGTAACCCGTTTCCTGCTTGAAGAAGAAGGGTTGTCGGAAGCCACGGATGCTCTTGTCATTGACGAGACGCTTTGCGTCGGTTGCGACAATTGCGAACGCGCTTGCGCGGACATTCACGAAGGCATATCGCGCCTCGACAGGGAAGCGGGCAATTCATACGCCTATATTCACGTTCCGACATCATGCCGGCACTGCGAACATCCGCATTGCATGACCGATTGCCCGCCGGACGCCATTCATCGCGGCGCCGACGGGGAGGTGTTTATTGACGAAAAATGCATCGGCTGCGGCAACTGCCAACGCTATTGCCCCTATGGCGTTATTCAGATGGCGTCGGTTCCGCCGAAGAAACCGGGACTAATTTCATGGCTGGTGCTCGGTCTCGGCCCAGGACCGGGCGAGCCTGATCCGGAATGGATCAAGGGCAATCAAAAAGGCGACGCACCACCCAAGCTGGCGGTAAAATGCGACATGTGTTCGGGTATCACAGGCGGGCCGGCCTGCGTTCGCGCCTGCCCCACCGGTGCAGCAATGCGCATCTCTCCCGATGAATATTTGTCCGTAGCCGGAAGTCCTCAGGATTAGCGATGGAGGCACGCGCCCATATACGCCCTGGCGAACTGCCGATTTCCCACGAAGGATTTTTGGCGCATAAACGGTTTCGTTATCTCAAAGCCGCCCTCCTTGTCATCGTTGTTTCTGTCCTCGTTTATTTTCTCGCGGACATGGGCGGGCGCCACAATGGCGGAACTTGGCTCGGTTACTCCCTGGGAATAATTTCGGCATCGCTGATTGTCTGGCTCATGCTGCTCGGCATACGCAAACGCGCAGCAACACCCGGCCAATATAACCTAAAAGGCTGGACGTCGGCCCATGTGTATCTCGGTACGACGCTCCTCGTGCTCGCAACCTTGCATACGGGATTTCAGTTCGGCTGGAACCTGCACACACTCGCCTATGCTCTAATGGTGCTGGTGATCATCTCGGGGGTGATAGGCGTCTATTACTACGCAACCGTTCCGCGTCGCATGAGCGATAACCGGGCGCGCCGCACGCAGCGAGACATGCTCGACGCCATAGACGCGCTTAACCGCGAACTTACCCAAGCAGCACAGCCGCTTGATCCGAAATATGTTCGCGAGGTCAAGCGCGCCATCAAGAAAACCCGCATCAAACCAGGTTTATTTATATCTATCCCAGCTTCCCAATTGCGGTGCGCTACCACACGGGCCGCCAAACGCCTTCGCCATGCAATGCAATCGGCAGATGCTGACATGCGCAGGCCACTGGAACAGGTTGTAGCCATTCTCGAACGCAAGTCAGCGTTGCTGCGCCGAACCCGTCAGCACATTCGCAACAAGACACTGCTGCAACTTTGGCTCTATTTTCACGTGCCTTTGTCGTTCGCGCTTCTCGCAGCGCTGGCAGCGCACATCATTTCCGTCTTTTTTTATTGGTGAGGCGGTGATGGCGATTCGGGTGGAATTCATCAAGAAACGGCCTGGCGGGCGCATCACTGTTCGCCCGATAATCTATGACAAGACTGAGCTTACTCTTGGCCGCGCGACCGACTGCGATATTCACCTTGCCGACCTGCGTGTCGGCCTCCATCATGCCCGGCTAACAATCCTCTCCGCCCGGAAAGCTAGGATCGAAGCCAATGGCGATCATCGTGTGCGCGTCAATGGCGCGCAAATAAGAAGGCGTGACATTGAGCTGGGCGAAAACTCGCTCATTCGCATCGGGCCCTATCAACTTTCATTCGCAGAAGCGGAAACGAGTGAAACCCTCCTCGTTTCCATAGAGCTCGTGGAAGCGCCTACGCCGATACGCGACAGGCGAGATGAAGCGGCAGTCTTTTCCATGCGCGGTTATGCGCCGGACAAACGCGTGACGGCGTGGGTATCGATAAGCTTCATCCTTGCCGCTTTCCTTTTCACGCCAATCCTGCTCCATTTTCGCTCAAGCGAACCTGACGACTCAGACATATCGGCGCGCCTTGCGCTTGCGACCAACCAACATTGGCTTGCCGGCGAGCTGTCCTCCGCCCACGCAAATCTCGTGGAAGATTGCCGCGATTGTCATGTCAAGCCGTTCACTCGCGTCAAGGACGAAGACTGCCTCGCCTGCCACGATGAGATGCGCAACCATGCGGAACCGACGTCGCTCCACAAGGCGCGCCCCATTCGCACAGGCGCCGGAAAATGGCTCGCGACGATACGTGCGGGACTATACATCCCTGAAGGGCGGTGCGGTTCATGCCACTTCGAACACAATGGCGCGGTCGGCGTGTTGCCGTCCGGTTCACAGCTATGCGTCGAATGCCATGCGACCATGGATAATCGTTTCACCGATACCGCACTCGTCAATGTCGCCAACTTCGGCCGCCGCCATCCGGAATTCAAACCTCAGGTTATTTTCGACCCGCAGCTTGGCGCGGCGTCCGTGAGGCGCATTTCGCTTGTTGACCGCCCGAAAGAAAACAATGGCCTAGAGTTTCCACACGATTTTCACCTCAAGGATGAGGAAGTCATGCGGAAACTTGAAACTCTGCCGGCGCCGTTACGCATTCGGTATGGCGATGACTTGGATTGCATTGATTGCCACCAGGCAGACGTTGCCGGCGCACTCATTAAACCAATCGAAATGGAACGTCACTGCAGCGATTGCCATTCACTCGCCTTTGCAACGAGCCAAAACACTGTGCGCACCCTGCCCCACGGCGAACCGGCGGAGGTGCGCCAAACGCTGGAAGATTTCTATCTCGCTCAGGCGACGCAGTTCTTAATGGGCGAAACGCCGGCCAATATTCTCGATCGCCAACTTAGCGCCGAAGCGCGTGCGAGGCGCGACCGCCTACGTGGCCGCGCAATTGCAGACGCCAAACGCAACGCCAAGGCCATGATCGAGCGTCTTTTCTCCGAAGAAGGTATTTGCACCAAATGCCATAAGCATGAAGACCCGGCAACGCGCGCTGCACGTGCTAGCGACATCATGCCGGAATTCACCCCTGTTAGATTGACTACAGAATATTTCCCAATGGCGCATTTCAACCACGCAGCGCATGAAACAGGCGAAATTGACTGCTCGACCTGCCATAGGGCGGAACATTCTTCACGAACGGACGACATTTTGATGCCGTCAATCACGGTCTGCCGCGCCTGTCACGACGATACAAGCGGCCGGACAGGGGTCGCTTCGGACTGCTTGACCTGCCATGGTTATCATCAAGACGATAAGGCCGCGCCGCTTATGAACCCGGCACATTATCGCGAAGCCGTGAGGGGGTCGTCGCCATGACCAATGTGCGTCTAGTCATCGCGTTCATATGGGCAATTTCTTCCGCAACCAATTCTTATGCGCAAATCGCGCCGATTCCCTTTGTTGATGGGCTCAGGCACACTGGCGTGCCAAGCTGCTCAACGGCGGGATGTCATGGCGATCAGGTTACCGGCGAAGGCGTCGGGCCCATCGTTGGTCAGAATGAATATTTCCAATGGGCTTCACGTGATGAGAAAGGCGCTCATTCAAGAGCCTATGAAGTTCTCTTGACACCACACGGTAAACGCATCGCCGCCAATTTGGGGCTCGGGCCTGCGCATAAGTCAGATACTTGCCTCGATTGTCACGCCGACAACGTCGCGGAAGAATATCGTTCCCAGCGTTTCCAAATTAGCGACGGGGTTGGCTGCGAGGCATGCCATGGCGGCGCGGAGAACTGGCTGGCGTTCCATCGCATCGGCGCCGGCCACGCTCGGAACATTGAAGCCGGACTCTATCCGACGGAAGACCCTGCATCGCGGGCGCGTCTTTGCTTCGGCTGCCACATAGGCTCGGCCTATGAAAATCAGTTCGTCTCGCATCGATTGATGGGCGCGGGACACCCGCGGATGAAATTCGAACTCGATCTCTATACGACAATTCAAAAACACCATGTCGTTGATGAAGATTACCGCACCCGCAAAGCCGTCACGTCTGGCGCACAGGTCTGGGCCATCGGACAGGCGATCGCCGTCGAACGCACGCTTACGCTCCTGATCGATAACAATATCGGTTCAACCGGCGCCTTTCCGGAATTCGTATTCTTCGATTGTCATTCCTGCCACCAACCGATTTCCGAAGGCATCAACCAGTTGAGCTGGCGGCCCAATCCCGGCCGCGCGCTCGGACCGGGCGCGCCAATCCTGAATGATGCAAATATCATTATGCTTCAGGCTGCAATGCGGGTAATTGACCCCGTTCTTGCCGCAAAACTTGAAAACCAGGCTCGCGCCCTGCACGCAGCCTCACAACAATCCGGCTCGCACTTTCGCCGTGCCGCCGCAACCCTAAAAACGACGGCCGAACAAGCTGCAGACCATCTGAGCGAGGTTGATCTTTCCGATCCAGCCAAAGTCCGCGCGATCTTGCGAGAAATTACGAGCGACGACCGTGTGCGGCGTTACACCAATTATGCGGCCGCAGAACAAGCGCTATTCGCAGTTCAGCGACTAACGGCAGCGCTTGGACTGGCAGACTCCGAATTTAACGCCGGTATTGAACGCGCGGGCCAAGCCGCCAAGAGCCCCTATGGATATGATCAACGCGCTTTCGGCGCCGCACTGCGAGATATCGGACGCTTGGCGGCCGAGTGAATAGAGACATAAAAAGCGGAACACGCGATGGGCATACCCCCGTGCCATGTCGTAGCATGACAAGACGAGCGGGGATTGGGAGACGATGCAATGTTCTGGCGCAAGAAAAAGGACGGAGCCAACACAAGTCAATCGGTCGAGCAAACCGCACCGCTTGTGAAAGCGCAACAAGATATGGGCGCAACATTGGTTCAGACGACTTCCGAGCCCAAAGCACGTTTTGTTGTCGGCGGCGGTTCCTCGCAATCCACTGTTCGTGAAATTGACCATTTCATGGATGGCTTAATGCGGCGCAACCCTCATGAACCAGAATTTCATCAGGCAGTCTTCGAATTTGTTGAAACGGTGATGCCATTCTATCTCGATCACCGAAAATACACTGATGCGCGGATCCTGGAACGCATGACAGAGCCCGATCGGATCGTCAGCTTCCGGATCGTGTGGGAAGACGACAATGGCGTACCCCACGCGAATAAAGGTTTTCGTGTACAGTTCAATTCGTCGATGGGCCCTTACAAGGGCGGGCTGCGGTTTGACCCAAGCGTCAATGTCAGCATTTTGAAATTTCTTGGCTTCGAGCAAACTTACAAGAATGCGCTTACCCGACTGCCCATGGGCGGCGGCAAAGGAGGATCGAATTTTCACCCTAAAGGACGCTCTGACGGCGAGATCATGCGTTTCTGCCACGCCATGATGAGCGAACTGTTTCGTCATATTGGCGAAAGCATAGACGTCCCCGCAGGCGACATCGGCGTCGGCGCACGTGAAATCGGATATCTCTTCGGAAAATACAAACAGCTTTCGAACCATTACACGGGCGGCGTTCTAACCGGCAAAGGCCTGACTTTTGGCGGCAGCGAAATTCGGAAGGAAGCGACCGGTTACGGCGTCGTTGTTTTTGCCGAAGACATGCTGCAGCAGCATGGCAAATCAATGAAGGGCAAAACAGTCGCTGTATCCGGCTCTGGTAATGTCGCTATTTACGCCGTGCAACGCGCGATCCGCATGGGGGCGAAAGTCGTCACCGCCTCCGACAGCCGCGGATTTGTGCATTTGCCGGACGGTTTCAACGATGAGAGCTTTGCTATTCTGCAGGATGTGAAAGAAAACCGCCGAGCCTCTCTCGCCGTGCTCGCGAGTGAAGCCAAGGGCGTTTCTTATCACGCCGGAAAATCGCCATGGACCGTACCCTGCAATATTGGCCTTCCCTGCGCGACACAAAACGAAATCGACGAACACATGGCTGCAACGCTCGTGAAAAACGGCATTGAATGCCTCGCGGAGGGCGCAAACATGCCTCTAACTGCACAAGCCATTCATGTCCTGAAAGACGCCAACGTTATCTTCGGTCCGGCCAAAGCTGCAAATGCCGGAGGGGTCGGCTGTTCCGGTCTAGAGCAAGCGCAGAACGCGCAGCGTCTGATCTGGACGCGCCAGCAAGTGGAAGCAGAGCTAGAAAAAATCATGCGATCGATTCATAAGCAATGCGTGGATTATGCACCGGTGCGCAATGGCGTCGTCGACTATCAGGCGGGCGCCAATATCTCCAGCTTCGCGCGAGTTGCCGACGCCATGTTGAGTTACGGATATCTCTAGGAGCGCGACAGACAATAATCAGACCTAGCAACGCAAGGGAGAGGCGATGCCGGCGGGAAGCAGAATTTGGTTAGCGGCAGCGGCGACGGCAACACTCGCGGCTTGCGGCGGAAGCGAAGAATCCGCCCTGCCTCCGCCCGTAACCGCCACGCCCCCGCCGGGCGCCGTTTCACCGTTGTTCAGGGCCGAACAGCGCAGTCTTTCCGCCGGCGATGTTGAAACAATCATTGCGCAGTCCGTAGCTGAAGCGCGAGCCCTGTCCTCGCCAGCAACTATCGCCATCGTAGATCGCGTTGGCAATGTACTCGCGGTTTTTCGGATGAATGGCGCGGCGCCGACTACAACAGTACGGCCCGGGCCATCCGCCGCGCCCAACACATCATTACAAGGAGTTGATGTTCCTTCCACACTCGCGGCAATCGCGAAAGCGATCACGGGCGCTTACCTTTCTTCCGGCGGAAATGCCTTTTCATCTCGCACCGCCAGCCAAATTGTCCAGGAACATTTCCCGCCTGCCCCAACGACGGTTGGCCTTGAGAGCGGCCCCTTATTCGGCGTTCAATTCTCGCAACTTCCATGTTCTGATTTGAACACCCGCGCGGCTAACGGCGGCGCTAGCATCGGACCGCACCGTTCACCATTGGGGCTTGCGGCCGACCCGGGAGGTTTTCCTCTTTACAAAGATGGGGTCGTTGTTGGCGGCATCGGCGTTGTTGCGGATAACGACTACGGATTTGACGCCAATATCCTCGATACAGATGAAAGCGATGAGGAAGCGATCGCCTGGGCGGGGACACTCGGTTTTTCGGCGCCGGCGACAATCCTGGCCAATCGCATCTCTGTTGACGGCACAACCTTGCGCTTTTCCGACACCGGGGATGCCGACCTTCAAAGCGTACCGGCATCGGCGCCGTTGTTTGCCTCGATCACCGGAGGCGTTCAGGGCGATCTCGTCGACGTCACCGCCTATTTTGACGGCGCGTCACTCGGCGGCGTATACGCTGGAACCGCCTATGGCTCGGAAGGCTCCGGCATACGCCCGGCGAGCGCCGCAGAATTTTCCAATTCAGATATATTCATCCTCACAGACGGGGCGGGAGCAAATCGATACCCGCCGCGCGCCGGGACCGACGGCGCTGTGATCGGCACGCCCCTTACCGCTACGGAAGTCACGACAATTCTGGAAGAAGCTTTCAATGTGATGACCGCTGCGCGCGGGCAAATCCGGCAGCCGCTCAATTCGCGTGCACAGGTTACAATTTCCGTAGTCGATACATATGGGCAAATCCTCGGCATCATCCGAGGCCCTGACGCGCCAATTTTTGGCGCCGACGTATCACTGCAAAAGGCCCGCACCGCCGCGTTCATCTCGAACGCCATTTCGGCTGCCGACCTGACCGGCGCATCGCCGCCCGTCATTCCCGGCTTCAACGCCACCAAACCGGTAACATCCTATGTTCAGGATTTGCGCGACTTCATCCCGGACCCTGCGGCACTAACGGGCGCCTTTGCATTCTCGGATCGATCCGGCGGCAACCTTTCACGGCCTTATTTCCCGGATGGCGAAGTCGGCGCCCCAAATGGTCCGCTATCTCTTCCGATTGCGGAATGGAGCATATTCGCCACAGGCCTGCAAAGTTCGCTGATTGTCGAAAATATTCTCGAGCATGTTATCCATGTTCTGGGCGCCGGCCCGGATACGGCCACTGGGTGCACCTTTTTGCCGGATATCGCCGCCCTGCCGGGCTCGCAAAACCGACTACAGAATGGCATCCAGGTTTTCCCCGGCTCCGTACCTATCTATCGCGGGTCAACACTTATCGGCGGTATTGGCGTATCTGGCGACGGCATAGATCAAGATGACATGATCTCCTTTCTCGGCCTTCATAATGCGGCTGAGCACCTGAACGGCTCCATCAACAATGCGCCAATGGCAATCCGCGCCGACCAGATCGTCATATCCGTGAATGGCGCGCCGGTGCGGCTGCGATATGTCAATTGCCCATTCAATCCATTTGTCGAATCAAATGAACAAAATGTGTGTCAGGGGAAATGATGTTCCGGAACACTATCATATTTCTTAGCCTTGGCGCACTGACACTGCCAGTTTATGCTCAGCAGGCGCCGTTAAATCCGGGCGCGGTCTCGCCGCCTCAACTGGAAGACTACCCGGACTGCCGTGAAAAAGGCCGCGAATTCACAGAATGCGCCCCCGCCGTGCCGGACCGCTGGCGGCTTGCCGAGAATCTCGGGCTTCTCCAAACGCGCTGGTGGGATCCTTATAACCAGAACACCCTAAAGGGCGACCACCCGGTATTTGGAAAGGACTGGTTCTTTGTCGCTTCGATCATCTCAGACAGCGTTGTCGAGCCACGCTCGTTCCCCTTGCCCGTAGGCATACAAACTACATCAGACGCCGGCGATATCGATGTTTTCGGAGACTCCGACAGTTTCGGCTTCAATCAGAACCTGATCACCAGCTTCTCGCTGATCAAAGGGTCGACTGCTTTTAAACCGCAAGACCTCGAATTCCGCCTAACGCCGGTCTTCAACTATAATTTTGCCAGGGTGGAGGAAAAACGCATCCTCTATGTGGAACCCTCCGAAAAACTGACGCGCCATGACGGGTTTATCGGCCTGCAAGAAGCGTTTGTTGATTACCACATTAGAAACGTCTCAGAGCGATATGACTTTGACTCAGTTCGTGTCGGTATTCAGCCGTTTTCATCGGACTTTCGCGGCTTCCTATTTCAAGACAATCAACTTGGCGTGCGGTTCTTCGGCAATCGAGACAACAACCGCTTTCAATACAACCTTGCCGCCTTCGCCCGGATAGAAAAAGACACCAACTCCGGCCTCAATGACGTAACCCGGAAACCTCGTGACGACTTTGTCTTCCTCGCCAATTTATATCGCCAGGACCTGCCCTTCCCCGGCATGACAAGCCAGGTTACTGCGGTCTACAACCTGAACCGGGAAAGCGACGACATAGAAATTGACAAGAATGGATTTCCGGTTCGCCCGGCGCTAATCGGTAATCTGCGCGGTCGTGACTACGACGTATTGTATCTTGGCTACAACGCAGACGGACGGGTTGGCCGCATTAATTTGACGGCGTCCGCTTATTATTCCTTTGGCGAAGATCGCAACAATATTTTCACCGGCCGCCAAGCCAAAATTCGTTCATTCTTCGCCGCCATAGAGCCTTCTTATGACAGGGGATGGGGTCGTGTGCGCTTCTCAGGACTGTTCGCCAGCGGTGACGGCAATCCTTATGACAATGTTGAACGCGGATTCGATGCAATTTTCGAAAACCCGCAATTTGCCGGCGCCGACACCAGTTATTGGATCCGACAGTCCGTGCCCTTTGTTGGCGGCGGGCGAGTTGTCGGAATGAACGGACGCAACGGCGTACTGCCAGACCTGCGTTCGTCCAAAGAACAGGGGCAGTCCAATTTCAACAACCCTGGGATCATCCTTGCAGGCGCCGGCGCCGACTTCGACGTCCTGCCGCCCTTGCGAGTATCCTTCAACATAAACCGGCTGTGGTTTCACAAGACCGGCACGCTTGAGACGCTGCGAATGCAGGGCGCGATCAACAATAATATTGGCTGGGATGCCTCTAGCGCCATCATCTATAGGCCCGGCTTCATTCAGAATGTCGTCCTGCGCCTCTCCGGCGCGGCCTTGCGGCCTGGCGATGGCTTCAATCAGCTCTATGACAATAATGAGGGCCGAAACCTGTACTACTCGGTTCTCTTCAACGCGGTGCTGACATACTGATGCGCATGGTATTCAACATAAGCTTGAAAGCGATTGCGGTGTTTACGCTGCTGGCCGGCGCCGCTTCCGCATCAGAAAAAGAAAAACCTGTCGAACGAGACTATTCACGGGTAATCGCACCGCCTGCGCCGGTGTACCAGGAAAACTCGCAGGTTGAATTGAAAAGTGCAGGATGTCGCTCCTGCCACACGGCGAGCGACGCGCCAACAATGCACAATCCGGCGGCCGATTTGCGTATCGGATGCACGGACTGTCATGGGGGAGATGCTTCAATCAACGCAGTAGGCCTAATCGAAAACACACCCGAGTACGAAGCCGCGCGTAATGAAGCCCATGTCTTGCCGCGATATCCGGAAAGCTGGCATATTCCGCATTCATCCAATCCCAAACATTCCTATGCGCTCCTGAACAAGGAGGCGCCAGAATTCATACGTTTCATCAATCCGTCAGATTACCGCGTAGCGCGAGATGCCTGCGGAAATTGCCACATGCGCGAGATTCTTGCGGCCGAGCGTTCGCTGATGGCGACCGGCGCCATGTTGTGGGGCGGCGCCGCCTATAACAATGGCATCTTGCCGTTTAAGAATTACGTTATTGGAGAAGCGTACACTCGCGACGGAGAGCCCGCAGCGATTTGTTCACCTGGCGAACCGGTTGAAGATCACCCGTTGGGATGTCCGACGCAGCCCACTCCCGCCGCTATGGCGCGCGGCGCACTACCTTATCTTGCCCCCTTACCTACCTGGCATGTTATCCCGCCTGCCGACATATTCCGCGTTTTCGAGCGGGGTGGTCGAAACATCCTGACGCAATTCGCAGAGATTGGCCTTCCAAACGCCACCGGGCAACTGCAACGCCTTGAGGAACCCGGCCGGCCGGATATTCGGCAGTCAAATCGCGGTCCGGGCACGGGGCTGCGCGTCGCGATCCCCGTTCTCAACATTCACAAGACGCGGCTCAATGATCCGTTTACATGGTTTCTCGGCACCAACGACAATCCGGGCGACTATCGCTCGTCCGGATGCGCATCGTGTCACGTGGTCTATGCTAATGATCGCGAGCCGCGCCACGCTCTTACCTATGCGCAATTTGGCCGCGACGGCCAATCTATCACGGCTGATCCGACCATTCCAAAGGACGAACCAGGCCATCCGTTAAAACATGAATTCACCCGCGCCATCCCCACTTCGCAATGCATGATCTGCCACATGCACCAACCAAATATGTTTCTGAATACCTATCTTGGCTATACAATGTGGGATTATGAATCCGACGCGCCATTTATGTGGCCAAAAGAGCAACGATATCCCACCATAGCCGAACAGCGCAAAATACTCGATCGCAATCCAGAAGGCGCCGCTCCACGCGGCAAGTGGGCCAAACTCGACTTTTTGCGCAATGTCTACGACCTGAACCCCGACCTCAAGGATACGCAGTTTGCCGACTATCACGGACATGGCTGGAACTTCCGCGTAGTTTTGAAACGCGACCGCGACGGTAATCTGCTCGACGCCAACGGGAACATCGTGGCTAATGACGATCCCGAAAAGTGGCGCAAGCGCGGTGAAGGAAAACACGCAGAACCCGGCGTCAATCCGGGAAACTCCGTTCACATGATGTCGATCCACGCCGAGGTTGGAATGCAATGCGCAGATTGCCATTATGCTCAAGACAGCCACGGCAATGGATATATTCACGGCGAAGTGGCAAATGCTGTAGAAATCCGCTGTAAGGATTGCCACGGCACGGCTAGTCAATACCCGACGTTGAAGACGACCGGGCCGGCGGCCAGCCCTAACGGCCGAGACCTTTCAATCTTGAAAAACCCTGACGGCCGAAATCGCTTTGAGTGGATAAAGCGCCGCGGTCGCAATGTCCTAGTCCAGCGTTCCATCATTGATCCCACCATTGAGTGGGAAATCTCCCTCGTGAAGGACTCTGTCGATCCGACCTCGCCGCATTACAACGCCAAATCCGCACGTGCAAAGACCATTTCAATGGACCCCAACGGCGCGATGCGATGGGGCAAAAATGCCGAAATGGCGGACCTCGCCCACAAGGACGAGGAGATTGAATGTTTTACTTGCCACCTCTCCTGGACGACGTCCTGCGGCGGCTGTCACTTGCCAATTGAGGCCAATTGGAAGACTGACGTCCATAAATATGAAGGCGAAACGACGCGCAATTATGCAACCTACAACCCCCAGGTTGCGCGCGACCAGATGTTTCAGCTCGGCAAGCATCAGGACACAAAAAACAACACTGTGGCGCCAGTTCGCTCTTCTTCCGCGCTCGTACTGTCTTCAACAAACGTCAACCGTGAACGCATCTACGTACAGCAACCGCCAATTTCCGCTGTCGGCTTTTCAAGCCAAGCATTCGCTCCGCACTTTCCACATACGGTGCGTAAAACAGAGACGAAAACCTGTACAGATTGCCATTTGTCGGCAGAAGGCGACAACAATGCAATTATGGCGCAGCTTTTACTGCTCGGTACAAATTTCGTGAATTTTGTCGGCCTCCATGCTTATACCGGTCTAGACGGCGGTATCGAAGCTATACGCGTCACTGAATGGGATGAACCGCAGGCTGTGTTCGGATCCTATCTCCATAAATATGCGTATCCCGATTATTTTGAGGCGCATGTGAATAAAAATGACCGCGAACTCATCAACTGGACGCGCGGCAAGACGTTCGGCGAGGGGGGGGGCGGCGAAACTGGCGCACTTGAGGAAATCGCCAATGTCACACAAAGCGCCGGCGGCGCCGTCAATTGCCTACAATTACGCGGCGAATACCTATTTTCTGCCGAAGGCAAAGGCGGTTTCCGCGCCTATGACGTTGCCTCAATCGCGAATAAAGGACTCTCGGAAAGGATTCTCACAGCACCGTTCTCCCCCCTCGGACACGACACACATGTGCAGACTGAAAACGCCACATGCATGGCGCTTCCCACAAACCAACCGATCGCACCGAACCGTAATACCGAAGAAATGCGTAAAATGAACGACGAGCAAGCGTTTCATCAAATTTATAATTACGCGTTCATTACCGATGCGGAGGAAGGTCTGATCATTGTCGACGTCAACACTCTCGCCGACGGGGAACCGCGCAATAACTTCTTCAAGCGCGCGCTCAGCTGGAACGAGCGTGGGGTGTTGGACGGGGCCCGGCATATAACGCTCGCCGGACACTACGCCTACATCGCTGCAAAAGTCGGCCTTGTTGTCGTCAACCTCAATGATCCACTTACCCCGAAAACAGAGGCGGTCATCGCGCTTGAAGAGATGAGAGCAAGTGCACTGCAATTCCGCTATCTGTTCGTGACGGACGCTCATGGCTTAAAGGTTTTCGATGTCACTAATCTTGCAGCGCCAAAGCCCGTGGAAGCAGCGCACATTCCAATAGCCGACGCACAAAAGATTTACATCGCACGGACTTACGCTTATGTGGCTGCCAAATCGGATGGCGTTGTCATAATTGACATCAAGCGTCCGGAGATGCCCAGACTATATACGAATTTTGACGGCGGCGGCACGCTCAACGACGCACGTGACGTAATCGTCGCGACCACAAACGCATCGTTATTTGCCTATGTTGCCGACGGTCGTAACGGCCTTAAAGTCTTGCAACTGACAAGCCCGGATTCACAACCCAACTTCTACGGTTTTTCGCCGGCGCCGATGCCTGAAATTATCGCTTGGCGCAAGACATCGAAACCGGCGCTCGCCTTGTCAAAAGGCCTGGATCGCGACCGGGCGGTTGATGAGACCGGCCATCAGATCGCCGTCTTCGGGCGGCTTGGATCACGCCCCTTCACTCGGCCGGAGATGGAACGGCTGTTCATGAATGCCGATGGCGTCCCCTATTATGTGAAAGACGCGGATGAATTGGAAAAGCATGGCGTTACCATGGATGCCCCCATGAAGCGCTAAAGAATATTGTAAATAGCCAAACGGCTTTTTGGAGTGCGCTGGCGAGGACCGTCAGCGATTACATTGCAAGGCAACGGGGTGAGCGTCATGTGGGGCGTCGTATTTGGATTGGCCAGCGTCCTGACTTTGGCCGTGTTAATGCTACCGGTAGCGCGACGCAGCAATATTCCCTATACTGTACTTTTAGCTTTAGTCGGGATTGCTCTGGGTTTTGCCGCCCAGCAACTCGGCCTTGACGGCAACGTTGTTTCGAACGATCCGCATGACGCACATGGTGGCGAGCCGTTATGGCGGCAGATCGCTCAAGCAATCGGCGGGTTGTCGATCACGTCCGACGTCATTTTGTTCCTATTCCTGCCGGCGCTTGTGTTTGAAAGCGCGTTGACTCTTGATTTACGCAAACTCCTCGCCGACATGCGTTCCATCCTTTTTTTGGCGATCATCGGCGTTGTGATTTCAACCGGTATCATTGGCGCCTCTCTTTCTGCGGCCTCCGGTGCGGCTATCGTTGTTTGTCTCTTGTTAGGCGCAATCGTATCAGCAACCGATCCGGTCGCTGTCATCGCACTCTTCAAGGATTTGAATGCGCCCAAGCGGCTCACCGTCCTCGTAGAAGGAGAAAGCCTTTTTAACGACGCAACCGCTATCGTCGTTTCCGCAATCTTTATCGCCATGCTGGCCCAGGACGCAAATCCCAATTTCGTTAACAGCGTCGTAGAGTTTCTTATAGTGTTTCTTGGAGGCGTCGTCGTTGGCGTTATCGTCTCGCGTCCCGCCATCTGGATAATGGGCATGTTCCGACGGGACACTATCATAATCCTGACCCTGACGGTAACGCTCCCATTCGTTTCCTTTGTTGTTGCAGAGCATTTTTTGCATATGTCTGGCGTAATGGCCGTTGTCGCTTCCGGTCTTTCAGTTGGCTCCATCGGCCGGCGGATGATTCCGCCGCAAGCTTTCGAGGAAATTGAACACGCGTGGCGCCAGCTTGGATTCTGGGCGACATCTCTCATTTTCATTCTGGTCGGCTTAGCAGTTCCCCGGATGCTGGGCGACCACGTGATCGATTACATCGATGATATTATTTTAGTCATCGGCATGGCGACGCTGGCGCGCGCTTTCATAATTTACGGACTGCTGCCAGTTCTTAGCCGCTTTGGCGTGGCGCAGCATGTCAGCCTCGGCTACCGGACTATCATGTTCTGGGGCGGTCTTCGCGGCGCAGTATCTCTGGCGCTTGCCCTGATCGTCCTCGAAACAGAAGCCATTCCGGAAGCTGAGCGGAACTTCGTTGTCGTTCTCGTGACGAGCTACGTTTTGTTCACACTTCTGTTCCAGGCAACCACTATTCACGGGCTTATGAAGTTATTTGGCCTCGACAAACTTGCGCCGGCCGATCAAGCTATCCGAGACCGATCTGTTTTCAATGCGTTGCAGTTAGTGTACGGAGAACTCGATCGCTTCGCCACCTTTCATGATGTGAATACAGAAGAACGCCGCACCGCGTTGAATCGGTTTAAGGACGCCGCTGCCAAAATCGAGTCACAGGCAAAGGGCGACAACCTTTGTACTGAAGACTGGGTCCGTATCGGGCAGGCGATGGCGCTAGCGCAAGAGCGTCACCAATACCTCAAACGATTCGGCGAAGGCTTTACTACGACAGGCCAACTACAAGACGCGCTTTCGCGTCTTGACGATGTTACTGACGCTTTGCAACCTAAAACGCTTGGCTGGCGGCAAGCATCAGATACCGGCGTCGCTTTTCGTGTAGGCTTTCGTAATGCGCTTAATATTCAACGCAGAACAGGTTTTGCCGCGCCGCTGGCCCGAGCGCTTGCGCGGCGGCTAGGCGTGCTTGAATTTATCCGCCAAGTTCTGCGCGAGCAGCTTAAAAATGACATTGGTGAGATTGAGGCTTTATTGCCCGAAACGGCACGCGAGCGCTTCCGGCAAGATATTGCTGAACGATTTGCCATAGTGTCTCAAAATGCAGAAGCGCTGGCGTTGCAATATCCCGAATATGCCGCCGCGCTACATCGCCGCGACTTGACGTTGGCCGGGCTGCGCCTGGAAGAAAAGGCATACAACCACCTCCTTGAACAGTCGCTCATCGGTCCCGAGATCCATAGCGACCTTCTTTCGCGGCTTGATGGTGTAGGCGCCGAAGAAGGTCGCTTGCCGCCACTGCGATTAAAGCTCAACCCTGCTGAGCTCGTGGCAAAAGTTCCATTTTTTGAGGATGTCGGCCTTGGGCGCCAAAAAAGTATTGCTCGCCTGCTAAAAACGCGTTTTTTCGCCCCTGGCGACGTTATTATCAAACGCGGCGAGATTGGCGACGAGATGTACTTCATCGCTAATGGCGCGGTAAACGTCATCCTGCCCGATGCCAAAGTAACGCTTGGCACCGGTGATTTTTTTGGCGAATTGGCCCTGGTAACAGATCAGCCGCGCAATGCTGACGTGATTGCGCTCGGCTTTTCCAGCGTTCTGGCGCTTCACCGGCGTGACTTCAAGGCGTTCATCAACCGTAACTCGGATATTCGAGAAAAAATCCGGCGAATAGCGCAAGAGCGTTTAGGTCCAAATGCGCAAATTGCGCTTTAGAGTGCGTCGATCAACTCTTTGATCCCATCAGCATCGGGCGACTCTTCCGGCATGCTGGCAAGCAAGCGCTCCCAATAACCTCTGGCCTGCACTTTGTCGCCACGTTGACTGGCGGCGAGTCCCTGGAAATAAAGTGCAAACGGGTGCTCAGAATCTAATCGAGAGATATCGTCAATCGCCGCTTGCGCCTCGCTGTCGATAGGGGCGCCTGTTTCACGCAACAGGACCAAGAGCGCTTCAGCGCGGCCAAGCCGCAAATTGATGTCATCCGGCGCTAATTGCGCCGCCCGCTGATAGGCGTCCGCACTATTTTGCATGTCTCCTAAAACGGCATAAGAACGGGCAAGCATCGTCCAGCCGACAAGATCCTCCGGTTCACGCTCAAGTCGCGCCGCCAGTCCGTCGACCATCCCTGCAATCATAGCGGCCCGGTCGTCTGCGCTCATTTCCGACGCCATCCGCATTTGCTTCGCTGTCGGACCGATAGGGGTCGTTTCCTCGTCATCCGTCTTAGTGTTTAGGCGAATGCGCGTTGCCTCTATTTGCTGCATGACAAACGGGGCGTCCGCATAACGTTCAGCAGCGCGATCAAGCGTTACAATAGCATTTTCTCGCTGGCCCTGCGCCGCATAAGCTTCCGCGAGCGCAATCCAGCTTTCATATCGTGCATTCACTCCAGCAACTTCTAGCTCCAACGCATCAATTAAAGGCGCCGAGCCTGGCGCGGTTAGTCCCAACTCTGCGAGCGGCCTTTCCAATTCAGCGGCAATGATTTCAATCTGGGATCGGACAATAGGCGCCCAAGCCACACCCGGCGACGCTTCATTTGCCAGTTCCACAAGTGCTTCGAGCGCGGCCTCTGCATCACCGCGCTGATAATCACCAAGCGCCAGGTAAAATCGGGCCCGCTGCTCTGCGGGGTCATGTTCGAGGGCGATGCGCAACGCTGCGGTCGCATCATCGTTCACGATGCCGCTATTCGCCATGACCAGCGCCTCGCCCTCCGCCGCATGCAAATACGCGCGCTCTGGCGCTAATTCTCGAGCTTTGGCAAAGGCCATCGCGGCTTCTGCGAACCGGTCCAAGCGTGCATAGCTCTCGCCAAGCATGGCCCAGCCATTAACGTCTTCCGGCGCCTGCGCCAGACGTTGCTCAAGAGCGTTAATCGAAGCCGCCAATGAAGGAACGGGCGCCGCACTCTGCCCCGCGATTTGTGCTCGTCGCGCAATATCCAGCGCTTCAGGCGTGGAACTGAGCGTTGGATTGCCGATAGTTACATAAATAGCAATAGCGGCGAGCGGCGCAGCGCCAATAATCATTGTGGCAAACTGTCGGATCGCAAAGACGTTTCGATCGTCTTTTACCGGCGCGGAAATATCGCCAGCGGCAAGCAAACGTCGGCGCGCTTCAGCCTCGGCTTCTACGGCCTCTGCTTCGCCCAAAAGGCCCGCATCGCGGTCACGCACGACATCGTCGAGCTGCGCCACGAGGTAGTCCTGCTCGTCAACGCCATCAAAGGTTTTCGACTTACGAAAGTAGGGCTCAACCAAAAATGCCAGAACACCCACCGCCAAAACCAGAACCAAAAGCCAAATCATTTGCTGTGCTCGTCGATGATCCGCTGAATTGTTGCATCATCCTCTTCAGTTAACGCACGCGCCGCCTTGGGCGGTTTGGTTTTGCCCTCCCGCAAATACGCAACCGCAATGGCAACGCTCGCCGCCACCGCCAATGCCGGGAACAGCCAAAGGAAAACTGTGTTGCCCTGAATAGGCGGCTTCAAAAGCACATAATCACCATAGCGATCAACCAGGAACTGGATTGCTTCTTGATCTGTATCCCCTGCAAGCAACCGCTCGCGGACGATAACGCGCATATCTTTTGCAAGCGGCGCATTAGAGTCCGCAATGCTCTGGCTCTGGCACACTACACAACGCAACTGCACATCGATCTCTTTTGCACGTGCTTCGAGCGCTGGATCGGCGAGTACTTCATCGGGTTCGGCCGCTATCGCACATACGCTTATTGCAAATGCCGCCAGGAATGAAAACAAGCCCCTCATGAGCGCTCCAATTCCTCAATTAACGGCTCTAGCGTTTCGTTCCAATATCGTTCCGTAATCGGACCGATAACTTTGAAGCGGACGCGACCTTGCCGATCAATGACAAATGTTTCCGGCGCACCCGTGACACCGAGATCAATCGCCACGCGACCGTTTCGGTCATCGCCAATGCGACCGTATGGATTGCCGAACCGTTCAAGCCATTCTTTACCGTCGTTAAGGCCTTTTTCTTTCCAGTTGAGACCGTAAATCGGCACTTCGCGCCTTGCAGCAAGCTCCATCAGTAATGGGTGTTCGACATGGCAACTCACGCACCACGACGCAAAAACATTGAGCAACGTGACCTGGCCTTGCAAGTCTCCCGAAGATAACCCCTGCTGAAAGCCCGGCACGGCCGGCAGGTTAAACTCTGGCAAAGGGCGGTCGATCAATTGCGAAGGGATTCGCGAGGGGTCGCGGGTCAATCCCCATGCAAAGAAACTACCGACAATCAGGAATACGATCAAAGGTGCAAACAGAACTGTTTTTCTCATACCGGCGCTACCTTCATGCCGGCGGGGGACGCATGTCTTCGCCGGCGCAGTCTTGCGGGCTTCCGCCCGCGATCGGTAAAAGCGACTAATCCGCCCAACGCCGTTAACGCCGCGCCCCACCACAAGCAGCCGACAAATGGCTTGTAATAAAGTCGCACAGGCCAGCCACGACCGGTTTGATTGGCGCCGAAGGATACATAAAGGTCGCCGACCCGGTGCGCACGGATCGCTGCTTCGCTCGTTTCCATCCCGCGGATTGGATAAAAACGCCGCTCACCTGATATCTCGAATTCGTCAGCCCCTCTTCGCGCCATAAAAGATGCACGCTCGGCTTCGTAATTGGGACCCCGAAACTGCTCTACGGATGTCAGCGTCACTTCATAACCAGAGATCTCAGCACTATCGCCTTCCGCCATGAGTGCGACATGTTCCGCATTCCAAAGGCTGGCGCCAGCGGCGCCAAAAGCGAAGAGAGCCAAGCCGGAATGTGCAATTACCGCTCCCCAGGCTGCGCCCGGGAGGCCTCGTGCGCGGGCTAGGCTGTCTTTTAACGGAACACGGAAGAGCTTGGTCCGTCCGATAATGTCAATCAGTGCGCCCCCAGCCAACCAAACGACAAGCATCACTGCAAACGCCCCGGCAACACGCTCGCGCTCAGCGATAACGAGCACAATAACGCCCGCCGCCAATGCCGCAGCGGCTATCGGCGCCATGCTACGTAGCACGGTGCGTAGATTTGCACGCTTCCAAGCAAGCAATGTGCCGATCGCCGCTATAGCAAGAGTCAACGCCGCAATCTTTGTAAAGATCAAATTAAAATACGGCGCCCCGACGGAAATCTTATCTCCCGACAACACGTCAATGAATAACGGGTAGAACGTGCCCACAAAAACCGTCGCACAAGCGGCAACCAAAAGTGCATTATTCACTACCAGCGCCCCTTCCCGGCTCACTGGCTCAAACCGGCCTGTCGCTGAAAGCGTAGATGCCCGCACGGCGTAAACCGTAAGCGACCCACCGATCGCCGCCATAAGAATCGTGAGGATAAAAACGCCGCGCGTAGGATCGACGGCAAAGGCATGGACGGAAGTCAACACGCCCGAGCGCACCAGGAACGTTCCGACAAGGCTGAGTGAAAATGTCGTAATGGCGAGCAACGACGCCCACCCTTTCATCGCGTCCCGCCGCTCGACAACTCGCACTGTATGGATCAAAGCGGTTCCAGCTAGCCACGGCATGAACGACGCATTCTCTACCGGATCCCAGGCCCACCAGCCCCCCCATCCGAGTTCATAATAGGCCCACCACGCGCCAAGTGCGATTCCGATAGTGAGAAACACCCAGGCAATCAGCGCCCAGGGACGCACTAACCGCCCCCAAACCGAATCCACCCGACCAAGCACGAGACCCGCCACGGCGAAAGAAAACGGTATCGAGAAACCGACATAGCCGAGATAAAGAAAGGGCGGGTGAATTGCGAGACCGGGGTCTTGCAACAAAGGATTGAGACCTTCGCCGTTCATCGGCGTCGGGAAAAGCCGTTCGAATGGATTCGAAGTGAATAAAACAAAAGCAATGAAAGCAGTGATGATCATCGCCTGAACGCCAAGCGTCAGCATGTGAAGTTTTACAGGTGCTGCGCGCGCCTGCATTGCAAGCACCGCACTGAATAAAGCGAGGATCAATACCCACAAAAGCATCGACCCTTCATGGTTTCCCCATGTGCCTGTCAGTTTATAAATAAAAGGTTTGGCCGAATGAGAGTTCTCAAAAACATTCGCGACTGAAAAATCCGACGTCGCATAGGCGAACATCAGGCAACTAAACGCCAGTCCGGCAAGGCAGAATATTACGATGGACGCACGCCCGCCAAAAGCGGCAAAACGCGCATCAGCGCGATTAAAACCAATAAGCAGTGACACTGACTGAGCGATCGCAATCATGAAGGCCAAGATTAATGCAAAATGACCGATTTCCGGTATCATAGGCACCTGACGTAGCTAATGGGCGAAATCGCCTTGGTTTTATCAAAAACACACACTTTTCGCGAGCCTGTGCAGCCGCGATAAATCCGCGCTTCAGCGAATCTGATCCGCAATCTCAGCCATTACAGCGAGATGTTCGCCAGCGAATTTGCGGCACCGCTCTGGCGACCAGCCATGGTCTGGATCCGGGTTCACCTCGGCGTCCTTGAAAGGCATTTCAAGCGTCATCGAAAGGCAGCCCCAAGTCTCAGCCACATAGGAATTGGCAATGTCAAGGTTAGCGTCGCCCGGCGCTGACGCGGGATAGCCGTCTTTCGTCTGAAAATCCTCGCTTATATCGAGGAGGCGCGCGGAATAGCGATTGAAAAGCTTTTGATGTCGATCATTCCAGGAAGGTATGCCCTGCGCACTGTCGAGAAAATTGTTCGGGATTGCTTCATCCCCATGAACGTCGAGGAAAAAGTCGACGCCGGTTGCACGCATGCGCTCCCGCACCATGTAAACTTCCGGGCTTTTTTCCATGCTGGCATTACGCCAAGCCCGATTGAGGTCTGTGCCCGCGGCATTAGTCCGAAGGTGGCCACGCTTCGCGCCGTCAAGGTTCATGCAAGGGACGATATTCAATGTCGCTTTTTCGCATAACGACGCCGCAGCTTCATTCTCCGGGTCAATCAGGCGTTCGAGCAAACCCTCGATCCACCATGACCCCATTGTTTCGCCGGGATGTTGCCGGGCAATCACCCAAAATTGAAGCCCGCCGTTTCCTACACGGAACAAATCGATATCCTGCCCGTCAATCGTCTTTCCGACGATTTCATGCGCCATTCGTCCAGTCGTTTTAAGCTGTTCTATTTTCGCTCGATATCTGGATGTCGGGTAAGGGGCGAAGTAAGCGTAGTAGACTGTTTCTGCTTCCGAACGGTGATTGATCGTCAGCGCGCGGCCATCAAACGACGTTGCAACCCGAAACCAGTTTTCCCGATCATATGAGGCGACCGCCTGATAGTTTTTCCACCCGTCGACATATGACGCCCTATAGGCGTTTTTGAGGCGGATTGTCATCGGTCGGCGATCAGCACCGTCGACACGAAAGAAAAACCACTGAAAGAAGTCTGCAGCTCCATCCGGTTTGATTTCAAGATTGATATCCGATGCATCGGTCACATCGCGAACGTCGATATTGCCGCTATCGAAATCACTTGTAATCGTTACCATTGCGGCTCTCTCAATCGCTCTTTTCAGTAATTGGCATGACAACGCGAATGTGCACGTCCTTGAGTTGTTCCGGCGATGCTTCGGCAGGCGCATGCAGCAACAAGTCCTCAGCCTGCTGATTCATTGGAAACATTGTCACTTCGCGAATGTTTTCCTGATCACATAGCAGCATAACAATTCGTTCGATGCCGAGAGCGCAGCCCCCGTGCGGCGGCGCCCCGAATTTAAAGGCATTCAGCATGCCGCCGAATTTATCTTCGACAACATCCTTGCCATATCCGGCAATTTCAAACGCCTTGTACATGATGTCCGGCCGATGGTTTCGAATAGCACCGGAGCCTAGTTCGTAACCATTACAGACGATATCATATTGATACGCCTTGATTGAAAGTCTCTTTTCATCAGTGTCCGCCGTTTCCAGCGCCTCAATACCGCCCTGCGGCATTGAAAACGGGTTGTGACCGAATTCGACTTTCTTACGTTCTTCATCCCACTCATACATGGGGAAGTCGACAATCCATGCGAGTTCAAACCGGTCTTTATCGGTAAGCCCCAGCTCTTCGCCGATAACGACTCGCGCCTTGGTGGCAACGGCGACAAATTCCGCCGGTTTGCCAGCCAAGAAGAACGCAGCGTCGCCAGCTTTCAGGCCGAGTTGGGCGCGTACCGCCTCGGACCGTTCCGGCCCGATATTTTTCGCGAGCGGGCCTTTAGCCTCATTCTCGTCGAAAATCATATAGCCCATGCCAGGAAGGCCCTGTTTCTGGGCAAAAGCGTTCATGCGATCGCAAAAAGCGCGTGAACCGCCACCTGGAGCCGGAATAGCGCGAATTTCGTTTTTCGGATCTTCTTCGAGGATACGTGCAAAAATCTTGAACCCGGATTCCCGGAAATGCTCGGAAACAACCTGCATCTCAATCGGGCACCGCAAATCCGGTTTGTCGGTGCCATATTTCAGCATCGCTTCGTCAAATGCGATCATCGGAAACGGATAACTGGTTACCCTGCGTTCACCAGCAAATTTTGCGAAAGTCTGCTCGACTACTGGACCGACAGCGTCGAACACGTCCTGACGCTCTACGAAGCTCATTTCAAGGTCAAGCTGATAGAACTCACCTGCCGACCGGTCCGCCCGCGCATCTTCATCGCGAAAACACGGCGCGATTTGGTAATAACGGTCAAATCCGGAGACCATGATCAGTTGCTTAAAAACCTGAGGCGCTTGAGGCAGCGCGTAGAATTTACCCGGATGCAGACGGGAAGGTACAAGAAAGTCGCGCGCGCCTTCAGGGCTTGATGCAGTTAGGATTGGCGTTTGGAAATCCGTAAAACCGCTTTTTTCCATGCCGCTGCGAATTTCGCGGATCACTTCCGAACGTAACATAATGTTGCGATGGAGGGTCTCCCGGCGCAAATCGAGATACCGATGGCGCATGCGAATATCTTCTGGGTAATCCGGCTCGCCAAAAACCGGCAAGGGTAGATCATCCGCGCCGGACAGCACCTCGAATGCGTCAATCCGCACTTCGATCTCGCCGGTTGGCAAGTTGGGGTTCACCGCCTCCTCTTCACGAGCGACGACCCTGCCATCTATGCGAACGACGCTTTCCTGCCGAACGCGCTCCACCTCGCCGAAGAATGCTGCTTCCGGCTCCACCACGAGCTGCGTAAGGCCAAAATGGTCTCGCAAATCGATGAACAAGAGCCCGCCATGATCGCGCTTGCGATGCACCCAGCCAGATAGCCGGACAGTCTCACCGACCTCAAACTTACGCAGTTGCCCGCAATTATGGGTACGATAGGCGTGCATGGGAAACCCTTTTTCAGAAATCTGATCGCGCCGGAGTGGCAACGCCGCAGCGCAATGTCAAGGTCGTAATGGGAACTCTTACGTCCCAAGCTCCAGGAACCGAGATGTAAAACACGCTTTACATTCATCACCATCCTTCTTACCCTTCGGCGCGTTTTTGATGTTGCACCGATGGAGGGACCTATGGCCGACAGACCGCCTTTAATACCTGACTTGTTTCGCATGATCATCAAAATGATCGTCGGAGGCATACTAATCATTGGGCTAGTATCCTGCGGCGTCGCCGCCATCGCGGGAGCTGGCGCAAGCGGCAAATCCGCCTCAAAAGAGCCAGTTTCAAAAACGACCTATGGTGAAGAAGAAAGCAACAACGCAATATTGCGCGTTGATATCAAGGGGCCAATCCTAACCCACGCGCCCGAAGACGAATCTGGCTTTTTCACCTCACTCGAAACCGTCACTTACGGCTATGAAGTGAAACAGCAGCTTTTGGACGCTGCCAAAGACGAAAACGTCAATGCAGTTATGCTTTTCGTTTCGACGCCGGGCGGTTCGATCATTGGCAGCGAGGCCATTCACGACGGCGTAATGGCCGTCAAAAATGCCGGAAAACCGATTGTCGCACATGTTGACCTGATTTCTGCCTCCGGCGGCGTTTGGTCGACTGCGGCGGCCGATCAGATATTCGCGGATCACGGCAGCCTTATCGGAAGCGTTGGTGTTATTTTCGGCAACTTCTTCTTTTTCGACGACCCGGTCGCCATCGATGGCGGCCTCTTCGGGACAGGCATAACAACTCGTGGAGGGATAAAGTCGACAGTGATCGCCGCTAGCGAAGGCAAGGATCTCTTCAACCCGTTTCGTCCCATGACCGAGCGGGAAAAAACCCTTCTCGAAGCCAGCACCAAAGAGTTTTACGAGAAGTTTCTGGATCATATCACCACTCACCGCCCGCTCGACCGCACGGCGCTGGTGGAGCAGCATGGCGCCATGATTTATGCAAACGGTCTTGCTGAAACTTACGGCTATATCGATGGATCCAAGACCTATCAGGAAACATTGCAATATATAGCCAGCGAAATCGGCGCGGAAGGCGATGACTGGAAAGTCATATCGCCCCCAGAAATCGAGCAAAGCCCATTTGAAAAAATGTTTGGCGCTACGCTCGCTGCATTTAGCGGGGGACGGGCTGAAGCTTCACGGCATGGCGCGATCTGCGCCGAACTGAAAAGCGGTCCAATCGCGATGAGCGCACAAACCCTGATGTCTCTCTGCGGCCTATAGGCTCTTATCCGACACACATATGGATTTCATGAATTCTGCCGCGCCCCAAACAAGGGCGCGGCATTATTGCATTGGCGAAACCATCTTGTTTCCGAACGCCGGCGTGGGATAGAAGCGCTGGCCATGCAAGTCATTACAACAACCGACGATCTCCACACTTTTTGTACCGCGCTGCGCGAACAGCCCTACATCGCGGTCGATACCGAATTCATGCGGGAAAAAACCTATTGGCCGTTTCTTTGCCTTATTCAGGCAGCGGCGAACGGCGTGGAAGCGATTATCGACCCCCTGGCCGATGGAATAAGCCTCGACCCCTTTCTCGAAGTCCTGGCGGACCCCCAGACTATGAAAGTCTTCCATGCAGCCCGTCAGGATCTCGAAATATTCTACAAATTGCTCAATGACGTTCCCTCTCCTCTCTTCGATACGCAAATCGCAGCTATGGCCTGCGGATTTGGCGACCAGATTGGTTATGAACCCCTGATGCGAACGCTTCTGAAAGCAAAGATCGACAAGGGCTCACGCTTCACGGACTGGTCACGCCGCCCCCTTACGGATGCTCAATTAACTTATGCGCTGTCCGATGTAACGCATTTGCGGGACGCATACCCGCTCCTCAAACACTCTTTGGAAGATCGAAAGAGAATGCATTGGGTCGAAGAGGAAATGCGAGCGCTGCACCAAGGCGACCTATATTTTGTCAAACCGGAAAAAGCCTGGAAACGTTTAAAATTGAAAGGCGTGCGCCCCAAGGAAATGGGTGTCGTCATCAAGCTGGCCGAATGGCGCGAGCGCGAAGCCCAGACAAAGGATATTCCACGCAATCGCGTACTTAAGGATGAGTCGATTTACGAATTAGCGCGGCTTCAACCAAAAGACGCCAAGAGCCTGGCGCGCGCGAGATCAATTCCATCCGGCTTCGAACGATCACGGTCCGGCAGCGCCATCCTTGAAACCATTCAGCATGGCTTGAACCTCAACCGAAACGAAGTTCCTAACATTGACAGACCCGAGAGAGAGAAAGTCTCCGCTGACGTTTTGGAACTCTTGAAGGTGCTGCTGAAGCGTCAATGCGAGGCATTTCATGTCGCACCGAAGCTCATTGCGACAAGCGCGGACCTTGAAGCGATCGCCCGAAACGACGAAGCCGAGGTGCCCGCGCTGGTCGGCTGGCGCCGCGAGATATTCGGAGAACCTGCGCTTCGGCTAAAACGCGGCGAGATTGCCCTCAAATTGAAAGGCAGTGCTGTAGAACTGATAGAGTTATAAACCGGGAAAGCTCCTCCTCCGGAATATCTGCCCGATCTGACATTGCCGCAGCGCAGCGCAACATTTTGCTAATTCCACGCACGAATCTTAATTGAATTTGCGCAACACTCGGGAAAACATCGACGAATCAATGCTTCCGGGGCATGCCAGCGCAGCAGCGAAGATTGCGCGGCAAGCGCACCTCATTCAAACTCTCGCCACAACGAAAATGTTCGGAGGGAGCTAATGAACCATGTCGCTAAAGGCGCGCTCGCCGCGTCTGTTTCCGTGTTTGCCATTGCGAGCGCGTCCGCCATCGCGCAAGACGCCGACGGGGATGTCATCATCGTCACCGCGACGAAGCGGGAACAAGCCATTCAAGATGTGCCATTCTCCATTAACGCACAGACGCAAGACGCCATCCAGAAAACTGGCTCGCAAAACCTGGAAGACCTGTCGCGTAATGTCGCTGGACTGATCATTCAGAATCTGGGACCTGGGCAAAGCCAGGTCGCCATACGCGGCGTTTCGGCGGGACAGATTGTACGAGACCAGCCTGGCGTCAAGGAACAGGTCGGAGTCTATCTTGATGAATCCGTCATTTCCCTATCTCTTTTTACACCCGATCTCGACCTTTATGACCTCAATCGCGTCGAAACTCTGCGTGGCCCCCAGGGCACGTTGTTCGGTTCCGGCTCTATTGGCGGCACCATTCGCTATATTACAAATCAACCCAAGATTGGCGAATTTGAAGGCCAAATCGAGGGCAATGTAAATGTGATTGAAGGTGGTGGAACCGGGGGGCACGGGAAAGGCATGATGAATTTCCCGCTCGGCGACACAGCGGCTCTACGCATTGTTGGGGGCTATACGGAATATGGCGGCTTTATCGACGCTTTCCGCGAAGGTCAATCCGGAGAAGATAATGACGTAAATGGCGGACACCGTTTCGGTGGGCGGGCGGCATTGCGCTGGGAACCATCTTCCAACCTCGTAATTACACCTCGCGTGATTTACCAGGACATTTCAACGGATGGCTTCAATCGTCAGGAAGTATTCAATCTGTACGCAAACCCTTTCACCTCCTCCCGGCCTCCAATTCAACTCGGCGAACGTCAGCAATATCTGCTTCGGGACGAAGCATTTGAAGATGAAATCCTGATTGCAGACGCGACCCTTGAATGGACTCTCGGCTCTGTCGCCTTCACTGCAATAACAAGCTACACGGATCGCGAGTTGCTTGTCAGCCGTGACGCCAGCGCCCTGACCGGCTCGGTTTCCGTAGATCTTGGCTACCCAGATGCAGCGGTGCTAATCCCGTCCAACCTTCGCGACACAACCGAAGTCCAGCAATTCACGCAAGAAGCGCGCCTTGCCTCTGTCGGCGACAACCGGCTCGATTGGGTGGTCGGTATTTTTTATTCCGACACTGAGCGGTTTTATCGACAGCGCTTGCCAACACCCGGTTATGACGCGTTCACAGATATGGTGCTTGGCGCTGGCACCGCGGCGGCCGTGGATAACGGCTTTAATTTGCCGGACCAGCCTTTCACGTCGGATTTGCCATATGACCTCGAACAGCTCGCATTTTTTGGCGAAGCTACATTTGATGTGACCGACCGGCTACATGCAACTGGCGGCGTACGGTACTATGACTATGATGAAGTTCGTTCGATTTTGCAGGGCGGTCTGTTTTCAAGTCTTGCCGATCAGACGGACACGACGTCGTCAGACGGGTTTGCACCGCGATTCCTGCTCAGCTACGACGCTTCGGATTCGCTGACATTGAACGCCCAAGCCTCGAAAGGATTTAGGCTTGGAGGAGTCAACGACCCACTCAATGTCCCGCTCTGCACGCCGGAAGATGAAGCAATATTCGGCGACTTTCAGGACTTTGGCGACGAGACCCTTTGGAATTACGAGGTCGGCGCCAAGCTTAATACCGGCCCCATCAGCTTCAATGCCGCCGCCTTTTACACTGACATCAATGGGTTGCAGGTCACGTTGGACGCCGGTTCATGTTCCTCGCGCATCGTTTTCAATGTGCCTGAAGCTCACACACTAGGCGTCGAAGCGGAAATGTCCGCCGAGCTTGCACCCGGGCTCGACCTGTCGCTGGCGGGTAGCTGGGTGGAGTCCCAATTCGACACTGACGTCGTTGATGGAAACGGCAATGTCCTTGCCGGGATTCGCGATGGAAACCGGCTCGCCTCGGTGCCGGAGTTCCAGATTGCAGCCACCGCCTCTTATACTTTCCCGCTCAATCTGAACGGTGATGCGGAAGGGTTCATCGCTCTCTCGGCTCAACATGTCGGCTCCAGGTTCACGCAACCATCCGATCAGGAGCCGGACGCCGGGGATTTCGTTTCCGGCCTCGCCTTTGGCGGCGCGCCAGGCACCGACGTTGTCAGCCTCGATCTCGAGCTAAACTCTTATCAGCTCGTCAATCTGCAAGCGGGTATTGATTGGGAGTCCCTGTCAATTTTCATCTATGCTAATAACCTTTTCGATGAAAACGCGCTCCTTTCCTTCGACCGCGAACGTGGCGGACGGGCGCGACTCGGATTCCGCACCAATCAGCCACGGACATTCGGCGTCACGTTGCGCAAGAGTTTCTGACCCTGTCGGAATTGACAGGCTGATGAACGGCGGCCCTCATGGCCGCCGTTCGCATGCGGGTCGCATTTAAAGCCCTCTTGCGCATCGCGCATTCACGCGGTGGAATAGGACCATGCAAAACCCAGTCTCGCATTTTACGACCTATGGCGCCGCGCCGTTTTTCGTGTTTTGCGACCATGCCTCAAACCACATTCCGGTCGACTTAAACGACCTCGGAATGCCTGAGGACCTCCTTGAAACTCATATTGCCTGGGACATTGGCGCGAGTGCTATCGCCGAAGCGATTGCGAAACGGCTGGGTTGCGCACTGTTTCAGTGCGCCTTTTCAAGATTGATCATAGACCCTAACCGCGCCTTGACGTCAAACGACCTCATCCCCGCAACTAGCGATCAAATCCCGATTCCCGGAAATCAGATGTTGAATGACGCTCAACGCCGGGCCCGTATTGAGCAATTTCACATGCCCTATCATGACCAGCTTGCCGCGGAATTGAATAGGGCCCGGGAAAACACGGAAAAACTTTTTGTCATTTCCATTCACAGCTTCACCAATCGGCTAATGGGCGCCGCCGAAGACCGCCCCTGGCCTGTAGGTCTCTTGTGGCGGGAGGATGAGCGAAGCGCCCGTGCAACGATCGACTTTCTCAGCCGTGAAACTGATTGGCCAATTGGCGATAATCAGCCTTATGACGCGAGAGAATTCAATTACTCCGTCGACCGCCATGTTGGACCAATCAATATCAGTCATCTGACTATGGAGTTTCGTCAAGATTATCTCAGTTGCGACGAAGAAATAGAAAAAATGGCAGAACTTGTCGCGGGTGGCGTACGAGAACTTGTGCAATAATCAGTGTTAAGTCCGGTGCAATCGCTGGCCAATGGAAGGGGCGTACCATGCTGCCGACACTGACGCTTGGTGTGGAAGAAGAGTATCTTCTTGTCGATCCGCACACGCGCAATCTTGTCGTGGATCCATCGCCGGACTTCATGGAGGAATGCAAGGAGCGACTCGGGGAAAGGGTCACGCCTGAATTCCTGAAGTGCCAAATTGAAATAGGCACACCAGTTTGTACGGATATTGCTGAAGCGCGCCGGCACCTAACGGCGCTCCGCTCTGTCATCATCAATACCGCCGAAAAATACGACATGCGGCTAATGGCGGCCTCAACTCACCCTTTCGCTCAATGGGGACAGCAGAAACACACGCCTGCGCCCCGCTACGACCTTCTGGACTCTGATATGGGGGGCGTCATTCGACGCATGCTGATTTGCGGCATGCACGTCCATGCTGGAATAGAAGATAAAGACGACCGCATCGATTTGATGAATCAGATGCGTTATTTCCTGCCGCACCTGTTGGCCCTTTCAACCTCTTCCCCCTTTTGGGGCGGGCACGATATGGCCATGCGGTGCACGCGGCTCGGGATATTCGACTCCATGCCGCGTACCGGCCTCCCGGATCGATACGAAAGCTGGTCGGAATATGAACGAGTAATCGAGCGGCTGATCTCCGCTGGCGTCATCGAAGACGGAACAAAACTCTGGTGGGATATGCGCCCTAGCGCGCGCTTTCCAACTCTGGAAATGCGCATTACGGATGTTTGCACGCGGCTTGAGGACGCACTGTGTATCGCCGCGCTCTATCAGTCCATCCTCAGAATGCTAGCAAGGATCAAGCAGCGAAATATGCGATGGCGTATCTATCCGCGCATTATGCTTGAGGAAAATCGCTGGCGCGCCGAGCGATATGGATGCTCAAAGAGCATGATTGACCTTGGCCGCGGAGAGTGCGTTCCGTTCGGGTCACTGATTGAGGAAATCATCGAATTGGTGAAAGAGGATGCAACGGCTCTGGGCTGCTTGACTGAAGTCCAGCATGCTCGCACCATTCTGAAGCGCGGCACAAGCGCTTGCCGGCAGATCGATACTTTCACCAAAGCTCGACACCAAGGTGCGGACGAAAACGAAGCCTTCATCGAAGTAGTGGATATGCTGGTGTCGGAGACCGCGATAGACCTACCTGAAACGCCATAATTCACCGCGGAAAAAAATAAATTGCATTGGCCCTTGCGGCGCCCTCGCCACTTCGTTATATCCCGCTTTCCCGCCGCCGGAACGCACCAATCGCGCTCCATAGTTCGGCCGGGAACAGTTGGCGCGGGGTGGAGCAGCCCGGTAGCTCGTCAGGCTCATAACCTGAAGGTCGAAGGTTCAAATCCTTCCCCCGCACCCAACTATTTCAAGATTTCAGCGGTTGTCTTCGTCGCCGCTCTTTGCGCGCCTCACGCGACAAATCGACAAGAATCCCCTCGCGCAACCCTCGATCGGCCACCCGTATCCGGTCAGTAGGCCATTCGAGCAGCAGCGCTTCCAGAATCGCGCATCCGCAGACCACAAGATCCGCACGGTCCTCGCCAATGCATGGCTCCTCGGCGCGCTCCGCGAAACTCATTTTACGGAGGTTTTCACTCACGTCACGAGTCTGATCGGACGAGAGCCACAATCCATCAACTTTGTCGCGACGATAGCGCTTGAGCCCCAGATGCACCCCGGCGATCGACGTTACAGTTCCCGACGTGCCGAGCAAATGCGCGCGCCCATCGCGAAAGAAGCTCTTAATTCCCGCCGGATCACCGATTTTCGATATCTCTCCCCGGACTTCTTCAACAATTGCTTTGTAAGTCGCGCCACCTAGTGAACGGCCATCCCATTTTTCCGAAAGACTAACAACGCCAAATGGCAACGAAGTCCATGCTACCGCTTCGACAACCGCATTCTTCGCATGGCGTTGTACCCACGAGAGTTCGGTAGACCCGCCGCCAATATCGAATATCAGCCCCGCAGACGCCTCATTATCGATCAGCTCCGAGCAACCAGCGACCGCTAGCCTTGCCTCTTCCTCTGTCGAAATAATTTCAAACTCAAGGCCGGTTTCCGCTTGCACGCACTCCAGGAAAGCCGCTCCGTTTGACGCTCCACGACACGCTTGCGTCGCAATACAGCGCATATGCGTGACCGCACGCCGATCAATTTTTACACGACAGGCTTTCAAAGCGCTGATCGCTCGCTCCATCGCAACATCAGAAAGCAGCCCCGTGCGCGATACGCCCTCGCCGAGCCGTACAATCCGCGAAAACGCATCAACAATTCGTAAATCGCGCCCCCGCGGCGCCGCTATCAAAAGCCGGCAATTATTCGTGCCAAGATCAAGCGCGGCGAACCGCGGCGCACCAAGTTGTCTTTTGCCCTTCCTCTCCCGATAATGGGCATTAGGAAGGCCAGAATTCGACCCTCTTTTCTCGAAATTGTCTTCGGAAAATGCTCCCCCAGCGCTCCCGCCGCGCTTCGATTCCGTCATTCAGTGCGTCCTCGCTTGAGCCAAATCATAGCTCTTGAATTCGCATTAATGTAATAAGCGAAGCGCCCGCGGGCAAGCGCATTTGGCGCCTCAGAATATAGTAACGAGACAGATCGGTGACGGCTCGACTTTGCAGCCGGACACTTCGCCCCCGATCGCCGGATCAAACCCAACGAGCACGGCTAAAGCTGCAAACGCCCCAATTGAAAGCGCTATCAAAATAACCGCTTTGAAAGCAACGATCAGCGCTGTCATTGCACCCTCCCTTGCGCAACACAATTCAACTTACTTGCGCAAAACAAACACGTCTTGAATTACGTTCAGATCAACCTGGATTTAAACGCCCCGTTCGAGATCACGAAACGCCTTTCTTAGTCCGTACTCATCGGACGTCACCGCGTGCTCAAGATCTGCGATCCGCGCATCAAGCGCCCGGAAGCGATGTTTCAATTCTGAGAAAGTCGCCTTTGGACGCATAGAGAATTTGCGCCAAAATTGCTCAGATTCATCATCTGCGAAATGTTCGCGCGCATCATCCGGCTTGATCAGCACCGCCGCAGCAAGATAGGCAAATAGGGGCAGTGGAAAAAAGAAAACCGTCAGCAAGACCGACAGAACGCGAACCCATTTCACGCTCCAGCCGAAATAATTGGATAACCCTGCGCACACGCCCGCGATTTTGCCGTGCCGTGTATCCCGGCGCAGCCGATGGAAATTAGGCCCTGGCCCCGGCCGCCCGGCGCGATGGGCGTATCCATCGCGATCGCGCCAGTGATGGTGGTAATGATGATGGTGGTGATGACGCTCAGGCATGGGGCCGCTCCGGATAGTCGCGGCGCCAGTCCGGCGCTTCCTTGTCCAAGATCGTTTCAAGGGCGTCGACTCTGCGCTCTAGACGTTGGGCGGTCTTCCAGAGATCATCGACCAGCCGCTCATCATCGGTGGAAAGCGATTTGGTTTTCCGCCACTCCGTCAAATAATGCATAATCGTCGCCGGAAACGCGATGAAAACCAGCGCAACGACCGCGACGATGAAAGCTCCTTCAGACATTATTTCGTGCCCCTTACCCTGATTTTAACCTTGCCCACCTGTCGAAGTGCGGTTTGCGACCCGTCTTTTCAAGTCTTCCAGCTCGGCGTTGACCGCATCCTCGGCCTCTAGCTCGGCAAATTCGTCCTCAAGCGTACGCGGCCTGCCAAGCGCCCAGCTTTCGGCTTCCGCCTCAAGTTCGTCGATTCGGCGCTCATAACGGTCGAAACGCGCTAGCGCCTCTTCTATCCGGCCGTCATTAACTTGGCGGCTGATCCGAACACTGTCCGAAGCCGCGTGGCGGCGAATTTCCAGGGAACGCTGCTTGGCGCGCGCCTCCTTCAGCTTTGCCTGCAGCCGTGAGAGGTCGTCATTAGTTTTCTCGACAGTCTCGCCGATGGCTTGTAGTTCCTGATCCAAAAGCCCAATCATCTCTTCGGCTTTGCGTTTGGCCGCGACTGCACCGCGCGCCAAATCCTCGCGCCCTTTCGCAATGGCGAGTTCGGCTTTGGATTCCCATTCTCCGGCGCGCGAAGCAAACTCGGCTTTTTTGCGGTTCACTTCTTTACGATCGGCCAGCGCCCGCGCTGCGTTGGAGCGCACCTCCACCAGCGTGTCTTCCATTTCCTGAATAATCAGGCGCACGACCTTCTCCGGGTCTTCCGCCTTGTCCAGCATGGAGTTGATATTGGAATTGATTATGTCGCTCAGTCTCGAAAAAACGCCCATGTTACGCGCTCCTAAAATATGATGCCGCCAAGAATGAAGCCGATGAAAAATGCGCCCCAGGCAAAGCCGTGCCGGCTGCGGAACGCTCGATTGAGGCGTTGGTCCCAATATCGATCATCACTTCGGTAGCGGCTCATCGGGTTTCTCCTTTTCGGTGCGGGTGGTTGTTTTTCCCGTCCCGGATTCAGTAGGTCAAAAAACCCATTGCCGCGATCGAATTTTGTAGGGCATTGAAACTACTCAATATTTTTATTTTTGCGAGGTAGGCAACTAATCGGCCATGGCCTCTTTTCCTATTTTTATGGTCTTTTTCACCATTTTTCTATGGTAATGCTAACCCATGAGCACACCGCAACCCTCACCTGACCTACTCGGGCAGTCTCGTATTTTTCTCGATGCGCTCGAGCACGTATCGCAAATCGCCATGATCGATGGCGCCGTGTTGATCGCTGGCGAGCGCGGTGCCGGGAAAGAATTGCTTGCAAACCGCATCCACTTCCTGTCGCCCCGTTGGGAAGGGCCGTTCATCAAACTGAACTGCGCCGCCTGGGATGCGGCCTCTTTGGAACACGAGCTGTTCGGACACGGCGCCGGCGGGTCGCGCCGCATTCCGGGCCGGATTGAACGCGCCCATGAGGGAACGCTCTTACTCGATGAAATCTCTGCGGCGCCGCGCGCGCTTCAAGAACGCCTGTTAAAGGTTCTGGAGCATGGCGAGTTTGAGCAATTGGGCGCGGAAGCCCCCCGAACAGCGGATGTTAGGATCATCGCCGCATCCAGCCAGGATTTGCGACGCCTCGCCCATGACGGGGTTTTCAGCCCCGAGCTGTTAGAGCGGATCGCCGTTGACGTGATCGCACTGCCGCCGCTGCGGAATCGTGATGAGGATACGATAATCCTTGCTTCGCATTTTGCGTCGCTCGCCACCGCCGAAATGGGGCTCAAATTTCCCGGCTTTTCTCCCGAAGCCACCCTCGCCTTGAATGCCCATGACTGGCCGGGCAATGTCCGTGAATTGAAAAGCGTTGCGGAACGCGCCGCCTTCCATTGGGGCGAGAGCGATAGCGAGGGCCGCATCCACAAGATTGTCATCGATCCGTTCGAACGCGCGTTCGGTTGTTTCGCGCCTGACGCCTCGCTCGCGAAAACTGGCCGACGCACCACGCCGGCGGCGCCGCAAGTCAGCACGCAAAAGAGCTACAAAGACGGCATCGATCTAAAGGCCTATCTCAGCGAACTTGAAAAAGCGATTGTCAAAGATGCGCTCGCCCGTAATGGCGACAATCAAAAACGCACCGCTGACGCCCTTTGCCTGACCTACGATCAGATCCGCGGGATTGTGAAAAAGCACGACCTTTAGGAATCAAAAAAAGAGAGATGACGGGCCGCCGCCGGATTGCATGGGGCGTTGGCGGCGGCCGCCTTTGAGCGCAACAGCTTAGGCTTCGGGGCGCAGGAAAGCCTGCCGTTGCGCGAAAATCGACAACTCAGCACGGGTCAGGGCGCCATTAGCGTTAAGATCCGAAGCAGAAAAAACGGCCCGTTGCAGGGCGATATATTCCCCATGCTGCATTTTTCCGTCTTCACCGACAAATGCGTAAAATGTGTGACGCGCAACAGCGTCTATGCGGGTGTGCTCGCTTGCAGACAAGACCGCTGGCGCGTTGAGCGGCAGCGCAATTGATCCAACTTCCGCGCCTTTCTCAACAGCGATGAATCCGTTGAGATACGCAAGCTCCGCCGTGATGACGGTCAAAGCCGCAAATTCATCAACATCAAGAAACGTATCGTGGTTCCGGTCAGCGCGCGCAAAAACATGCTCGGCGTTGACGCCCGCCTCAATGCTGGTCAGCTTTGTCATGGCCGTATCATCATACACGCCGCCGGCGTCGATACCCGTGAGCGAAGCAAACGCGACTCCAGCCGCTGCGATGGCGCCGGTGAATGTACTCATGAACATAGCTGTGGGCATCGCCCCCTCCTCATTTGACAGCTTGAGATTGCTTGAAGAGCGGGGCCAATCTTCGATCAATTCATGATTTTCTCACGACGCGCGCGGCGAAATTGCGGCGAATGCGGCCAAAAAAAGGAAAACGCAATCACAGCGGGCATGAACGGCCCTGGCGCGCCCTATTCGGCAGGCCGCACTGCACCCTCTTGCGCGGCATCGCCCGCGCGCTCACCGTGGACCTTGACCCAACGTTCCTTGATTTTGGCCGAGGTCAGGCGCGAGCCGTCAGGCGACCATCCGGGCGGCCCAAACATGTAACCCAACGCTTCATTGAGGGACTTGGCTGAAAGCAGATCCTTGGCGATGCCAATCCATTCATGAAACGAAATAACCAGCGGATTGAACGTGCCAAGGTTTTTGATAATACCGAAACGCGGCTTTTCCCTGGCGTCTTCCTCAACGAACGTGCCGAACATTCGATCCCAGATGATCAATGTGCCCGCGTAATTGGCGTCGAGATATTTGGGATTGGTCGCATGATGCACGCGGTGATGGCTCGGCGTGTTGAAGACCCATTCAAACGGTCCCATGCGATTGATAAGCTCGGTATGGATCCAAAACTGGTAAAGCAGATTGAGCGCCCCGACAAACAGCACCATCGCGGGGTGAAACCCGAGAAATACCAGAGGTGTTTTAAACAGCACGGCGCCAAGAATTTGCCCTGTCCAGGTTTGGCGTAGCGCCGTAGTCAGGTTGTAGTGCTGGGATGAATGGTGAACCACATGGCTCGCCCAGAACCACCGCCGTTCATGGCTGATCCGGTGCCACCAGTAATAGCGCAAATCATCCAGCACGAAACAAAGCGTCACCGCCCACCAGGCGTTCGGGATCTCGAAAAGCCGGTATTCGTAGGCCGCCGTGAATGCCGCCAATACGATCGCGCCGCCGCCAAGCAATGGCGCAATCTCGCTGCCGAATCCCATGAACAGGCTGGCGGCAGAATCACGCGCTTCATAACGGCCGCGTTTCAATAGCCGCGCCGCCACGATTTCTACAATAACGAGAAGAGCAAATGCCGGAACGGCGTAAGCGATGATATCCGGAAACTCCATGGTTTCCCACATACCACGTCAATAGGAGAATTTGCGAGCCCACTCAGCAGCGGCCGATGACATCAGCATGACCGGCCGCGAGCCCGGATCGCCAGGCATGATGACAAGCGCGCCAGCCTCTTCGCGAACGCGCGCGCCCGCGGAGGAAAAACGGCGCGTCACCAGATCCGCCCCAAGCCTCGATACGAGGGCGAATTCGCCGCCGCCCCCTTCGGCGAGCGCCGCGCGCCCATCCTTATCAAAAAGCCAGCTTACGACAGAGAAATCCGGCTCATCGAATGCAAGGCGCTCTCGCGCTTTCGCCTCCGTCACTGGCTGCGCCGGGGCGCGGAACAGGGCCCATGCGAGGGCAACCATTAATCCGATGGCGCCAAGCGAAATAAGCGAGTCGACGAAGACATTACCGGTCATAAGAAAAACGCTGCTCCGCTATCCCAGCGCTTTTAGCGCAATTGGACAAGGGAAGCAGCGTTTCAATACAGCGGACAGCGTTAGCCGACGATTTCGTCTTTGCTGAAGAAGAACTCGATTTCCTGCGCGGCCGTATCCGGACCGTCGGAACCGTGCACGGAATTCTCGCCAATGGATTCTGCAAATTCGGCGCGGATCGTGCCGGCGTCGGCTTCAGCTGGATTGGTGGCGCCCATGATTTCGCGGTTGCGCGCAATCGCGTTCTCACCTTCGAGCACTTGCACGACCACCGGCTCGGAAATCATGAAATCCACCAGTTCGCCGAAAAACGGACGCTCTTTGTGGACAGCGTAAAATCCTTCAGCCTGCTCGCGGGTCATGTGAATGCGCTTGGAAGCAACGACGCGCAGGCCGCCTTCCTCGAGCTTTGCAACGATTTTGCCCGTCAGATTGCGGCGGGTCGCGTCCGGCTTGATGATGGAAAATGTGCGTTCGAGCGCCATGGTTACAGTCCTTGAATATGTGGAAAATCTGATTCGGGCGGCTTCCTATCAATGCTTTCGCGCTGCGGCAAGGCCCAAAACGATGCCGGGCGGCGCAATGCGCCGCCCGGAGCGAGTTTTCCTGATGGCATCAAGCCGATTAGGATGGCATCAAGCCGATTAGGCGGCTTTTGGATAAAGCGTCTTGCCGCCTTTCGCCATCGCGCGGAATTCCTCCGGCGGATTGAAACGACCGCCATATTTCTGCGCAAGGCTCTCCGCGGTTCTGACAAAAGCCTCAAGGCCGATCGTGTCGATATGGCTCATGGGCCCGCCCGTCCAGGGCGCGAAACCCCAGCCGAAAATCGCGCCAAGGTCCGCCGATTGCGGGTCGGATATCACCCCTTCGGCATAGCACTGCGCCGCGGGAATAAGCTGAGCGTATAAGAGGCGGTCTTTGACGTCTTCAAGAGAAGGCTGTTCATCCGCGAGCGGAAAATGTTCGGAAAGCCCCGGCCAGATATGTTTCTTCCCGCCTTCCGGATATTCATAAAAACCACCGCCGGAAACGCGGCCGGCCCGCCCGAGACCTTCCACCATCTTTTCAAGCAGATCCTCAACGCCTGTCGGCTTATAGGCGTCACCAAGTTCTTTCTTTGTCGAACGCACAAGCATGAGCCCAAGATCAAGCTTGGTTTCATCCGTCAAGGCCAACGGCCCGATCGGCATGCCCAGCCCTTTCGCCGCATTGTCGATCAATGCAGGCTTTACCCCTTCCTTGACCATCATCATGGCCTCGTTGAGATAAGGCGGCACAACACGATTGGTGTAGAAACCACGCACGTCTTTAACGACGATCGGGGTCTTTCGGATTTTGGCGTTATAGTCGAGCGCGGTCGCAAGGGCGCGATCGCCACTTTCCTTACCTGGAATAATTTCCAACAACGGCATTTTCTCGACGGGCGAGAAAAAATGCATGCCGATGAACTGATCCGGACGCTCAGAATTACGCGCCAGTCCCGTAATTGGCAAAGTCGAGGTATTCGACGCGAATATAACATCAGGGCGAATGACCGCTTCAGTTTTCTTGATAACGTCTGCCTTGACGTCCGGGTCTTCGAAAACAGCCTCGATGATCAGGTCAACATCTTTCAGGTCGTTGTAATCCGCGGTTGGCTTGATTTTGGCGAGAAATTCTTCCGCCGCTTCCTTGGTCAGTTTGCCCCGCGCTACGCGCTTGTCGAGAATTTTCTTTGAATAAGCGACCGCTTTTTCGGCGGCCTCCTGGTCGCGATCCAGCACGACAACATTCATGCCGCCTTTAACGGTCACATGAGTGATGCCCGCGCCCATAAGCCCGGCGCCAAGAACGCCGACGGTTTTAATGTCACTGGCCGGAACGCCTTTCGGACGCTGTTCGCCCTTCTCCGCCGATTGCTTGTTGATGAACAAGGTGCGGATCATGTTGCGTGTTTGCGGGCTGGTCAGCAGCTTGACGAAATATTTCGACTCGATGCGGATCGCCGTGTCGATAGGCACGATCGATCCTTCATACATGCAGGACAGAATGTACTGCACCGCCGGATAATTGTGGTTGGTCTCGCGTTGCGCCATGGCGTTCGCCGCCATGAAGAACTGCACGCTGCGCGGATCCATGGCTCCACCGCCGCCGGGGAACTTGAAACCTTTCTTGTCCCAGGGCTGTACCGCCTTCGGATTGGCCTTCACCCATTCCTTGGCCTTGGCGACAACATCACCGGCCGGGACCACATCCTGAATGATCCCTTGCGCTTTCGCCGTATTCGGATCGATCGGTTTTCCCTGCGTCGCCAGCATGGCCGCATTTTGCAGCCCGGCAAGACGCGGCAGGCGCTGCGTGCCGCCGCCGCCAGGAAGAAGGCCGACCTGCACCTCAGGCACGCCGAGCTGGATTTTAGGATTATCAGCGACAACGCGGTGATGGCAGGCGAGCACAAGCTCGAGCCCGCCGCCAAGCGCGAGGCCGTTCACCGCAGCGGCGACCGGTTTCGCATGCGCAGTTCCCTTTTTGAGGTCTTTCGCCGATTGGCCGCCGGTCTCCAGTTTGCGCAGCATCTTGTTGAGACCGAACGCCGCTTCGAATTGGTCAGCGGGCGTTGACGGAACGCCGCCCTTATTCTCACCGGGGCCGCCGCCGCCCAGCATGTTAAGGTCGGCGCCTGCAAGAAAGCCTGACTTTTTGCCCGAGGTGATGACCGCGCCTTTGACGGCGTCATCACCGACGAATTCATCGACCCATTTGGCGAAGTCGGCGATCAGGTCGGCATCCCAGACATTCATGGACTTACCGGGAAGATCGATCGTGACGAGGGAGATGCCGTCGCTGTCTGTCTCAACAGTGAGTGTTTTGTAGCTCATGGTTTTGCAGTCCGTTTCAAGTGTTTCGACTAGACGCGTTCGATGATCGTCGCGGTGCCCATGCCGGCGCCGATGCACAAGGTGACCAGCGCGGTCTCTTTACCGGAACGCTCAAGCTCATCGACGACAGTGCCGAGAATCATCGCCCCGGTTGCGCCGAGCGGGTGGCCCATGGCGATCGCACCGCCATTGACGTTGATGTCTGAATGATCGATGTCGAGCGCCTGCATGAAGCGCAACACGACTGAAGCAAAGGCTTCATTGAGCTCCCACAGATCGATATCGCCTTTATCCATGCCGGCGCGTTTCAGCGCTTTTTGCGCGGCGAATTCCGGACCAGTCAGCATGATCGTCGGCTCGGAGCCGATCGACGCCATGGATTTGATCCGCGCGCGGGGTTTCAGTCCGAGCTTCTTGCCAATTTCCTCATTGCCGACCAGCACAGCCGCGGCGCCATCGACAATGCCCGAAGAGTTGCCCGCGTGATGGACGTGGTTAATCTTCTCAAACTCGGCGTATTTTTGCAGCGCGACGGCGTTGAAACCGAACTGCTCGCCAAGCATTGCAAAAGACGGGTTGAGCGCGCCCAGCGACTGCATGTCGGTGTTGGCGCGCACCGTCTCGTCACGGTCAAGCACCGTTTCCCCCATCACGTCTTTCACCGGCATGATCGATTTTTCGAAGCGGCCTTCCGCCCATGACTTCGCCGCCCGCTTCTGGCTTTCGACGGCGTATGCATCGACATCATCGCGGCTAAAACCGTATTTGGTGGCGATGAGATCGGCGGATACGCCCTGCGGCACGAAATAAGTCTTGAACGCCGTTGCCGGATCGGCAGGCCAGGCGCCGCCGTCAGATCCCATGGGAACGCGGGACATGGATTCGACGCCGCCGCCAATCGCCAAATCCGCCTCGCCGGCCTTTACCTTCGCTGCCGCAATATTGACCGCCTCAAGGCCCGAAGCGCAAAACCGGTTCACCTGTATGCCCGAGGTGGTTTCAGGGTAGCCGGCGTTAAGGATCGCGGTGCGAGTCACCACAGCGCCCTGTTCGCCGACCGGCGAGACGCAGCCAAACGCCACATCCTCGATTTCCCCGCCATCAAGGTTATTGCGATCGCGCACCGCTCCAAGCACTTGCGTCGCCAGCTCGACCGGCGTGATCTCATGCAGCGATCCGTCCGCTTTGCCTTTGCCGCGCGGCGTCCGAACGGCGTCGTAAATATAGGCTTCCGTCATGGGGCGTTCCTTTCAGGCCTTATTCTGTGAACATCTGGCGCGCCACGGGTGATTGCGCGGTCCCTTCAAAGACCTAGTTAGGCTCCGCGAAAGACCAGCGCAATGGCGCGATGCAGCAGGCGCGGCACTGCGTCCGGTCCCGTCACAACGAGCGGTTCCAACCCTGCGCCGAATGAGCTAAGGCGGGCGCCAGGAAACGCATTTGCTGGGACGAACATGACATCGGGAACCGCGCTCACAGAACTTCGCAATCACATTCGCGATCACTACCTCGTTTCTGAAGAAACGCTGGTTCCGGAGCTGGTCAATGACGCTGGCCTCGACGAGAAAACCCGCCGATTAGCGCGGGATCGCGCTGCCGATTTTGTTCACTTGGCGCGGGCCAGCGCCGAGCGGTCTGGCCTTATCGACAAGTTCCTCCAGGAATACGGCCTTTCAACCGCAGAGGGCGTGACGCTGATGCGGCTTGCCGAAGCCCTGTTGCGGACGCCCGACGCCGCGACCGCCGACGCGCTGATCGAAGACAAGATCGAGGCCGGGGACTGGGCCGCCCATAAAGGCAAGAGCCCCTTCCCGCTGGTCAATTTCTCGACCCGCGCGCTGATGCTCACCGCCGCCTGGCTCGACGAAGTAGAAACCAAGAACCCGATCGGCAAAATGGTCGCCGGGACCAAAGCAGCGCTCGACCGCCTCGGGGAGCCGGTGATTCGCGCATCGGTCGGACAGGCCATGCGCATCATGGGCGAACATTTCGTCCTCGGCGAGACCATCGACGCAGCGATGAATCGGGCGCGCAAATTCGCCGCCAAAGGGTATGTCTTCTCGTTCGACATGCTCGGCGAGGCTGCGCACACGCAAGCCGACGCCGACAAATATTACCGCGAATATGAGAGCGCTATCGCCGCCATCGCCGGTTATTCCACCCAAGAACGCGCGACGCTCAATCCCGGGATATCGGTAAAGCTCTCGGCACTGCATCCGCGCTATGAATATGGCAAGAAAGAACGCGTGCTGAACGAGCTTGGCGAACGGCTGCGCGAACTGGCGCTCAAGGCCAAGGCCGCCAATATGGGCTTCAACATCGACGCGGAGGAGGCCGACCGGCTCGACTTGTCGCTCGACATCATAGAGGGCCTGATGCGCGACCCGGCGCTCGCCGGCTGGAACGGTTTCGGCGTCGTCGTCCAAGCCTATCAGCGGCGCGCGCCGTTCGTCCTTGACTGGCTTGCAGCGCTGGCCCGAGAGACGGCAGGGGACGGCGCGCCGCGGCGCGTCATGGTGCGCCTCGTCAAAGGCGCTTATTGGGACGCCGAGATCAAACGCGCGCAAGTAATGGGCCTTCAAAGCTACCCGGTATTCACCCGCAAGGTGCTCACCGATGTCAGCTATCTCGCCTGCGCGCGCAAACTGCTCGACAATCGTGATGTTTTCTATCCGCAATTCGCCACCCACAACGCGCTGACCGCCACTATGGTGCAGGCGATGGCGGGCGACTTCGCCGAATATGAATTGCAACGGCTGCACGGCATGGGCGAAGCCCTGCATGACAGCCTGATCGAGAGCGGCGCGCGCGCGCGCATTTATGCCCCGGTCGGCGGTCACAAGGAGCTTTTGCCCTATCTCGTCCGGCGCCTTCTCGAGAACGGCGCCAATTCGTCTTTCGTCAATCAGCTCATCGATCCGGACCTTTCCGTAGACGACGTTGTCGCTGATCCGCTGGATGAGATCGCCGAACTTGAGGTCTATCCCAATCCGCAAATCCCGGCGCCGCGCGATCATCTCGGCGGACGTCTCTCCGCGATGGGCTGGGACGAAACTCATCCGCCTACCGCCGCGACCATGGAGCCGTCCGCGCGCGCGACATTAGGGTCGGTCGATGCGCATCCGATCATCGACGGAGAAGCGCGATCCGGCAAGACGACGCCGGTCGTCAATCCCGCCCGCAATGATGATGTTATTGGCGCGGTCGTGCTTTCAGCACGCGATGATGTTGACGCCGCCTGCGCGCGCGCGTCGGCCTTTGCGGATGAATGGGCGGCGACTCCGGCGGCGACGCGCGCGGCCGCGCTACGCCGTGCGGCGGCGCTCCTTGAAGAACGCGGCGCGCATTTCAAGGCGCTTGCGGTGTTCGAAGCCGGCAAGTGCTGGCCGGACGCCATCGCCGAAATTCGCGAGGCGGCGGACTTCCTGCGCTATTACGCGGACCGCGCGGAAGGAACCGACGCCGCCCCGCTCGGCGTCGTCGCCTGCATCAGCCCGTGGAATTTTCCGCTCGCGATCTTTCTTGGACAGGTGAGCGCATCGCTCGCCGCCGGCAATTGCGTGCTGGCCAAACCAGCCGAGCAAACGCCGCTGATCGCTTTTGCTGCGGTGAAGCTTCTGCATGAGGCAGGCATCCCCGCCGGCGCGCTGCATTTCTTACCGGGCGACGGACCGTCCGTAGGCGCACCGCTGGTCGCCCACCCCGACATTAGCGGCGTCGTCTTCACAGGCTCGACAGAAGTCGCCAGGCTGATCAAGAAGAGCCTTGTTGAGAGCGGCAAGCACGACGCCGCACTGATCGCCGAGACCGGCGGGATCAACGCCATGATCGTCGATTCGACCGCATTACTCGAACAGGCGGTGACCGACACGGTCGACTCCGCGTTCCAGAGCGCAGGCCAGCGCTGCTCGGCCTGCCGCGTCGTGTGCGTGCAGGAAGACATCGCCGACCGCTTCATTGAAATGCTCGCCGGCGCAATGGCGGAGCTCTCCGTCGGCGACCCGTCGCAGCTCCTCACCGATGTCGGTCCGGTGATTGATGTGGAAGCGCGCGACAATATCAAGCGCCATGTCGAGCGCCTGATCCGCGAGGCTGCGTTCATCGCACGCGCACCTGACGCCAAGAACGATACAGGCGGCACATTCGTTCGGCCCGTCGCATTTGAGGTGCGCGCCATCACCAACATCAAACAGGAAATCTTTGGCCCCGTCCTGCATGTGGTTCGTTTCAAAGGCGACAATCTCGACGGGCTGGTCGACGAGATCAATGCGCTCGGTTTCGGCCTGACCATGGGCGTGCATTCGCGGATCGACGAGACTATGGAGCGCGTGGCGCGGCGGGCGCGCACCGGCAATGTCTATGTGAACCGCAACCAGATCGGCGCGGTCGTCGGCGTGCAGCCCTTTGGCGGCGAAGGCCTATCCGGCACCGGCCCGAAAGCCGGCGGCCCGCATTATCTGAACGCGCTGACAAAGCGCGACCGCCCCGGCGAAGATGTTGCGCTGACGCTGAGCGATGGGCCGTTACATCCCGCACTCGACCAGGCGCTGACGCAACTGACGGCCGATTTCCTTCCGTGGGCGAATGAGAAAAACAAAGCAGCGATTTTCAATGAAGCGGCTCGCTCGCTCACCGGCGCGCAGCGCGATTGCCTGAACGCGGCTGCAACGCTTTTTGAAGACCATTTCATGCATGCGCTCGATTTGCCCGGACCAACCGGCGAGTCAAACACGCTGAAACTGCGTGGACGCGGCATTGTCGTTTGCGTCGGCCGCGGCGATGAATTCAGCCAGATCGCCAAAGCACTCGCCGCCGGCAATTGCGTCATCGCTGATCGCACCAATAGCGAAACGCTCGGCTCGGCGCTTGAGGACCGCTTCGCAAACATCATGCAAGAAATGGACTTCAACAAGGCGGTTCCGAAAGCCCTGCTGCTCGATGACCGGGTGCGCGCCGTCGTTTATGACGGCGGCCCGGAAGGGCGCGCGGCGATCGAAGCGGTGCTGGCGCTCCGTCCCGGGCCGATCATCCCACTGCTTTCAAGCCGTGACGAACCCTGGCGCTTCGCGGTCGAACGCGCCCTTACCATCAATACGACCGCCGCTGGCGGCGACGTCAGATTGTTGTCCTTGAGCGAATAGGGTTAAGTTTGTTCACGCGGCGGCGGGACATGCGACGTTTATCGCATGGCGAAGGCCGTTCGCCGCAGAACGGCTTGCTTTCAGGCAGGGACAGGCCTTGTTTCAATGAATACAACGAGACCCATGATATGAGTTCCTCCCCAGTTTCCGCACGTCAAGTGACCGAAGGTCCGGCCGGCCCGTTTATCGCCGCGCCCGGACGCTCGCGCGTGTGGATGAATTGGCTGTTCGCCGACAAGGGCCGGATGTTCTGGATTTTACAGATCGCCGGGTGGCTAGGCTTTTTCGCTCTGCATATTCTCAGCGTCTCAACTTTTGTCGCCGGCCGGTCAACGGATTCCCTGCTTTATTCCGTCGCTTCGTCGCTGATCGGCTTCTTGACAACCAGCATTCTCGCGCGGCCGATTTATCGTTTCGCCCGCCGTCAGGGCCCGGCGATCCTGCTCGCGATCGTCATGACCTCCACGATTTTGATGGCGGTCGCGATGTCCGCCATGAAAGCGCAAACATTCGGTATTCTCTTCGGCAATGCCTGGATGGACCTGCGCGGCGCGTCGCTCGGCACCACCAACTATCTGCTGCTGATCGTCCCTGACCTGCCGGTGAACCTGTTCCTTCTCGGCTCTTGGGCGGGATTTTATTTCGGCATCAACTACTATCTCAAGCTGCGCAACGAGATGGAACGGGCGTTGTTTTCCGCCCGCCTCGCGGATCAGGCGCAATTGAAAATGCTGCGCTATCAGCTCAATCCGCATTTTCTGTTCAATACGCTTAACGCTATTTCGACGCTAGTGCTCGAACAGAACGGCAAGCATGCGAACGCGATGCTGACGCAGCTTTCCGCTTTCCTGCGCTATTCGCTCGACAGCGACCCATTGCAAAAAACCACGCTGGCGGATGAAATTCGCGCGCTTGACCTTTATCTGGCGATCGAAAAAACCCGTTTCGGCGATCGGTTAAGCGTCGAATTCGATGTCGATGAGGACGCCAATAACGCTTTCGTGCCGTCGCTCATTCTTCAGCCGGCCATTGAAAACGCCATAAAATACGCCATTGCACAGATGGAAACGGGCGGTAAAATCACCATCACCGCCAAGCGCGAAGGCCGGGCGCTTGCGATGCAGGTTTGCGACAATGGTCCGAATGCGCCCGAAGATCCGACGGAATTGCTGCGCAATGTCAAGACCGGCGTCGGTCTGGTCAATATGCGCGACCGACTGAACTATCTTTACCAGGGGCGCGGAAAGTTCAGCCTCGCCCGCGTCAGTCCGCAAGGTCTATGCGTCTGCCTTAGAATGCCGTTCGAAACCCGGGGTGAACAATGAACAGCGAAAAAATCCGTGTCATGCTGGTCGATGACGAACCGCTCGCTTTACGCGGACTAAAGCTCAGGCTTCAGAACTTTCCCGAGGTCGAGATTATCGGCGAATGCGCGAATGGACGCGAAGCGGTGAAGGAGATCAAGGCGCATTCGCCGGACCTTGTTTTTCTCGATATCCAGATGCCAGGCCTTGATGGATTCGGCGTTGTTCGCGCGATGATCGGCGCGCCTGCCCCGCTGTTTGTTTTCGTCACCGCTTACGACAAATACGCCATTGATGCTTTTGAAGCGAACGCGCTCGACTATATCGTCAAGCCGGTGGAGGAGGAGCGCCTAAAGGACGCCATTCACCGCGCCCGCGAAGCGCTGAAAAGCAAAGTCGCCTCGGACCGCGAATCGAAGCTGATCGAAATGCTCGCCTCGCTTTCCGACGATGACCGCGACCGCATCAAAGAGCTGATCAACGATCCTACGTGGACGGAGCAACAGCGTTATTCAGAACGCCTTTCCTTCAAGGACGGCTCGAAAGTCGTGATGTTGACCGCTGACGAAATCGAGTGGATCGACGCCGCCGGCGATTATATGTGCATCCATGCGGGCGGCAAAACACATATCATCCGCGAGACGATGAAAGCGCTTGAACACCGCCTCGACCCGGCGCGGTTCCAGCGCGTTCACCGATCCGCGATTGTCAATATCGACAAGGTGAAAGAGCTGCACCCGCATTCAAATGGAGAATATTTCCTGATCCTCGAAAACGGATCGGAGCTGAAGCTATCGCGTTCCTACAAGGAGGTCGTTGCGCGCTTCCTGTAGCACTCAACCATTGTCAAGTATTTGTTCCGTATACGTCTTTTCTTCCGGTGTGTTGATATTGATGAATTGATCCGCGCCCGAAAACGGCGTTTCCCGCGCGCCGATCTCGGTTGCGATCCGCTTCAGGGAAAGCCCCTCTCCTTTCGGCGCGCGCGCCAAAATCTTGCGCAGCGCATCGACGCGCCAATAGGCGAATGTCGGATGAACGCCGGCGCTGTTGCGCGCAACCGCGCTGCCCGCCCCCGCCGCCAATCGCGCATACAAATCCGCCGGCGCGAATGGCCCATCCACGGGCGCAGTCAAAAAGCCTTCCGCCGCCGGCGCGTTCTCGCCCAGCCAGCAAACCGCCGCCCATAATCCGGCCGCCGGCCCCGCCGGACCTTCATCACGGTCCGGCAGCGCCGTCAGGCCTGTGCCGTAATCATGCCGCGCGGAAATCAAAATACGTTCCGCCTGCGGTTTAATTCGGCTGATCACGCGATCGATCAGTCGTTCCCCGCCAATCTCTATCGCGCCTTTATCGACGCCGCCCATGCGCCGCGCCTCGCCGCCGGCGAGAATAAGCGCAATCCGCTCGCTCACCGCAGCCATATGACATCAACTGCGCCGCCTGCATCGATGGCCGGCGCGCCGGGCAAACGGCGGATCAGCGCATTGGCGCTGGCGAAGGGCGACAGGAGCGAGCTGTCCTGGTTCGCGGCCGGCGTCACGGCGAGCCCTTCGCTCGCCTGTGCCGCCGCGGCGCGGATGAAGGTTTCCCGCTGGCCATTGGCGCCGAGCGGCGCGGTCACGACCGCGCGGGTGGTGCGCAGTCCCTCGCCTGTCGCTTCGCCGGCAAGCGCGCGGGTCAGCGTCTGCACGAACAGCGCGGCGGTGACGATAGCGGAGGCCGGATTGCCCGGAAGGCCGATCACCCGCGCCTTGCCCAACCGGCCATGCCAGGTCGGTTTGCCCGGCCGCACCGCGACTTTCTCGAAGAAAATTTCACCGCCTTCGGCTTTGAAGGCGGATTTGACGAAATCATAATCGCCGACCGAAGCGCCGCCGATCGGCACGATGATATCCGCCTCGCGGGCCTGAGCGAAAAACGCCCTGATCGCAGCTGCGTCATCGCTTGCGCGGCCGAGATAGCGCGCCTCGCCGCCCCAGCGCGCGACCATGGCGCCGAGCGCATAATGGTTTGAATTGACAATCTGACCGGGTTGCAACGCCGTACCCGGATCGACCAGCTCATCGCCATTGGAAAACAGCGCCACGACCGGCCGGCGGCGCATAGCGACCTCGCTGATATTCGCCGCCGCCAGAATTGACCCATGCATTTCATGAAGGCGCGCGCCTGCGCTCGCGAGCACATCGCCTTCCTTGAAATCAATGCCGGCCGGGCGGATATGGCGCGGCGCCGCTTGTGGTTCATTGATTGTTATGGCGTCGCCGTCGCGCGTGACATCTTCCTGAATGACCACATGATCGGCCCCAGGCGGCACGACAGCGCCCGTGAAAATCCGCACCGCTTCGCCCGCGCCGACCGCGCCGGCGAAAGGCGCGCCCGCCGGCGCCTCGCCAATGACGGAAAGCCGCGTGCCCGCGCCCATATCGGCGAAACGCACTGCATAACCGTCCATGGCCGAAGCGGCGAATGGCGGCTGCGTCATGCGCGCGCGAATATCTTCCGCCGCGATCCGCCCGGCGACATCGCCGATGCTGACGATTTCCGACCCCAAGGGCGCGGCGCCCTTCAGGACCGAGGCAATGGCTTGTTCAACGCTGATCATCTGTTACTCGCTGCGACGAAAATCGCCGGATTTGCCGCCGGATTTTTCCACCAGCGCGACGTCTTCAATTGTCATGGATTTGTCGACCGCTTTCGCCATGTCATAAATGGTGAGGCATGCCGTCATCACGGCGGTCAGCGCTTCCATCTCCACCCCCGTCTTGCCGGTTGTCTTGACCTCCGCTGTTACCACGTAGGCGGAGCGCTCCGCATCCGGCTCGACCGCCACTTTTAGCCCGGTGATCGGCAGCGGATGACACAAAGGGATGAGATCGCTTGTGCGCTTCGCGCCCATCACCCCGGCAAGTTCGGCGATGCTGGCGACATCGCCTTTTTTGACGCCGGCCCGAACCTTTTCGAATGAGGCGGGCGAGAACACCACGCGTCCGCGCGCGACCGCGCGGCGCACCGTTGTTTCCTTGGCGCTGACATCGACCATGCGGGCGCGCCCGCTGGCGTCAAAATGCGTAAGATCATCACCCATGACGCGTTCCCGCCCTTATCGTTCCAGCAGGCGGGGCATGATCTCGACCATGTTGCAGGGCCCATGCCGCGCGTCGAGCTGCATGGAAATGACCTTGTCCCAGCCATCCTTGACCGCGCCATTGGAGCCCGGCAGCGCGAAGATGAAGGTGCCGTTGGCGACGCCGGCGGTCGCGCGCGATTGCAGCGTCGACAGGCCGATGCTTTCAAAGCTTACCTTGTGAAAAATCACCGAAAACCCGTCAATGCGCTTTTCGAATAGCGGTTCGATTGCTTCCGGCGTGATGTCCCGCCCGGTAAGCCCGGTCCCGCCCGTGGAAATAATAACGTCCACCGATGAATCCGCGATCCAGCCGCTGACGGTCTTTCGGATGGTTTCAACATCGTCGCGCACAATCTCACGCGCGGCCAGCTTGTGCCCGGCCGCCTCGACGCGCTGCGCCAGGATATCGCCGGATGTGTCGTCAGCGGCAGTGCGCGTGTCGGAAACGGTCAGGATCGCAATGCTGACCGGAATAAACTCACGAGACTCATTGATGCCAGGCATGTCTTACTTTTCCTTTCGCCAGCGTGCGGCGTCTTGATAATCCTGATCCCGCGGCTCGATCCACGCTTCATCGCCGCTGGTGATTTCCTTTTTCCAGAACAGGGCTTCGGTCTTGAGATAGTCCATCAGAAAATCCGCCGCTTCAAAGGCGTCGCGCCGATGCGCCGACGAAACACAGACCATGACGATCGGATCGCCGGGATTGAGCCGCCCGATGCGATGGATGATGTTGACATGTTCAAGCGCCCAGCGCTCTCGCGCCTCGGCTTCGATTGCGGCGATGGATTTTTCCGTAAGGCCCGGATAATGCTCTAGATAAAGCGTATTGACCGCGCCGCTGGCCGCGCGCGCGCGCACCTTGCCGGTAAAGCTCGCCACCGCGCCGGCGCCGTCCGCCGCGCGCTCGAAAGCGGTAAGCTCCGCCCCCGGATCAAATGGCTCTTCGCTGACGCGGATCATAGCGCCTACCCGCCGCTCACAGGCGGCAAAAATGCAATCTCGTCCTGGTCCGTTATCGCGGTGTCCGCGCGCGCCATTTCTTCATTGACCACCGCCCGCACGGAAATTTCTTCAAGCGCATCGGCGAGCACCACGTCGCTTTCGCGGATGGCCGCGATCAGCCCCGCGACGTTGCACGCATCCGCCGGCAGCGCCATTTCGCGGGCGCGGCCGCCGGCAAGATCGCCGAGTTTTCCAAAAAACAAAATCCGCGCCATCGTTCAGCCTCCCGTCACCGACATGTGCCGGGGCACTGACGGCGCCGCGCCGCGCTCGGAAATATCGAAATCATGGCGCTCGGGCTTTTTCAGCATCGCCCGGTCGAGCGCCGCATCAAGCGCCGCATCGGGGTTTTCGCTGCGCAGCGCCGCACGCAAATCGACCCGGTCCGAATGGCCAAGACACATATAGATCTGGCCGGTGCAAGTGACGCGCACGCGATTGCACCCGGCGCAGAAATTATTCGTAAGCGGCGTAATCATGCCGAGCACGCCGCCGGTTTCCTCAACGCGGTGATAGCGCGCCGGTCCGCCTGTACGCATTTCAAGCGGCGTCATCGTCCAGCGCGATGACAAATCGTCGAAAACCGCCGATAGCGGCAAATACTGGTCGATGCGGTCTTCCTCAATCTCGCCCAGCGGCATCACTTCGATCAGCGTCATGTCCATGCCGCGGCCATGCGACCATTCAACCAGCGCCGGGATCTCCGCCTCATTGACGCCTTTCAGCGCCACGGTGTTGATCTTGACTTTGAGGCCGGCGTTCTGCGCCGCGTCGAGCCCGCGCAAGACCTTTGACAGCACATTGCGGCGGGTCAGCGTTTCGAATTTCGCATCGTCCAGCGTGTCGAGCGAGACATTGATGCGCTTGACGCCGGTGGCGCGCAACAGGTCAGCAAGATGGGTGAGTTGCGTGCCATTGGTGGTCACCGTCAACTCGTCGAGCTCGCCCGCTTCCAGCCGCCGTCCGAGCCGCGCCAGCAGGGTCATCACGTCCCGGCGCACCAGCGGCTCGCCGCCGGTCAGGCGAATTTTCCTGACGCCGCGATCGATGAAGGCGCCGGCGAGGCGTTCGAGCTCTTCAAGGCTCAGCACGTCCCGCTTGGGCAGGAAGGTCATATGCTCCGCCATGCAATAGGTGCATCGCAAGTCGCAGCGATCGGTCACCGATAGCCGGAGATAGGTTATCTCGCGGCCGAAGCCGTCTTTGAGAGGATTACGCGTCATAATGGCAGAATATCATGTCGCTCACCGCCGCCGCAAACCCGCCACAACGTCCCTGCGCATATTTGCCGCGCCGGACGCAAGCCGCGCCCTTCAATGCGCGCCGATTTCGACAAAGCCCTCTCCTTCGCGGCAATAAAGCGCCAAATTCGCCTCCCGCGCCTTGCGGATGGCGAAGGCGGTCGGCCCGGACAAGGCGGCGAGTGCGACGACGCCCGCCCGCGCCGCCTTTTCGATGATTTCATAGGAACACCGGCTCGACATCAGCACGAAGCCGTCGCCGCCATCGGCGCGGGCGCGGATGAGCGCGCCAAGCAGCTTGTCGAGGGCGTTGTGGCGGCCGACATCTTCGCGCGTCAGCAAGATCTCGCCCGCCCGGTTGGCGAACGCCGCGCCATGCACGGTGCGGGTCGCGCGGCTCAGCGGCTGATGGTCCGGAAATTCGGCGAGCGCGCGCACCAGCGCTTCCGGCGCGATCGCCGCTTTCGTTTCGGCGACGCGCGGCAGCGGCTCGAAAAACACATCGGCGTTTTCGAGCCCGCACACGCCGCAGCCCGCCCGTCCGGCAAGATTGCGCCGCTGCTGGCGCAGATCGAGCCGTTCGAGGCGCGCCTCGTCGATGGCGATACGCAGCTCGATCCCCCGCTCATTGCGATAGATATCGACGGCGGTGATTTCCTCCACCGCATCCACCACCCGCTCGGTCAGGGAAAAGCCGACAGCGTAATCTTCCATGTCGGCCGGGGTCGCGAGCATCACCGCATAATTGCGCCGGTTATAGACAAAGGCGACCGGCGTTTCCTCAGGCACGCGCCAAGCGCCTTCGCCCGCCGGCGTTTCGCGCGCCGTTTCCGGCGCAGCCCCATGGGTTCGAAAGACCGTCATTTTATTCCGCCGGTTCCGCGATGCCTTTGGCGAGGATACGCCGCAAGGCCGGCGTCGTCGCCTCATAGCTCTCTTGCCAAGGCGATTTGTGATTGGCCGGCGCGACCTCCACCGCCGTCACCTTGTATTCGGGACAGCTCGTCGCCCAATCGGCGTTTTCGGTGGTCACCACGTTCAATCCCGTCTCCGGGTGGTGGAATGTCGTATAGACGACGCCGGGCGTCATGCGGTCGGATATTTTCGCGCGCAGCGCAATCTCGCCCTTGCGGCTTCGAACCGAAACCCAATGGCCTTCATGAATGCCCCGCGCCTCCGCATCGGCGGGATGGATTTCCAAAAGGTCTTCATCATGCCAGTCGACATTGCCGGTGCGCCGTGTCTGCGCGCCGACATTATACTGGGTAAGGATGCGGCCCGTGGTGAGGATCAGCGGGAATTTGCGATTGGCTTTTTCCGTTGTCGGGACATATTCGGTGACCATGAAGCGCCCCTTGCCGCGCACGAATTCATCCACATGCATGACCGTCGTACCTTCCGGCGCGGCGTCATTGCACGGCCATTGAACGCTGCCCTTCTCATCCAGCATGGCGTGCGAAACATGGGCGAAGCTCGGCGTCAGCGCGGCGATCTCATCCATGATTTCCGCCGCCGAGACGTAATTCATTTCCTCATAACCGAGCGCATTGGCGAGCAACTGCGTCGCTTCCCATTCCTGCAGGCCGGTTTGGGCGCGCATGGCCGGACGCACCCGGCTGATGCGCCGCTCGGCGTTGATGAAGGCGCCGTCTTTTTCAAGAAACGACGTGCCCGGAAGGAAGATATGCGCAAAGCGCGCCGTCTCGTTGAGGAAAAGGTCGTGGACGATGATCACGTCCATTTCCTTGAGCGCCGCTTCCACATGCTGCGTGTCCGGGTCGGACTGGGCGACATCCTCGCCCTGGACGTAAAGCCCCTTGAAATTCCCGGCGCAGGCCTCGTCGAACATGTTGGGAATGCGAAAACCGGGCTCGCCGTCCTGTTCACGCCCCCATGCTTTTGAAAACATGTCGCGCACGGCGTCGTCCGACACATGGCGATAGTCGGAGAACTCATGCGGGAAGGAGCCCATGTCGCAGGAGCCCTGCACATTGTTCTGGCCGCGCAGCGGGTTCACGCCGACGCCGTTGCGGCCGATATTGCCGGTCGCCATGGCGAGGTTGGCGAGCCCCATCACCATGGTCGAGCCCTGGCTGTGTTCGGTAACGCCAAGCCCGTAATAGATCGCCGCATTCCCGCCGCTCGCATAGGCCCGCGCCGCCGCGCGAATGTCGTCCGCCGGAACGCCGGTGATATTCGCCACCGCTTCGGGTGAGTTGGCGGCGTCTTTGACGAAGGCGAGCCATTCGTCAAAAGAATCGAGATCGCAGCGCCGGTCGATGAAATCCGCGTCGAGCAGCCCGTCCACCGCCGCCACATGCGCAAAAGCATTGATCAGCGCCACATTTGTTCCGGGCAGCAATGGCAAATGATAGGCCGCCTCGATATGCGGCATCCGCACGAGATCAATGGCGCGCGGATCGGCGACGATCAGCTTCGCGCCGTCGCGCAGGCGCCGTTTCATTTGCGAAGCGAAGACGGGATGCGCGTCAGTCGGATTGGCGCCGATAACGAAAATGACATCCGCTTCCTCGACGCTGTCGAAATGCTGCGTCCCCGCCGAGGCGCCGAAAGTCTGTTTGAGGCCGTAGCCGGTGGGCGAATGGCAAACCCGCGCGCAGGTGTCGATATTGTTGTTGCCGAAGGCGGCGCGCGCCATCCGCACCACCGCCCAGACTTCTTCGATCGTGCAACGTGAGGACGAGATCGCACCGATGGATTTGCGCCCGTATTTTTCCTGCACCGCCTTGAGGCGCTTCGCGGCGAAATCGATCGCCTCGGCCCAGCTTACCTCGCGCCACGGATCAGTGATCGCCTCACGGATCATCGGCGCCGTGATGCGGTCCTTGTGATTGGCGTAACCCCAGGCAAAACGCCCCTTGACGCAGGCATGGCCATGATTGGCCTTGCCGTCCTTATGGGGCGTCATGCGGATCACCTGGTCGCCTTTGAGCTCGGCTTTGAGCGCACACCCGACGCCGCAATAGGCGCAAGTGGTCAGCACCGTGCGGTCCGGCACGCCATGCTCGACAACCGTTTGTTCCTGCAAGCTCGCGGTCGGGCACGCCTCAACGCAAGCGCCGCAGGAAACGCATTCGGAAGAAAAAAAGTCCGCGCCGGCAAAGCCGACTTTTGAGCTGAATCCCCGCCCTTCAATGGTCAGGGCGAGCGTGCCCTGCACCTCGTCGCAAGCGCGCACGCAGCGCGAACAGACAATGCATTTCGACGGGTCGAATTCGAAATAGGGGTTGGAGCGGTCTTTCACCTCGCCCAGATGGTTCGCGCCATCCTCGCCATATCGCACTTCGCGCAGGCCCACCGCGCCGGCCATGTCCTGCAACTCGCAATCGCCATTGTCCGAACAGGTGAGGCAATCGAGCGGATGGTCGGAGATATAAAGCTCCATCACCCCGCGGCGCAGCTTGGCGAGCCGTTCCGTCTCAGTGCGGATTTTCATGCCGTCCCGCACCGGCGTCGTACAGGATGCAGGCGTTCCCTTCTGCCCTTTGATCTCGACAACGCACAGCCGGCAGGAGCCATATTCCTTCAGCATGTCGGTGGCGCAGAGCTTCGGGATGGAAATCCCGATCTCCGCCGCCGCGCGCATGACGCTCGCGCCTTCCTCGACTTCTACCGCAAAGCCGTCGATCTCGACAGTGACTTTTCTGTCGGTCTTCGGTTTCGGCGTGCCGTAGTCTTTTTCTTTCAATAGGGTCATGCCGTCTCCTGCGCCGCCGTTCTCACAACCCGGTCCGGCCCGAAATCGTCAGGAAAATATTTGAGCGCGCTTTTAACCGGAACCGGCGTCATGCCGCCCATGGCGCAAAGCGAGCCGTCGACCATCACCGCGCAAAGGTCGTCCAACAAAGCGAGGTCCTGCTCCCGCTCGCCGCCGCGCCTGATGCGGTCGATCACTTCCGCGCCGCGCACCGAGCCGATGCGGCAGGGCGTGCACTTGCCGCAGCTTTCTTCCGCGCAAAACTCGAACGCGTATCGCGCCTGTTCGAGCATATCGACGCTGTCGTCGAAGATAACGAGCCCGCCATGGCCGGGCCCGGCGCCGTGTTCGCCGAGCGCTTCAAAATCCATGGGCAGATCGAATAGCGACGGCGGCAGATAAGCGCCGAGCGGCCCGCCGACCTGCACCGCGCGCACCGGCGCGCCCGACCGCGTCCCGCCGCCGATCTCCTCGACGAGTGCGCGCAGGCTCACGCCGAACGGCGTCTCGTAAAGCCCGCCATGTCTGACATTGCCGGCGATCTGGAACGGCATCGTGCCGGTCGACTTGCCGACGCCTAGCCCTGCATAATATGCCGCGCCCTTTGTCATGATCGCCGGAACCGCGCAGAGCGAAATCACATTATGCACCAGCGTCGGCTTGCCGAAGAGGCCATGCAGCGCCGGCACCGGCGGCTTGGCGCGCACCTCGCCGCGCTTTCCTTCAAGGCTTTCAAGGAGCGAGGTTTCCTCGCCGCAAATATAAGCGCCGGCGCCGATAAACAGCTCGATGTCGAACGCCCGGCCGTAGCCGCGCACATCATCGCCGAGAATGCCTGCGGCGCGCGCTTTTTCAATCGCTTGCCTCAGCACCCGCGCGGCGACCGGATATTCCGAACGCAGATAAATATAGCCCTGGCGCGCGCCCGTCGCGATCCCGGCGATGATCATGCCCTCGATCAGGACGAAAGGATCGCCTTCCATGATCATACGATCGGCGAAGGTGCCGCTATCGCCTTCATCCGCATTGGCGACGATATATTTCTGATCGGCGTGGGTTTCCGCGACCGTCTTCCACTTGATCCCCGCCGGGAAGCCTGCGCCGCCGCGCCCGCGCAAGCCCGACGCCGTCACTTCGTCACAGACCGCCGCGCCATCCATGGCGAGCGCCTTGTCGAGCGCTTTCCATCCGTCATGGGCCGCGTAATCATCAAGCGACAACGGATCGGTGACGCCGCAGCGCGCGAAGACCAGCCGCATCTGGTTTTTGAAAAACGCAATCTCTTCGACCGGGCCGACGCATTTTGCATGAGCGCCTGCCTCTCCGCCGGCGCCGGTGAGCGCATCCAGCAGCGATGCGGCGTCGCCTTCCTCGACGGGCCCGTAACCGATGCGTGCGCCACCGCGTTCCACTTCGAGCAGCGGTTCGAGCCAGTGCATGCCGCGCGAGCCGGTGCGCGTGATGACGAGGTCGATCCCGCGCTTTGCCGCTTCGCGCGTCAGCGCCGCCGCCAGCGCATCCGCGCCGAGCGCGACAGCGGCGGTATCGAGCGGCAGGAAGAGATGAAGCGCGCTCATGACGCCCGCTCCTTTTTCGCTTGCTCGACCGCCCGCGCAATCTTCGCCGCATCGGCGCGCGCCACCAGCTTGTCGTCAATCGCGGCCGCCGGCGCGCAAGAGCAAAGCCCGAGACAATAGACCGGCTCCAGCGTCACATCGCCGGAGGCGCTGGTCTCGCCCATTTGAAGGGCGAACATGCGCTCGATCTCGGCTTTCAGCGCGCGCCCGCCCGCCGCCTGACACGCTTCCGCCGCACACAGCCGGATGACGCTATCGCCCTTCGGCGCGCGATGAAAATCCGCATAGAAACTGATAACGCCTTTCACATCCGCGCGCGACAGATTGAAAAGCTCGGCCGCGACCGCCTCGGTGTCCTCCGGCAGAAAGCCGCGCGCTTCCTGCACGGCGCGCAAGGCGGCGATCAGCCCGCCTATGCGGCCCACATGCGGTTCGATAATGGATTCCAGGGTCACGTCTTTCCTGCCGACTCTCTCTCCCACCGAGTTTAGCATGCACCGATCATCGCGCCACAGGCGCGGCGCTTCATTGAGCCGCGTCAACACATTCTGCATGTTTTTGCGTGTGCGAGATAAAAATCGCGTGCAAATCGTGCGCATTGCTGCATCCGGGCCTTTGCCTCGCCGCCGGCGCGGCGATATGGAAGCTTTTGGCGGCCCGCCCCCGAATAGGCGGTCCGCGCCAGGGGCAGCCCGCCCCGCAATTCGAACTGCACCGGAGGAGACGTCATGCGCGACTACACCAAATTCTTCATCGGCGGCGAATGGGTCACGCCGGAGGGCGCAGCAACGCTCGGCGTCATCAATCCCGCCACCGAACAGCCAGCCGGCAAGATCAGCCTCGGCGCGCCTGCGGATGTCGATGCGGCGGTCGCGGCGGCGCGCGCGGCGTTCGAGCCCTGGAGCCAGACCACCAAAGACGAGCGCATCGCCATGCTGGCGAAGATCGCCGACGTCTATAAGTCGCGCATGGGCGATATCGCGGCGGCGGTTACCGAGGAAATGGGCGCGCCCGCCTGGCTCGCCGAAGGCCCGCAGGCGATGTCGGCGCTCGGGCATTTCCTTACCGCCATCGAGGTAATGAAAGAGTTCGAATTCGAAGAGGCGCGCGGCGCGGGACGCATCATCAAGGAGCCCATCGGCGTTTGCGGCTTTATCACCCCGTGGAACTGGCCGGTGAACCAGATCGCCGCCAAGGTCGCGCCGGCGCTGATGACCGGCTGCACCATCGTGCACAAGCCCTCGGAGGTCGCGCCTTTCTCTGCATATATTCTCGCGGAAATTTTCGACGCGGCGGGTCTGCCGAAAGGCGTCTACAATCTCGTCAATGGCGACGGGCCCACCGTGGGCGCGGCCATCGCCGCGCATCCGGGCATCGACATGGTCTCGTTCACCGGCTCGACCCGCGCCGGGATCGAAGTCGCGAAGAACGCCGCGCCGACCGTCAAGCGCGTGCATCAGGAGCTGGGCGGCAAATCGCCGAACATCATCCTTGAAGACGCGGATATCGAACAGGCGGTCGCCAAATCCGTTTCGGCGGTGATGGCCAATTCCGGCCAGTCCTGCAACGCGCCGACCCGGCTGATCGCGCCGAATGCTAAAATGGAAGCGGTGATCGACGCCGCCGCCAAGACGGCGGCGAAATGGACGCCAGGCGCCCCGGCCGACGCGAAGATGGGGCCGGTCGTTTCCGAAGCGCAATGGAACAAGATCGAGGCGCTGATCGAGAAAGGCGTTTCGGAAGGTGCGGCGATCATCACCGGCGGCCTCGGCAAGCCCGAAGGCCTTGAGACCGGCTATTACGTCCGCCCGACCATCTTCGCCAATGTCACCAATGACATGACCATCGCCCGCGAGGAAATTTTCGGCCCCGTCCTGTGCATCATTGGTTACGACACGGAAGAAGAAGCGGTGAAGATCGCCAATGACACCGATTACGGTCTTGCGGGTTATGTCCATAGCGGCGATATCGAGCATGCGCGGTCCGTCGCATCGAAAATCCGCGCCGGTTATATTTCCATCAATGGCGCGCAGATCGACTTCTCCCTGCCCTTCGGCGGGTACAAGATGTCGGGCAATGGGCGCGAATTCGGCAAGCATGCGTTTGACGAGTTCCTCGAGGTTAAATCCGTGGTCGGTTATTCGCCGGCGGCCTAACGCCTCGGCGCTACGCCTTGTGTCGTTTCATCGGCTTGCAGCTTAAAGGCGCCGCGCCGCCCCGTGGACGGCGCGAATTGTTTTTTTGCTGATCTGACAGCGCGCTTCGCCGGGAATGGCGAAAAACCGGGCGTTCCCCCGCGACACGCAGGCGAAACCGCGCGCCGCCGCTCGCCTTAAAGGCGGCGAATGGTACGCGCCGTGTTACAGGGGCTGATCTCTTCCTCCCCCGCTTGCGGGGGAGGTGTCTGCGAAGCAGACGGTGGGGGTTCATGCCGCACGCGCGCCCCCTCCGGCTCGCGCATAAATGCGCTCGCCACCTCCCCCATAAATGGGGGAGGAATTAAACGCCCCTCAAAGCCGCGCTGCGTGCCAGCGCAGATGGTCGTCCATGAAGGTGACGATGAAATAATAGGAATGGTCATAGCCGTCTTGCATCCGCAAGGTTACCGGCTGGCCTGCGGCCTGCGCCGCCTTGACGAACAGCTCCGGACGCAATTGTTCAGCAAGGAAACTATCCGCCCCGCCCTGATCGATCAAGATCTCTGTCGTGCTTGGGGCTTTGGCGACCAGCGCCGTTGCGTCATATTCCGCCCACATGGTTTCATCGCCGCCGAGATAATTTGACAACGCCTTCCGGCCCCACGGGACTTGCGACGGCGCGACGATGGGCGCAAAAGCCGAGCAGGTCTTGAACTTGTCCGGGTTTTTAAGGTGGATCGTCAGCGCCCCATGCCCGCCCATGGAATGCCCGAAGACGCCGGCGCGGTTCGCATCCACCGGGAACGCGCTTTCGATCAGGGCGGGAAGCTCCTTCGCGATGTAATCATACATGCGATAATGCTGCGACCAGGGCGCTTCGGAGGCGTTCACGTAATACCCGGCGCCGAGGCCGAAATCATACGCGCCCTCCGGGTCGTCCGGCACGCCTTCGCCGCGCGGGCTGGTGTCCGGTGCGACAATGACGAGGCCAAGCTCCGCCGCGGCGCGCTGCGCCCCGGCCTTGGTGATGAAATTTTCCTCCGTACAGGTCAGACCCGACAGCCAGTAGAGGACGGGGAACGGCCCCTCTCCTGCTGGCGTATAGACCGCGAATTTCATCTCACAGCCGCAGGCCGCGCTGTCATGGGCGTAAACGCCTTGCACGCCGCCGAAGGATTTTGTGGAGGAAATAACCCTCATCTCAACTCCGATCATCCCCGCGAAGGCGGGGATCCAGTGAATAAAAATGATGCGCAAAGCACTGCATGATTAAGAACTAGATTCCCGCTTTCGCGGGGATGAGCGGGCTCAGAAAACCACCACGCTTCGAATGCTCTTGCCTTCATGCATCAGGTCGAAAGCCTTGTTGATGTCTTCGAGCGGCATGGTGTGGGTGATGAGGTCGTCAATATTGATCTTCTCGTCCATATACCAGTCGACGATTTTCGGCGTGTCGGTGCGCCCGCGCGCGCCGCCGAAAGCAGTCCCCTTCCACACGCGGCCCGTCACAAGCTGGAACGGGCGCGTCGAAATTTCCTTGCCCGCTTCGGCGACGCCGATGATGATCGACTGGCCCCAGCCGCGATGACAGCATTCCAGCGCTTGGCGCATCACCTCCGTATTGCCGGTGCAGTCGAAGGAATAATCCGCGCCGCCGCCGGTGAGCTCGACCACCCGGTCGACTACATTGCCGGCGCCGATCTCGCTCACATCGACGAAATCGGTCATGCCGAATTTCTCCGCGACCGCGCGCTTGCCGGGATTGATATCGACGCCGATGATCTTGTCCGCGCCGACAAGCTTCGCGCCCTGAATGACGTTAAGGCCAATGCCGCCAAGGCCGAACACCGCCACATTGGCGCCGGGCTCGACGCCCGCGGTCCAGATCACCGCGCCGACGCCGGTGGTAACGCCGCAGCCGATATAACAGGCCTTGTCGAAGGGCGCGTCCTTTCGGATTTTCGCCAGCGCGATTTCCGGCAAGACGGTGAAATTCGAAAAGGTCGAGCAACCCATATAGTGATAAAGCGTCTGGCCCTTCCATGAAAAGCGGCTGGTCCCGTCGGGCATCACGCCTTTGCCTTGCGTCGCGCGAATGGACGTACACAGATTTGATTTCTGCGACAGGCAGGTTTTGCAACTCCGGCATTCAGGCGTGTAAAGCGGGATCACATGATCGCCCGGCTGAACGGAGGTGACGCCCGCCCCAACCTCGCGCACGATCCCCGCGCCTTCATGGCCGAGGATCGACGGGAAGATGCCCTCGCTATCCTTGCCTTCAAGCGTGTAGGCGTCGGTGTGACAGACGCCCGTCGCCATGATCTCGACCAGCACCTCGCCCGCTTTCGGGCCGTCAAGATCGACCTCTTCGATCACCAGCGGTTTGTTCGGTTCGACAGCGATGGCGGCGCGGGTTTTCATGGGTCGGCTCCTCTGATGCGAATCGCGCGGCAGGATATGGGCCGCGCCAAAGGGGCGCAATGCCGCCGCCAATTGATTATTTCTGAAACACAACCGTCTTTACGCCGTTGAGGAGCACGCGATCGTCGAGAATGTCGCGCACCGCGTTGGCGAGCACCCTACGCTCTACATCGCGGCCCTTGCGCACCAGGTCGTCGGGCGTGTCGGAATGTGAAATGGTCGCCACATCCTGATGGATGATCGGCCCTTCATCGAGATCGGGGGTGACGAAATGCGCGGTCGCACCAATGATCTTCACCCCGCGCGCATGGGCCTGATGATAGGGCTTCGCGCCTTTAAAACCCGGCAGAAAGCTGTGATGAATATTGATGCAGCGCCCGGCGAGCGCGTGCGCGAAACCATCCGACAGGATCTGCATATAGCGCGCCAGCACCACCAGCTCGGCGCCGGTTTCCGCGATGATCGCCTGCAATCGCGCTTCCTGCTGCGGCTTCGTCTCGCGGGTAATCGGCAAATGGTGAAACGGAATATCGCGCAGATTGACGCTTAATGCGTCCTTCGGATGGTTCGAGACGACGCCGACCACATCCATCCGCAACTCGCCAATGCGCTGACGGTAGAGAAGATCGCCCAGGCAGTGATCGAATTTCGACACGAGGATCAGCACGCGCCGGCGCTCGTCAGCGGGCCGCAGGCGCCAGTCCATCGCGAATTCCTCGGCCAGCGGCGCGAAACTCGCCGACAGGCCGCAGGCCTCGCCCGCACCGCAATCGAACACCACGCGCATGAAAAACCGGCCGGTTTCCTTGTCGTCGAATTGCTGGGATTCAACGATGTTGCAGCCATTGCGATAGAGCAGCCCCGACACCTCGGCGACGATGCCTGGCCGGTCAGCGCAGGACAGGGTCAAAATGCAGGCATTCGCAGTCTCAAGCGGGTCAGGCTTTGGCGCGGCAGGTTCAGGCGCAGCAGGCATAAGCGCGGCGGGCTCCCTCTCGGCTCCGTCGAAAGCCATAAGTCGGCTGGCGCGCGCGCGCAACTCTCGCGCGCCCGCGCATTGACCCGGCGCAGCGGCGGCGCCAAACCTTCCCCCCTCGCAGAACGAGAAAGAGGACCGCAATGCGCAGCGCATTTTACGACAGGGTCGCGGCAACGCTCGCCGACATTCGCGAACAGGGACTGGAAAAGATCGAGCGGGAAATCGCCTCGCCGCAAGGCCCGGTGATCGAGGTTTCGCACAAGGGCGCGCGCAAGAAGGTCCTCAATTTCTGCGCCAATAATTATCTCGGCCTCGCGGACAACCCGCAGCTTGTGGACGCCGCCAAGGCGACCATGGACGATTATGGATACGGCATGGCCTCGGTGCGCTTCATCTGCGGCACGACCGATCTGCACCGCAAACTCGAACGGGAAATCGCAAGCTTCCTCGGTTATGACGACTCGATCCTCTTCGCCGCCTGCTTCGACGCCAATGGCGGCGTTTTCGAACCGCTGCTCGAGGCGGAAGACGCGATCATTTCCGACGCGCTCAACCACGCCTCGATCATCGACGGGGTGCGATTGTGCAAGGCGAAACGCTATCGCTTCGCCAATTCCGATATGACCGATCTGCGCATCCAGTTGAAACAGGCCGATGCCGACGGCGCGCGCACCAAGCTGATCGTCACTGACGGCGTTTTTTCCATGGACGGCTATATCGCCAAGCTCGACGAGATTTGTGCGCTTGCGGACGAATTCGACGCGCTCGTCATGGTCGACGACGCGCACGCCACCGGCTTCATGGGGCCGCATGGCGAGGGCACGCCCGCCCATTGCGGCGTCGCCAACCGGGTCGACATTTTGACCGGCACGCTCGGCAAGGCGCTGGGCGGCGGCATGGGCGGCTATATCTGCGCCTCGAAGGAAGTCGTGCATTTGTTGCGCAACCGAGCGCGGCCTTACCTCTTTTCGAACGCGCTAACCCCGGCGCTCCTGGGCGCGAGCCTCAAAACACTGGAGCTCATTCGCGACGGCGGCCCATTGCGCGAACAGCTTTTCCGCAACGCCGCGCGCTTCCGCGAACAGATGGGCGCGGCCGGGTTCGACCTCCTCCCCGGCGAACACCCGATCATCCCGGTGATGCTCTATGACGCGAAAAAAGCCGGCGAAATGGCCGCCGCCCTGATGGATGAAGGCGTTTACGTCACCGCCTTTTCCTATCCGGTCGTGCCCAAGGGCAAGGCGCGCATCCGCACGCAAATGTGCGCCGGCCATAGCGACGAACAGGTCGACGAGGCGGTGACGGCGTTTGCGAAGGTTGGTAAGGAACTGGGCGTGATTTAGGAGGGGAACTCATGAAAGCCCTGATGAAAGCCAAGCCTGAAGAAGGCATCTGGATGGTTGACACGACGCGGCCCGAAGTCGGCGTCAATGACGTCCTCATAAAGGTCAAGCGCTCGGCCATCTGCGGCACCGACGTGCACATTTATAACTGGGACGACTGGGCGCAAAAAACCATCCCTGTACCGATGACCGTGGGCCATGAATTCGCCGGCGAGATCGTCGAGATCGGCTCCGAAGTGCATCTCGAGCATTTCAACATGAAGATCGGCGACCGCGTTTCCGCCGAAGGCCATGTCACTTGCGGCTATTGCCGCAATTGCCGCGCCGGCAAGCGGCATTTGTGCCGCAACACGGTCGGCGTCGGCGTCAACCGGCCGGGCTCTTTCGCGGAATATGTGGCCGTCCCCGCATTCAACGTTTACAAACTTCCCGAAGACGTCTCGGACGATCTCGGCGCGATTTTCGATCCTTACGGCAACGCGACCCACACCGCGCTCGCCTTTGACCTAGTGGGCGAGGATGTGCTGATCACCGGCGCCGGGCCGATCGGCGTCATGGCCGCGGCCATCGCCAAGTTCTGCGGCGCGCGCCATGTGGTGGTGACCGACATCAACGAATACCGCCTCGATCTCGCGAGGAAAATGGGCGCGACCCGCGCGGTCAATGTGGCGAGCGAGTCGCTCAAGGACGTCATGTCGGATTTGCGCATGACCGAGGGCTTTGATGTGGGCCTTGAAATGTCCGGCGTGCCGTCGGCCTTTCAGTCGATGCTTGAGACCATGAATCATGGCGGCAAGATCGCCCTGCTCGGCCTTCTGCCGAATGGCGCGGGGATCGACTGGGACAAGGTGATTTTCAAGGGGCTCGAGGTCAAAGGCATCTATGGCCGGCGCATGTTCGAGACCTGGTACAAAATGGGCGCGATGTTGCAGGCCGGGCTCGATCTCTCGCCCATTCTCACGCATCGCTTTTCCATCGACGATTATCAGAAGGGTTTCGACGTCATGCGCTCCGGCCAGTCCGGCAAGGTCATCCTTGAATGGTGACGCGGCTGCGCTAATATCCGTATCGGGATCGAATGAAAACCTTGCTGAAACTCCTGACGGGCCTCGCGCTCGTCGCGCTGTTGGGCGCGGTCGCCATCGGCATCGAGGGCGCGCCGGGCTCCGCCGCTTCGGCTGAAAAACGGCTCGCCGCGCGCGCCGAAGCCGCGCTTGACGGCGCCGGCTGGGCGCGGGTCGAGATTGACGGACAAAAAGCCGTTCTGACCGGCGAGGCGCCGTCCGAAGCGGCGCGGGCGCGGCTGGTCGCGCAGGTGACAAAAGCGGCCGGTCCGGGCGGCCCCGCCCTTGGCGGCGTCACCAAGGTCGATGCAAGCGGCGTTGCCATCGCCGCCCCGCCTGTTGCTGAAACGCGCACCACGCCGCCGGCCAGCATCGAAGCGCTGATCCTTGCCGAGGCCGCCGAGGGGACGGCGGAGCCCGGGGATCAACCCCGTGCGCCCGAGCCAGCGCCGAGCGAAGACCTATCGCCGGAAATCGACGATTGCGCCACGCGCCTGCGCGCCGCCATCGACCGGCGGCGTATCGGCTTCGCCAGCGCGCGGGCCGAACTCGACGCCGCGTCGCGCCTGCAATTGCGCGATATCGCGTCGATCCACGCCGACTGCGCGGATTTGCGCCTCGCCATCTCAGGCCATACCGATGCGAGCGGCGATGCGGCGCGCAACCTGATGCTGAGCGCCGCCCGCGCCGAAGCGGTGCGCACTTTCCTCGAAAGCGTCGGCGCACCAGGCGAACAGATCAGCGCGCGCGGCGCCGGATCGGCCGAACCGCTCGCCGATAATGCTTCCGCGGCAGGGCGCGCGCTGAACCGCCGTATCGAAATCGCCATCCTTGACGCTGAAATCAGCGACGCCCAATAAGCGTCAACAAGATTTGCCTTGGCGGACATTCTCATCCGTTGTCAAATACGCGCGCGTCAGGCGGCGCGCACAGCCCAACCGGAAAGGAAATTTCATGCAGGATATCGACGCGAGACTGACCGAACTGGGGATCGTCCTGCCGGAACCGGCGGCGCCGGTCGCCAATTACGTTCCTTACGTCATGAGCGGCAATCTCGTTTACATATCCGGACAGGTCTCGCTTACCGCTGACGGATTGATCGCCGGCAAGCTCGGAAGCGATGTCGAATTCGACAAGGGCGTCGAGGCAGCGCGCGCTTGCGGCGTCAATCTGATTGCGCAACTCAAATCCGCCTGCGGCGGCAATCTCAACCGGGTCAAACGGGTGGTGAAGCTCGGCGCCTTCGTCAATTGCACGGACGATTTCGGCGACCAGCCAAAGATCATCAATGGCGCGTCCGATTTGATGGTCGATGTTTTCGGCGACGCCGGCCGGCACGCGCGCGCCGCCGTCGGCGCGCCGTCCCTGCCGATGAATGCGGCGGTTGAAATCGACGGCGTTTTCGAGATCGCCTGATGGCCGACGGTTCGGATTCCCTCCTGGCGCGGACCGTCTCGTCCATTCACGAGATCGACGCAACGACGTGGAATGCGCTCGCCAACCCGCCGGGGCGCCCGAACAATCCATTTATCGCGCATGAATTTCTTGCCGCGCTTGAAGATTCAAAATCCGTTGCGGCCGAAACCGGCTGGCAACCGCTGCATCTCGTTTTGGAGGAGGCAGGCGCCGTCACCAGCGTCGCGCCGCTTTACGCCAAGGGCCATAGCCAGGGCGAATATGTCTTCGACCATCATTGGGCCGATGCTTATCAGCGCGCCGGCGGGCGCTATTACCCGAAGCTCTTATGCGCGGTCCCATTCACGCCGGTTCCGGGCCCGCGCCTGCTTGCGGCGAATGAGGCCGCCGCCGCCAATCTCGCGCTGGCCTTGAGGCAAGTGACCGGCCAACTCGGCGCTTCGTCGGCGCATGTCAATTTCATCGATGATGCGGACAAGACCCAGCTCGCCCGCGCCGGATTCCTGCCGCGCATGGGCGAGCAATATCACTGGTTCAATCGCGGCTATGAAACTTTTGACGATTTTCTCGGCGCCCTCGCCTCGCGCAAGCGCAAAGCCATCCGCCGCGAAAGGCGCGAGGCCGGCAATGGTCTTTCCATCCGCCGTCTTGCCGGCGCGGAGATAAAGGAAGCGCATTGGGACGCCTTCTGGCGATTCTACCAGGACACTGGCGCGCGCAAATGGGGCCAGCCTTATCTCACGCGCACATTCTTTCGCCTGATCGCCGAACGCATGCCCGACGCGCTGCTTATGATTCTCGCCGAACGTGACGGCGCGCCTGTCGCCGGCGCGCTCAACCTGACTGGCGGCGACGCGCTATATGGCCGTTATTGGGGCTGTACGGAGGATGTGCCGTTCCTACATTTTGAATTATGCTACCATCAGGCGGTCGAATTCGCGATTGAGCGCGGCCTTGCCCGCGTTGAAGCGGGCGCGCAGGGCCAGCACAAGATTGCGCGCGGATATGAACCGGTCGCCACTTGGTCGGCCCACTGGCTGCCTGACGAAGGGTTTCGCGACGCGATTGCGCGCTATCTTGATGCGGAACGCGCCCAGACAGGAATGGAAATCGAGGCGCTGAAAAATTTCACCCCATTCCGCAAGTCGAGATAGGCAAATCATGAAGATCATCAAACGCATGCACAACCTGCAGGAGGCGGCAATCATTGTCGGTTTTCTGCAGGCGCACGACATTGACGCCGAACTGCTCGATGGCGCAATCAATTCAGTGCTGGCGATGCCGGGCGGCGTGCGTATCGCCGTGCCCGATGATCAGGAAATGGAAGCGACCACTCTTTTAAAAAACGCCGAGTCCGGAGGATGATTATGCGCCAGCTTGTATTGACTGCTGCTCTATTCATGGCGTCAGCCTGCGCTAAAGAGACATCGCACGATCATGAAGCAGACAGGGCGGCGCTCTACGCGCTTGATCAGGCTTATGTTGAGGGCTGGAAACAGTCAGGCGCCGCCGCTCAAGATAAAGCCGTGATGGCGATATTCGCCGAAGACGCGATTATCAGGCCTGGCCTTGGCACGCCCCCCAGAAAAGGAGCGGACGAAATTCGGGCCTTCTGGTTCCCCCCTGATACACCCGCAACAAGAATCATCAAATTCGACCATGCGCCCGACAGTATCACCGTTGAACACGACCTTGGCGTTGTAAGCGGCTGGTATGAATTGCGTTTTGAATATGGCGGCGATGAATACGCCCAAAACGGCAATTATTTGACTGTCGCTCGCCGGCAGCCGGACAATGAATGGCGGGTTACGCAGATGATCTGGAATGATAACAAGCTTGAATAAGAACGCGCCATTCAAACAACATCATCGAAGCCGCTATAATAAATACGAGGCGGCTTTTCGGATTTTCGATAGAGACTTAAGACCATGACCCTGAGCGCCACATACGACCCGGATAACATCTTCGCGAAAATCATCCGTGGAGAAATGGCTTGCGTGAAACTCCACGAAACCGAAGACATCCTCGCCTTCATGGATGTCTTTCCCCAGAGCAACGGCCATTGCCTGGTGGTTCACAAACGCGCGAGAGCAACCAATCTGTTCGACATTGACCAAGACGCGTTATGCACGCTCGCCGGCGCCGTTCAGCATGTGGCGCGCGCGGTCAGAAACGGGCTGAAGCCCGACGGCGTGCGCGTCGCGCAATTCAACGGCGCGCCGGCGGGCCAGTCCGTCTATCACCTGCATTTTCACATTATCCCGGCCTATGAAGGGGTCGCGCTCGGCGCGCATGCCAGCGGCGGACCGGTTGGCGCCGATGTGCTGGAACCCATTGCAGCGAGAATTCGCGGCGCGTTTTAACGCGACCGCAGCCGCTCGCGATTTCGTGTTTTGCCCCATGGCGCCGGCAGGGTCTAAGCCCTGCCTCAAGGATTGAGTGCACGGCATTTGATCCGCTTAGCAATAGCGAGCGCACGCCCCCCCTGACTTATGTCACTTGCGCTCGTCAATTTGCTTGCAGGCGCGCCCCTCCCCCCTTGCCACAAGGCGCGCTTGCATCAAGGCCGCCGCGCGCCTTCCCTCGCGGCGGCCTTTTCAGCCCGCCCCGTTCATGCCCCGCCGCGCCGGTTTTTTCATCCTTGCACCGACCTTTCGTCTGGACGAAATGCGCAATGAATGCCCGCATTGAATTTTCCATTCAAATGATGGCATTGTCCGCGGCCGGTCAGGAGGCGTTCATGCTTGTCGAATTCGTTGCAGGTGAATGGCGCGCGGTCGTTGCGCCACAGGCAGGCTGCGCGCTTATGTCGTTGCAATACCAGGCGCACGACGTGCTGCGCCCGGCCGCCTCGTTCGCGGCTGTGAAGGCTGACCCGCGCGAGGCGGCCTGTTATCCTTGCGTGCCGTGGTTCGGGCGTCTTTCCGGCGGGTTGGTTTTCGCCGACACGCATTATGACTTGGCGCCGACCCTGCCGGCCTGCGACCCAGAGAACCCGCTGCATGGCGAGGGCTGGATCAATCCGTGGCGAATTGCGGCGCAAGACGCGAACAGCCTCGAATGCCGGTTTGATTACGCGCCGCAGCCAATGAAATTTCCTTTTCCGTTCCGCGCAAGCCAGCAATTCGCCATTGACGGCGAGGCGTTTTCAATCCGCCTCGCGGTCGAAAATACCGGCGACCGGCCGATGCCCGCAGGGCTCGCCCTGCACCCATTCTTTGTACGCGGCGCGAATACGCGGCTGATGATTGACGGCGCGCGTGATTGGCGCCCGGCGCCGTTCGACCTCCCGCCGCACGGCGCCCTCCCCGACCGCGATGCGGATCATACGGCCGAGCATTGGAACGGCGCCGCGCGCATCGACACTGCCGGATTAGCCCTGTCGCTGGAAAGCGACGCCCGCCACGCGCATCTTTTCACGCCGATGGGCGAGAATTTTTTCTGCCTTGAACCGGTCACGCATTTGCCAGGGAAATTCGGCGAATGCGTGCTTGCGCCGGGAATAACGGCCGAACTGACTTGCAAAATTTCGGTCAAGGCGCTGCCGTAATTTGGCTGTTAAGGCCCCGCTCACCAAAAATCCGATTGTATTCGCATGGCATCTCGCCTGACGCGCCGCGCGTCAGCAAACCTCATCACACCATTTGCAATGCGTTTTATACGATTTCATGCGCCTGAATTAATGATTCGCTCATCTCGATCCGTAAAATTTGAATAATTACGCGAAACCGCGCCTATCGGCGAAAGGCGGATCATGCTTTTGAAGCGCTTCAGGAAATCATACAATGTTCTTTATGCCGATCGTTCCGGCGCCGCGGCGGTCGAATATGGCGTCATCGCCGCGCTGATCGCTGTCGCCATCTACGCGACGCTAGAAGTTACGGGCGAGACCACGAAAGAAAAATTCTTTGCGGTCGACAAATCCATCCAGAATAGCGGCGGCGGCCTAAGCGGCGGATCTTCAGGCGGCGGGTCTGGCGGTTCATCCGGCGGGTCATCCGGTGGTTCGTCCGGCGGTTCAGGCGGCGGTTCAGGCGCCGGCTCAGGCGGCGGATTTGGCGGGTTGACCGGCGGCGGCTCGGGAAGCGGCTCAGGAAGCGGCGCGGGCGGCAATGCCGGCTCAGGCAGCGGGTCTTCCGGCGGGAGCGGCGGGACTGGCGGTTCCGCAGGCGGGGCTTCCGGTAGCGGGGCTTCTGGCGGCGGATCTGGCGCTGGCGGGTCTTCCGGGGGCTCGTCTGGCGGCTCGTCTGGCGGCGGCTTTACGCCTCCGCCGCCGCCCGATCCGGTCGATCCCAATGACCCGAACAATGCCAGTTCCGGCAACGCCAACAATAATGGCGGGAACAACAATGCCGGCAACAACAATGGCAACGCCAATAATGGCAACAACAAAAACGGCAACAAGAAAAACAACAAATGCAAAAAGAAGAAAAACAAGAACAAGAAGAAATGCAAGGTCAACTGACCGCGCATATTCGCAGCCGCGCAAAGACAAAAAACGCCGGGCCAATCAGCCCGGCGTTTTGTTTTCCAGCAATGGTCTATCGCGGCCTATTCCATCAGCGCCGGCACGTTTGCGCCATCGCCGCCGTCATCTGACCGATCCGGCCCTTCCGTATCAGGAATATATTCGAATGAGAGCTTCGACATATCGCCTGCATCCACCAGCACGCGAACAACGCCGCCATTTTTAAGCGCGCCGAACAGGATTTCATCCGCAATCGGTTTTTTGACATGCTCCTGAATGGTGCGGGCCAGCGGGCGGGCGCCCATCTCGTCGTCAAAGCCCTTTTCCGCCAGCCAGCGGGTCGCCTCTTCGGATAATTCAAAGGTGACGCCCCGGTCAGCCAGTTGCGCTTCCAGTTGCAGCACGAATTTCTCGACGATGCGGTTGATGATAACCGGCGACAGGCCCGCAAACTGAATGATTGCATCGAGGCGGTTGCGGAATTCAGGCGTGAACAGCTTTTTGATCGCCGCATCGGTCTCGTCGGTCTTTTTGCCGCCAGCGAAACCGATAGCGAATTTCGCCGCATCAAACGCGCCCGCATTAGTCGTCATGATGATGATGACATTGCGGAAATCGACCTTGCGCCCATTCGCATCGGTGAGCTGGCCATTATCCATCACCTGCAACAGGATGTTGAAAATCTCCGGATGCGCCTTTTCGATTTCATCGAGCAACAGCACGCAATGCGGATTCTGGTCGATCGCATCGGTCAGCAGGCCGCCTTGGTCAAAGCCGACATAACCCGGCGGCGCGCCGATCAGGCGGGAAACCGTGTGGCGTTCCATATATTCGGACATGTCGAACCGCACGAGTTCCAGTCCCATGACGAGGCCGAGCTGTTTGGCGACTTCGGTTTTGCCGACGCCGGTCGGCCCAGCGAAAAGATAGGAGCCGATCGGCTTGTTCGGCTCGCGCAGGCCGGCGCGCGACAGCTTGATCGCCGCCGCGAGCTGGTCGATCGCTTCATCCTGGCCGAACACCACCCGGCGCAAATCCTCGCCGAGTTTTTGCAGCCTTTCCGTATCCGATTTCGAAACCGATTTCGGCGGGATGCGCGCCATCTTGGCGATGACTTCCTCGATCTGCGCCTCGCCGATCACCTTGACGCGCTTGTCTTCCGGGAAAAGCATCTGCCGCGCGCCGGCCTCGTCGATGACGTCAATCGCTTTGTCCGGCAGCTTGCGGTCGGTCATATATTTCGACGACAGCTCCGCTGCGGCGCGGATCGCCTCATTGGTGTATTCAAGCTTGTGATGCTTTTCAAAATAGGGCTTCAGCCCCATTAGAATTTTGACCGTATCCTCTTTCGAGGGCTCGACCACGTCGATCTTCTGGAAACGCCGCGCCAGCGCCCGGTCTTTTTCGAAATGCTGGCGATATTCCTTATAGGTCGTCGACCCCATGCAGCGCAGCGCGCCAGATTGCAGCGCCGGCTTCAACAGGTTCGACGCATCCATGGCGCCGCCGGAAGTCGCGCCGGCGCCGATCACCGTGTGGATCTCGTCAATGAAGAGGATCGCATCTTCATGATCTTCGAGTTCTTTAAGAACCGCTTTGATGCGCTCTTCGAAATCGCCGCGATAGCGCGTCCCGGCGAGCAACGCGCCCATATCGAGCGCATAGATAGTCGCCTTCGCCAGCACCTCCGGCACGTCCTCATCGACGATCTGGCGCGCCAGCCCTTCGGCGATGGCCGTCTTGCCGACGCCGGGATCGCCGACCAGCAGCGGGTTGTTCTTGCGCCGGCGGCACAGCACCTGGATCGAGCGTTCCACCTCAGCCTCGCGGCCGATCAGCGGATCGATCTTGCCGGCGCGGGCCTTGGCGTTGAGATCAACGCAATAGGACTCCAGCGCGCTTTCCTGGCGCGGCTGGCCTGTCTCGGATTCCTCGGCGGCGCCGCGCGGCGGGCGCGGCTGGCTCTCGCCATTACGCTTGGCGATGCCATGAGAAATATAGTTCACCGCATCAAAGCGGCTCATATCCTGCGCTTGCAGGAAATGCGCGGCGTGGCTTTCGCGTTCCGCAAACAGCGCGACCAGCACATTGGCGCCCGTCACTTCCTCGCGGCCCGAAGACTGAACATGAATGACCGCACGCTGAATAACCCGCTGGAAACTGGCCGTGGGTTTCGCCTGCTCGCCATTTTCAAGCGCCAGGTTCGCAAGTTCGTTTTCAATAAACTCATGAAGCTGACGGCGCAGCAAATCGACATCCACATTGCAGGCGCGCATCACCGCCGCCGCGTCTCGGTCGTCCGTCAATGCGAGAAGGAGATGTTCAAGCGTGGCGAGTTCGTGATCGCGCTCGGTCGCAAGAGCGATCGCGCGGTGCAGGGCTTCGTCGAGATTTCTGCTGAAAGACGCCACTCGTCACTCCCGTTCCATTGTACATTGCAGCGGATGCTGATTCCGCCGCGACAGTTCCATCACCTGCGCGACTTTTGTTTCCGCAACCTCATAGGTGTAGACGCCGCACACGCCGATACCGCTCTGGTGAACATGCATCATGATCCGCACCGCTTCTTCCGGATCCTTCTTGAATACCGACTGCAGCAGCCACACCACAAATTCCTGCGGCGTGTAATCGTCATTCAGCAAGAGCACCTTGTAAAGCGACGGCCGCTTGGTTTTCGGCGCCGTCTTGGTGACGACGCCAACGCCTTGTCCCGGGCCGTTCCCGGCGCCCTCTTCTTGGTCGTTGTCTTCAGCCATGGTCCCTACAGTTTCTGCAACAATGCCGTGTTTTGCAATGCGCCAGAAGCCTCAACAGCCCGGCGCCGCCGCGCTTCCTAGATAAGTAGCGCGATCTGGTTGAAAAGACGCAAATATTCGAGAGTTTGTGATGCGCCTTTTTCGGCGACAAAAAAGGCCCGGCGATACGCGCCGGGCCTTGAACGCAACAAATTGTGGTACAATCGGCCTTACGCCTTACGGACGGTAAGACTGAATTTTCTCGACCATCTCGCTGTAACGAACCGTTAGCGGGTCAAGCGCGCCTTTTGTGGTCTCGGAGCAAATATCGGCCACTTTGTTGATCTGGCCGAGATTTTTCTCGATCGTCGAACGCATGAAATCGCTGTTCAGCTCAACGGCTTCCTGAACGGTTGTCGAGGCGGCGGCGGCTTTCGCATTCGCAACCGTGTCGTCAAACGCGGTTTTCGAAAACGCCGTTTGCTCGGCCGTCAGTTTTTCAACACCTTTGGCGAACGCGCCGGCGGACGCCATCAGCGCATTCAGCGATTCTTTCTGGAAATCGGCGACGGCGGTCAGGCCTTCAGCAAATTTTTCGTATCCGTCCTTGAACGAATCCGGGCCGAATCCCTTGAACTCAAACATATCGGCGGCGGCATTTGTCGTCTTTTTCGTCGCGGCCATTTCTTTCTCCCTTGCGATAAATATCGCTAATGGCTTGATTTAAGAACGTTCCATTTACCGAAACGTCTTTTTGTGCACTGCAACATATGCACACCCCGCTGGCCCGTCAAGGGTAATTTTGCTGCGCTGCAAAATTTTTTTTCCAAAGGATTTGGTAAAGGCTTTGTTAACGCTCCATTTACCGCCCTCGGCGATGATTTTCCCCGTCGTGCGAACGCGGCACGGCGTTTGCTCGCCGGATTGGAAGGCGGCGCCGGAATGGGTTTTCAGGCGCCGGCGGGCGGCATCGGACGACCTGGCAGGTTCGCTGGCAGGCCGATCACAAAGCGCTGAATTGCGGGGGCGGCGTCTCTCGAATATTGATTAGAGTTAACAGATGGGCGAGGCTCGCTGGATGTTCATGGCGTTTCGTAGCGTTTCATTTTGGGCCGTTCTGGCGTCAGCGATGCTGCTTTTTGTATCGCCGGCCGCCGCGAATTCGAAATATGCAGCCTATGTGGCGCATGTTGATTCCGGCGACGTGCTGTTCGATCGCTATTCGAATGAGCGCCGTTATCCGGCGTCGCTGACCAAGATGATGACGCTGTATTTGCTCTTCGAGGCGCTTGAGGCCGGAGAGCTGACGCTCGATTCCAAAATCAAGATTTCCGCACGCGCCGCCGGTCAGCCGCCTTCGAAACTCGGCATAGCATCCGGGTCGAGCATTGATGTGGACAACGCTATCAAGGCGCTGGTGATCAAATCGGCAAATGACGTCGCGGTGGCCGTTGCGGAAGAACTCGCCGGCTCGGAATGGCGCTTCGCCCAGGAAATGACCAACAAAGCGCGCCTGCTCGGCATGACCCGTACAAGCTTTCGCAATGCGTCCGGCCTGCCCAATTCAAAGCAAGTGACGACCGCCCGCGACATGGCGACGCTTGGCCGGCGCGTCACGCAGGACTTTCCGCAATATTTCGATTATTTCGCGGAAAAGACGTTTACCTGGAACGGTCGCACCTATCGCACCCATAATGCGCTGGTGCGCGATTTCGACGGCGCGGACGGTCTCAAAACCGGCTATACGCGGCGGTCCGGCTTCAATCTCGCAACAACGGCAAGCCGCGACGGCAATCGCCTGATCGGCGTGGTGCTTGGCGGGCGTTCATCGCGCACCCGCGATGCGCATATGCGCAAGATCCTCAATGAAGCATTCACGCAAATCGAACGAAAGCCGACGCTGATCGCCGCGCTTCACCGCAAAAAGCCGAGCCCGCGCCTGAAGCCGACGCTCGCCTTTGCGCAAGGACCGGGCGCGCCAACCATTGCCGGCAACGAATTGCTGCGCGGTGAGATTATCAGCGCCGCTGCGGTGATCGAAGGCGGAGACGCGGCGCCTGACTTCGTTGACGCAGACGGCATCGGCCAGTTGATCGCCGCTGCGCAATCGGATGATTTCAACGAATTCGAACGCACCCGCCTCGCCTCGGTTTATCCGGCCGAGCCCGGCTTTATCGGCGAAGGCGACCTTGAAGCCGTCGGCGAGTTCGGCTGGAGCGTTCAGGTCGGCGCCTATTCGACCAAGGCCATGGCCCAGCGCGAACTCGAAGCGGCGATCGGCGCGGCTGGTCTCGATGCGAACAGCATGGCGGTGCTGCCCATGGCGCGAACCGACGGGTCCACGCTCTACCGCGCTCGCCTCGTCAAACTGACGGAGCCCGAAGCCGCCGCAGCCTGCCAAAAGCTGAAGCGGCGCGACATTCCTTGCTTCGTCATATCGGGCGGCGACGACAGCTCCGGCGCGAGCGCGCTTCAGTAATCCATGACGCCTGAAAATAGCGTCCGGCTGTGTGCGGCCCGGCGCAGCCATATTCTGTTATCAGCCTATATCCGGAGAACCGGATTAGCCCGCCCATCGGTTTTCCCGCACCGTTTATCTCATTGTTCTGGACCGTCCGGCTGATCTCATTACCCTGTCATATCGCAGATATTACGGCGACAAACCGTATGCGAATGACCGGGATAAAATGATGAAATACGCATGCGCCGGCATAGCGGCGTCACTTTTCATAGCCACGCCGCAGACTTACGCGCAAGATTCGTGCACAGATGATGCCGCACAATATACTGTCCGTTATGTAGAGGAAGGCGTGTTCGAAATTACGGCGCGCTTTCGCCAAAGCTCCGGCGTCTTCGAGGTCTTCGACGTTGAAAACGCTAATCGCGACGGGTCCAGCAGCGACTTCATTACCAATGTCATGCATGTAAAACCCGGCGGAACGGAACCTGTCGCCTATCTCGGCGAAGGAACATGGCGGCTTGACGCACACACGCCGTCAGCACCGGCGACAATCCGTTACACCTTAGAAGCCCGCCACGAGACTTATGCTTGGCGAAACGGAAAAGAGGAAATCGCTTACCGGTTCGATGACGCCTATTATTTCGTGGGCGCAAGAATTTTCCTCCTTGATCTCGACCTTATCGGCTGTGCGCCGGAAATCTCTTTTGTCCTCCCCGCGAACTGGGAGGCGGCGGCGCCGTGGCCCAGCACCTCGCCGTCATCATTCCGTCCCGCAAATGGCGAATTGATGATGTCAAACGGGTTCGCCATCGGGCCGACGCTTCAAACGCTGGACGCGACTTTCGGCGATAGCGGCAAAGTGAAATTCGTCTATGAAAAATCCCTGGCGCCGGTTGCACGGCAAGCGGCGGCCGACATGGACCGCATCGTCAAACGCTATACAAAAATATTCAACGGCTCGGCGAATGGCGACTTCATGATTTTCATGACGACCGATCAGGGCAATGACGGCGGCGCTTTCCGCAACAGTTTCGCACAACGCTTCAAGGCGCCGGTGCGCGATTCAGACGGCATTATCTGGCGCACGACTTTCGCGCATGAAACGCTGCATCTTTGGATGGGCCATACAATTCGTCCGTCGGACGGCGACATCGAATGGTTCAAGGAAGGGTTCACCGATTACATCACCTCGAAAACGATGTTCGCCGAGGGCGTTTACAGCACCGCCGACTACAGCAAAAAAATTGAAAACATCATCGGCAGATACATGATCGGTCTTGCGTTCGGCGGCCCTAAATCGCTGGTCGAAGCAAGCAATAACAAGAGCGCCAATCGTTTGACGGTTTATGGAGGCGGCGCGCTGATGGCGTTGCTGCTTGATGCGGAAATGACGACGGATATCGGCGACGGCGCTTTCGAACGCATGTTGGCGGATGTATTTGCCGGCAGCGCGGAACCCTACCCCCAAGCGCGGCTCATGGCGGCTTTGGACCGCAACAGCAATGGACGCGCCTCGGCCATTCTCGCCGAAATCGATGCAGGGCTTGACCCGTTTGCGCTGGCTGACCGGCTCGACCCGCATGGCCTGGAGCTATCGGTGTTCACGCCGGAAGAAATGTACGTGACTTTTACCGGAACCGGCTGCAAGGCGCGCAAGCAGCCCTGCCCTCCTGCGTTCCTGCGCTTGCCGTAGGAAGACCTGTTCCCCCTTTACGGCCCTCGTGACGATCGCCTAAGTTTTCCGGCAAATGTCGGAGAATAAAATGTCGGATAATATCACAATAACAGTCAGCGAAGCTGCTGCAAAATCAACCCTGACAAATGCGGCCGAAGCAGAAAGACTGCGCGCACGCGCCAGCGAAGACCCGGAAGGGTTCTGGGCCGATGTCGCGACGCGGCTAGACTGGTCAAAGCCCTTCACGAAGGTGAAAGACGTTTCGTTCGACGCCGCCGATCTTCACATCAAATGGTTCCATGACGGCGAGCTGAACGCTTGCGTCAACTGCCTCGACCGGCATTTACCGGAACGCGCGAACGACATCGCCATCATCTGGGAAGGCGACGATCCGGCGGACGACAAGAAAATCACCTACGCCGAAGCTTTTGAAGAAACCTGCCGCATGGCGAATGTCTTGAAAGCGCGCGGCATCAAACGCGGCGACCGAGTGGTCATCTACATGCCGATGATCCCGGAGGCCGCCTACGCCATGCTCGCTTGTGCGCGCATTGGCGCGGTTCATTCCGTCGTGTTTGGCGGTTTCTCGCCAGACGCCCTGGCGAGCCGCATCGTGGATTGCGGCGCATGCGCCGTCATCACTGCCGATGAAGGCCTGCGCGGCGGCAAAACCATTCCGCTCAAGAACAATGTCGACAAGGCGCTGGAAAAAGCCGGTGGCGTGCGGCTGGTCCTGACAATCGAGCGCACCGGCGCCGATGTGCCGATGAAGCCGGGCCGCGATCTTTACTGGCATGGCGAGGCGCGCGGCGACGTCTCGCCCGAATGCCCGGCCGAGACGATGAACGCCGAGGATCCGCTGTTCATTCTTTACACCTCCGGCTCCACTGGAAAACCGAAGGGCGTGCTGCACACCACCGGCGGGTATCTCACCTATGTCGCCTACACGCATGAAAAGGTTTTCGACTACTGGCCCGGCGATATTTATTGGTGTACGGCTGATGTCGGCTGGGTGACCGGCCACAGCTATATCGTTTACGGCCCGCTCGCCAATGGCGCGACGACGCTGATGTTCGAAGGCGTGCCGACCTATCCCGACGCATCGCGCTTCTGGCAGGTGGTCGACAAGCACAAGGTGAATGTCTTTTACACGGCGCCGACCGCGATCCGCTCGCTGATGCGCGAAGGCGACGCGATGGTGACGAAGACCGACCGATCGTCCCTGCGCCTGCTCGGCACGGTCGGCGAACCGATCAACCCGGAAGCCTGGCATTGGTATCATGGTGTTGTCGGCGACGGCCGGCATCCTATCGTCGACACCTGGTGGCAGACCGAAACCGGCGGCATCCTGATTTCGCCGCTGCCGGGCGCCACCGACCTCAAACCCGGCTCGGCGACCTTGCCGCTGCCGGGGATTTCCGCGGCGATCGTCGATGCGGATGGCAAGCCCCTTGACGGCGCCTGCCAGGGCAATCTCATTCTCACCGATTCCTGGCCCGGCCAGATGCGCAGCGTCTATGGCGATCATCAGCGCTTCATCGATACGTATTTCAAAACCTATCCGGGCGCTTATTTCACCGGCGACGGAGCCCGGCGCGATGAAGACGGCTATTACTGGATCACCGGCCGGGTTGACGATGTAATCAATGTTTCCGGCCATCGCATGGGCACGGCGGAGGTTGAAGCGGCCATCGACGAGCACGACAAGGTGGTTGAGGCGGCGGTTGTCGGCTTTCCGCACGACGTCAAGGGACAGGGCATCTATGCCTATGTCACGCTGCTTGAAGGCGTCGAGCCGTCCGACGATCTTGAACAGGAAATCGTCGCGGTCGTGCGCCGGGAAATCGGCCCAATCGCCAAGCCTGATCATATCCATTTCACGCCGGCGCTGCCCAAGACCCGCTCCGGCAAAATCATGCGGCGCATCCTGCGCAAGATCGCGGAGAATGATTATGGCGCGCTTGGCGACACCTCGACGCTCGCCGATCCAGGCGTCGTCGATGCATTGGTCGAGGGCCGCAAGAACCGCTAACGCGCGGGCGCGCCATGACGTTGCGCCAGTGCGGAGGGTAGTCTTAACAAAACGGAAACGCCCGGCCATTAAGATTGCAGCTCAAGCAAGCCGGACAGGCCATGGCCGCCTTTGTTTCTGAAATATCCACCGCGCAGCGCAGCGCCTGGACCTTGCCGGTCCTGGCCTATGCGGGCTTTGCCGCGGCGTGCGGCGTCCTCCTTCACCCGACAGCCTTGGCGATGGGGCAAACCTGGCTCGCCTCGTCAAGCTATCATCACGGCGTCGCGGTCGCGCCGCTCGCTTTGTGGATGATCCTTGAACGCCCGCGCATCACGCCCGGCACCGACCCGGCGAGCCTGATAGGTGTCCTGCTCGCCGCGCTGTTATGGCTTGCGGGCAATGCGGCTGGCGTCGCGCTGGTGGAACAGATCGCTTTTGTCAGTCTGCTGATCGCCGGGGCCGGCGCGATATTCGGCGCCTGCGCCCTCAGGCAATGGACGGCGCCGCTCGCTTTTCTTTATTTCATGGTTCCTTTTGGCGGCATGCTCATCCCCGTGCTGCAACAGGCCACCGCGGGCGCGGCGGTCGCCATGCTCGGCTTTGCGGGCGTCCCGGTGAGCGTTGACGGCTTGCTGATCCGCACGCCGACGGGCCTTTTTGAAATCGCCGAAGCCTGCGCCGGGCTCAACTTTCTGCTGGCGGCGTTAATGATCGCCGGCCTTTACGCCTGCCAGTTCCTGAAAACCAACAAGACGCGGCTCGCCTTCATGCTGATCGCCGTCGCGGTCGCGCTCGTCGCCAATTTCATTCGCGCCTTCGCGCTGATCCTCATCGCCACGCTCACCGATATGCGCATCGCTGTCGGGCCTGATCATCTTCTCATCGGCCTGGTTTTTTACGGCCTTGTTCTTGCCGCGCTGCTGTGGATCGGCGCGCGCCTCGCTCGGCGAGAAGCGCCATCGCCCGAGCGCACCCCGTCAATGATGTTCAAACCCTGGCGCGGCGCCTTTGCCGCCGCCGCGCTCGCGCCCGTGATCCTCGCCAGCGCCTATGCGCATTTCGTCGTCAATGCGCCGCTCGACCGGACCGCCCCGACAGCGCTCTCGCCGTTCAGCGCGCCCGGCTGGCGCATATTGCCCGCGCCGCAAAACTGGCGCCCGCCCATGACCGCCGACCGCATCGCGGGCGCAACTTACGAAAACCGCGATATCCGCGTCTATATGGCGAGCGGTTATTTCACCCATGACCGTCCGGGGGCGGAGATTGTCAATTATCACAACCGCGCCTGGGACAATGCGGAATGGCGGCGCATCGGCGCGGTCGAACGCATGATTTATCTTTTTGGCGACGCGCAAATGACGCGGATGGACCTTCTTGCCGGCGCGCGCGGCCGCAGGCTGGCCGCGATCACACTCTATTGGCGCGACGGCAAAGTCTATAAAGACCCTCATGCATTCAAACACGCGCAAATGGCGGGCAAACTCATGGGACGCAATCCCGAAGGCGGGATCATCATCATCGCCGCATCCTATCGCCAATCGCCGGACGAAGCGCTTTCCGCTATCCGTCCGTTCACCCATAATATTGAAGAGTTCGCGTCCTGGCGCGCGCGCAACAAGGCGTCCTCCTGATCCATGTGCGGCATTGCGGGCATTGTCGACTTGAAAGCGGCACGCGAGATTGATCGCGACGCGCTGCAACGCATGACCGCCGCCCTCGCCCATCGCGGCCCGGATGACGAAGCCTATTTCATCGCCCCCGGCGTGGGGTTCGGCCATCGCCGCCTCGCCGTCATTGACCGGGCGGGCGGCGCCCAGCCATTTCACGCGCAAACGCGCGGCTGCGTCCTGTCATTCAATGGCGAGATCTATAATTTTCAGGCGCTCGCCGCGCGGCTTGGCCACAAGGTTCCTCTCAAAACGCGCTCCGATACGGAGGTGCTGGCCGAGGGGCTGGCGCTTGGCGGCGCGCAATTCATTCATGAATTGCGCGGCATGTTCGCGATTTCCTTTTGGGAGCCGGACAAAAACCGCCTGACCCTTATACGCGACCGGCTGGGCGAGCGCCCGCTTTATTATGCCGAGACCGATGACGGCTTTCTGGTTTTCGCGTCGGAGATGGGCGCGCTGGTGCGTTCCGGCCTAATCCAGACCAGCCTCGACCCGCGCGCCGTCGCCGATTACGCCTTTTATGGCTACATTCCCGATCCGAAGACCATCTATCGCGGCGTCTTCAAACTGCCGCCCGCCCATATGCTGACACTGACGCGGGGGCGCGGGCCGGAGCTTGTCCGCTACTGGCGACCGGTCTTTGCCAATGGCGCCGCGCCTTCCTTTGAGAACGCCGCTGACGATCTACGCCGCAAACTCGACGATGCCGTTCGTTTACAGATGATTTCCGACGCACCGCTTGGCGCGTTCCTTTCCGGCGGCGTTGATTCGGCGAGCATCCTCTCCTCCATGGCGCAAAGCGGGAACCCGCTCATCGCCTGCACGGTAGGATTCGACGAGGCGAGCCATGACGAACGGGACGCCGCCCGCGCCATCGCCGCAAAATTCGGCGCAACCCATCATGAAAGCGTCGCGACCTGCGACGCATCCGCACTGATCGACAAGGTCGCGACTTCATTCGGCGAGCCTTTCGCGGATTCCTCCGCATTGCCGGCTTTCCTCGTCGCCCAAATGACCCGCCGCCACGTCACGGTGGCGCTGACCGGCGATGGCGGGGACGAAGTGTTCGCCGGCTATCGCCGCTATCCGTTTTTCCTCGCGGAGGAACAACTGCGACGCATCGCGCCCCTGCCGTTGCGCCGGCTCATTTTCGGTCCCGCCGGCGCACTTTACCCAAAGCTCGATTGGGCGCCGCGGCCCTTGCGCTTCAAGACGACATTCGAGGCGCTGGCGCGATCAAGCGAGGGCGGATACGCCAACGCTGTCGCCATCAATCTGCCCGCGCGCGCCTTCACCATGCTGAATGACGACGTCAAGCGGGCGCTTGGCGGTTATCACCCGCGATCGGTCATTGCCGACGCGATGCAGGCGTCCGGCGCCGACGATCCCTTATCGCGCGCGCTTTATGCCGATCTCGTCACCTGGCTGCCCGGCCGTATGCTGACGAAAGTCGACCGCACCTCCATGGCCCATGGCTTGGAGGCGCGTCCGCCGCTACTCGACCATACGCTGATCGAATGGGCCGGCGCGCTCCCCTCCGCCTACAAGCTGCAACATGGCCAGGGCAAACGCGTCTTGAAAGCCGCCTTTGCGCCGCGGCTCGGCCCGAACCATATCGCCCGCCGCAAACAAGGATTCGCCGCGCCGCTCAGCCAATGGCTGCGCCGTGAAAACGCCAATCCGGCGCTGCGCCTTAATGCATCCCGCCATTGGCGCGAGGCCGGCGTCTTCGATGAAGCGGCGGTCGAGCGCATGATCCGCCGCCATCAAAGCGGCGTTGCCGACTGCGCGCAAGAAATTTGGAGCGTCATCATGTTCGATGCGTTTTTGCGCAATGCGCGGATTTAGCCCCGCAATAGCCGCCGCAACCGGTTGCGCCATGACGGGCGCTCGATCACCAGCGATGTCAGCGTGGTTTCAATAGCGCCAAGGCGCTGTTTGTAATCGGCCTCGCCGGCCAGCAGGTCATAGGTATCAAAACCCGCCTCGCGGTAGTGACGCGCCGCCAACAGATGCGCGACGAAACCGGGCGTCAGGCGATTGTCATCCTCGAACCGGAAACCGGCCTGGTAATTCATCACCCTTTTGCCATGCACGAAATTGTAAAGAACCGCGATGGTCTCATCCCCGGCCCTGACCTCGAACAGATGCAGGCTTTCCGGCGTGTTTTTCCGCAAGCGCGCGTGAAACGCCGCCAGATGCGGATTGTCGAACACGCTCGCCTGCCCGCGCGCCGCCCATCCTGCCTTGTGCAATATTGTCAGCTTTTCCCAGGCCGCATCGAAGGCGTTTTCGCTTATCGCGACACACGCCGTCAGCGGCCCTCGCTCTTCATAAAGGCGTATGGCGCGGCGCAGTTTCGTCTGCAGGGATTTGCTCAGCGTCTCAAGAATGTCGCCGCGCGACAGGGCGCAGCTATATACCGGCTGTTCGCGCAGCATACGGACCGATAGTCCGGCTTCGCTGGCGGCCGCATGCGCCGCCGAAGCGGCGCCGCCCCGCAAGTTTCGCAACACAAAGCCGTCAAGATGCGGCAGGGCTTCGAACAGCTTCGCCAGCGCCGCGCTCCGGGCGTCTTTCGGCGCGTCCCGGGCAACAAGAAAATCATTATATTCTATATAGACCGCATCGCGCGCCGCCTCGCCAAATTCATGCAATCGTGCTTCACGCAACCCTAATAGCGGCGGGTATTGCGGCGCCGCCGCCACCACGCCGAGCAGCACCGGCGCCTGATCGGCCATCGCTTCAACACGCAGCAATTGCGCGCCCGCCGGCGCCCCTTCGAGCCAGGCGGCGATCCATGGCGGCGACAGGAAAAAATCCTGCGCATCCGTATGCGGATAGAGCGCCGCCCAATCGCCGAGCAATGCGGCCGGATCATCGAGCGGCGTGACGGCGATATCAATCATCGCGCCTCGCAAGGGACAGGTAAAGCGCACGGTGCGCCGCCGCCATGCGGTCGATGGAAAAATGCTCTCTGGCCTTGCGCCGGTTCGCCGAGCCGATGGCGGCGCGCGCCGACGGGTTTTGCATCAATTGCGCCAGCGCCTGCGCATAGGCGTCGTCATCGCCGGGCGCCGTGATGAAAGGACGGTTTTCCTCCGCCACCATCGCCTTGATATCGCCGACATCCGTTGCGACCACCGGCAGCCCCGAAGCCATTGCTTCCATCATGCTGAGCGGCGCCTGCTCGGTCTCCGACGAAAGAGCGAAGACGTCAAACCGGGCATAGGCTTCCTGCGGCGCCGGCGTCGCGCCGGACAGCGCAATACGCGCATCCCCGCCAGCGGCGGCCGCCAGCGCATTACGTTCCGGCCCTTCACCGACGATCTCAAGGCGCGCAGCGCGATTGCGATCGGCCGCCTGAAATGCGCGGACCAGCCGGGCGTAGTTTTTCTCTGCGCGCAGTGCGCCGACAGAGCCGATGACAAGCCCGCTTTTCAGCGGCGGGCGCGCATTGTGCAGCCGCTCCACATCAACGCCGTTCTCGATAAAATGCACCGACGCCGGATTGAGCCGCCAGCGGCGAACCGCGATCTTCTGCAAGGCGCTTGACGGCACGACGAGATGGCTGTGCTTGAGAATATGTCGCCGCGCAATATCGCGCCGGGAATTGCTCCCGCGCGCCTCATCGGCGCCGAAGCCGTCTTCAAAATGCAGATGCGGCGCGCCCGGCCCCAGGCGGTTCGCGATCACCGCCTCGATCGAACCCCAATTATATGTACAAAGAAGATTTGGCGAGATCGAGCTGATCAACTTGCGAAACGTCAAAATATTGGTGACGGAAAATCCGGCGGACTTGACCATGTTGTAGGTGTTGAATTCCACCGGCGCGTTTTCGTCAAACAGCGCCCGCCCCTGCCGGTTATCGTCAAGCGATAGCACAAGGTGTCGAAACTCCGCCCCGAGCGCACGCGTCAGCGCCGCAAGGCGCGCCTGCTGGCCGCCGAATCCGAAGCTAGGAAAGATATGGAGCAACGTAATTGTCGTCATGGTCTCGCTGCTGACTATGCGTCCGCAGATGTGACAGGTTTCGCCCTATACCGCAAAGGGTTGCCGCCGGGCGCACGCCCATGAAACAATGCGCCGAAGGCGGTGAAGGTGAACACAGCGATAAGCATCCGAACGGATTTGCGCCCCGGCGATATCGGGCGGATCGTCACGCTGCATGGCGAAGGATATGCGGCGAACGCTGAAACCTTCGGGCTCGGCTTCGAAGCCCATGTAGCGCGCACGCTCGCGGAATTCGTCCTCGATAATGGCGCGCGCGGCCGGGTCTGGCTCGCCGAAAGCGGGCGCGATCTCGTCGGTTGCGCCGCAATGGTCGATCGCGGCGAACGCGGCCAATTGCGCTGGGTGATTGTCTCGCCGGCAGCCCGCGGCGCCGGGCTCGGCAAGGATCTGATCCGCCGCGCCATGGACTATGCGCGCGCGCAGGACTGGCGCGAGGTGTTTCTGGAAACGACGCCGGGCCTCGACGCGTCCATGGACATCTATGTCAGGCTCGGCTTTAGCGTCATGCGCGAGCAAACCCTGCCGCTCTGGAATGACGGGCGGCAATCGGTGCTGACCATGGCGAAACGATTGAAGTAGAGAATTGGCGCGTCGCGCTGACGCGGGGCCCATCGCGCCAAATCCATGTCGCACAATACTGGAACACAGCGCCTTGGTCCCGGATCTGCGCGGCAATACTTCCTATTGCAGTGCGTCCGGGATAACAGGCGCGTAAATTCGAAATTTTGATCGGCCGGCTAAACCGCCTTGGCGAGAATATCCGTAAAGAGCTCCGACGCCGCCGGTTCCGGGCTTTCAAGCGAGAAGTCCGCCGCTTTCTTGACGATCGCCTTCACCTCTTTGTCGAGTTCCTTGAGCGCCGCCTCATCCGCAAATTTGTTTTCAAAGATGCGCGCCTCGCAGCGTTTGATCGGGTCATTATGTTCGCGGATTTCGTCCACTTCCTCACGAGTGCGATATTTCGCCGGGTCGGACATGGAGTGGCCGCGATAGCGATAGGTCTTCATCTCCAGCACATAAGGCCCTTCGCCCGCGCGCGCATGATCGACCGCTTGGCGGCCAGCCTCACGCACGGCGAGCACATCCATCCCGTCGACTTCCATGCCCGGAATGCCGAAAGCAGCGCCGCGGCGATAGAGATGCGTGTCGGAATGCGAACGCTTGACGCTGGTGCCCATGGCGTACTGGTTGTTTTCGATGATGAACACCACCGGCAGCTTCCAGAGCTGGGCCATGTTCATCGCCTCGAACACCTGGCCCTGGTTCGACGCGCCGTCGCCGAAATAGGTCAGGCTCACGCCGCCATTTTCGCGATAACGATTGGCGAAACCGAGCCCGACGCCAAGCGGGATCTGCGCGCCGACAATGCCATGACCGCCATAGAACTCCTTTTCCTTGGAGAACATGTGCATGGAGCCGCCCTTGCCCTTGGAATAACCGCCTTCCCGGCCGGTCAACTCCGCCATCACGCCTTTCGCATCCATGCCGCAGGCGAGCATATGGCCATGGTCGCGATAGCCGGTGATGGTCTGGTCGCCGTCTTTCTTGACCGCTTCCATGCCGACGACCACTGCTTCCTGACCGATATAAAGGTGGCAGAAACCGCCAATATGGCCCATGCCGTAAAGCTGGCCCGCGCGCTCTTCAAAGCGGCGGATCAACAGCATGTCGCGGTAATATTGCAGCAATTCTTCTTTGGTCGCGGCAAGGTTGGTTTTAGCAGAAGCGTCGGCGGCCATTCTTGTTCTCCGGAAACTTTCGGCCCTCTCATACGCGGGCAACCGCCCGGCGACAAGTTGTGAATAATTTCAAATAGCTGGCCGTTTCTGCGAGGCCCTGCCCGCTTAACGCGGGGGCTCGTCCAGAAGGCGGTCGAGCTCGCGGCGCGGGATCACCACATCGCCCTCGCGCGAATAGCCGAGCACCGTGCGAATCCGTTCATCCACGAGGTCCGGGTCGAGCGCCTTGGAGCTGAGAAGGTCTGCGCGCTTTTCCAATGCAAGCCGGCGGGTGCGCAGGGCGTCGAGCCGCACGGCCTTGTCCACCGCTTCGCGCTTGAGGACCGCGAGGCTGCGATAGCCGGTGTCGCTCGCAACCGCGCCGTAAAACAGGATGGCGGTCAGGCAAAGCACTACGGCCGGAAACGCGATGTCGAGAAGAAATCGGCTGCGCAACATGGAAAATTCGCTTTAAAATGTTGCGTTTCAAAAGAATCAAAGATCGTTAATGAAGAGTTAACGGCAGCGCAAATGCCTCGATTAGAGAGCGCGCCACTTTTCACCTCGGCCGCGCAATATCGCAGTACAAAATTGAAACGAAGCTGCAAGAACGAAAGTAATTTTCGCAGTTTATTGGATTTTCGGCAGCGCGTATTCCGCCTGCCCCGCGCCATGGTAAAACTATTTTCGCCGGATGGGGGAAACGGCGTTGTCGTGTTCGGGCGTGGCCTGCCTCCGGCCCATTCAAACAGGAGGAGAACTTCAATGTCATTGAAAAATGTCCTCGCCTTGACGGCGAGCCTTGGCCTATTGGCGTCCGGAGCCGCGCATGCCGATGACTTGCAGGCGCTGGCTGACGAAATCAACGCCAATCTGGAAGCCGCCGGCCTGAATTACCGCGCCGAATATGCGGAGATCCTGACGACCAATGATGTTTCCGAGGCCGCCGTCATGCGGTTCTTTAACGACCGCGGAAACAAGCAACTGCCTGCAGACTTCGTTCCAGGCGACACGCGCCGCGGCTGGAGTTCGCCGGACGCCAACACGCTAACCTGGACGCGCGATGCGCAAAATACGCTTGATGTATCGCCGGCCGCCCAATCCGCTGCGGTCGCCAATGCAATGGCGACCTGGGAATCGCAAAAATGCTCCGCCCTCGGACTGACCGGCGGCGACATTGCGGCGATCACTGGCGTCCTGCTGGGCCAGTCAGGCCCGACTGCAGACGTCATGCATAACGGGTTTTATCCGGCCGGTCTGTTCGGCCCCTCGACCCTCGCCGTCACGGTGACCTTCATATTCATCAATCCCGACACCTCGCCGACGGATATTAATGGCGACGGTCTGCCGGATACCGCATTCCGGGAAATTTATTACAATGACGGCTTTGGCTGGGCCACGGGCGGCGGCAATATCGATATCGAAACCGTCGCGTTGCATGAAGCCGGTCATGGCCTCAGCCAGGCGCATTTCGGCACCGCTTTCCTCGATAGCGGCGGCGGAAAGCTGCATTTTGCGCCGCGCGCGGTGATGAATGCGGCTTATTCCGGCATTCAGCACGATATTAAAGGCACCGACAAAGGCGGCCATTGCAGCCTTTGGGGCGACTGGCCGAATAACTAGGGCCGGATGGCCTCAATTAAAAAAACCCGCCGGCGACTTGCCGGCGGGTTCTATTTTGCAAAGGCTGATTTGCACAGGCTAATCGCCGCAAGGTTTTTACCGCGCTAACGCCGACCGTCCGGCATAGATCGCCGTGTCGTTCAGCTCTTCCTCGATACGCAAGAGCTGGTTGTATTTGGCGAGCCGGTCCGAACGCGACAGCGAGCCGGTCTTGATCTGCCCGCAATTGGTAGCGACGGCGAGATCGGCGATGGTCGCATCTTCCGTCTCGCCTGAACGATGCGACATGACGGCGGTATAGCGCGCGCGATGCGCGGCATCGACGGCGGCGAGCGTTTCCGTCAGTGTACCGATTTGATTGACCTTGACGAGGATCGAGTTAGCGCAGCCCCGTTCAATGCCTTGACGCAGACGTTTTTCGTCGGTGACGAAAAGATCGTCGCCCACAAGCTGGCACTTGCCGCCGACCGCATCGGTAAGCGCGCGCCAGCCATCCCAATCGTCTTCAGCCATGCCGTCTTCAATGGAAACGATCGGATAGCGCCCAACCAGATCAGCGAGATAGCGGGCCATGCCCTCGCCGTCGAGCGATTTGCCTTCGCCCGCCAGTTCATATTTGCCGTTCTTGTAAAATTCCGTAGACGCCGCATCCAGCGCGATGAACACATCTTCCGCAGGACGGTAGCCGGCCGCTTCCACCGCTTTCATGATGAAGCCGAGCGCCTCGTCAGTGGATTTCAAGCCCGGCGCGAAGCCGCCCTCGTCGCCGACATTGGTGTTGTGCCCGGCGTCCTTGAGTCCCTTTTTGAGCGCATGAAAGACTTCCGCCCCGACCCGTACGGCGTCGGCGAAGGTTTCCGCGCCAAGCGGCATGATCATGAATTCCTGGATGTCGATCGGGTTGTCCGCATGCGCGCCGCCATTGATGATGTTCATCATCGGCGCCGGCAGGACGCGCGCGGAAACGCCGCCCACATAACGGTAAAGCGGCAGGGCAGACGCATCCGCCGCCGCTTTCGCCGTCGCCAGCGACACGCCGAGCAGCGCATTGGCGCCGAGCCGGCTTTTGTTCTCCGTGCCGTCAAGCGCGATCAGCGCCTCGTCGATATTCGTCTGGTCCTCGGCGTCGAAGCCAGAAAGCGCATCGAAAATTTCGCCATTGACCACATCGACCGCCTGCTGAACGCCCTTGCCGAGATAGCGCGCACCGCCATCGCGCAGCTCATGCGCCTCATGGGCGCCGGTCGATGCGCCTGACGGAACCGCCGCCCGGCCCATGGAGCCGTCTTCGAGCGTTACATCCACCTCGACCGTCGGATTGCCCCGGCTGTCGAGGATTTCACGGGCGAAGATATCAACGATGGCGGTCATGAGGCAGGCTCCGTAAACTTGTTGCGGCGCCTCTATACCGCGACCGCGAAGGGAAGCAACGCCCCTAACGATCCGCCCGGTCCGGATCCTTGATCACATCGCGTTCGCCTGAGCGATCCCGGCGCCGGACCGGGGGCGCCTTGCGGCGCTGTGGCGGCGGGCTCGATTCCTCGCGCGGCGGCGGCGCAGCCCGTCGCGGCG
>CAMYLZ010000028.1 GCA_947259375.1 uncultured Parvularculaceae bacterium | reverse complement strand
GCCAATGCCTGGCTGCGGGCGCGCGGCGGCGCCCCGCCGCGCCCCGGTGCGGCGCCCTTGCGCGACAAGGCGGTGATTTTCGGCCACCGCCTCGCCGAACGCCTGCAGCGGGGGTAATATCGGCGTCATCGACCGGCGGCGCTGGCAATGCGCCGCATTAAGGTGTAAAGGACGGAAATTTTATTTTTCGTCAGGAGGAGACCCATCACGATGCTCGAGTTCGATGTGCCGGCAACCGATCTCGTCGCCTGCGCGACGCCGCAAGAGGCCGTCAAGCGGCTGACGGCGCTTTATGACGAGGCGCTGGAGATGATCAGCGAGCGGTTTGACCGCTATCTCGCAGGCGATACGAATATCGAACGCGGCAATGACGCGGTGTATCCTTATCTGTGCGCCGTGGTGCCGGCCGAGGCCGCGCCGCAAACCTCCAAACTGGCGCTCGGGCAGGTGGCGTCGCAAAGCGTTCACGGCTCAACCGTCACCCAGCCGGCGCTGTTCGCCGGCTATCTCGAAGCGCAGATCGAACGGATTATCGAGCGGTTTTCCGCAAAGATTTATGTCGGCAAGTCGCAAACGCCGATCCCGCTGACCTTTGCGCTTGAAAAAGCCTCAGCCTCGCTGACGCTCGATCAGCGCACCCGCCTGCAACATCATTTCCACACGCCGAATCTCATTTCCACGAATGACGACATTGTCGACGGGCAATATATTCTGAAACGTCAGGGCGTCTTGCCGATCAGCCTGTTCTCGGCCGAAAGGGTGGATTACTCGCTCTATCGCATCCAGCATTACACCGCGACGCGCGCCGAGCATTTTCAGGATTATATTCTGTTTACGAACTATCAGCGCTATGTTGACGAATTTGTCGCCTATGCCCGCGGGGAGATCGAGGCCGGCCGCGCCGAAGCGCTGATCGAACCGGGCGAGCGCATCACCACCAAAGGCTCGCCGGCGCCCGCCGATCCAGCGATGAAGCTGCCGCAAATGCCTGCCTATCATCTTGTCCAGAACGGGCATAACGGGATCACGCTGGTGAATATCGGCGTCGGCCCGTCCAACGCCAAGACGATCACCGACCATCTCGCGGTCTTGCGTCCGCATGTCTGGCTGATGATCGGTCATTGCGGCGGCTTGCGGCGCACTCAGCGGCTTGGCGATTATGTGCTGGCCCATGCTTATCTGCGCGAGGACAATGTGCTTGACGACGTGCTGCCGCCCTCCGTGCCGTTGCCGACACTCGCCGAAGTGCAGCTCGCCATGACCCGCGCGGTCAAAGAGGTCTCCGGCATTGAAGGGCCGACGCTGAAAGAGCATCTGCGCACCGGCACGGTGGTCACCACCTCCGACCGCAATTGGGAGCTCCGCTTCGAGCATAATGCGGTGCGTCTCAATCAGTCACGCGCCATCGCCATCGATATGGAATCGGCGACCATCGCCGCCAATGGCTATCGCTACCGGGTGCCCTATGGCACGCTGCTTTGCGTTTCCGACCGGCCGCTGCATGGCGAGGTGAAGCTGCCGGGCATGGCGGATGCGTTCTATCAGGAACGGGTGAGCCAGCATCTGGAAATCGGCGTGCGGGCGATCGAGGTGCTGCGTGAAGAAGCGGAAGCCGGCACGCTGCATTCGCGCAAGCTGAGAAGTTTCGACGAGCCGTTCTTCCGCTAGGGACGGGGGCTATTCTGTCTCTTTCGGGAGGAGTTCGATCTCGAACAGTTTCGGCCAGAATTTCCCGGTAACGAACAGGCGATCCGTATCCGGATCATAGGCGATGCCGTTCAGAACATCGGTGTCGCCGGTGGTGATGGCGTGTTGCTGCAAGAGGTTGCGCAAATCGATGACGCCGGTCACGGCGCCGCTTTGCGGATCGATGCGGACAATGGCGTCGGTCCGCCAGACATTGGCGAAAATCTCGCCCTTGATCCACTCAAGCTCGTTGATCTGCGTCAGTCGCTTGCCGCGAAAGGTGACGTCGAGCCGGCCGGTTTCCTGAAGCGTGTCGGGATCGAGAAAACGCAAGCGCGACGTGCCGTCGCTCATGATGAGGCGTTCGCCGTCATGGGTCAGGCCCCAACCCTCGCCATCATAGGCGAAGCGGTCTTTGAGCGCGAAACTTTCCTGGTCATAAATATACCCCTCGCCCGCGCGCCAGGTCAGCACATAGATGCGGCCGTTCAACAAGGTCGAGCCTTCGCCGAATACGCGCGCCGGCAAAGCGGTTTCGCGTTCCGGCGCGCCGGTTTCGAGCGCTACTTTCCGCAAACGCGAGGCGCCATATTGGCCGGTGGTTTCGTAAAGAACGCCGCCGTCGAAAAACAGCCCTTGCGTGAATGCGCCCGGATCATGCGGAAAGGCGCGCACGACCTTCGCGTCGTAAGCGACCGGTTCATCCGTTTGCGCCGCATTGGCGTTGGTAATGGCGGCGAACGCAGCGGCCGCAAGCAAGAGCGGGACGATGCGCGCCATCAAAGCGGCCTTTCATAGATACGATAGGTCTTGTAGATGCGCGAGCCCATTTCGAGCAACATGTTGAGCATCGCTTCGTTGGTTTCGAGAATCCATGACAATTCCGAATGCGTGACGCCATGATCGATATTGGCGGAATTGACCATGTCGATGATCTTATAGGCGAACGCCGCCCCAACGGGTTTGCCGTGTAGCTTCTTCCGTACGCCCATTAACGGCATGCGCGCCTGATCGACGCCCTTGACTTTCAGCCGCCATAACAGCTTCGCCCAGTTAAAGGGAAGGAGCTTGCCGGCAAAACCCCTGGTCGCGCGATTGATATTAGGCAAGACGAGGCCGAACGCCACCGGCTCGCCCTTATAGGAGCAAATGACGATATTATGTTCCTCGATGATCGGCTTTAACTCGTCCGCCATGTGGCGAATATGGTCCTCCGAGAACGGAATAAACCCCCAATTGTCGGACCAGGCGTCGTCGAAAATATCGACAATGGTGCGGATGTCGCCGAGAAAATCCGCCTTGTTCAGATTGCGGATTTCGACCTCCGGCTTGTTCAGCGCTTTATCGACGAAACGCAGGCGCTTTGCCGGAATAAACTCGCGCACGGGAAACCATTCCAGCGCGTGCATATCCATCGCTTTGGTGAAACCGAGCGCTTCGAGCAGTTGCGGGTAATAGCGCCGCCCATGCGGCATCATGATGTATGGCGGCGCGTCAAATCCGTCGATCAGCAGGCCAACCTCTTCATTGACCGAGAAGTTGAACGGGCCCGCGATTTTGCTCATGCCCTGTTCTTTGAGCCACGCCCCGGCGGTCTCCAGCAGGGCCTTGGCGGTCTGCGGGTCGTCCTCGCATTCGAAAAAGCCGAAATGCCCGGCGCCGTCCTGGTGGCGGGCGAGATGCGCCTTGTTGACGATCGCGCCGATGCGCCCGACCGGCGCGCCGTCGCGATAAGCGATCCACAGCTTGTGCGGGCAGCCTTTCAGCGAAGGGTTCTTCGCGGCGTCAAGGCGCGCGGCGATCTCGAACTCAAGCGGCGCCACATAATTCGGGTCGTCCTTGTAGAGCGTATTGGGCAGGCGAATGAAAACTTTTCGTTCGGCCGGTGAGGACGCTTCGCGTATAGCGATGGCGCCGGCTGTGGCGCCGGGCGTGGCGGCGCTTTGTGTAGTTGTCGGACGTTCCTGAATGTCGCTCATGCTCTCGCCTTTGTTGTCGCTGCGCGGGCGGGATTACCGCTGCACTGGCGAGGAGGCGTCGCGCGGCCGCCGCCCCGTCCCAAAAGCCGTAGCCCTATAGCGGAAGAGGCGCAAAGAAAAGCGCGGTCCGATCACAACCAGCCGGTGCGCCAGAACCGGTCAGCGCAGTTTGATGCGAACCTGCGCGCCGGTCTCGGCGGTCACCTCAAACAAGGCCTTGTCGACGTTTGGCGGGGCGAGACGGATTTTCGGATTGTTTGATATGCCCCAAGGCTCCGCCGGCAGGCCGAGGCTGTTCTTGTCGAAACCGCCATTGGCGTTTTTGTCATGATAGGCGGACATGGCGAACATGCCGGCTTCGGGCGCGGTGATGCAGAATTTTGTCTGCGGCGCGCGCGCGGCGAATTTCACCTGCGCGATGCGTCCCCGGCCGCGCAAAAACCCTTCTTCGCGATTGGGAAACAGATCGGCGGTGATCAACCCATAGGCGCCCTTGACGCCGTCAATGACAATGCGAATTTCATTTTCCGCGCCGCTGCAGGAGACATGTTCAAAATCGAACATTGCGTCGGCCGCCGCGTCGTTATCCGCATGTGCGGCGGCGGTGACGCTAAGCAAGGCCGCCGCAACAAAACCAAAACGCTTCACTATGGTCCTCCATCAACTCCCTTCGCGCGCCGCTCCGTCTACCCCATTAGACGGCGCCCATAGGGCGTAATTGCGGCGGCGCTTCGCCTGACGGATTTCATTTTTGTGGCGGGTCAGGCGTCCGCTTTTTTACTCATCAGCAAGTGCGACAGCGCCGTATAGGCGTTGACGACGATGTCGAGGTCATCATCCGTATGCGCGGCCGAAACACTAAGGCGCAGGATCGATGTGGCGTTCGGCGTTCCCGGCGGAATGGCGAGGTTCACATAGACGCCGTTCTCCATCAGCACATTCCATGCCATGAACGCCTGTTCTTTATTGGCGAGCTTGACCGCAATCACCGGCCCGACATCGGCGCAAAGCTCAAAGCCGAGCTGGGTGAAGGCCGCATGGATGCGCCGGGCGTTCGACCACAGCTTGTCACGCATCGAATTGTCGTCGGAAATCCGCGCCAGGGCGGCGCTCGCCGCGGCGATATTGGCCGGGGAGGGCGAGGCGGTGAACATATATGGCCGGCTCGAAAAGCGCAGATATTCAAGCTCAGGATGGTTCGATGCCACGAAGCCGCCGATCGAGGCGAGGCTCTTTGAAAAAGTGCCGGTATAAAAGTCGACCTGATCGCGCACGCCGTCCGCTTCGCAGACGCCGCGGCCATTCTCGCCAAAGACGCCGAAAGAATGGGCCTCGTCGAGCAACAGATGGGCGCCGTGCTTATGGGCGACTTCAACGAATTCCTTGACCGGCGCGACATCGCCGAACATCGAATACATGCCTTCGATGCATACGAGCTTGCCATTGACGTCCGGCGACAGGCGCGACAGGCGCTTGTCGAGGCTTTCCGGATCATTGTGACGGAAACGGACGGTCTCCGCGCCGGAAAGCTGACAGCCGTCATAGATGCAGGCATGGCAGTCGGCGTCGATCAGGATGACGTCATGCGGGGCGGCGGCGAGCGCCGAAATCGCGCCGAGATTGGCCTGATAGCCGGTGGAGAACACCATGCAGTGCTGATAGCCGAGAAACTCGGCGAGATCGCGTTCGAGCTGGCGGTGGGCGGCGTAAGTGCCATTCGCAAAACGCGAACCCGTGGTGCCGGTGCCGGAGGTTTTTACCGCCTCGACGGCGGCCTCGACGGCGGCTTCTTCAAATGTCAGTCCGAGATAATTGTTGGTCCCCGCAAGGACGATTTCCTTGCCGTCCACGAGGGCGCGCGTCGGTCCCTTCATCTCGTCCATGGAAACCGAGAAGGGGTCGCGCGGGCTGGCCGCCAGAAGGCCTTTCAACAGCGTGGCGGTGTTTTCGAATTTATCAAACAGGCCCATGCTCAGGATTGTTCTTTCTTGATCTTGTGAATGGCGTCCACGAGCTCGCCGATGGTCTTGATTTCGGAGATCGTGTTGACGGGAATGGAGATGTCGTAATTGTCCTCGATGTCCATCACGACATCGAGCAGCGAAACGGAATCGATTTCCAGATCGGTGATGATGTCGGTGTCGCGGGTCAGCTTCGCGCCCTTCTCGTTCAGCGGCTCGAGAAGCGAGCAAATCTTGTGGAACACGAGGTCGTCGTCTTCCTGGATGGCGGTCATGTCCTTATCGTCTCCCTGACGGCGCGATCCGCCGAGGCGGGCGCATGGGCTATTAAAGCAAATCGTGTTCCTGATACCAACGGATGGTGTTTGTAAACCCTTCTTTCAATGGCGTTTGCGGCCGCCAGCCGCAAGCGTCGGAGAGGAGATTTTCACGCGCGACCCAGTCCGGATGGAAGAATTCGTTGATTTGGCCCTCGCGAACACTGGGCGTGCGGCCGAGCGCGCCTTCAACAGACCGTAACAAACTGTGATAGGCGGCGATCGCCGGGCGCGGCACGCGGATGGCGCGGGCCTCGCGGCCAAAGGCGTCGGCGAGCGTCGCGCCGATCTGCGACCAGGCCCGGCCTTCCGCCATCTCATCGCCGACCTCGAAAACGGCCCCGGCGGCATCCGCCGTCGCCGCGGCGATCAGCGCGGCGGCCGCATCGGCCACATTGAGAATTGAGGCGCGCGCCGGTTCGCGGGTTTTCGGCTCCAGCGCCAGGCCAGCCTTGACCAGTTTGAAATAGGGCAGGGTGACCATGTCGCGCGGGCCATAAATGGCGGGCAGGCGCAAGGCCAGCCAGTTCTCGCCGGCGGCGCGGCGCACGGCCTGTTCGCTTTCGGCTTTCGAGCGCGCATAGGGCGAGACGGCCGGCGCGCGCGCGGATAACGACGAGGCGTGAATGAAGCGCGCCCCGGCGGCCCGCGCCGCCACCGCCGCGCGCTCCGCGCCGGCGGCGTTGATCTGATGATAGTCCTCGGCCTTGCGCGCATGAGTGACGCCGGCGAGATGGATGAAAATCTCCGCGCCTTCCGCCAGCCGCGCCAATGCGCCCGCATCGGCAAGATCGCCGCTGACGATCTCGACGCCGGGCCCGGCTTGCAAGCGGCGGGGATCGCGCGCCAGCGCGGCGACGGTCCAGCCTTGTTGCTGCAATTGGGCGATCAGCGCGGCGCCGACAAATCCCGTTCCGCCGGTGACGGCGGCGCGTTTCGTCAAACCCGCGCCTCCGCGCGGGCGCGTTCGGCCTGGTCTTGCGCGACCACGTCTTCGGCAAAGGCGCCGTCAAGATATTTCTGACGGACCTTGGCGCGCGACAGCTTGCCAGAAGAGGTCATGACCATCGAATGCGGCCGTGCGAGGATGATCTCCGCCGGCGCGCCGACCGCGTTCTGCACGACGCTCGACAATTCGCGTTTCAGCGCCGCAAGCGCTTCAGAATCGAGCCCGCGCCGTTCCGCGACGACGATGATGCGCTCCGCGCCGGCTTCCTCGACGGAGAATGCGGCGACGCCGCCGCCGCGCACGCCGTCGACTTTTTCAACCGCCCATTCGATGTCCTGCGGCCAGATATTGCGGCCATTGATGATAATCAGATCTTTGGCGCGGCCGGTAATGACGATTTGGCCATCGAGAAAATAGCCCATATCGCCGGTATCCAGCCATTCGCCGTCATACATGGCGGCGGAGGCTTCCGGGTCGGAATAATAACCGGGCGTCAGGCTCGGCCCCTTGATGAAAATCCGGCCGACGCGCCGCTCATCGACATTTTGTCCGTTTTCATCGCGGACCGCGATTTCATGGCCTGGCAAGGGCTGGCCGCATAAGACAAAACCGCGCTTGTGTTCAGGCGAGGTGACGGCCGAAGCCGGTTGGGCGACGCCTGAGCGCGTGTAATGGCGCATGTCGACTTCATCAACGGTGACCGGCGTTCCCAGTTTCGGAAAGGAAATCGCCAGCGTCGCCTCGGCCATGCCATAGCTGGGCGTGAAGGCGTTGCGCTTGAAACCCATAGGCTCGAACGCATCGGCGAAGGCGTTAAGCGCTTCCGGCCGCACCATGTCGCCGCCAATGCCGGCGACGCGGATGCGCGACAAATTAATGGCGCCGGGCTCTGCGCGGGCCGATCGTTTCGCCGCCAGATCATAGCCGAAGGACGGGCTGTAGGTGATGGTCGAGGCGTGTTCGGTCATGATCCGCAGCCACAAAAGCGGCCTGCGTACAAAATCCGACGTTGCAAGAAAGTCGACGGTCACCTGCGCAACCATCGGCGCCAGCACGAAACCAATCAGCCCCATATCATGATAGAGCGGCAGCCAGCTCATGGCGCGATCGCCAAGTTGCAAATTCATACCGTCGCGGGCAATCGCGGTCAGGTTGGCGCAGACCGAGCGTTGCAGACCGATGACGCCTTTCGGCGCGCTGGTCGAGCCGGACGAATACTGGATATAGCATTCCTCGTCCGGACCGAATGGCGTCGGCGCGTCGGACGCAGGCGCCAGCGCGTGCAATTCTTCATAAGCGAAGACATCTGCGCCGCCCGCTTCGGCCGCCGCTTGGTCGAGAAATTCGCGCAGCGTTTCCGGCCCCACCGCCGCGACAGCGCGGGCCCCGGCGATCATCTGGCGGATCTGATTGATGTAACCGTCCTTGCCGCCGAGATTGACCGGCATCGGCATCGGCGCGGGGATCAGCCCCGCATATTGGCAGGCGAAAAACGTGGTGATGAAATCCGGGCCGGTTTCGGCGATGACCGCGAGTCGTGCGCCGCGCTCAAACCGGCTGGCAAGCTTGCGGGCGAGCGTCCGGGCATTGTCGCGCAATTCCCGGAACGGAAGAACGGATACGGCTTCGCCGCGCAGATTGAAGAAATTATAGCCGGTTTCGCCCTGTGCAGCGTAATCCAGCGCGTCACAGACAGTGGAAAAGCCGCCGGTTTTCGACGCCAAGGCCGTATTTTTACTCGGTGTCGGCATATTTCTTTTCTCTGGGATTGCCTCAGTTGGATTGCCGGCCATTAAACGCCCCCGTGTACTCGCCGGTTAAATCCAGCCTAAATCGCTATCACGCCCGACTATTAATGCTGGGCGCCTTCGAAAACTCTATGATATCACTGTCGCCAGCGCCTGCCCTGGCGTCGCGTCGTCGCTCAGCCCTGCACTAATCTTGAGCCGATACAAGCCCTTGGGTCAACGGGCAAGTCCCGGCGGGCAAAGAGAGCATCAAGATTTGCGGCGGGATGTTACATCTTTGCCGCCTCCGGCCTCCGGGGTGAATACGTATCCTGCATCCAGCGTCCGGCGTCTTGGGCCGTCTGGCGCCCGCATCCTGTCTGGCTTGACGTTCCCGGGCGGGGCCCGGCCTGGCCCGTCCGGCGCGGATTTTCGCCTCATCCAGCCGGTCATGCGTGTTTTCTTGCGCAGCTATTCATCCGCACCCGGCAAGGCCGCACGCCAATCATCGCGTTATTGACGCGGCGCCATCTTGGTTACACAGACGAAATGGCCGTTGATCTGTTTAAAAACCGGCGCCTCGGGGGCGATGGCGTCTCAACTTTGTGTTGATTTTGTCAAACGGCTTTGCCAGTTTTTCTTTTGACAAAACGGGGAGCTGATTGAAGCGCGCGCGGGGGCGCACCCTGACGCTGCGGCCATGTCAGCAGCTGACCCTCATCATACAAATATTCCAGGAAGGGAACAAAATGAGCATAGCGCTATTGGCGGTCATCGGGGCCGGCCTGGCAGCCATATTATACGGCGCCTTCACCGTAAACTCGGTGCTGTCGCTGCCGTCTGGCACGGATCGAATGAAGGAAATCGGCGCCGCTATTCAGGAAGGCGCGCAGGCCTATCTCAACAAGCAGTATACAACCATCGCCATTGCCGGCGGCGTGGTGTTTCTCGTGCTGCTGGCCGCGTTCAAATTCGATTTCATCCCCGCCGTCGGTTTCGCGATCGGCGCCGTCCTGTCGGGCGCGGCGGGCTTTATCGGCATGCTGGTGTCGGTGCGGGCGAATATGCGCACCACCCAGGCGGCGAGCGAAAGCCTGGCGAAAGGCTTGTCGGTTGCGTTCAAGGCGGGGGCGATCACCGGCATGCTGGTGGCGGGCCTCGCATTGCTCGGGCTTGCGGCCTATTACGCGATCCTCACGGTCGTGCTCGGGCACGCGCCGGAAAGCCGTGCGGTAGTCAACGGCCTTGTGGCGCTGTCGCTTGGCGCTTCGCTGATTTCGGTGTTCGCGCGTCTCGGGGGCGGCATCTTCACCAAGGGCGCGGATGTCGGCGGCGACATGGTCGGCAAGGTTGAGGCCGGCATTCCCGAGGACGATCCGCGCAACCCGGCGACCATCGCCGATAATGTCGGCGATAATGTCGGCGACTGCGCCGGCATGGCGGCGGACCTGTTCGAGACTTATGTGGTTACCGTCGCGGCGACCATGGTGCTGGGCTCGATCCTGTTCACGGCGGATGCGGCGCAATTCATGTTCTATCCGCTGGCGATCGGCGCCGTGTGCATTCTCACCTCCATTGCCGGCACGTTCTTCGTGACGCTCGGCAAGGGATCAACCAACATCATGGGCGCGCTCTATAAAGGGCTCGTTGCGACTGGCGTCCTGTCTTTGGGGGCGATCGGCGTGGTCACCTTCCAGATGTTCGGTTTTTCTGAAACTATTGGATCAACCGAACAGGGCGAAGCGTTCACCGGCCTGTCGCTGTTCCTGTGCGGTGTTCTTGGCCTTGTCGTCACGGGGCTGATCGTGTGGATTACGGAATATTACACCGGCACCAACTATCGCCCGGTGCGTTCCGTCGCCCGCGCATCGGAATCCGGCCACGGCACCAATGTCATTCAGGGCCTTGCGGTCTCGATGGAAGCGACGGCGCTGCCCGCGATCGTCATCGTGGTCGGCATTGTCACGGCCTATAATCTCGCCGGACTGTTCGGCATCGCCACCGCCGTTACCACCATGCTGGCGCTGGCCGGGATGATCGTCGCGCTCGACGCTTTTGGTCCGGTGACGGACAATGCCGGCGGCATCGCTGAAATGGCCGGCCTTGAAGGCTCGGTGCGCGAGACGACCGACGCGCTCGACGCGGTCGGCAACACCACCAAGGCGGTTACAAAAGGCTATGCTATCGGCTCTGCTGGGCTTGGCGCGCTGGTCCTGTTCGCCGCTTACACCAAGGACATCGAACACTTTACGTCGCATCCAAGCGAGTTTCCTTTCTTTGCTGATGTGAATGTTTCGTTCTCTCTGTCCGATCCTTATGTCATCGCCGGCCTTTTGATTGGCGGTTTGTTGCCCTATCTCTTTGGCGGCATGGCCATGCAGGCGGTGGGCCGGGCGGCCGGCGCCATTGTTGAAGAAGTGCGCCGGCAATTCAAAGAAAAGCCAGGCATTATGCAGGGTACGGAACGTCCGGATTATGCGCGGGCGGTGAATATGCTCACTGGGGCGGCGATCAAGGAAATGGTCGTGCCGTCCATGCTGCCGATTTTCTCGCCGCTGGTGGTCTATGGCGTCGTCAGCGTCGTTGCCGACAAATCGGCGGCGCTGTCGGCGGTGGGCGCGATGCTGATCGGCGTTATTGTCACGGGCCTGTTCGTCGCGATTTCGATGACGGCGGGCGGCGGCGCCTGGGATAACGCCAAGAAATATATCGAGGACGGCCAGCATGGCGGCAAGGGCTCTGAAGCCCACAAGGCGGCCGTCACCGGCGACACGGTCGGCGATCCTTACAAGGACACCGCTGGTCCGGCGGTGAACCCGATGATCAAGATCACCAATATCGTCGCGCTTCTCTTGCTGGCGGCGCTCGCCGGCTAAGGCGCGCCTCACCGGGAACCAAGGAAAGGGCCGCGTGAAGCGGCCCTTTTTTATTGCGGCCTGTCGTTGTTTTGGCGGTCGCGCCGGGATAGCCAAGGCGCGGCCCGGCTGTCATAAGGCCGGCATTCAAACAGGACGATGGGTGCGATGCGTTTTGAGGCGGTGATTTTCGATTGCGACGGCGTGCTGGTCGATTCCGAAGTGCTGGCGATCCGGGGTGAACGCACGGCGCTGGAAGAATTCGGGCTGGACTATTCGCCGCAAGATTATGTGCGCCAGTTTGTCGGGCTCCATGATGGCGCCTTTTTCAATGCTCTGCGGGCGGATTATCGCGCCGCCAGGGGCGAAGACGCGCCGGCGGATTTTGAAGAACGCGTGCTGGCGGGCCGCGCCCGCGAGCGCCATGCGCTGACGGCGATCGACAATGCCGACAAGGCGTTGCGCGCCGCGCGCGAGCGCTTTGGGCGCATTGGCGTTGCATCCTCCTCGCGGGCGCATTTTCTAAAATCAAAGCTTGAACGTACGGGCCTTTACGAGTTTGCCGCGCCGCATGTCTATTCCGCCGATCTTGTCGCGGCCGGCAAGCCGGCGCCGGATATCTTTCTTTATACGGCGAAAAAGTTGGAGGTTGACCCGGCCCGTTGCCTCGTCATTGAAGACAGCGAAAACGGCGTCAAGGCGGGCCGCGCCGCCGGCATGACCGTTTGGGGCTTTCTCGGCGGCGGGCATATTTTCGACGGCCATGGCGCGCGGCTCGAAGCGGCCGGGGCGGCCCGCACCTTTGCCGACTTCGAGAGCTTTATCGGCACGCTTGACCTTGCCGCGCATGCGGGGCCAATTTGCGCGCCATGACATTCGCATCAGACAATTGGGCCGGCGCCGCGCCGGAAATCATCGAGGCGCTGGCGCACGCCAATGAGGGCGCCGTTCCCGCTTATGGCGGCGACGCGCTGACCAAGCGCGTCGAAGCGCGCCTTTGCGACCTCTTCGAGCGCGATTGCGCGGTTTATTTCGTCGCCACCGGCGGCGCCGCCAACGGGCTCGCGCTGTCGGTCCTGGCGCCGCCTTACGGCATGGTCCTCTGCCATGAAGAAAGCCATGTGCAGATGGATGAGTGTGCAGGGCCTGAATTCCTCACCGGCGGCGCGAAGCTTGTTCCGATCGCCGGCGCGGGCGGCAAGCTGACCGCGGAAGCGGTGCAAAAGACCCTTGCCGGCTATCCGCACCGTCCGCCGCATGGCAGTCCGCCGGCGGTACTGTCGCTGACCCAAGGCACGGAATGCGGTACGATCTACTCCGTAGACGAAATAAAGGCATTATGCGACGCGGCCCATGGTGCGGGCCTCGCGGTGCATATGGACGGCGCGCGCTTTGCAAATGCGCTCGTCGCCACCGGCGCGTCCCCGGCGGCGCTGACCTGGATGGCGGGCGTCGATGCGCTGTCATTCGGCGGCACCAAAAACGGCTGCATGGCGGCCGAAGCGGTGGTGTTTTTCGATCCCGCCAAGGCGCGGGATTTTGAATTTCGCCGCAAGCGCGCCGGGCACTTGCTATCGAAAATGCGGTTCATCACGGCGCAATTCGACGCCTATCTGACGGATGATCTGTGGCTGCGGCTGGCGGCCCACGCCAACGTGATGGCGCGGCGGCTTTCGGAAGGGCTCGCCGCCATTGACGGGGTCGAAATCGCCTATCCGACCGAGATCAACGAAGTGTTTGTCTGCTTTCCCGGCGATGCGGCCGAGCGCTTGCGGGCGAACGGCGCGCAATTTTATCCATGGGTGACGCCGGGCGACCCGGCGGCGGGCCGCATGAACCGGCTGATCGCTTCATTCCGTACGACGGAAGCGGAGGTTGATGAATTTATCGCGCAGGTTCGCGCCATCGTTTCTTCCTAGGCGCTGCCCGTCCATCTCTTGCGCGTGTGCCAGGCGACAAGCGCGAGGAAGATGAAAATCGCCGCCAGCGACATCCAGGCGAGCCATGGCCGCTCAATGACCATCGCACCGATGCTGACGAAAATCAGGATCGGCGGCGCCATGCCGAGCGCAGAGGTCCACAAATAGGTTCGCAGCCTCACCGGCGACAGGCCGGAGCCGTAATTGACCACCGTGTAAGGCACCAGCGGGATCATCCGTACCAGCAGCAAAAACGGCGCGCCGCGCCGATGCACGGCGGTTTCGAACCGCGTCAGTTTTTCAGTCGAGATAAATCGGTAGACGAGGGGGCGTCCTAGCCAGCGCGCCAGCAGGAAGGCGATCAGCGCGGCGATCATGGCGCCGATCCAGGTGAGCGCGAAGCCATAGATGCGGCCGAACACCATGCCGTTGGCGATGGCGACGGTCTCCGCCGGCAACGGCAGGAAAGAAACGACGACCATCGCGGCGATGGCGATGGCCGGCGCCCACGGGCCGGCGCTTTTTATCCACGCTTCATAGCGCTCGCCGTCCCACAGGAACGACCAGTTTGCCGGATCGAAAAATTCCATTTAGCTGGCGGCCTCCCCGCCGCGATTGCTTTATAGCAAAAACGCAAGCCCGTCGGCGAATACAAGCCGCCATGCGATGAAGCGCGCTTTCCTTGCGTCCGGCGGGGGCGGTCAAAACCCCCAAATCTCCTTCGCTGCGCGCCAGCTATTGGCGTAAGCGGCGACGCTCGCCTCGATCGGATCGGCATAGCCGCCGCCGATCGCCATCGACACCGGCACGCCGCGCTTTTTGCATTCAGAAAGCACCAGCCGGTCGCGGGCGATGAGCCCCGCATGGGTGAGCGCCATGCGCCCGAGGCGGTCTTGCGCCAGCGGGTCGACCCCTGCCTGGTAAAGCACGATATCGGGGCCGAAGTCCCAAATGGCGGGCAGCGCGTCTGCGAGCGCCGCGAGATAGGCCGCATCCTCGACGCCGTCGGCGAGATCGACATCGAGATCGGAGCTCATTTTGCGGAAGGGAAAGTTTTTCGCTCCGTGGACGGATAGGACAAAAACGTCCCTTCGGGGGGCGAGGAGCGCCGCATTGCCGTCGCCCTGATGCACGTCGAGGTCGATAATGGCGACGCGGTCAACCGCACCTTCGCTCAACAGGGCAAGGGCGGCGACGGCGAAATCGTTAAAGACGCAATAGCCGGCGCCGAAATCATAATGGGCGTGATGGGTGCCGCCGGCGAGCTGGCCCGATAGGCCGCCACGCAGCGCTTCGCGCGCGGCGGCGAGCGCGCCGCCCATGGTGGCGCGGGCCCGCAAGGCGATATGCTTCGACCACGGAAAGCCGATGCGGCGCATGGCTTTGGCATCGATCGCGCCGCTATCGATCGCGGCGATATAGGCCGGGTCGTGCGCGCGCATCAGCGCGGCGTCGTCAATCAGCGCCGAGGCTTGCATCATCGCTTCGGACAGAATGCCGTCTTTGAGCAATGTCCGGCGCAGCATGCCATATTTATTGCCGGGAAAGCGGTGGCCCGGCGGCAGCTTCAAATCGAACGTGTCTGAGTAAAAGACCTTCATTTGCGCGGCGCGGCGGGAAGCCAGCCGGCGGTTTCGCGCCGGGCGATGGTCTCAAGCAGCGTGATCGCCTCCGGCGCGTCGTTAAGGCAAGGGATCGCGGTGAACGCCGCGCCGCCCGCCGCCAGAAAGCTTTCCCGCCCGGCAATATCGATTTCTTCAAGCGTCTCGATGCAGTCGGCGACAAAGCCCGGCATGATGACGGCGAGTTTCTTCACCCCCTCGCCGGCGAGCTTTTCGATGGTCGCATCGGTTGCCGGCTCCAGCCATTTCTCGCGGCCGAATTTCGACTGAAAGGCCAGCGGCGCGAAATCCTCAGACCAGCCCATGGCTTCGCGGAGCAGCCGCGCGGTCTTGGCGCAATGGCAATGATAGGGATCGCCGGCGTCGAAATAGCGCTGCGGGAGGCCATGGAAAGAGATGATGACCCGCTCGGGCGCCCAGTCGAGGGTCCGCAAATGCCGGTTCGTAATGCTGGCCAGCGCGCTGATATAGGAGGGTTCGTCATGGTACGGCGGGGCGATGCGGATCGCCGGCTGCCAGCGCATCGCCTTTATGGCGTCGAATACCGCATCGGCGACGCTGGCCGTCGTTGTCGCGGAATATTGCGGGTAAAGCGGAATGACGAGAATGCGCGTGCAGCCCGCTTCCTTCATGGCGGCAAGGCGGGCGGCGATGGATGGCGCGCCATAGCGCATGGCCCAGTCGACGGTGACGCTGGAAAGCCGGGCGCCCAGCGCATCGCTTTGCGCCCGGGTGAAATAACGCAGCGGGCTTTCATTGCTCTCCGCACGCCAGATCTTCTGGTAATTGCGCGCCGCCGCGGCCGGACGGAAATTGAGAATGACCCCGTAAAGCACTGGCAGCCAGAGCGCGCGCGGCAGGTCGACAATGCGTTCATCGCTCAGGAATTCGCGTAAATAGCGCCGCACGGCCCCCGGCTCCGGCGCGTCGGGCGTGCCGAGATTGACGATAAGCACGCCGATCTGTTCCGCTGGCGTAGGCGGATGATCGGCCGGGCGATAATCATCGTTATGCGTCTTATCCATAAAATCCGTTCGAGGCGTTGTAAGGGAGCCGCCGGCTTTCCGGGATTTTCGACCCTTCACGGCAGGGTGAACCGGCGGCGGGGATTTTTTTCATCGTCCACCGCGTTTTGTCACAATAATGAAACAAAAAAAATAGAGGGTGCGCACCAAATTCGGGCGGGCGCGCGTATTGCGCCCGGTTTAGTGAAATCGGCCCCGACAGGCCGAATTTGAGAGCTGGTGATGGAAATCGATATCGGGTTGTGGGCCGCCATAGGCTTTATTTTCGCGGCTTACGCGGTGGTCGGTAATGATGCTTTGCAAACCCTCGGCACATTCATCAACTCCAATCGCAAGCTGCCCTGGTGGGCGCTGTTTTTGTTCGCCGCCGCCATTCTGGTTGTCGTTTTCGCTTATGGCTATATGGTCAATGGCGGCGACCCGTCATTCGGCCGCCTTGATAACACCAAGAAATATCCGATTTTCGAGCCGCAATGGTATCATGCCTTGCCGCCGCTGATGCTGGTCTTGCTGACCCGGCTCGGCATTCCGGTCTCAACGACATTCATGGTGCTGACCATTTTCGCCACCATGGCCGGGATGCAGAGCATGCTGGTCAAATCGATGATCGGCTATGTAGTGGCGTTCGTCACTGGCGGCGTGATTTACGCCGTCCTTGCACCGACAATCGAGCGCTGGTTTTTAAAAACCGCGGAGCAGCAACATGCGCCTGTCTGGGTGCTCGCGCAGTGGGTCACCACCGGCTATTTGTGGGCGGTCTGGCTGATGCAGGATTTCGCCAATATTTTCATTTTCCTGCCGCGGGGCGTTGATGAAACCGGTGCGGCGGCGCTCAATCCTTATGAGGCAAGCATTGCGGTCGGCGGCATCGTCCTGCTGCTCGCCTACACCTTCTGGAACCGGGGCGGGCCGGTTCAGCGCATCTTGAAGACCAAGACCAGCGTCACCGATATCCGCTCGGCGACGATCATCGACTTCACCTATGCGTCGCTCCTGTTCTATTTCAAGGAATTGAACAATGTGCCGATGTCGACGACCTGGGTGTTCCTTGGCTTGATCGCCGGGCGCGAATTCGCGATCGCGACGATCGATAATATTCGCTCGCCGGGCGCAACGGCGAAAATCGTCGGCATGGATGCGGCAAAAGCTTTCTTGGGCCTGGTGATCAGCGTCGTCATGGCGGTCGGTCTGCCCTTGCTGGCGGAGGGCCTGGCCGGCAATTTCGGCGGCTAGCGCCGGACCTTTAAGGGCGGTTGCGAGGCTTGAACTCAGCCGCCTTGTCCTTCACCCGATAGCGCGCTTCATCCTGGCGGCGATAGCGTTGCAGGACCCGCGCCGCGCGTGTCTCTTCATCGCCTCTGACGCGATAGGTCGCCGCGCGCGCTTGCTCGGCGCGCAAATCGCGCATGGCGGGCTTGCGATCGGCGGCGCGCGGTTTGACGCGATAGGCGCGCTTGGCGCCGGCCTTGGCTTCTTCAGGATCATCGGCCAGCGCCAAAAGCCCGGCATGGCCGCCGCTGCCGGTCGCGGCGTTTTTGAGATACCAGTGGATCACCACCGCAAAGACGGCGACGATCAATATGAACTCCAGGCTGTCCATCGGTCTGGTCCTCAATGCTGCGGCGGGGCGCGAAAACATTAACCTCAAGCCGGCCTTAAGGAAAACGCCGGACCCGTTCATCGCCTTCCATGCAAGGCGCGTGCAAACCCGTATTGCCGCCGCACAATGACAAGCCGTCCTCAGCGGCCTGATTTGACTGATGGACCGGGCCCGCCAATCTGCATTAAGCATATGCGCCATGAATTATCAGGGAAAAACCGCGCTGATCACCGGCGCATCGGCGGGCATTGGCGAAGCCTTCGCGCGCGCTTACGCCGCCAAGGGCGCTGATCTGGTCCTCGTCGCCCGGCGCGAGGATCGCTTGCGCGCGCTTTCTGAAGCGCTTCGGGATGCGCATGGCGTTGGCGTGCGCGTGATCGCGGCCGACCTTTCCGACCCCGCCGCGCCGCAAGCGATTTTCGACGCGCTGGCGGCGGACGGAATGCGCATCGACATTCTCGTCAATAATGCGGGGTTCGGCCTGCCGGGTTTTTATCATGAAAATGACTGGCCGGCGCATCGCGCCTTTCTTGAGCTGATGGTCAATTCCTATGCGCAAATGACGCGCGCTTTCTTGCCGGGCATGCGCCAGCGCAATTGGGGGCGCATCATCCAGGTTTCATCCGTCGCCGGATTAACGCCCGGTTCCGCCGGCCACACGCTTTACGGGCCGGCGAAAGCGTTCCTCGTCAGTTTCGCGCAATCGATCGCCGCCGAATGCGACGGGACCGGCATTCGCTCATCGGCTTTATGTCCGGGCTTTACCTATTCTGAGTTCCACGACGTCAATGAAACCCGCGCGCTTGTCTCGCAATTGCCGAAATACATGTTCATGGAAGCCGCGCCGGTGGTTGAAGGCGCGATCGAGGCCGCTGAGCGCGGCCGCGTCGTTTTCGTGCCGGGCGCATGGAACAAATTTATCGTCTGGCTCGCCAAGGCGCTGCCGCGCTCATGGGCGGCGGCGATGATGAAGGGCCAGTCGAGACAATTTCGTCGGCATAATGACGAAAAATCGTCCATTCGTGCGGATTAAATGCGACGGCGCGATTGCTTGCGCGCCGTCGCGTCGTTTTTTCGCCGCTATTTCTCAGCGTAACGGCTGGCGCCGGTCGCGGCGGCGTGAATGTTGCTCAGCCTGTTGTCGCCAATTTTGGCGACCCATTCGGCTTTCAACTGCGCTTCGCACCGCTTTTTCAGCGCCACCACACTCAGCGAATGCCTTGAGGCGTCGAAGCAGGCGGCATGGGCCCGGCTCTCAAGGCGTTTGTAGAGTTTTGCAGTGCTTTTCGCGGTCGCAAGCTCGCCCGTATTGTAGTGAAACTGCGCCCGGTCGCTAAGCGGATAGGCGGCGGCCGGGGCGGCGAGGACAATGACGGAAGCGGTCAGAATTGCTGTCAGTTTCATTGGCATGGCGTAACTCCTTTGAGTTCGTTGGCGTTTGCGCCCCTGCCTGAATGTCGTCGCCCGTTTTTCTTAGCCGGTGAGAACGGCGATGCAGCAAAAAAAAGATACGCTCACAGAATATATATTGAAAGCCCGTCTGTCGCGCGGAGTCCTCAGCTCGTCTATTCGGAGGCGAATATTCCGCTCATGCGGGTCGAATGGTTTTTCTGACAGCATGAATTTTCCGCGCGATGCGGGCGCGGCCGTCGCCGCCCAATTTCCCACCCAATAAAGACCGCGCAGCATTGCCGTTAGCAGTTGCGGCAAGGCGCGCCCTGGCCTGGCGCTCCGGTCCGGTGCAGGGGTCGGCTCCCGCCCGGCGTCAGTCCTTTTTCTTGAAAATGACGTTTTTCAACGCGACCAGCGGCACCAGCAACAGGAACCAGAGCTTTTTGGCCAAGCCAATCAGCAGCGCGCCAAGGCCGACGGCGAGCGCCTTGCCGTATTTGACCCCGACAATGCCGGCGAGAACGCCAAGCACGCCTACGGACGCAACCTTGTCGCCTTCGGCAAAGTCGGCATAGGTCTCTGCCGCGTTCGGGGTGTAGGCGCTCAAAACCTCCTCAATGGCGGATTTGACGCGATCCGGGGCGAAGTTCCCGTCAAGCGGCGTCAGCACAAAGGCGACATAGCCGCGCCGGTCGAATACGGTCGCCTTGATATTGATTTGCGGCGCGCCGTCCCAGTTCATCCTGGTGGCGTAATAAAGATAGTTGTTTTCCTGATCGAGCGTCGGCTCCACCAGCCATTGCTCAAGCTTGATATCGACCCCGAGATTTTCTCCCTGCTGCGCGATGCTTTTATCAAGCGCGTCCCAGATCGCCTGAACCTGCGCATCGCGGTCGTCGGCGTTCCAGTCGTCAAATTTGACGTAACCGTCTGTATTCGGTTTTTCGATAATCACCGAGTCCAGCGCGCCAGCGGGCGCGACCAACATTGCGTCAATCGCCAGACATTGCCGGCGGTTCCAGCCCCAGCCGGTCGTCGCCAGATGACAACTATCCTCGCGGCTCAGATAATAACCGCCCTCAATAATCGGTGCGATCTCGCCGCGCGAAAGCGTCAGCGGGTCGGTAAAATCGACCGGCGCATATTCATAGGGCTCATCCTGCGCCGCGGCGCCTGACGCCGCCAGCAACAGCAAAGTAAAAGTCAATTTTCCAATAATCGAAGACGTAAAGTTCATTACGCGCCCCTTTGCAAAAAAGAGACGCTATCAATAGTTTTTCTGTTCCGCAATCAGTTTGTCTATTCGAAATACTGAAGCCGGCGCCAGGGCGAGCGCCTAGGCGGTCTTGCGCGCCCAGCTGCGGTGTTCGGCGTCAAGCTCATAAGCCGACATGGCCGCCAGCGTGACGATGTCTGAAACGCCGGCGCCGACCTGAGCGATCTGCACCGGGCGCTCAAGACCGATCAGTACGGGGCCGAGCACCAGCGCGCCGCCGATCTCGCCGAGCAGCTTGGTCGATACGGCGGCCGAGTGCACGCCGGGCGTGATCAGTACATTGGCTTCGCCTTTTAGTCGCGAAAATGGATAAATGCTGCGCAGTTTTTCATTCAGCGCCATGCGCGGCGTCATCTCGCCTTCATATTCGAAGTCGATATCGGCGCGCTTGTCGAGGATTTCGACGGCGCCGGCGACGCGGCGCGAATGCGCCGTATTCGGATTGCCGAAATTTGAATAGGACACGAACGCCACCTTCGGCGGAAAGCCGAGATGCCGCGCCGCATGCGCCACCTGCACCGCGATTTCCGCAAGCTCTTCGGAATTGGGCAGTTCGGTGACATTGGTGTCGGCGACAAACAGCGTGCGCGTCTTGGTCAGGATGATCGACACGCCGACCATGCGCTCGCCGGGGCGCGGATCGAGCGCGAGCTGCACATTCGAAAGCGCCACGTCATAGTGACGGGTGACGCCGGTGACCATGCCGTCCGCATGGCCATGGGCGAGCATGCAGGCGGCGTAGACATTGCGGTCGGTGTTCACCAGGCGCTGCGCGTCGCGATAAAGGTAACCTTTGCGTTGCAGGCGCTTGTAAAGATAATCCGTATAAAGCGTGTTATGCGGAGACGTGCGCGAGTGATAGGTTTCGAATTTGTGATTGACCGGCAGGCCGGCGTCGGCCAGCGCGTTCTTGATGTAATCGTCGCGCCCGATCAGCACCGGCGTACCCAGCCCCTCTTGCTGGAAGGCATAGGCCGCGCGCACCACGGCTTCTTCCTCGCCCTCGGCGAAGACGATGCGCTTGGGTTCTTCGCAGCCGCGCAGCGATGAATAGATGCGTTGCAGGAATGACGCAGACGGATCAAGCCGCGCGGCGAGCGAGTGCTTATAGGCTTCAAAATCCGCGATCGGCTTGCGGGCGACCCCGGTATCGACCGCGGCCTTGGCCACAGCGGGCGGGATTTCGGAAATCAGGCGCGGATCGAACGGCGTCGGAATGATGTAGCCCGGCCCGTAACGCAGGCGTTTGCCATAGGCGGCGGCGACCTCGTCAGGCACGTCCTCGCGGGCGAGTTTGGCCAACGCCTCAGCGCAGGCAATCTTCATTTCCTCATTGATGGTGCGCGCGCGGGCGTCGAGCGCGCCGCGGAAAATGTAAGGGAAGCCGAGAACATTGTTCACCTGATTGGCGTAGTCCGACCGTCCGGTGGCGATGATGGCGTCGTCGCGCACCTCGCGGATTTCTTCAGGCAGGATTTCCGGCGTCGGGTTGGCCATGACAAAGACGATTGGGTTTTTCGCCATCGATTTGATCATGTCTTTCGAGATCGCGCCGGCGACAGAAAGCCCGATGACCACGTCCGCGCCGTCCATCGCGTCGGCGAGGCTGCGCTTGTCAGTCTCAACCGCGTGGGCCGAGCGCCATTGATCGAGCTGACGGCCGTGATGGAGGACGCCTTTGGAATCGCACACCAGCGCGTTTTCGTGCGGCAGGCCCATGGCCTTGATCAGGCCGATCACCGACAGCGCCGATGATCCGGCGCCCGACACCGCGACCTTGACGTCCTTGATCGACTTGCCGGTAATGTCGAGCGCATTCAAAAGACCCGCAGCGGCGATAATCGCGGTGCCGTGCTGGTCGTCGTGAAAGACGGGAATGTCCATCTCTTCTTTCAGGCGCTGCTCAATGATGAAGCTGTCCGGTGCGGCGATGTCTTCAAGGTTGATGCCGCCGAAGGCGGGGCCGAGATGTTTCACGGCATTGATGAAGGCTTCCGGGTCGCGGGTGTCGACTTCAAGGTCGACGCTGTCGATATCCGCAAAGCGCTTGAAGAGAACCGATTTGCCTTCCATCACCGGTTTGGAAGCCAGCGCGCCGAGATCGCCAAGCCCGAGGATCGCCGTGCCGTTGGAGATCACCGCGACCATATTGCCCTTGGAAGTGTAGTCATAAGCAAGGTCGGGGTTCTCGGCGATGGCTTTCACCGGGACGGCGACGCCGGGCGAATAGGCGAGCGACAGATCGCGCTGGGTCGCCATCGGCTTGGTCGGCGTGATCTCAAGCTTGCCCGGCTTGCCGCGGCTGTGAAAATCGAGCGCTTCCTGATCGGTGAATTTTTTTGCGTTGTCGTCCATGATCGTCTCTTTGTCGGGCCTGGTTTAGCGCTTACGCTGTTGTCTGGCGCGAGGCAAGGAAACGCCGGGCGGCGCGCTGGCGAGAAAGGAAGGCGCGGGATGCGCATCAAGCTGAAACGTGCTTATGAGGCGGCGGAAAAGTCAGACGGCGCGCGCATTCTCGTCGAGCGTTTGTGGCCGCGCGGCGTTAAAAAGGAAACAGCGGCGCTTGACGACTGGTTCAAGGACATTGCGCCGAGCCCGGATCTCAGAAAATGGTACGGGCACGAACCGGCGAAATGGCCGGCGTTCCAGAAACGCTACCGCGCCGAGCTGGACGCCAATGAGGAAGAGACGGCGCGGCTGCGCGCGCTTTGTGCGGCCGGCGTCGTCACTTTCATCTATGCGGCCAAGGATGAAGAACGCAACAGCGCCGCCGTTCTCAAGGCCTGGCTTGAGGCGGGCGGTTAAAAGGCGTTGCGACTGGCTTCGCCGGGGCCATTGCCGTTCGCGTCCGCAGCGCCTACCTATGGCCCGTGATGCGGCGCAGCCGCCCCGACAGCCGAAAGACGCGTAATGTTCATTCAGACCGAAGACACCCCGAACCCGCAATCGATGAAATTCGTTCCTGGCCAGGCCGTGCTGGGCGCCGGCGCACTCGGCGTCGATTTTCCGAATATGGAAACCGCCGCCGCCTCGCCGCTGGCGCAGACCCTGTTCGAGATTGACGGCGTGATGGGCGTCTATCTCGGCGCCGACTTTGTCACCGTCACTAAGGCCGAAGCGGTGGAATGGATGCATATCAAGCCAGCGATCCTCGGCGCCATCGCCGACTTTCTCACCGCCGGCCTGCCGGTGGTGAATGAAGGCGCGGAGATGGCGTCTTCCAAACCGGCGACGCCGCTTGAGGAGTATGAAGGCGAGGATCGCGAAGTGGTCGAGCAGATCATCGAGCTGATCGAAACGCGGGTGCGCCCCGCGGTGGCGGCGGATGGCGGCGATATCGTGTTTAAACATTTCGAGCCGCGCACCGGCGTCGTTTTTCTCGCCATGCAAGGGGCCTGCGCCGGTTGCCCGTCATCGACCATGACCCTGAAGGCCGGCATCGAGAACATGCTCAAACATTACGTGCCGGAAGTCGCGAGCGTCGAAGCGGTGATGTAGGCGCGCGGCGCGCCTTAAAACAAGGACGGCCCCGTCATGAAATATGTGATCATCGGCAAGATCGGCCCCCATTGGGGCGACGACCCCAAGGGCCGCGTCGAGGCGGTGCATGAAAAGCTCGATGCGTTGAACATCAGGTTGGAGACGGTCTTTTACACGCAAGGCGCTTATGATTTCATGGAAGTGGTCGAGGCCGCGCCCGACGCCATGCTCGCCCTGTCTTTATGGTACAAGACCAAAGGCTTTGGCGAGCTGATTTCGATGCCGGCCTTCACTATGGAAACCGTAACCGCGGCGATGAAGAAATAGTCAGTACCGCCTCTCCATCGCTGCAAATTCTGCAATGTTGAATGGATGGAGAAAGCGCATGTCCGATAAAGTCTACGCCATGACGAAGATCGTCGGCACTTCGGAAAAATCCGTTGAAGACGCTATTCGCAACGCTGTTGAAACGGCCTCGGCGACGATCAACAATCTCGACTGGTTCGAGGTGAAGGAAACCCGCGGCTGCATTGAAAATAACAAGGTCGCCAGTTTTCAGGTCACCTTGGAGCTTGGCTTTCGATACGAAAAATAGCAATAACCCCAGGTTGACCCAGCGTAACGCCGTAACGGATCGGAGCGAGCCCCCATGTCCGACAAGATGATCAATGACGAAGCCCTCGACCTTGTCTTTCGCGAGGCCCGCACCCGCAATGGCTGGGAGGAGCGCAAGATCACGACAACGCTGATGCAGGCGGTCTATGACCTTGCGAAATGGGGGCCGACCTCGGCCAATTGCTCGCCAGCGCGGTTCGTCTTTGTCGCCTCGGATGAAGGCAAGGCGCGATTGAAGCCGCATTTGTCGCCGGGCAATGCGGACAAGACCATGAAAGCGCCGGCCTGCGTCATCATCGGGTACGATATGGCGTTCTATGAAAAGCTGCCCGAACTCTTTCCGCATACGGATGCGAAAAGCTGGTTCGCCGGCAATGACGCGCTGATCGCGGCGACGGCGTTCCGCAATGGTTCGCTGCAAGGCGCTTATTTCATGATCGCCGCGCGGGCGCTGGGCCTCGATTGCGGGCCGATGTCGGGCTTTGACAATGAAGGCGTCGATGACGAATTCTTCAAGGGCACGACCGTGAAGTCGAATTTTCTGTGCAATATCGGTTATGGCACGGATGAGGGCTTGCATCCGCGCGCGCCGCGCCTTGCGTTCAACGACGCTTGCGAGATTGCCTAGCAGGCGGCCGTGAAGCAAAAAACCCTTGCCGTTGCGCGCCGTTTGCGCTTGTTGCCTGCGCTGGATTCAGCACGGTTTGTCCGTGAAAAACACGCAAGCGCTGCAGAAAACCGCCAGTTTCTCAAGGCGCATCCCGGGTTTTCGCCGCCGCCTTCCTGGTGGATGCATGACATGTACCGGCATGTTTCTTATGCGCAATATTGGCAATCCGGTATCGAGACGGCAAAGGCGGTCTGGTCGTTAATCGAGCGCCATTCACATGCGCCGCGCCCGCGTGTCGCCGATTGGGGTTGTGGCCTTGCCCGCGTCATTCGTCACCTGCCGCCCCAATGCGACCGGTATGGATTTGATTACAATGCCCGTTCGGTTGATTGGGGCAGGGACCATATTGAAGGGGTTAACTTCGCGGTTAATGGTCTGCACCCGCCTTTGCCCGCCGCTGACGCCTCGTTCGACGCGGTATATGCGCTTTCGGTATTCACGCATCTATCCGCCCGCAGCCATGATGAATGGATAAAGGAGATCAATCGGGTGCTGGTTCCCGGCGGCGTGTTTCTGGGTGCGTTTCACATGACGCCGGGCGAGGGGCAGCTGCTCGCGGAGGAGCAACGCCGGTTTGACGCCGGAGACCTTGTCGTGCGCGGGCATGTCAAGGAAGGCTCGCGGGCCAATGTTGCATATCACCCGGAAGCCTATTTGCGTGCGCGATTGTTTGATGGCTTTCAGGTTCTGGAGGGGCCGACGCCATTTTTTGGGCAATCCCTTTTCGTCGTTCGCAAGCCGGAATAATCGAGAGGATTGTTTCCATGTGGGCTGAGGCTATTTAACCGACATGCTGGTGATGGGTCTCGATACCGCGCTTCAGCGCTGCTCGGTCGCGATTTTGCGCGACGGCGCGGTGCTGGCCGATGAAAGCATCGGCATGGAGCGGGGCCATGCGGAGCATCTCGCGCCGATGGCGGCCGCGGCGCTTCAAAAAGCCGGGTGTCGCATACGCGATCTCGACCGGGTCGGCGTGGTTGTCGGGCCAGGCGGGTTTACCGGCGTGCGGGTGGCGCTGTCTTTCGCGCGCGGGCTCGGCGTCGGAACCGGGCTTGATATCGTCGGCGTCACATCGCTGGCGGCGCTCGCCGCCAATCTCGACAGTTTACAACCCATAGTTGCATCCGTCATCGATGCGCGCCGCGGCCAGGTCTATGCGGCGCTTTATGATCAGGCGGGCCGGGTGCTCCTCGCGCCATTCGTTTCGGCGCCGGAAGAGGCGTTGAAGAAATTGATTGATAAGGCCGCTGGCCGCGAGATGGCGTTTACTGGTTCGGGCGCGGCGCTGCTTGGCCGTGAGGCGGTCGGCGGCGCGGAAATCGATGCAAAAGCCGTCGCGCGCCTTGCCGCTTCGGCGCCGGTCCCGGACGGCCCGCCAGCCCCGCTATATTTGCGCGCGCCGGATGCCAAGCCAGGCCGCCCCGGTGTCATGGAGGCGGCGCGCTGATGCCGGAGTGGGGCGTCTACCCGGCAGAGCCTGACGAGGCGGCGGCGCTGGTCCGCCTTGAGGCGCGGGCGTTTGGCGATCGCAGCTGGGGCGATCAGGGCGTGCGCGAAAGTATGACCGCCCCTGGCGTGTCGGTATTACTCGGCGGCGAAGGCCGGCCCGCGCCGCCGCTCGGCTTTGCGCTGTGGCGCGACCTTGACGGCGAGGCGGAACTACTGGCGATCGGGGTTGCGCCGGAGGCGCGTCAGGGCGGGCTCGGTGCGGCCCTACTGGCGGCGGCGCTGGCGGCGGCGCGCCATACCGGCGCGGCGACAATGTTTCTTGAGGTCGACGTCGCCAATGTCGCCGCCTGCGCGCTCTACCGGCGTGCGGGCTTTGCGCCGGCCGGTTTGCGCAAGCGGTATTACCGGGATGGCGGCGACGCGGCGGTCATGGCCTGCCGGTTGTAATCGTTCACAAATCTCCGCTTACGAGTTGCCAGCCGGGGCGGGCGCGCCGATAAAGACGCCGCTAGGAATATGCAAGAGATCAAGGCCCCAAGGAGCGCGGATCATGGACAGGCTCGAGAAACTATGCATCGACAAGGGCATGCGCATGACGGAACAGCGCAGGGTCATCGCGCGGGTGCTTTCCGGCGCGGACGATCATCCCGATGTCGAGGAAATTCACCGCCGGGCGACAGCGATCGATGACAAGATTTCGATCGCCACCGTCTATCGCACCATGCGCCTGTTCGAAGAAGCCGGCGTTGTCGAACGGCATGATTTCCAGGATGGCCGTGCGCGCTATGAAGAGGCGACAGAGGTTCACCACGACCATTTGATCGATCTGCGGTCCGGCGCGGTCATCGAGTTCGTCAATGAGGAAATCGAGGCGCTGCAAAAGAAGATCGCCGAACAGCATGGCTTCAGGCTGGTTGATCACCGGCTCGAGCTCTACGGCGTGCCGCTCGAAAAAAAAGGCGATTAACATTCCGTTCTCACGGCCGTTCAAACCACAGCCGCAATGATTGACTTTGTTAAAGTAAACTGCCTAGTGTACCTCTCGCGCATCACCTGAAAAGCGCGCCGCAAAAAGAGCGCGCCTGCGGGAGGAAACTCTATGCCGTCTCTACGCGAGCTCTATCCGATCCCCGATATCGATCCGTGCTGGACCGTCCCCCAAGGTTTCGAAGCCGCATTCGACTGGGACTATGACGACGGCCGCAAGCAGATGATGCACCTTTATCAAAAGGGCAAGGACATGCAGTGGGACGCGCTGACCCGCGTCGACTGGGACGAGCAGCTCGGGGAAGAAAACCCGATGGGCATTCCCGATGAGCTTTCCGGCATTTACCACACGCCAGTCTGGGGCAAGATGAGCGACAAGGAAAAGGCCCATTGCCGGCGCCATTTCCAGTCCTGGACGATTTCGCAATTCATGCAGGGCGAGCAGGCGGCGCTGATCTGCGCGGCGAAAATCGTCCAGCAGGTGCCTGACCTTGACGCCAAATTCTACGCCTCGACCCAGGTGATGGACGAAGCGCGCCATGTCGAGGTCTACAAGAAATTCATCGAGCGTTTCGATGTGGCCTATCCGATGACGAAGCCCTTGCAGACGCTGGTCGATCAGGCGTTGCGCGATTCCCGCTGGGACATGACGTATCTCGCCATGCAGGTCGTGATCGAGGGGCTGGCGCTCGCCGCGTTCAACAATATCCGCGAAACGGCGTCCAACCCGCTGGCGCAAATGGTGAACGCTTATGTGATGCAGGATGAATCGCGCCATGTCGCTTTTGGCCGCGTCACCTTGCGCGATTACTATCCGCAATTGACGCAGGCCGAGCGGGACGAACGCGAAGAGTTTCTGGTCGAGGCCTGTTACCATATGCGCGACCGGTTCGAGGGCCGGGAAATCTATGAGCATCTCGGCCTGCCGGTCGATGAATGCGTCGCCGCGCAGCAGCAATCCGGTTATATGCAGGCGTTCCGTTCCATGCTGTTCCAGCGCATCGTGCCTATTGTGCGCGATATCGGTCTGTGGTCGGACAAAATACAGGCCGCTTACGACAAGATGGGCGTGCTGGATTTCGCCAACACCAATTACGACGCGCTGGTGGCGCGCGATAATGAGCGGGCCGAAGAATTCGACGAAATCAACAGGCAAAAACGCCAGGCATATGTCGAAGAAGTCGCGGCGCTGGGCGCTTCCGGACCGGCGGCGGAATAGCGGCGCTTTAGCCCGTCGGGCAATAGGCGGCGGCGACGATGCGCGCTTCGACCGGATCCTGAACGATCAGCGCGCAGCCTTCGCCATCGGCTGGCATCGGCGCGGATAGTTCGGCGCCGCTTTTCAGGACAACGCCAAGCGATTGCACGCCTGTGACAATGTTGACGCCGTTGAAAACCTTGCCGGCGTTCTCGCCACGCGGAATATGCGTCGCCACACGGCGCTTGAACGTGACGAGATAGGCGTTGCCGCCGGTCTCGCTTTCGGTGACCGTGAATGAGCAAGCGTGATCGTCATCCATCGCGGCGGTGACGCCGGCGTGTTTTTTGTCGTTTTGCGCGCTTTCGCTGGCGGCGTTATCAATCAGCGTCCGGAGCTTTCGTTCGGCCGATCCGACGGTTTCCGCTGCGCCATTGACGATCGCTTGCGGCGTATAGACCGAGCTGCGATTGCGGATCCGCAAATTGTAGGTTTTCTGACGCGCGGTATAGGCGGCGGCCGAATAAGGGTCGACCCAGCGCCCCGATTTGGTGTTCAGCATGTTCCAGTAATCGACATGCCAACTCAGCGCGACCACGTCGTCGCGGGACGCAAGCTCGTTCATCAACGCGCTCGCCGCGATGCAGGAGTTGCATGCCTGAGACAGGAACATTTCCACAACCACCGGCTTGGCGATGTTGGTCGCCTCGCCGGGTGCGCTGGCTAATGCGGTCTCGGCCATGAATACGCATGCCGCCGCGGACAGCCCAAGGAACTGACCGTTAGTAATCCTCATTCCAAGCCCTCAAGAGAACAAATACGCGTTCCCCACGCTGTCGCATTCTGCGCGCCGGCCATTATGCGATCAAACCAACCCTACTCACAACCCCGCGAGGGTTTGGATTGCATCCCGGCTCCAAGGCCCCTAAATAGCGGCCTTCGCGATTAAAGACGCAGAAATTGACCGAGATCGGGCGAAAAATGGGCAAATCCGTCTTCATCCGCACTTACGGGTGCCAGATGAATGTTTACGATTCAGAACGCATGGCGGGGCTGTTGAAGCCGCTCGGCTATGGCGTCGCGGATACGCCTGACGCGGCCGACCTCGTGATCTTGAACACTTGCCATATTCGTGAAAAGGCGGCCGAGAAAGTCTATTCCGAACTCGGACGATTAAAGCGCATGAAAGAAGCGCGGACGAAAGCTGGCGGCGATATGAAGATCGCCGTCGCCGGATGCGTCGCACAGGCTGAAGGCGCAGAGATCACCGCGCGCGCGCCCCAGGTGGATATGGTGGTGGGCCCGCAGGCCTATCACCGCCTGCCGGAGCTGATCGCCCGCGCGGCGCGCGATGGCGGCGACATCCTCGAAACGGATTTCGCGGTTGATGAGAAATTCGACCGGCTGGCCGAGCGAAAAGCAGACGGGCCGAGCGCGTTCCTCACCGTCCAGGAAGGCTGCGACAAGTTCTGTACATTCTGCGTCGTCCCTTATACGCGCGGCGCCGAAGTCTCGCGCCGGGTTGACGCCATCGTCGCCGAAGCGCGGGCGCTCGCCGCCCAGAGCGTCCGGGAAATCACTTTGCTCGGCCAGAACGTCAATGCCTGGACATCGCCGCCGCCGGCGGGCGCGCCGGGCGAGGCGTGGGGGCTCGGCGAGTTGTGCCGCCATCTTGCGAAGATCGACGGGCTGGACCGCATCCGTTTTACGACGTCGCATCCGCGCGACATGGATGACGGGCTGATCGCGGCGCTGGGCGAGGAAGAAAAACTGATGCCCTATCTGCATCTGCCGGTGCAGGCGGGATCGGACCGGGTGCTGAAAGCCATGAATCGCGGCCATACCGCAGAGCATTATCTGCGGCTGATCGAGCGCATCCGCGCCGCGCGCCCTGATATCGCGCTTTCCGGCGACTTCATTGTTGGTTTCCCCGGCGAAACGAGTGAGGATTTTGAAGCGACATTGGCCCTTGTCGAGGCCGTCGGCTATGCTTCCGCCTATTCCTTCAAATATTCGCGCCGGCCGGGCACGCCCGGCGCGGCGATGCCCAAACAGGTGGCGGAGGCGGAAAAAGACGACCGCCTCGCCCGCCTGCAAGCGCTGCTGGAGCGCCAGCGTCAGGCGTTCAACGCCGCGCAACTGGGCGCAATCCTGCCGGTGCTGTTTGAGAAGACCGGCCGTCATGACGGGCAATTGGTCGGGCGCTCGCCATATTTGCAAAGCGTTCATGTCTCGGCCCCACAATCCATGCTAGGCTCTATCGCGCCGGTGAAGATCGAGGACACCACCCCGAATGCGCTTGCCGGCGTGTTGGTAGGAAAGGGTGAGGCGGCCGCTTGAGCGAACAGACAAACGCGGGCGACATCGAGCATATCGATTTTGACGACAATCGCCTTGTCGCCGGGCTTTCTGGCGAACATGACGCCCATCTTTCCATTCTCGAAGACGCGCTTGGCGTGCGCATCGACCCGCGCGGCAATCGCTTCGCCGTCTCCGGACCGCCCTCGGCGCGCATGCGCGCGCTGGCCGCGCTTTCGGCGCTTTACGCGCGGCTTCATCGCGGCGAAGGGGTCGGGCCGGCGGAAGTGCGGGCGGCGGCGAAGTTGAGTGAAACGCCGCAAAGCATTCCGACGGTGACGCCGTCGGTAAAGACCCCGAGACGGCTGATTTCGGCGCGCACGCCCAATCAGGCGGCCTATTTGCGCGCTCTTGATGCTCATGACCTTACTTTCGGCGTCGGCCCGGCCGGCACCGGCAAGACCTATCTGGCGGTCGCCCATGCGGTTGGGTTGCTTTTGTCCGGCCAAGTGGAGCGGATCATCCTGTCGCGCCCGGCGCTTGAGGCTGGCGAGCGCATCGGCTTCCTGCCCGGCGACATGAAGGAAAAAGTCGATCCGTTCCTGCGGCCGCTTTACGATGCCCTGCATGACATGATGCATACGGATTATGTGGAGCGGCGCATTGCATCGGGCGATATTGAGATCGCGCCCATCGCCTTCATGCGTGGGCGCACGCTGGCGCGCTCGGCGGTGATTCTCGACGAAGCGCAAAACGCGACGCCGGCGCAGATGAAAATGTTCCTGACCCGGCTTGGCGAAGGCGCGCATATGGCGGTGACCGGCGATCCGTCCCAGACCGACCTGCCGGCGGGCGAAGCCTCCGGCCTCGCCGACGCGCTCGGGGTGTTGTCCGGCGTCGAAGGCGTCGCGGATGTGCGCTTCACCGCCGGCGATGTTATTCGCCATCCATTGGTTTCGCGCATTATCGACGCCTACGACAAGCGCGATGCGCGCAGCCCGAGACCGGCTTGATGATCGAAGCGGTGATCGAGGATGCGGGCTGGCTGGACGCGCTGCCTGACGGGCAGGCGCTGGCGGAGGCTTGCGCGCATGCGGCGGCGGCCGCCGAACCGCGCGTTGCTGGCGAAATCGCGCTGCTTTTTTGCGACGACGCGGCGATCCGGGCGCTCAATGCGCAATATCGCGGCAAGGACAAGGCGACGAATGTCCTGTCATTTCCGGCAGCAGGGCCAGCAACTGGGCCGGGCGGATTTCTCGGCGATATCGCGATCGCGCGCGAGACCTGCATGCGCGAGGCGGCGGAAAAGAATGTTGCATTGCGCGACCACGCCGCCCATTTGATTATCCATGCAATGCTGCATCTGATCGGGTATGATCATCAAGCTGATGAAGAAGCGGAATTGATGGAGCGGCGCGAGAGCGAAATTCTCGCGACCATGGATGTCGACGACCCTTACGGCGACGCGGCGGACTAACTGGGGCCGAAAGACAATGAACGGCGAAAGCCATGACGGGGCAGACAGTATCTTGGCGCGGCTGCGCGCCCTGATCGGAAAATCCTCGCGCGCGGATGCGTTTGCCGCTGCGGTCGGCGAAGATGACGAGGTCGCAGCGCAGCAGGTCAATCGCGCGCGCCGCGAAATGATTGAGCGGGTCATCGCCTTCGATGAGAAAAAAGTCGTCGACGTCATGGCGCCGCGCGCCGATATCGCCGCCGTCGATATTGAAACGCCGATGCAGGAATTGATCCGACTGTTTTCCGAAGCCGGCCATTCGCGCATGCCGATCTATCGCGGCGATCTCGACGACCCGGTGGGCATGGTCCACATCAAGGACGTGATCGGGCTGATTGCCGATGATGCGGCGCCGCTGCCGGCCGACGGCCCGATCCTGAAATCACTGCGCCGCGATGTGCTTTACGTGCCGCCCTCCATGCGCGTCACCGACCTTTTATTGCGCATGCAGGCCTCGCGCATTCACATGGCGCTGGTGATCGACGAATATGGAGGCACGGACGGGCTCGTCACGATCGAGGATCTGGTCGAAGAAATTGTCGGCGAGATCAATGACGAGCATGATGACGATGACGCGCTGCTGATCGCGCCGATCGCCACGGGCGGCTGGGACGTCGATGCGCGGGTCGAGCTTTCCGACTTCGCGGATGAAACAGGGCTTCATTTGCATGCGGAAGATGATGAGGTTGATACGGTTGGCGGCTATGCGGTGTCCGTCGCCGGGCGCGTGCCGCAGCGCGGCGAGATTTTGACGGCGCAAAACGGTTTTGACATTGAAGTCACCGAAGGCGATGCGCGCAAGGTCCGAAAATTGCGCATCCGCCCTTCCGCCGCGCGTATCGCGGGCAAGGCGGCGGAGTAACGCCGGCATGAAATCAGCGATATTGGCGATCGGCCGGCTTGCGAACGGCATGAACCGCGGCGCGGAATGGTTGCGGCGTTTGCGCGGCTGGCGGCGCTGGCTCGCCGCCGCTCTCGCCGGCGCGTCGGGGGGGCTCGCCATGGCGCCGGTCTATGCGCTGCCGCTTTTCGCCGTCGCGTTCTCTTCCTTCGTGCTCCTGCTTGACGGCGCTGCCGGCGGCCCGCGCCCGCGGCGCAGCGCCTTCGCCGCCGGATGGTTTTTCGGTTTCGGCTATTTTCTCGTCGGTATTTACTGGATGGCGTTTTCATTCTTTGTGGAAGCGGACCAGTTTGCCTGGATGGCGCCCTTCGCCATCATGGGCATGCCGGCGTTTCTGGGCGTGTTTTACGGCGCCGCCGGCGTGCTCGCTGTTTCGTTCTGGCGGCCCGGCTGGTCGCGCCTGTTCTGGTTCGCCTGTGTCATCGCGGCGGTGGAATATGCGCGCGGGCATGTGCTAACGGGTCTGCCTTGGAACCTTCCCGGTCAGGCGCTGGCTGGCTCCGCGCTCGCGGCGCAGACCGCCGCCTGGTGGGGCGTTTACGGATTAACGCTGCTTGCGGCGCTGCTTGCGGCGGCCCCGGCGGCGAGGTTAGGCGAGAAATCAAGCCGCCAAGCGCTTTCAGGGCTTGCGGTCATGATCGCCGGAACCGCGCTGGTGATGATCGCCGGCGTTTTGCGATTAGTCGCGCCGGAGCCGCAAGGCGATGCGCGTATTCTGGTGCGCATCGTCCAGCCCAACATTCCGCAGCGGGAAAAGATCAACTGGGATTTCTGGCAGCGCAATTTTGACCGCCAGTTGACCCGCTCGACGGGCGCGGTTCCGCCCGATGCGCAGCTCTTCGTCATCTGGCCGGAAAATGGCGCGCCTTTATTGAACGAGGCGGCGAACGGGCTGGCCGTGCTGAGCCGGGAATTGCCGGAAAACTCAGTGCTGATCGCCGGCGCCGTGCGCCGCGAGCGCGCTGATCTCGATGCGATCAGCTATTTCAACTCCGTTGCCATTGTTGAAGAAACGGCGGCCGGCCGGGCGGTGACCGCGCATTATGACAAGCATCACCTGGTGCCGTTCGGCGAATATCTGCCTTTTTATGATTTGCTCAACGCGGTCGGCCTCGCACAATTAACGCCATATGGCGATGCCGGTTTCACCGCCGGCGCCGGCCCGCGCGTGATGCGCGCGGGCGGTTCGGTCTTTGCGCCGATGGTTTGTTATGAGGCGATTTTTCCGGGTGCGTCCTATCCGAAATCGGAACGGCCGGACTGGCTCGTGACGGTCACCAATGACGCTTGGTTCGGCGACACATCCGGGCCGCGCCAGCATCTCGACATGGCGCGCCTGCGCTCGATTGAGGCGGGGCTGCCCATGGCGCGCTCGGCCAATACCGGCGTATCCGCATTGATTGACGCCAAGGGGCGCATCCTCGCCCGTGTGCCGCTTTACGAGGCGGGGCGCATTGACGCGCCCTTGCCGCCGCCCTTGCCGCCGACGATCTATGCGCGGCTCGGCGATTGGGTTTTCTGGCTGATGGTCGCGGCGTTCGCCGGGGCGTCGCTGGTTGCTGCCCGTCATGCGCGCCGCATCAACTGAGTCGCAACCTTTGCGCGGGGCGTTGTGGGCTATATAGTAATAGCCCAGAAAGGTTGCCGGGCGGCCAGAAAGCCCCCGGCGGGGGATTACGATGGCGAAGCAGAAGGCGGCGTCAAAGAAAGACGGTCCGCATCCGGTGGATGTGCATGTGGGCGCGCGCGTCAAGCTGCGGCGCATGGCGATGGGCGTTAGCCAGGAATCCCTTGGCAAGTCCATGGGCCTGACATTTCAGCAGATTCAGAAATATGAAAAAGGCGTCAATCGCATCAGCGCCAGCAAGATGTTCGAGCTTGCCGATCATCTCGACGTATCGATCCAGTATTTTTTCGACGGCTATCGCGACGGCTTCCTCCGGACGGCGGGGTTCGCCGAGGCGGATGGCGACGATCCGTTCATGGCGTTGTTGAGTTCGCCCGACGGTATTCAGCTTTGCCGGTATTTTTCGGCGATCAAAGATGTCGATGTGAAAAAACGTGTTCTCGATCTGGTGAAATCGATCGCCGAAACGGAAGGCGCGGATTTTTCCTGACGCGCGCCTTTCGGCCCGCCGGCGCCCCCGGCGCCCCCGCCTACGCCAATGTCATCATTGTGTTGGACAGAAGCGGGCGGCTTCGCTATAGCCCATCATATAAACATTCCTTTATATGCTTCATTGAGGTCCAAGAGTTCCATGGCGCGCAAGTCCTATCTCTTCACCAGCGAAAGCGTTTCCGAAGGTCACCCGGACAAGGTCTGCGACCGCATTTCCGATGAGATCGTCGATCTGATGTACCGCGAAGCGGCTGACGCCGGGATGAGCCCCTGGGATGTGCGCGCCGCCTGCGAAACGTTGACCACGACGAACAAGGTGGTGATCGCCGGCGAGGTGCGCGCGCCAGAACTGCTGATGAACGGACAAGGCGGCGTCGATCCTGAAAAATTCATCGCCGTGACGCGCGATGCGATCAAGTCCATCGGCTATGAGCAGGACGGCTTTCACTGGCGAACCGCGGATATCGATGTCTTGTTGCACGGTCAGTCGGCCGATATTGCGCAAGGCGTCGACAAGGCGTCGGACGCCAATGCCGAGGGCGCGGGCGATCAAGGCATCATGTTCGGCTATGCCTGCCGCGAGACGCCGAGCCTGATGCCGGCGCCGATTTATTACAGCCACAAGATTTTGCAGGATCTCGCCGCTGCGCGCCATGCGGGCGAGGGCGATGCGGGCCGCCTCGGTCCTGACGCCAAGAGCCAGGTGACGGTGCGCTACCGCAATGGCGAGGCGGTGGAAATCACCTCGATTGTTTTGTCTACGCAACATCTCGACGAAAGCTGGAATTCGGCGCGGGTGCGCGAGGTGGTCGAGCCTTATATCCGCAATTCGGTGAGCGATCTCGCCATCGCCGCGGATTGCGTCTGGCATGTGAACCCCACCGGCAAATTCGTCATTGGCGGGCCGGATGGCGATGCTGGGCTGACGGGCCGCAAGATCATCGTCGACACATATGGCGGCGCTGCCCCCCATGGCGGCGGCGCGTTTTCCGGCAAGGACACGACCAAGGTCGACCGCTCAGCCGCTTATGCGGCGCGCTATCTGGCGAAAAACGTCGTCGCGGCGGAACTTGCCGAGCGCTGCACCATTCAGCTTTCCTATGCGATCGGCGTCGCATCGCCGCTTTCGGTCTATGTGGATTTGCATGGCACGGGCAAGGTGGACGAAGAAGCGGTGGAACGCGCCCTGCGCGAGGTGATGGATCTGTCGCCTTCCGGCATCCGCCGCACGCTAGACCTCAACAAGCCGATCTATGCGCGCACGGCGGCTTATGGCCATTTCGGCCGCGCGCCGGAGGCCGATGGCGGCTTCTCCTGGGAAAAGACCGATCTCGTCGAGGCGCTCAAAGGCGCGGTCTAAATTACCGCGCCACGCTTGGCGAAACGGCGCGCGTCGCTTATGGCCTCGCCATGGCTCATGAAAAATACATCCCCCGCCTTTACGGGCGCCAGCAGGACAAGCCGCTAAAGCCGCGCCAGGCGCGGCTGATGGAAAGCCTGCTGCCGCGCATTGCGGTTCCCGACCCGGCGGCGGGGCCGGTCGATCTCAAGGCGCTTTTTCCGCAGGCGGAAGAATACCAGCTCGAAGTCGGTTTTGGCGGCGGCGAGCACCTGGCCTGGCAGGCCGCACATCATCCGAAAACCGGCTTTATCGGCGCGGAGCCTTTCATTAATGGCGTCGGCAAGCTGTTGAGCGCCGTCGATGATGACGGGCTCGACAATGTGCGCATCCATTTCGGCGATGCGCGTCCGCTGATCGAAGCCTTGCCGGACGCGTCGCTTGCGCGCATTTACGTGCTGCATCCCGACCCGTGGCCGAAAAAGCGCCATCACAAAAGGCGCATGATTTCGCCCTGGTTTTTCACCGAGGCGGCGCGGCTGATCAGGCCCGGCGGCGCGTTGCGCGTCGCCTCGGATATCCGCGATTACATTCGCTGGACGCTGATGCATGCGCGCAATGCGCCGGATTTTGAATGGACGGCCGAGCGCGCCGCCGACTGGCGTGTCCGGCCTGACGACTGGCCGCAGACCCGCTATGAGGCGAAATCCATTCGCGAAGGGCGCACGCCTTGTTACCTGGTTTTTCGTCGCAAATAGAGAACGCCTTACGGGGTTTTGACTTGCACCGTTCGGCGTGTCCGGGGCATTTGGCGGGCATGATTTTTGGTCGCGTGAAACATCTCCCCAAACCGCTCGCCGCAATCGGCGCGCTTGCCTTGCTGACCGGCTGCGCGCAATTGACTCTCGCCTGGACCGACCTGACGCCGGATGGCGACCCCGCAAGCCCGCCCGTCCTCGACGCTTTTGACGGCGCGCCCGCCGTGACGACGCAAGCCGAGTGGGAAGCCGCGCGCGCCCCCGCCTTGCGTGACGCGTTGCAGCGCGAAGTCTTTGGCTATTTGCCCGAGGCGGCGACGACCCGCGTGCTTTCCAGCAGGGTGGTGAATGCCGCGGCGTTTGGCGGCAAGGGCGTGCTGGAAGAATACCGGATCGCCGTCACCGCGATTTTTGACGGCAAGGCCGTTGAAACGCGCGGCGCGAACGGTCAGCCGGGCTTTGTCATGAATGTGGCGACGCCCAAGGACGCACAAGGCCCGGTTCCGGTGGTTTTGATGCAGACCTTCTGCCCGCGCTGGGACACGCTGCCTGACCCGGCGGTGGCCGGCGCGCCGGCGGAGCTGGAGCGGCGCGGCGGTCTCGAAACCTATGTGTTCGGGCGTTTCATCTGCACGCCGCCGGTCGAAGACATTCTCGAGGCCGGTTACGCCATTGCAACGATTTTTCCGAGCGAGACCATTCCGGACCGAAAGGAAGCGGGGCTGACGCAGCTTCGCCGGCTGTCGGCCGGGCATGAAGACGATGAAACCCGTTGGGGTGCGATCGGCGCCTGGGGCTGGCTGTTCTCGCGCATGGTCGACGTCATTGAGAACGATCCGCGTTTTGATCAGGACGCCATCGTCACCTGGGGGCATTCCCGGTACGGAAAATCGGCGCTCGTCGCCGCCGCCTTTGATGCGCGCATTGACGGCGTCATCGCCCATCAGTCCGGTACGGGCGGCGCGTCTTTGAACCGGCGCAAGAAAGGCGAAAGCGTCAAATCCATCACCTCAAGCTATCCCCATTGGTTTTCGCGCGCATATGCGGGCTATGCCGGGCGCGAAGAGGCGATGAGCACCGACCAGCACCACCTGCTCTCGCTGATCGCGCCGCGCCCGATGCTTTTGGGCAATGCGCGGCGCGATGTCTGGTCGGATCCCAATGGCGCGTTTCGCGCGGCGCTCGGCGCCGATCCGGTCTATGGGCTTTATGGCGGCCAAGGCATCGATCAGGCGCGGCTCGACGCCTGGCGGCCGGCGGCGGATATTGCTTTCTGGATCCGTCCGGGCACCCATGGCGTCGTCAAGGAAGACTGGCCGGCCTTTCTCGAATTTCTCGATGCGCATTTCGGCGCGCGGCCGAATGAGGTTGCGGCGCGGTAAACAGGCCCCTAGGGTCCGCGCTCAAATCGCAACCTGACGCAAGTTCAAAGCCTCATGCCTGACATTCTCGTTGAATTCTGGACGCACGTGCAAGCGGTGTGGGACCTGGCGTTTTTCGGCTTCAGCGCCGGCCGGGTCATCGCGGCATTTGTCATTTTGTTTTTCTCTTACGTGTTGCGCCGGCTGGTCGCGCATGCCTTGGCGGTATGGATGCGCAAGCTCGCGGTGCGCACCGAAACCGCATTTGACGATGCGATTATCGACGCCATTGAAAAACCGCTGGCGCTGGCGCCGATCGCGCTTGGCGTGTTTCTGGCGGCGCGCGCACTGGGACTGACGGAGGAAGGGCTTGTCTTCGCCGACCGGATCACCCGCTCGCTGATCGCCGTCGTGACTTTCTGGAGCCTGATGCGGCTGATCGGGCCGATCTCTTCGCTATTCGCCAATCGCGGCGGCAATCTTACCGAAACGGTGATGAACTGGTTTCGCTCCGCGCTTCGGATCTTTTTCGCCTTCGCCGGCGCGGCGGCGATCCTGCAGGTCTGGGGCATTCCGATCCTGCCGATCCTCGCCAGTTTTTCGCTGTTGTCCGTCGCCATCGCGCTTGGCGCCCAGGATCTGTTCAAGAACCTGATCGCCGGCGTCACGATCCTCATGGAGCGGCGCTTTGCGGTGGGCGAATGGGTGAAAGTGGACGGCGTCGTCGAAGGCACGGTCGATCACATCAATTTCCGCTCAACGCAAATCCGCCGCTTCGACAAGGCGCCGGTGCAAGTGCCGAACGCGGTTTTTTCCGATAGCGCGGTGACGAATTTCTCGCGCATGACCCATCGGCGCATCTATTGGCTGATCGGGCTCGAATACCGCACCAGCGTCGATCAGTTGCGCCAGATCCGCGACGGCATCGAGGCCTATGTGACGGAGAATGAGGATTTCGCTCCGGCCTCTGACGTCTCGACTTTCGTGCGTATCGACAGTTTCGCGGATTCCTCGATCAACATGATGCTTTACTGTTTCACGCGCACGACCAATTGGGGCGAATGGCTGGCCATCAAGGAAGCGCTGGCGGTCAAGATCATCGAGATCGTCAATGAGGCCGGGGCCGGTTTCGCCTTCCCGAGCCAGTCGGTCTATGTTGAGCATTTGCCAAAAGGCGCGGAGCTGTTCCGCCCGGACGAGGCGAGCCATGCTTGATACGGAACAAAAAGCGCCGGAAGCGGCAAAGACGCCGGAACCGGGTGACGATGTGGGTGCGGCCCTGCCGCGGGTCTATGCCGGCGCGCCGTCATCGGTGTCGTTCAAAAAGCTGCGCAAGCGTTTGCTGCGGCAATGCCAGGAAGCGGTGCGCCGCTATGGCATGGACAAGCCCCGGCCGGACGGGGCCCCGCAAAAATGGCTGGTCTGCCTTTCAGGCGGCAAGGACAGTTACACGCTTCTCGCCGCGCTGCTCGACCTCAAATGGCAGGGCGCGCTGAAAGCCGACATCGTCGCCTGCAATCTCGATCAGGGCCAGCCGGGCTTTCCGAAACACATCCTGCCCGATTATCTCGAAAGCCTCGACGTTGCGCATCGCATCATCACCGAAGACACCTATTCCATCGTCACCGACAAGCTGCCCGAAAACCAGACCTATTGTTCTTTGTGCTCGCGGTTGCGGCGCGGCATTCTCTATCGCGTCGCGCGCGAGGAAGGGTGCGACGCAATCGTCCTCGGCCATCACCGCGACGATGCGCTCGAAACTTTTCTTATGAACCTGTTTCACGGCGGGCGCATGGCGGCGATGCCGCCGAAACTGGTGAATGACGAGGGCGACCTTTTCGTGCTGCGTCCGCTTATTCTGTGTGCGGAAGACGATATTGCGAAATTCGCCGCGGCGCTCGAATTCCCGATCATCCCTTGCAATCTGTGCGGCTCGCAAGACGGCCTGCAACGCCAGGCGATGAAGGAAATGCTGAACGAATGGGAGGCGCGCCGCCCCGGGCGGCGCGAAGTGATGTTCCGCGCGATGCAGAATGTCCGCCTCAGTCATCTGGCGGATGAAAAAGCCTGGGACTTTGAAGGGCTGGAGATAAAGCGCTAGCTGCGCTTACTCGCCGGGAAACTCCCCGGCGCCCACATCCGTCAAGAAGCCGATCAGCCCGTCGAAAAATACCGTTTCATCGTCCCATTGCGACAAATGCGACCCGTCCGGGCATAAAAGAAAGCGGGCATTGGGAATTTCCTCCGCCATCCACGCCATATGCGCCGGGTCCATGGTGTCATGCGCGGCGCCAATCACCAGCGTCGGCACGGTGATGCGGGCGATGTCGCCGGTGCGGTCCCAGTCGCCAAGCTTGCCGCTGGCGCCGAGTTCGCTCGGTCCCTGCATGGGAATGTACACATCCGGATTGAGATGCGCGAAGGTGCGATTGACCGCATCCGGCCACTGGTCCGCCGGCATCCGCAAGACATGATCCGTATAATGATGCTCAATCAATAATTCCATATAGCGCGGATTGGCGTAATCTTCCGCCGCTTCGAAAGCTTTGAGGGCGGCCAGCACCGCCGGGTCCATATCCGCCATCAGGACGTTTTCGGCATATTCATTATAGGCGGGAATACTCGCCATCATGTTCGAGATGATCAGGCCTTTCAGCTTGTCCTGATGGGCGAGCGCATATTCCATGGCGAGAATGCCGCCCCATGACTGCCCGAACAGATAAAAATTATCCGGGCCGAGGCCGAGCGCCTGACGCACCTGTTCCACCTCGTCGACAAACCGCTCGGTTTCCCAAAGAGAAGGCTCGTCCGGCTGGTCGGAGAAATATGATCCGAGCTGATCGTAATAATAAAACTCCAGCCCCGCCCCTGGGAAATGATCTTCGAAAATCTCGTAAAGCTCATGCGTGGCGCCGGGCCCGCCATGCAGCAGCAAAACCTTGATGTCGGCATTGTCGCCGACTTTCCTGGTCCAGACATTGAATTCGCCTTTCGGCGTCGTAATCGGGATCAGGCGGCCTTCGCCGACGACAGGCATTTGTTTTTCCGCTTGCGTCGGCGCGCCTTCTTGTGCGGCGGTTTCGCTATGCGCTGGTGTTTCGCTATTGCCGCACGCGATGAGCGCGAGCGCCGTCAATGACGCCAACAAGGTCCGAAGCATTTTGATGTTCCTTTGTCGTGGTTATTCGTCTTTATGCGTATCGCCGCCCGCCGCCGACAGCGCCGAGCAGGCCGAACAGGAAGGATGAGCCGCCCCAAAGCACCGCAAAGCCGCCGCCGGCATAGACGAGCCCGTCCAGCGTCGCCGGGATCGCGGGTTTGAACTCTGCATAAGCGGATTGGGTGATCTCCGGGATTTGTATCCGGGCGAGAGCCAGCGGGCGCACCATGTCGCTTGCGGCGTCAAGCGCGGCCTTGTGGGCGAGAAGCGTTTCATAGCGGCGAATGGCCGAGACGCTGGTTGCGCATAACGCGTCGAGCAACCCCGCTGCGGTCTTGCATTCGCTCAACGCTTCCGCGCGCGTATAGCCGTAGCCGGCGATATTTTCGTCGAATTCCTCGACCACGACTTTCAGGGAGTCGATCTGCCCTTGCAGGTTCTGCATATATTGCAGCGTAAAGCCCGGCCCTTGAGAGCCGAGCACCGCGCCGGCAATTCCCAACAAGAATGCTATGAAACGGCCCACGATGCGTCCCCTCCGGCAGCCAGACCCCGATCAATCCCTTGAAGCGCAAGTTTGACCCATTGGACGGGCAAAATCCATAGCCGTTAACGCGGCGTGACATCAGGCGCGCCGCCGCCGGCTGGCGGCGAACAGCCCGGCAAGGCCGGTCAGCAAGAGCGGCAAGGCGGCGGGGATCGGCGTCACCAGCACCGGCGGGTCTTGCCCCGGAATATCCTGCGCGGGCGGCGACGCGCCGCCATCGCCGCTGACGCCGGCGCCGAAATTCGGAACCACATTGCCAGGCAGGCCGCCGGGACTGTTGGGCCCGCCCGGACCGCCGGCGAACAGGCCCGCGTTTTGGGTCAGGGGGCCACCGGGCGCCAAAGCGGCGCTGAGCGGCGAGCCGGAAAGGCCCTCAGCGCCGCCGGCGGACTGGGTCAAGGCGGCAAGGACGGCATTGTCGAGCGCGCCGGTTTTCAGGCGCGGGGCGGAGGGCCGGGCGCGGCGGAGGGTTTTCGGGCGAGCTGTCGGGCGAGCATTGCCGTCGCGTAACTGCGCTGTGGCCGTCGGCGCGCCGGACCCGTGCGGGTCGCAAAATACTTCCCAGCCGCCAAGGCGTTTGACATCGGCGTCGCGCGCGTCGCAATCCGCGCCGTTGCGGCGCGCGCGGTAAAGCGCTTCATAATCGGCGCGCGACATCGCTTTGTTTCGAGACAGGTCGTCCATAAACGCCATGCGCACTTGTCCGCGCGCCTTGCCGGCATAGAACGACAATGGCGCGAAAACCGCGGTAATCGCCAGAAAACAGGCCAGCGAAGCCAGAACGCCGCGTTTCTTAAGCTTAACAGTCATTTAAAAACCGCCCTTTCAGCAAGGCGGAATTCAAGAATCGCGCCGTAGGCGCGGAGGAAACCCAAGGAAAGGGGCTGACAAGAAGCGTCCGGCGCCCTATATACCCGGTCAAACGCTATCGAATTTTGATAAGCGGGCCCCGCGGGGCCCGCTTTTTCATTACCGATAGCTCCGATTGGAGCCTATATTTGACGTTGGAAGCCCGCCTTTCAGACTTGATCGCGCCGGTCGTTGAAGCCGCCGGGTTCGAACTCGTGCGCATCCGGGTGACCGGGTCGCGGACGAAAACGCTGCAGATCATGGCCGAGCGCGCCGATAAAACAATGAGCGCGGAGGATTGCGCGCGATTGTCGCGGGCGCTGTCGCCGGTGCTTGATGAAGCCAACCCAATTACTGGGAACTACAATCTTGAGGTTTCCTCGCCCGGCATCGACCGGCCGCTGGTCCGCGAAAAAGATTTCGAAGACTGGCGCGGCTGGCCGGCCAAGCTTGAGCTCAACCGGCTGGTCGAAGGACGCAAACGGTTCAAGGGCGTTCTCGCCGGACTCGATGAAGGCAGTGTCGCCTTCGATATTGAGGGTGAAGACGAAACGGCGCTGTTTCCGGTGGAATGGATCGCCAATGCGCAATTGATCCTTACAGAGGAATTGATGCGCGAAACCATGAAGGCGGAACGGCAAGACCGCCAAATGCAAGGAGACGACGATGATGGAGACCTTTAAATGACAGCGGTAAGCGCCAACAAGCTGGAGTTGATTCAGATCGCGGATGCGGTTGCCCGCGAAAAGTCGATCGACAAATCGCTTGTCATTGAGGCTATGGAAGATGCGCTCGCCCGTGCGGCGCGCACCCGTTACGGTCATGAAACGCTGGTCAAGGCGGAGATCAATCCGAAGACCGGCGAAACCCGTTTGTGGCGCCTTCTGGAAGTTGTTGGAGAAATCGAAAACGACCAGACCCAGATCGCGATCGCTGAAGCGCGTCATCGCAACCCGGAAGCGGAAGTCGGCGACTTCATGTCCGAGCCGCTGCCGCCGATTGATTTCGGCCGTCAGGCGGCTATGGGCGCCAAGCAGGTCATTACGCAGAAAGTGCGCGAGGCCGAGCGTGACCGTCAGTATGAAGACTTTAAAGATCGCGTCGGCGAGATTATCAATGGCATCATCAAGCGGGTCGAATATGGCCATGTGATTGTCGATCTCGGCAAGGCCGAGGCGATCGTCCGCCGCGACCAGCAATTGCCGCGCGAGAATTACCGCACCGGCGATCGCGTTCGCGCCTATATCATGGATGTGCGCCGCGAAACGCGCGGTCCGCAGATCTTTCTGTCGCGCTCGCACCCGCAATTTATGGCCAAGCTGTTCGATCAGGAAGTGCCGGAAGTCTATGACGGCGTCATAGAAATCAAGGCGGTGGCGCGTGATCCGGGTAGCCGCGCCAAGATCGGCGTGTTCTCGAACGATGGCGGCATCGACCCGGTCGGCGCTTGCGTTGGTATGCGCGGCTCGCGCGTGCAGGCGGTTGTCAACGAACTCGGCGGCGAGAAAATCGATATCGTGCCGTGGAATGAAAATGACGCCACCTTCGTCGTCAACGCGCTGGCGCCGGCGGAAGTGACGAAGGTCGTTCTTGATGAAGATCTGAAACGCATCGAAGTCGTGGTGCCCGACGAGCAATTGTCGCTCGCCATTGGGCGGCGCGGTCAGAATGTGCGGCTCGCCTCGCAGCTTTCGGGCTACGAGATCGACATCATGACCGAGGAAGAAGAAAGCGCCAAGCGTCAGGAAGAATTCCGTGTACGTTCGGAACTCTTCATGAACGGTCTTGATGTGGACGATATGATGGCCGGCCTGCTGGTTTCGGAAGGCTTCGCCAAGATCGAGGAAATCGCCTTTGTCGAGATCGACGAGCTGATGGAGATCGATGGACTCGATGAAGAAACGGCGGAAGAGCTGCAAGCCCGCGCCCGCGACTTCATTGAGGCGGAGAACAAGAAGCTCGATGAAAAACGAAAAGAGCTCGGCGTTGCCGACGAAATGCTTGAGGTAGACGGGCTCGATCTGAAAATGATCGTCACGCTCGGCGAGAATGACGTAAAGTCGATGGAAGACCTCGCCGGCTGCGCGACCGACGACCTCACCGGCTGGACCGAACGGGTCGATGGCGAACGCAAGCATTATGACGGCATTCTTGAATGCTATAAAATGACGCCGGAAGACGCCGAAGACCTGATCATGCGCGCGCGGGTTTCTGCTGGCTGGATCAGCCAGGAGGATCTCGACGCGATGCGGGCGGAAGCTGAAGCGGCTGAAGCGGAGGAAACGAACGAGGAGGAGGCCGAGGCTGACCAGTCCGCGTAACGCGAAAAATCTCGAACGGCGCTGCGTCGCCTCAGGCGAAACGCTTGCCGCTGATGCGGGTTTGCGTTTCGTTCTCGGGCCTGACGGGCGGCTCGCGCCGGATTTTGCGGGTAAGTTGCCCGGTCGCGGCGCATGGCTGACGCCGACCCGCCAGGCGCTTGAGACGGCGCTGAAAAAGGGCGGCTTTGCGCGCTCTTTCAAGGCGCCGGCGCCGGCGCCGGAAGGGCTGGCGGCGGCGCTCGAGGCCGGGCTTGCCAAGCGGGCGCTCTCGGCGCTGGGCCTTGCCCGCAAGGCCGGCGACGCGGTGACCGGGTTTGAAAAGGCCCGCGCCCTGCTTGGCCGCAATGAAGCGGCGGTGCTGGTCCTTGCGGCTGACGGCGCGGCGGACAGCCGGCGGAAACTGGCGGGGCTTGCGCGCGGCGCGGCGCAGGTGACGCTTTTTTCCGCGGACGAGCTCGCTGAAGCGCTCGGACGCGACGCGCCGACAGTGCATGTGGCGCTGAAAACCGGGCCGGCGGCCCAACGGTTCTTGCGCGAGGCGCGGCGGCTCGCCGGGTTTCGCAGTGCGGCAAGCGCGCCTGACGCCGATCCGGCGGGGCAGCGCAACCGCGCAACACCCGGCGAAAACGCCGGGCAACGATAAGGGTCCGGTGTGGACCCGCGCCCCGAGGGGCTGTATGTCGATGGCGGCTTCGGCAAGGCGCGTTCAGCGCTGTGTCGAGGCGGCCGATTAAGGAAGCGTCTTCTTGGCAAGGCGCGTTTGGAGATTTGATGAGCGACGACGTCGAAACTGAAACGAAATCGAAATCGCCCCGGCGGCCGCTGACGCTCCGACGTACGGAGAAAGGCGCGGTCAAGCAGAGCTTCAGCCATGGGCGATCGAAAACGGTTGTCGTTGAGACTAAGCGCCGGCGCGTGCTGACGCCCAAGGAAGCGGACGCGGCCAAGCCGGAAGAGCCGGTGGAAAAGCCGGCGGCGCCGGAGAAAAAGGCGGCGGCGCGGCCGACCGTGAGACCCTCCGCGCGCCCCAAGCCGGCGAAGCGCGAGGTTGATGATCGCAAACAGGGCGCCGTGTTGCGCACGCTGTCTGACGACGAAAAACAGGCCCGCGCCGCCGCGCTGTTCAACGCGCGCCGCGAGCAGGAAGCGCGCGCCAAGCGCGAAGCCGCTGAACGCGCCGAACGCGAACAGCGCGAGGCCGAAGAGCGCGCTCGCCTGGAGGCGGATCGCCAGCGCCAGGCAGACGAAGAAGAACGCCGCTCGCGTGAGGCCGAAGCCCGCCGCAAGGCCGAGGAAGAAGCGCGCGCAGCGCTCGAAGCTGAAGAGGTCGAACGCAAAAAGCGCAACGCCGCCAAGACCGAAGCGCGCGCCAAAGGCAAAGAGCCGCAACAAGAACGTGCGACGGACGCCGAAGCGGCCAACCCGCTGGCGCAGCTTGGCGGGCGTTTGAAGACCCGGCGCAAGGGCGGCGACGATCGCCGCGATGCGAACAAGGCCAAAGAGGCCCCGCGCCGCCGCTCCGGCAAGCTCACCATCGCCAATGCGCTTGATGATGAAGAACGCCAACGCTCGCTGGCCTCGGTCAAGCGCGCGCGTGAACGCGAAAAACAGGCCCGCCAGCAGCGCGGCGGCGACGGCGGGCGGATTGCCCGCGAAGTGGTGATCCCCGAGACTATCACCGTCCAAGACCTCGCCTCACGGATGGCGATGCGGGCGGTCGACCTCGTCAAGGAATTGATGACGCAGGGCCAGATGGTGACGGCCAACGCCGTGCTCGACGCCGACACGGCGCAACTGGTCGCCGAAGATCTCGGTCATTCGGTCAAGCGCGTCTCGGAAGCCGATGTGGAAGAAGGCCTCGACGGCGCGCCTGACACCGCCGAAGATATGGCCCCGCGCCCGCCTGTGGTGACCATCATGGGCCATGTCGATCACGGCAAGACGTCGCTGCTCGACGCCATGCGCCAGACGGATGTGGTCGCCGGCGAAGCGGGCGGCATCACCCAGCATATCGGCGCCTATCAGGTCGATCTCGGCGACGACCGCAAGATCACCTTCCTCGATACGCCGGGCCACGCCGCCTTTACGCAGATGCGCGCGCGCGGCGCTAAGGTGACGGACCTCATCATTCTCGTCGTTGCGGCGGACGATTCGATTATGCCGCAAACGGAAGAAGCGATCAGCCACGCCAAGGCGGCGGGGGTGCCGATCATCGTCGCGATCAACAAGATCGACAAGCCGGACGCCGACGCCAACAAGGTGCGCACCGACCTGTTGCAGTACGAAATTCAGGTTGAAGGCATGGGCGGCGAAGTTCAGGACGTCGAAGTCTCTGCATTGAAAAAGATCAATCTCGACGGCTTGCAGGAAGCGATCCTGTTGCAGTCGGAACTGCTCGAGCTGAAAGCCAACCCGGACCGTCCGGCGGATGGCGCGGTGGTCGAGGCGCGCCTTGACAAGGGCCGCGGCGCCGTGGCGACCATGCTGGTCGAGCGCGGCACGCTGAAGCGCGGCGACATCCTCGTTGTCGGCGCCGAATGGGGCAAGGTTCGCGCCATGAGCGACGACAAGGGCCAGCAAGTTCAAAAGGCCGGCCCGGCCTATCCGGTCGAGGTGCTTGGCCTTAACGGCGTGCCTGAGCCCGGCGACAAGTTCCATGTGGTCGAAACCGAAGCGCGGGCCCGCGAGATCGCCGAATTCCGCCAGCGCCAGCGGCGCGAAAAGGCAGCGGCCAAGACCTCGGGCACTTCGCTCGAACAGATGATGGCGCAACTCCAGGATTCGGAAATCAAGGAACTGCCGATCGTCATCAAGGGCGACGTGCAAGGCTCGATCGAGGCGATTGTCGGCTCGCTCGACAAGATGAGTACGGACGAAGTGCGCGTGCGCGTGCTGCATACCGGTGTCGGCGGGATTTCCGAAAGCGACGTCATCCTGGCGCAAGCCTCATCCGCGCCGGTGATCGGCTTTAACGTGCGGGCCAACAAGCAGGCTCGCGACGAGGCCGAGCGTTCCGGCGTCGAGATCCGTTATTATTCGGTGATTTACGACCTTCTCGACGACCTCAAGGGCGCGCTGTCGGGCATGCTCGAGCCGGAGTTGCGCGAGACATTCCTTGGCAATGCGGAAATCCTCGAGGTGTTCAATATCTCGAAGCACGGCAAGGTCGCCGGCTGCCGCGTCACCGAAGGCAAGGTCGAGCGCGGGGCGAAAGTCCGCCTCATTCGCGACAATGTCGTTATCCATGAAGGCGAGCTTTCCCAGCTCAAGCGCTTCAAGGACGACGTCAATGAGGTTCCGGGCGGTCAGGAATGCGGCATGAGCTTCGCCAATTACGAAGACATGCGCTCGGGCGATGTCATCGAGTGCTTCTCGGTCGAGAAAGTGACGCGGACGCTGTAGGCGCCGGTTCAGGAGTAGGCAAATGCTTCGCCCACTTGACCCGGACCGCGACGGTCCGGCATTGCACGCCATTTTCGGCGATGATGAAGGCTGCCGGTTTTTGCCGGACGGAGCGGTTCAATCGGTCGCCGACACTGTCAGCCTGCTGAAAAAATGGAATGACGGAACCGAAGACACCACTTGGGCGATCGTCGAGGCGGAAGACGGCGCGGCGTTGGGCCGGGTCACCATGATGCCGCGCGGGCGCAATATCTGGGAGGCGGGCATCATGCTTTGCCCGGCGGCGCAAGGACGCGGGCTCGCTTTTACGGCGCTATGCGAGACGCTGGATATTATCTTCGACCAGCATCACGCGCGCCGCGTCTATGCGGACATCGATCCTGATAACACGCCGTCGGTCCGCCTGTTCGAGCGGCTGGGTTTTCAACGTGAAGGCGTGTTGCGCGCCAACTGGGACACGCATATCGGCATCCGGGATTCGATTATTATGGGGCTTGTCGCGTCTGATCCGCGGCCTTGGAAATCCTGATGTTCCCAACGCCAAAGGTGCGGGGGCTTTCCCTCGGTTCCCCGCGCGCCTAATTTGGAGCCTGATATGGCAAACCGTTTCACCAGCAAAAAAGGCCCGAGCCAACGCCAGTTGCGCGCGGGCGAGCTTATCCGCCATGCGCTCGTCGAAGTCCTGCAGCGCGAGCCCTTGCGCGATCCGGCCCTTGACGGCGTGTCGATCACCGTTTCGGAAGTGCGGGTCTCGCCGGACCTCAAGCAGGCAAGCGTCTTCGCCTCGCCGCTGGGTGGGCGCGGCCAGGATGAAACTGTTGCGGCGCTCAATCGCGTGGCGCCATATCTGCGCAGCCTGCTTGGCAAGAAAATCGAAATGAAATTCACGCCTGCGTTGAAATTCGTCAGTGACGACACTTTCAACGAGGCGCGCAAGATCGACGCTCTCCTGGCAAGCCCGCAAGTGGCACGCGATTTAAAGGCTGACGATTAGCGTTAAAACTGCGCCATCAACAGCCCGGGCTGCGGGTCTGCCAAAAATGCGCTAGGATGGCGCGACTGTCCCACTTCGCCGCGCGGATCATCTATGCTGTCTTATCGTCATGCGAAATTTCAGGCGCCGATCGCCCGCATGCGCGATGCCGCGGCGTCGGTATGGCGCGCGGCCTGGTCGGCGGCTGGCGCCTATAAAGCACAGTCTGCGGACGAATTAGCTTTCGTGGCTGGCGACGCGGTTTCATTCAAAGGCGACATACCGGCGGGCGCCGGCGACACCCATGTTCAACATCGCCTGTCATTCGCCGCCCCGCGCCCGCTCATCGAAGAGGCGGACAATCTTGTGGCGACGCCGAGGGGCGGCAGCTGGATGGGCGGGCGGCTTTACGAGAAATACTCCGCCGGCCGGCCGGGACTGCGCATGCTGGCGGGCGCGCGCCGGCCGGTTCGCGAAGTCGCTGAAGGTTATGTGATCCAGTCCGAGCATATCGACACGTTCGGCGACTGGATGGCTGAATATCTTTCACCGCTGTCGCATTTGCCGAACATCGATGCGCCGGTATATTTGCCGGCGGCGTTCGCCCGAAAGCCCTATGTGCCGCGCGACGCCGCCCGCACGGGCATCGCATTTACGCCAATCGATGCGCCCATCCTGATCCGTAAAGCCCGTATCGTGCGCCAAAGGCGCGTCATTCGTTATTGGCGCGCGCAGGATGTCGATGCGCTGCGCCGTCTGTTGCGCGTCGAGCCAGCGCCGCCGGCGCCCCGATCCATCCTTTATCTTTCCCGTTACGGAGAAAAATCGGAAGTCGCCGACCGAACGCATCCGAACCTGCTGATCGAAGAAATCGTCCGGGACCATGGCGGTAAAGTGCTGCGCACCGCCGACGCCGGACTTGACGACTATCTCGCGGCGGCCCGCTCTGCGGAGACCGTATTATTCGATCACGGATCGGCGGCGTATAATATGATCTATTGGCGCCCCCGGCGGGTCGTAGAGTTCGTCAGTGACGATTGGTGGACGAATAGTTTCTTGTTCCTGGCGAATTCCATCGGCGTCGGCGATTACACCATCATCTGTACGGATAGAGGCGATCTCGAGCAGGTGCGCGCGCGCACCTTGGCGGCGCTTGAGCGTCAATTGGCCAAGTCCCCGTGAGCGCATTGGTTCAAGCTGCGGCGGACCGCTTTTTGTCCGCGGCCGCTCTGGCGACGGCACGCCGGCGGGTCAGCGACGTCTGGCGCTTTTTGTTTGCGCGCGCGGGCGTCTATGTCCCGATTTCCGACGCTGACAGAGCGATCGTTCTTGTCAAGAAGCTGACCTTCGCGGGCGACACGCCGGTGCAGGTCAAAGGCGGCGTCGGCGAGCAGGGACGCATGGCGTTTCGCGCAGAACGCCCGGACTCGGAGCGGGTTGAAAACCTGGTGGTGACGCCATTGGGCGCGGGATGGTCTGAGGCAAGGCTTCAAGAGCGTTATAGCGCCGGCGCGCCGGGCTTGCGCATGCTGCTGGCGCCGCGCTGGCCGGCGGCGACCTATCCGTCGGGATATTGGGTGCAATCGGCGCATCAGGATACATACGGGGACTGGGTGTCGGAATATCTTGGCCCGCTGGCGCGTCGACCGGCGCTTGACGCCCCGTTATTCCTGCCGGCGAGGCTGGCGTCGCGGCCTTACGTGCGGCGTGATCTCGCCGCGCTTGGGCTGGATTATGTCGCCGTCGTCAAGCCAGTGCGCATCGAAGCCGCGCGCGTGCTTCGGCAGCAAAAATATTTTGTGCATTTCGACCGTCGCGATGTCGACACGTTGCGCTCGATTTTCAAACCGGTCGACGCAGAGCCGAGGCCGGGCGGTCTCATCTACCTGTCGCGCGCGGGCGAGGTCTCGGAAGTCGCGCGGCGCGATTATCCGAACGCCGCTATCGAAGAATTGGTGCGCGCGCGCGGCGGGCGCATTCTGCGGACTGCGGCCGCGTCTTTTGAAGATTACCGGCGCGCGGCCGTTGATGCGGAGACGGTTATCTTCGATCACGGCTCTGCTTTTTATAACGCATTGGCGTGGCGGCCCCGGCAGGTGATCGAAATCGTCTCCGACCGCTGGTGGAACAATGCGTTTTTGATGCTCGCCGACGCTATGGGCGTCCCCCGCTATGTCATTGTCCGGGGCGATCTCGGCAAGCGCCATGTCGTCACTATGATCAACGAAGCGCTTGACCATTCGGCGCGGACCTGATTGAAGGCGCTCCAGCCCCGGCCGCCGTTCGACCCGGCGCGGGCGGCGCATGACAACCGCGTAGCAGATTTGATTAAAGAGGAGCCTTTTCGCCATGGGCAGACGGCGCAAAAAGGGACGGCCGATTTCCGGCTGGCTGATCATCGACAAGGCGTATGATTTCGGTTCGACCGAGGCCGTATCCAAGGCGAAATGGCTTTTCAAGGCGCAAAAGGCTGGCCATGCCGGGACGCTAGATCCGCTGGCCACCGGCGTCCTGCCGGTCGCTTTCGGCGAAGCGACGAAAACATCCGCTTATGTGATGGATGCGGAGAAACATTATCGCTTTACCGCGCGCTGGGGCGAAGCGCGGTCGACCGATGACGCCGAAGGCGATGTGATTGCAACCTCTGACAAACGGCCGTCGCGCACCGAGATCGAAGCGGCGCTAGAAAAATTCACTGGCGAGATTGAACAAACGCCGCCGCAATTTTCCGCTATCAAGGTGGGCGGCGAGCGGGCCTATGACATGGCCCGCGACGGCGAAACGGTCAAACTCGAACCGCGCAATGTGATGATCCATGATTTGCGCCTTATCGATATGCCGTCTGCTGACGAAGCGGTTTTCGAGGCGGTGACCGGAAAGGGCGCTTATGTGCGCGCCCTGGTGCGCGATCTCGCCCGCGCGCTCGGAACGGAAGGCTATGTCAGCGCGCTGCGCCGCCTGGCGGTCGGCTCGCTCAAGGCCGAGGACGGGGTGACGCTGGAAGCGCTTGAAGCCATGGAGAGCATGGAAGAGCGCGATGCGACGCTATTGCCGATTGTCGACGCGCTTGACGTGATGCCGCAAGCGACAATCGACGGGCCGCAAGCGGATCGGCTTCGCCACGGTCAGCCGGCGGTGTTGTCGCCGGCCGCCGCCAAGGGCGTGCGCGGCGCCCGCATCGGTGAAATCGACGGGGTGCTTGCGGTTCTCCATGACGAAGCCGTTGCGATTTGCAATCTTGACGGGCTGAAGCTGAAGCCGGTGCGGGTGTTGAATATTAGCGATTAAGCGCGCCGGATGGGTCTTGCGCTCCGCCGTCCATACCTTCCGTATTCGGAATATGCACGAGAATATCGCCGGGCTGGCACGCCAGCACTTCGCAAATCCTGTCGAGTGTTTCGAATTTTACGCCTTTCATGGCGCCGGATTTCAGTTTTGACAGATTGGCTTCCGTCGCGCCGATGGCCTGCGCGAGTTCTTTCGATTTCATTTTCCGCAGCGCCAGCATCACATCCAGCCTGATTACGACCGCCATGACGCGCTCCTATAGAAATTGTTCGGTTTCGAGTTTGTAGCGTTCGGCTTCGACGAGCACGAACGACACCATGCAAAAGACGCCGGCGGTGAAAATCAGCGCTGCATGCTCGCCATTGATATTGATGTGAGTCCAGACTGGCAGGTTATGTTCGCCCTGCGCCCATCTATGGGCACCGGTGCTCGCCATCGTCGTTGTGTTTCGGGTGTTCGGCCTTGCGACGGTTCGGGCCGGGTGGTTGGCGGCCTCATTGGTCATCTTTTGCGCTTATTTCGCCGCCGTTTTCTTTGGCGGCGAAATCATTCCGCTTGCCGAATATATTGGGCCGCTCAACTGGAACTGGGGCGGAAAGATCGCAGCGATATTTTTGACGCTTGCATCGTTCGGCGTTCTGGCGCTGACGACGAAGTCGGTCACGCCCGCGAGCGTAGGATTTATGCTTCGGCAGCAATCGGGTTCCCTCCTTCCGGCGGCCATCGCCATCATATTGCTCACGGCAAGCGTCATCGGCCTGGAAATCTGGTCAGCCAACGGGCGCTCTATCGATCCAGAACGGCTCGCCTATCAGGCGACAATGCCGGGTCTTGATGAAGAGCCGTTTTTCCGCGGGCTGTTTCTTGCGGTGCTCGCCATGGCGGTTCCTTCTGGCGGCGTCAATTTGCTCGGGGCGCGGATTAATCTCGCCGGCCTGCTGACGACGGTCCTGTTCGGGCTCGGTCACGGCTTGGCCGTTTCCGGCGGTGAAATTTCCCTTAGCTGGTTCGCGATTGGCGTCACCGGTTATCTCGGATTCGGCCTGTTATGGATCCGCGAACGGACGGGAAGCGTTGTGCCGGCGATTATCGGTCACAATGTGATCAATGTCGTACCGTCATTTTTCTAAGGCGCCGGGGACAGCGGCGCGGCTTACGGCGCCCGGCCGAGAATAGCCGCGGCGCGCGGCGCGATGGTGACAACCAGCCCGTCAGCCGTCGGTTCCGGCGCGGGGCCGCCCAGCAGGTCGTGATAGGCGCCGCCGGTCGCGGGAATATTGACGGTCTGCGCGGCGTTCCCGCTATTGAAGACAGCGATGATCTCGTCCGTCTCGTCATGACGGCGATAAGCGAGCACATTATTGTCATCATCGATCGTGATGAATTCTATTTCGCCCCGGGCGAGAACCGGATGCGCTTTGCGCAGCGCGATGAGGCGGCGATAATAATCAAACAGCGCTTCGTCAAAACGCACCGGGTCGGCGGGACGTTCGGCGCCGAGCGGGTGGCCGGTCTCCGGTACGAAAGCGTATTCCGGCCAGATCAGCGGCTTTCGCGTATGTGGGTCGTCAGAGCCCCACATGCCCATTTCATCGCCAGCCCAGATTTGCGGCGCGCCCACATAAGTGAACTGATGGGCGAGCAACAGGCGCAGCGTCTGGTACGTGTCCGCGTCCGGTTTGTGGATCTTGTAATCCGGGTCTTGCGTCGCCTTGGCGTTTACCTTGTACATGTTTTTGTTGAACAGCGATGTGGCGAGGCGCGGCGCGTCATGGCTGGCGCTCATATTCATCATGGCGCGACTATTCTGTGGGCGGATGTTTTCGCTCAGCGCCTGTAACTGGTCGACGAACTCCGATACGGCGATTTCCTCCGGCGCTTGCGCGAAAAACCGCCGGGCGGCGCGATACCAACGGTAATTCATCACCGCATCGAAAACATCCCCTTCAAGGAACGCCGCCGGGTCGAGCAGTTTGTCGGGCCAGGCCTCCCACCAGACCTCGCCGACAAGATAGGCGTCCGGATTTATCTCGCGTACAAAACGGCGATAGTCGCGCCAGAAGCCGAACGGAATTTCGGCCGCCACATCGAGGCGAAACCCGTCAACGCCGTCTGACGGGTCGCCGTCGCCATTGGGGTCGAGCCAGCGGCGCGTGACGGCGAAGATGTGCTGCTTGACGGCGTCGCTGGCGATATCGCCGTCAAACGGCTCGATCTTCTCGGCATGGTCCACATAAACCGTTTCCTTGATTTCCGGCAGGGACGGCACGCCGAACCAGCCGCGATAGGAAAATTCGTTCTCCGGCGTATCGAGATCGTCAAAGCGCTCGACCCAGTACCAGTCCGCATATTTCGACTGTTGCTGCTTTTCAAGCAGGTCGTTCCACGCCCAGAAGCGATGGCCGGTATGGTTCCATGAATAATCGAGGATCACTTTGATGTCGCGCTTGTGCAGCTCACTGATTAATTCAACGAACAGGGCGTCCGCGCCGGTCATCACCCAGGTCGAAGGATCATCCGGCGTCTCGCGCGCCATCAGCGCAATGTCGCGGTCGGGCGTCGGGCCGAAATTGCGGTCGATATGGCGCCAGTTGCGGGCGTCGAATTTATGCAGCGACGGCGCGTCATTGAGCGGGTTGAAATAAATGGCGGTGACGCCGAGCTGTTCGAGATAATCGAGCTTGTCGATGACGCCCTGAAGGTCGCCGCCATAACGGCGCAGCCCCAGCATCTGGTCGAAATTGTCGATAGGGTTGCCGTTCTCGTCGGCGCGCCCCTCGACATCGGCGAAATAGGCGTCCGGCTGGTACCAGTCCTGAGTCCAGGGCGTGATCCGCCAGCTATCGGGAATAAAGCCCGGATAGGTGCCTTCAATATCTTGCGGGCGCGGGTCGTTTTCCGGGTCGCCATTATGGAAGCGCTCGGCGAAAATCTGATACCAGACGGCCGTTTCAGCCCAGGAAGGCGGGTCGTCAAAGGCTGTCTGTGGCGGCGCCTCGCGCCCCGGCGCCGTGAGACCGGTGGCGGCCGATTTGCTGGAGGATGCGGCGTCCGGCGCGTGCTCACTGCAGGCGGCCGCCAATAAGGATGTCGCGCCAATCATTGTTTTGCAAAAAGCTTGCATTCTTTCCCTCCGGATGCGCCCAAAATTGGGTGTTTGCAGCGCCAACCAGGCGCTTTTTGTGTATTTTTACATTTTCTTTCAATCTAGGCCCGACGCCGCCTCAAGGCAACGCATGCGCGGCCGCCGGCGGGCGGCGAGGCCTTGCTATTGCAGCGCTTTTCCCGCATAAGCCCCGCAATCTGACGACCCTGCTGGACGGCGTCCCGGCGGGGCCGATTTTTTTCAAGGGACGCCGCGGAGAATATGCATGTCGATTACGGCTGGCCGTAAGGCTGAACTCATCAAGAAATTTGCGCAAAATGACGGCGACACCGGTTCGCCGGAAGTACAGGTCGCGATCCTGTCGGAGCGCATCTCGAATCTGACCGAGCATTTCAAAGAACACAAGAAAGACAATCACTCGCGCCGCGGACTGTTGAAAATGGTCTCACAACGCCGGCGTCTTCTGGATTATGTCAAGCGCAACGATGTTGGCCGCTACCAGAAGCTTATCGAAGAGCTGGGCTTGCGCCGCTAGTTCTGCGCGGAACGTTTTCCGCCAAGCCGGGCGGGGGCGGTTCGCGCCTTCGCCCAAGCCCGCAAATTAGGGGCCGGCAAATCAGGAGCCACGCATATGAAGCTTGCAGGCGTTTCAGCAATCATCACCGGCGGCGCGTCCGGCCTTGGCGGCGCGACCGCCGAAGCGTTGAGCGCAGCCGGCGCGAAAGTCGCGATCTGGGATCTGCAAGAAGAAAAAGGCGAGGCGCAGGCGGAAAAGCTCGGCGGCGTCTTTTGCAAGACCAATGTTTCCGACGAGGCGAGCGTCGCCGCGTCGCTTGAAAAATCGATCAGCGCCAATGGCGCGCCGTCGATTCTGGTGAATTGCGCCGGCATCGCCATTGGCGAGAAAACGACCGGCAAGAACGGCGCGCACCGGCTCGACAGCTTCCGGAAAGTGATCGATGTCAATCTCGTCGGCACGTTTAACTGCATTCGCCTTGTCGCGGCGGAAATGGAAAAGAACGATCCGCAAGCGGATGGAGAGCGCGGCGTCATCATCAACACCGCATCGGTCGCCGCCTTTGACGGCCAGATCGGTCAGGCGGCTTATGCGGCCTCCAAAGGCGGCGTCGTCGCGATGACGCTTCCGATTGCGCGCGACCTCATGAATATCGGCGTGCGCGTCAACACAATCGCCCCCGGCATTTTCTGGACGCCGATGATGGCGGGCATGGACCAGAAGGTTCAAGATGCGCTCGCCGCCATGGTGCCGTTCCCGAAACGGTTGGGCAAACCCGAGGAATATGCGTCCCTGGCGCTTGAGATTTGCCGAAACACAATGATGAACGGCGAAACCATAAGGCTCGATGGAGCCATCAGAATGCAGCCGAGATAACAAGCGCGCCGCCCTCAAGGCGGCGCTTTTGCTTCCGGCTTCATAACCCCCGCGCGTCATGCGATCCGCGTATGACGCAGTACGAAGAAGAGAAGAGAAAATATGTTCAAAATCACGAAAAAATCGATTGAATGGGGCGGCAGAACGCTGACCCTCGAAACCGGGCGCATTGCGCGCCAGGCCGACGGCGCGGTGCTCGTCACCTATGGCGAAACCTCCGTCCTCGCTGCGGTCACGGCTGCGAAAGAACCGAACCCCGCTTTCGATTTCTTTCCGTTGACGGTTCATTACCAGGAAAGATACTACGCTGCCGGTCGCGTGCCGGGCGGTTATTTCAAGCGCGAAGGGCGTCCGACCGAAAAGGAGACGCTGACCTCGCGCCTCATCGACCGGCCGATCCGACCGCTGTTCGTGAAAGGCTTCAAGAACGAAGTGCTGGTCGTCTGCCAGGTTCTGAGCCACGATCTCGAAAATGATCCGGATGTCGTTGCGATGATCGCGGCGTCGGCTGCGCTCACCATTTCCGGCGTGCCTTTCATGGGCCCGATCGGCGCGGCGCGCGTCGGCTATATCAATGGCGAATATGTCCTCAATCCGCAAATCGACGAAATGGGCGAGAGCGCCCTCGACCTCGTCATGGCGGGCACGTCTGACGCCGTCATGATGGTGGAATCGGAAGCCAAAGAGCTTTCTGAAGAAGTCATGCTGGGCGCTGTCAATTTCGGCCATAACGCGGCGAAAGAAGCAATCGGCGTGATCATCGATTTCGCCGAAGAGGCCGCCAAAGAACCGTGGGACTTCGCGCCGGCGGACAATTCCGAGCTTGAAGCGAAAGTGCGCGGCATTGTCGAAGACGATTTGCGCGCGGCCTATAAAATCGTCGTCAAGCAAGAGCGTCAGGAAGCGATCGCGGCGGCGAAAGCCAAAGCGGTTGAAGCGCTTTGCATCGAGGATGATGAAAACGCGCCGTCGAAATCGCTGGTCGGCGGCGCCTTCAAGGCGATCGAATCCGACATCGTGCGCAATGGCATTCTCGACACGGGCGAGCGCATTGACGGCCGCGACACCAAGACGGTGCGCCCGATCCTTGCCGAAGCCGGCGTCCTGCCGCGCACCCATGGTTCTTCGCTGTTCACCCGCGGGGAAACGCAGGCGCTGGTGGTTGCGACCCTCGGCACCGGCGAAGATGAGCAGTTCATCGACGCCCTGTCGGGAACCTATAAGGAAAACTTCCTCCTGCATTACAACTTCCCGCCTTATTCGGTCGGCGAGGTTGGCCGCATGGGCTTTACGGGCCGCCGCGAAATCGGACACGGCAAGCTCGCTTGGCGCGCCATGAAGGCAGTTATTCCGTCCCAGGAAGAGTTTCCCTATGTGATCCGTCTCGTCTCGGAGATCACCGAGTCGAACGGCTCGTCCTCCATGGCGACGGTTTGCGGCTCGTCGCTGGCGCTGATGGACGCCGGCGTGCCGGTGAAGCGTCCGGTGGCGGGCATCGCCATGGGTCTTATCCTTGAGGGCGAACGCTACGCGGTCCTCTCCGATATTCTTGGCGATGAAGACCATCTTGGCGACATGGACTTCAAAGTGGCGGGTACGGACCAAGGGGTCACCTCGTTGCAGATGGACATCAAGATTGCCGGCATCACTGAGGAAATCATGCAGATCGCCCTCGGTCAGGCCAAAGACGGCCGGATGCACATCCTTGGCGAAATGAGCAAGGCGCTCGATCATGCGCGTGACGATCTTGGCGATTATGCGCCGCGTATCGAGACGATGCAGATCGCCAAGGACAAAATCCGCGACGTCATCGGTTCCGGCGGCAAGGTCATTCGCCAGATTGTCGAAGAGACCGGCGCCAAGGTCGACATCAATGATGACGGCCTGATCAAGATCGCGTCGAGCGACAAGGAAAAGATCGATGCGGCCTATAAGTGGATCCACTCGATCGTCGCCGAACCGGAAGTGGGCGAAATCTACAAAGGCAAAGTGGTCAAGACCATGGACTTTGGCGCTTTCGTCAATTTCTTCGGGGCCCGCGACGGCCTCGTGCATATCTCGCAGCTTGCCGACGGCCGGCCGGAAAAAACCACCGATGTCGTCAAGGAAGGCGATGAAGTGTTCGTAAAGCTGCTTGGCTTCGACGATCGCGGCAAGGTGCGCCTGTCGATGAAGATCGTGGACCAGGAAACCGGCCAGGAGATCAAGAAGGACAAGAGCGAAGACTAGCTTTCGCCTTGCTTCATGGATTGTAGGAAAACGGGCCCGCATGCGGGCCCGTTTTTTGTTGCGCCGGCGATCCGCCGATTTTCACGACCATCCTGCCGATGCGGGTTTGCGTCCGACGGCGCCCTCCGTGAGATTGCGGGCCCGAAACGGGACAAAATCAATTGGAGGGATCATGAAATTGTCACGAGTATTCGCGGCGGGCGCCATCGGTTTGCTCGCCGCAATGCAGGCCGCGACGCAGGTCGCGGCGGCGCCGCAAGCAGAGGAATTTTCATTCTCGGGCCTCGAGGCGAGCGATTATCGCGAGGGCGCACGGGAATATATTGTTTATATCAAGGACAAGAATTCGAACGACCTCGAAAGCCTGTCTTTATGGACGCGCAGCTTGCGGATCATCGAACGCGAGGGCGAGGCGCTGGTCGAAATCAAGCAGCTATGGCGCGGTGACGATGCGCGCGCGCAGCGTGAAATTTATTCGCTCAACAAGGTCTCGGACTTCGCGCCAATATATCAAATCGACAAACGCGGCGCGGATGGCGAAATCTCGGCATACGAATTCTCGAGCGATAAAGTCGTCGGCGCGAAAGGCGTCGATGGGAATGCCAAAGCTGATTTCCGGATCGAGAAAGCAGCGAACACGCTCAACTGGGAGCTCGATATAGAAACGTTCGCGCTGTTGCCGCTGGAGAATGGCAAGACATTCAATCTCAATTTCTACCATCCCGGATCGGCGACGCCGCCGCAGGCCTATGCCTATACGGTTATCGGCGACGATGTGCTTGAGGATTTCTCCGGCCGCGCGATCAAGACCTGGAAGCTCCGGATCGATTATGGCGGCCGGGGCGAGGCGGTGTTCTGGCTCGATCAAAAAACCGGGGAGTTGTTGAAAATGCGCGAGGCCGCGGGCGACATGGTGCGCTACAAGGTCCGGCTTGGCGTGGCTGGCGATCTTCCAAAAATAACTCTGGAATAACAATGGGCTAGCTGGCGGCTCCGTGAGGCGGCGGCGGGTGTGGCCCGAGGGCGTCGCTCCTGGTTTTTTGATTCACAAAAACCCGCCGCCATCTATGGCTGAGCGGCATGGAGCGGTAAGGTCCATGTCGTTACGACGCCGGACGAGCGGGGGGCGACATCATGAAATCGCGCGGGAAAATCGAACTTTTGGCGGGCGGCGCGCTCGCTTTCTTGTTGCTGACGGCATGCGGCGAGAATGCTGCGCCGCCTGAAACATCGCCGCAGGCGATCGAGGCCGCGCCGCAAGCGGCCGAAACACCGGCCGACCCGTCGGAAACTTTTCTGGCGATGGCCGACCGGCATGGCGCCCGGCTGTTGCAAGCCTATCCGGAAGGCGCCAGCGCGCTTGGCGTTTCCGAAGAGATCGCCGGCGAGGGCTATAACGCCCGCCTTGGCGGTTATGGTTTTCACGCTCATCAGCAAATGCGCGCGCTCAATGAAAGTTTCCTGCAGGAATTACGCAGCCATGATCGCGCGAAGCTCTCTGGAACCGCGGCGATCACGTATGACGTGTTGCGGAATGCGTATGAGACCGCGGCCCGGCGCAATCAGTTTGATTTTGGCGGCGCCGCACCGGCGGGCGGCAGCGTGCCGTCAGTCGGGTCAAGCTGGGCCGTCACGCCTTATTACATCACCCAGCTCACCGGGCTGCATCTGGCGTTGCCACAGCTTCTCACCACGGGCCAGCCGCTGCGCACGTCGGCGGATGCGGAAGCCTATATCGCGCGCATGAACGCCTTCGGCCCGGCTTTTGACGAAGCGATCGAAACCGTCGGCGCCGACGCGGCGATCGGCATTGCGCCGCCGCGATTTGTCATTGAGGGCGTTATCGCATCGCTTGATGGTTTTACCGCGCCGGTACCGGGCGAGAATGTGCTGATCACGACGTTGAGCGAAAAGCTGAACGCGATGGAGGGGGTGAGCGAGGAAGCGCGCGCCGATCTCCTGGAAAAAGCCGGCGAAGCGCTGACGGCGAATGTCTATCCGGCTTATCAGCGCCTGAAAGCAGCGATGGAGCCGCTATTGGCGCAAGCCGACGAGACGCCCGGCGTTTGGCGGCTCGGCGAGGAGGGCGAGGCCTATTACCAGTTTGCGCTGAACGCCTATGGCGCTGGCGGCATGAGCGGCGAGGACGTCCATCAGCTTGGCCTTGCGGAAGTCGCTCGCATCACGGCGGAGATGGACGCGATCCTGCGCCGCGAAGGGCTGGCGGAAGGATCGGTTTCGGAACGCATTGAGGTGCTCGCGGCCCGGCCGGAAAACGTCTTTGCGAATAATGATGAAGGCCGCGCTGCGCTGTTGCAGTTGTTGCGCGAGCAAATTGACGCGGTGATGGCGCTCGCGCCGCAATGGTTCCAGACGCTTCCCGCCCAATCGGTCGAGGTTCGCCGCGTGCCGGTCTATGAGCAGGACTCAGCGCCCGGGGCCTATTATTCCGCCGCGCCGCTCGACGGCTCGCGCCCCGGCAATTACTGGATTAATCTGAAAAACACCGCCGACAATCCAAAGTTCGGTTTGCGGACCCTGACCCATCATGAGGCCGTGCCGGGGCATCATTTCCAGATTTCCTTGCAGCGATCGGTCGCGGACATGCCGCTTATCCGTAATATGCTCAGCTATTCGGAATTTTCAGAAGGCTGGGCGCTGTATGGCGAACAGCTCGCCAAGGAAATGGGCCTTTATGATGACGACCCGCTTGGCGATCTTGGCCGCTTGCAGGCGGAGATTTTCCGCGCCGCGCGGCTCGTGGTCGACACCGGCCTTCATTACAAACGCTGGTCGCGCGAGCAGGCGATCGATTACATGGTCGCGGTTACCGGGGAGACGCGTGCATCCGTGACGCGCGAGGTTGAGCGATATGCGGCGATCCCCGGTCAGGCCTGTTCCTACAAGCTCGGCATGATCCGCATTGGCGAATTTCGAGCGAAGGCGGAAGCCGAGCTTGGGGATGCCTTCGATATTCGCGCGTTCCACGATGAGGTCTTGCTGACTGGCGCCGTGCCGATGCCGGTTCTTGAACGCAAAATCAACGCCTGGATCGAAGCCCAGAAACAATCCTGATCGTTTCGCCTACGGATTGATAGAAATGCGCTGCCGCGCCGCCTTGAACAATAGCGGCGCTTGCGTAATCTGGCGCAAGGGCAACGAGTGAGCGTCACATCCATGACTATCGAACCGAGCGGCCGGCCATTTGAATGGCTGAGCGAAGAAGAGCGCCGCGCGGTGGAAACGCCGTCATGGTCCAAAGGCCTTGTGATCGCCGTCATCCATTTCGCCGCCTATGCGGCGACGTTATATGGCGCGATTGGCCCGTTCCCGCTGGCGCTCAACATCGTCGCGGCGGTCGCCAACGGCTTCACGCTGGGGCTTTTGTTCATCATCGGTCATGACTGCGTGCATAAATGCTTTTTGCCGTCATTGCGCGCCAACCAGATCATCGGCCGGCTCGCTTTTCTGCCGACGGCGCATTCTGCCAGCCTGTGGGAGACCGGCCATAACCGTTTTCATCACGGCAAGACCAATTTCAAGGGCGTCGATTATGTCTGGACGCCGATGTCGGTGGAGGACTATCGCGCGGCGAGCCCGCTGCGGCGCTTTATCGAACGGCTTAATCGCGGCCTGACGGGGCAGTTCCTCAATTATCCGATCACGATCTGGATCCCGAAGCTGATCTTGCCCATCGCCAGTGAAACACGTGGCCAGTGGCGGCGCTATTTCTGGGATTCCGTGCTGGTCGTCGCCGGGCATGGCGCGCTCATTGCGGCGATCCTCAGCGTCGGCAAAATCTGGCAACCGGACCGCAGCCTGCTGGCGATTTTCGCCGTCGCCTGGCTGGCGCCGATGATCGTCTGGAATTTTCTCGCCTCGTTCAGCTTTTTCCTGCACCACGCTCATGAAGAAGGGCACTGGCTCGATGATGCAGAGGACTGGTCGTTCTATCAGGCGTCAATCGAGGGAACGACGCATCTTGAAATTCCCGCGCTTAAATGGCTCGGGCTTTATTACAATGTCATGGAGCATACCGCTCATCATGCGCTGTCGACGATCCCGATCTATCATCTCGACAAGGCCGGCGAACTTTTGCGCGCTCGCTATGGCGACGCCGTCACGGCTTATGAATTTTCGTTCCGCGATTTCTTCCGCATCATGAAGAACTGCAAGCTATATGATTACCGAAACCGTTGCTGGGCGAATTTCGAGGGCGAGCCGACAGGGCCGAAACGGGAAATGCGCCGGGCTGCGTCGGCGCTCGCTGCTGAGTGACGAACGATTATTTGGGGGCGCTATTTCCCCGGCGCCCAGTCATTGGGGGCGAGTTCAAAACCGTCGAACTCAAAGCCCGGCGAGACCGTGCAACTGACCAGCGTCCACGGGCCCAGGCTTTCCGCCGCCTGCCAGCAGCCTTTGGGAACGATGATCTGCGGGCGGGCGCCATTGGCCAGGTCGCTCCCGAGCGTTTCTTTTCGCGATTGAACGCCGTCTTCGGACAGCGATAGCGCCAGCGATGCGCCGGCGTGGAACAGCCATATCTCGGCGGCGTCCACCCGGTGCCAGTGCGAACGCTCGCCGGCTTTCAGCAAATAATAGATCGCCGTGCCGCTGGGGCGCGCGCCGTTTGCCGCTTCAGCGCGCCAGGTTTGCCGGTACCAGCCGCCTTCTGGGTGCGGCTGTAAATCCAGCTTGGCGATGATTTCGTCAGCGGTCGTCACTCTTTCACGGACGCCTCATCGGGCATGCCGACAATATGGAAGCCGGCATCCACATGGTGCGTTTCACCGGTGCAGGAGGCGCCGAGATCTGACAGCATGTAAAGCGCTGCGCCGGCGACGCCGCGCGGATCCGTATCATCGCGCAACGGGCTCGCCATGCGGTTGAACGAGAACATGTGGCGGCCTGATGAAATACCGGCCGCCGCCAGCGTCTTGATCGGCCCGGCGGAAATCGCGTTGACGCGGATGCCCTTGGGGCCGAGATCGCGGGCGATATAGCGCGTCGATGCTTCAAGCGCGGCTTTGGCGACGCCCATGACATTATAGTTCGGCACGGTGCGTTCGGAGCCGAGATAGGTAAGCGTGATCATCGAGCCGCCTGGCTGCATCAGCTTCGAGGCGCGGTTCGCGGCGTCAACGAAGGAAAACGCCGATACATCCATCGTGTCGCGGAAAATCTGGCGTGTGGTGTTCTCAACGAATGAGCCTTCAAGCGCCGTCTTGTCGGTAAAAGCGATGGCGTGAACAAGGAAATCGAGCCCGCCCCATTTGTCTTCGACGGTCTTGAACGCCGCGTCCATCGATGCATCGGACAGCACGTCGCATTCAAGGATCAGGTCGGCGTTGATGCTTTCGGCCAGCGGGCGCACCCGGCGCGCCAGCGCGTCATTGGCGTAGGTAAAGCCAAGCGTCGCGCCCTGCGCGTGCAATTGCTGGGCGATATGCCAGGCGATAGAGTTTTTGTTGGCGACGCCCATGACAAGACCGCGCCTGCCCTTCATCAAATCGCCTGTCGGGTATCCAATCTCGTCGCTCATCGTCGCTTTTCCCTATTCGCGCCGGGGCCCTATCCGCCACGGCCGATCATAATCACAAGTAGGATGAAATAGGCGAGCCAGACCGCGGCGTAAACGCCATAACGGGTGATTTTTGGCTGATTGCGGATCTGCGGCAGCATCAGGCGAAACCACCACAGGCCGGCGAGCGCAAGGGCGGCGGAAACCAGAATGGCGATGAGCGCCGACTGGTTCAACACCTAGACCCGTGCGACGGCGAGGCTGCCATTGGTGCCGCCAAACCCGAAACTGTTGGTCAGGAAGCAGTCTAGCTTGGCGTTGTCGACGCGCTCGCGAATGATTGGCAGGCCCTCGAACTCGGGATCGAGATTGTCGATATGGGCCGATGCGGCGAGGAATTTTTCGTGCATCATGATCAGGCCGTAGACGACTTCCTGGGCGCCGGTCGCGCCGAGCGAGTGCCCGGTCAGCGACTTGGTCGAGGAAAATGGGGGAATCTCCGAGCCGAACACGTCGCGGATCGCCTGGGTCTCCTTTTTGTCGCCAACCGGCGTCGAGGTGCCGTGAGGATTGACATAGTCGATCGGCATGCGGACGGTTTCGAGCGCGCCGCGCATACAGCGCACCGCGCCTTCGCCCGAAAGCTGCACCATGTCATAGCCGTCTGAATTGGCGTAGTAACCGACAATCTCGCCGAGAATGTTCGCGCCGCGCGCCTTGGCGCGTTCATATTCCTCCAGCACCACAACCGCCGCGCCGCCGGCGATGACAAAGCCGTCGCGATCTCGGTCATAGGCGCGGCTCGCCACTTCCGGCGTGTCGTTGTAACTGGTCGACATGGCGCCCATGGCGTCGAAAATGTTCGACAGCGTCCAGTCGAGTTCTTCGCCGCCGCCGGCGAAAACGACATCTTGCTTGCCCCACATGATCTGTTCGGCCGCCGCGCCGATGCAATGCACCGAAGTCGCACAGGCCGAGGATATCGAATAGTTGAGGCCGAGGATCTTGTAAGGCACGGCCAGCGTTGCGGAATTGGTGGACGCCATAGCTTTCGGCACGACGGTCGGGCCGATTTTTTTGGGCGATCCGTTTTTCCGGTTGATGTCCGCGGCCTCGACGATCGCTTTGGTGGACGGGCCGCCAGAGCCCATGACGATCCCCGTCATCGGGTGGCTGATCTCATCCGGCGTCAGGCCGGAGTTTTCGACCGCTTCGCGCATGGCGATATAATTCCAGGCCGCGCCTTCGCCCATGAACCGGCGGGTCCGCCGGTCCAGCACTTCCTCGTAATTGATGCGCGGGCGCGCCGAGACCTGGCATTTAAAGCCATGCTCGACAAAGCTTTCATCGCGGGCGATGCCGGATTTGCCGTCGTAAAGCGCGCCTTTGACTTCATCGACATTGTTCCCGATCGACGAGACAATTCCCATACCCGTAATTACGACGCGCCGCATATTCGTCCTTTCGTTTTCCGCTGAAAACGTTTGCTCGTTAAAAAGAGAGACCAGCCGCCAGCTCTTCCGCCGAAAACAGACCAACCCTGAGGTCTTTGGCTTGGTAGATCTGACGCCCGTCCACTTTCATGACCCCATCGGCGATGCCGAGGATCAGTGGCCGGCGCATCATACGCCGTATGTCAAGTTCATACGTAACCTTCTTGGCGCTGGGTACAACCATGCCGGAAAATTTGACTTCCTTGGCGCCGAGCGCCCGCCCATGGCCCGGCGCGCCGGTCCAGGTCAGGAAGAAGCCGACAAGCTGCCACAAGGCGTCAAGGCCGAGACAGCCCGGCATCACCGGGTCGCCGGGAAAGTGGCAATCGAAAAACCACAAATCGGGATTGATATCGAGCTCGGCCAGGACGCGGCCTTTGCCGTATTCCCCGCCTTCATCGCTGATATGGGTAATGCGATCGAACATCAGCATAGGCGGCACGGGAAGTTGCGCCGAGCCTTTGCCGCGCAATCCGTGATACCCGCATTCCAGAAGTTCTTCGCGGCTGTAACTGCTTTTACTCTCGCTCATGCGCTCCGATCGCCATTTCGGGTTGACCGCTCTTTCGGCGGTAAGGAATTGATCGACGCTTGGTAAAGGGGTGCCCGCGCGCGGTCAATTATGCGTTGCAGCATTCGTTCGGCCGAGCGGCGCCTGCGCGCCTGCGCCCCATAGCGCTGCGCGCCGCGCCCATCCCTTTTTGCCGCCGGCGGCGACCCGCAGCCATTCGCCTTCGGCCGCGCCCTCGACTTTCGCGATGACGCCGCGCCCGAGCAGGGCTTTGGCCGGGGCGGTCGCATTGGGCCGCGCGCGCAATGCCAGCCCGTCCTCCAATACCAATACGGTTTTCGCGCCGGATAGTTTCGATTTATGGGCCCAGCATTCGTCGCCCTCTATGTCGCGGAGCTTGCGCCAATGGTCGCGGGTTTCCGCAATGACGATGACCGGCAAATCCTTGCGCATGAATGTTAGCCGCACAGGATGGTCGAAGGTCGGCCCGGTCCGGCAATAGGTCTTGTCGGCCTTAAGGGAGACGATGCGCGGCACGGGCAGGCCGGAGGGGGTGTCGATCCGCACGCCGGCCATTTGCGCGGCGTCGCCGGCGGCGGACTCGGCGTCCAGAGTCGCGCTTTGCGCCGCAGCTTGCGTGAAGGCGGCGGCTCCGGTCAAATACAGGCAAGCGGCGGCGGCCGCGCAGAGGCGAAGACGCGTCATGAATGTGCGCTCAAAACGGACAATGATGAATAGACCCTTAAGCTACGGTGAAGCCGTTAATCGACCGTTAACCGGCGGGCGCGCGGGCGCGGTCCGGCTTGTTGGACGCAAGGTGCTTTCATGACAGCGAAAACGCTCAGGGTGGCGGTGACGCGCCGATTGCCGGCTTCGGTGGAGGCGCGGCTGGCGGATTTGTTCGAAACGAAACTGCATCACCAGGACGCGCCCTTGGCGCCGGCGGCGCTGATCGCGCTGGCGCAAGATGTCGACGTGCTCGCGCCGACGCTCGGCGACAAGCTCGACGCAGCGTTTTTCGACGCGGCGGGCGCGCGGCTGAGGCTTATCGCGAATTTCGGCGCGGGCACCGACCATATTGACGTCGCCGCCGCCAACGCTCGTGGGGTTATTGTCACCAACACGCCTTCGGTGCTCGCCGAGGACGCCGCCGATATGGCGATGGCGCTGATCCTGGCGGTGCCGCGCCGCCTGGTCGAAGGCGTGCGCGCGCTCGAGGCCGGCGCCTTCCATGGCTGGTCGCCCACCTGGATGCTGGGCCGACGCGTACGCGGTAAGAAACTTGGGATCATCGGCCTCGGCCGCGTCGGCGAGGCGATCGCCCGGCGCGCGCGCGCTTTTGGTCTGTCGATCCATTATCACAATCGCTCGCCGATCAATCCGCATATCGAGGAAGCGCTGGAGGCGACCTATTGGGACAGTCTCGACCAGATGCTGGCCCGCGTTGATATCGTCTCGATCAATTGCCCGCATACGCCGGCGACCTTTCATCTCTTGTCGCGCCGCCGGCTGGAGCTGTTGCAGCCGCAAGCCTATGTGGTGAACATCTCGCGCGGCGAGATTGTCGATGAAGAGGCGTTGGCGACGATGATCGAGGAAGGCCGCCTCGCCGGCGCCGGGCTCGATGTTTATGAGCGCGGCGCCCCGAGCGAGAAACTTCTCAAGGCGCCGAATGTCGTCCTCTTGCCGCATATGGCGTCGGCGACGGTGGAAAGCCGCATTGAGATGGGCGAACGGATGATCATCAATATCAAGATGTTTGCAGACGGGCATAAGCCGCCGGACCGGGTCATCCTCGGTCTTGATCAGGATCGCGCCCCGGACGCCGGCTGACGCGCCTGTCGCCGGACGGTAACGATCCCGTCATTTTGGCGGCGCGGGCCGTGGAATTTAGTTGAATCGCAAGATTCTGGGCGCATCATATGGTTAAGTTCCGGTAAAAGCCCTTGTGCGGCGGGATATGCACGCTATCTGAACGCCGCTGCGCGTCGCTCGAACGCGCCTTATCGAAAGAAACTGTTCCGTGCGTAAACTGTTGGGGATGTTGTTGCTATTGGCGGGAATGGGCGCGGCGCATGCGGATTCGGCGCCGGACGCGCCGGACGCCTACGCCAAATATTCAGACCCGCAATCGGTGGTCGCCGCCGTCAAGACCAAATTCAAGGCGGCGCCCGGCAGTGCGGTGCGCATCACCGTTTATGACAGCGAAGACGCATTCCTCGAAATGCCGCGCCTCAAACATCAAGGCGAACTCAACGATGAAGGGGTCGCGATTGTCTCGATCCTGGGGCTGGAGCCGGGGGAATATTCCTTCGCCGCCTATCTTGACGAGAATGGTGACGGCAAGCTGAACCGCGGAAAAATCCTCGGCCGCCCGAAAGAGCCAGTGGCGTTTTCAAACGGCTTCCGGCCGAAATTGCGCAAACCGCGTTTTGACGAAACCAAAGTTGCGGTGGCGCCGGGCGCAGTGGTGGTGATCACGCTCGAAGATTAGCGCCGCCTTGCGCCCTTCCAAGCGTCAGCGCAGCGCGCTGCAATCAGGACAGTCCGGATCGGCCCGCAGGCGCACCGTGCGAAGCGCGGCGGCGAGCCCGTCATATATCATGACGCGGCCAGCCAGCGATTCGCCGACCGATAACAATTCCTTGAGCGTTTCCATGGCGGCGAGCGTGCCGAGAACGCCGGTCACGGCGCCGAGAACGCCTTCCTCCGCGCAATTGATCTGTTCATCGCGGGGCGGCTCTTCCGGCACCAGACAGCGATAGCAGGGCAGGACGCCCGGCATTTCAAAAGGCTTGAAGGTGGCGAGCTGGCCCTCGAAACGGCCGACGGCGGCGGAGATCAGCGGTTTTCTTTCAGCAATGCAGGCGCGGTTGAAAATGTAACGGGCGGCGAAATTATCGACGCCTTCGACGACGATGTCGTAGCCGGCGACAATCTCCCGGGCGTTGTCCGCCGTGATGCGCGGATGCTGCGCGACCGCGACATTCGGATTGAGGCGGGCGATGAAATCAGCCGCGCTTTGCGTCTTGGCGCGGCCGATATCGTCTGTATGGAATATAATCTGGCGCTGCAGGTTCGACAGTGAAACATTGTCGTCATCGGCAATGCCAAGCGTCCCGACGCCGGCCCCGGCGAGATATTGCAGGATCGGCGCGCCAAGACCGCCGGCGCCGATGATGAGGACGCGGGCCTGCATCAGCTTTTGCTGGCCTTGCCCGCCGACTTCGCGCAGCAGGATGTGGCGGGCGTATCGCTCTCTTTGTTCCGGGGTCATGGGCGTAATTTAAGCCTCAACCTTTCGGTTTCAAAAACAGTTCCGGGCGCACCCGCAAGGTGCGCGTGGCGATCGAGGTTTCCGCAAGGAACAACGCCAGTCCGCCGACCATGGCGAACATGGCGGCGACGAACATCAGCGCCACGGCTGCGGCGATGTCGAGGTTGATAAAATCGCCGATAAAAAGCGTGGCGACCACAAGACAGACCAGAAGCGCGGCGAAGGAAAAAAGGAAAATCGCCTGCTGGGCGCGGATCGTACGTTTGTCGAGGACGCCAAGCTCGGAACGGATGCGCTCGACTTCGGCAGCGTCCGGTTGTTCGTTGCATCGCGCTTCCAGCGCGCGCGAGCGGTCGACGATCCGTGCAAGGCGCAAGGTGACGACATTGAGGAAAGCGCCAATGCCGGCAAGAAGAAACACCGGCGCCACCGCAAGCTCGATGATACGGGCGATATCGGAAAGTTCATTCATGCGCTTTCCTTTGCGCTTATCCGAGCAATTCGTAAAGCACGCGGTTCAAGATGCGCCGCCCGTCAGGCGTCGCGCTGAGTGTCGCCTTGGACGCCGTCTCGTCATAAGCAAGCAGCCCGTCGGCGATCAGGCGGTTCAGCTTATCCCTAGCGCCGTCTGTCTGAAAGAAGGGGTCGTCAGCGTTGAGCCGCATGCCGCGAACAAGCCGCAGCCCCATGGAAAAACGCTCCGTCATCGCCTCTTCGCCGCTTAGCATCGTTTGCGCATGCATGGGCGCGCCTTTGGCGGCGGCGGCGAGATAGTCTTGCGGCTTCGCCAGCGTTTCTGTCGCCAGGCGTGCGCCCTCCATGGTGAGCCGTCCATGGGCGCCCGGCCCGACGCCGATATAGTCGCCATAGGTCCAGTAGATGAGGTTGTGGCGGGATTGCTCGCCCGGCCGCGCATGGTTGGAAATCTCATAGGCGGGCAGGCCCGCCGCCGATGTCAGCTCTTGCGCGGCGTCGAACATGTCCGCGCAGAGCTCCTCATCCGGCGGCGCCCAGCGGCCTTTTTCGACCGCACGTGCGAAAGCGGTGCCGGGCTCGATGGTGAGCTGGTAGAGCGATAAATGCCCGGCGCCGAAATCAAGCGCCTCGGTGAGTTCTTCACGCCAGCCGGCAAGCGTCTGGCCGGGCCGGGCGTAGATCAGATCGAAGGTGATCCGGTCGAAAGCGCGTGCTGCGGCGTCGATCGCCTTTCTTGCGTCTTCGGCGCGATGGTCGCGGCCAAGAAAGGCAAGCGCCTCATCGCGCAGGGATTGGACGCCGAGCGACAGGCGGTTGACGCCGGCGCGCGCAAAACCGTCAAAGCGGGTTTGCTCCGCATCCGTCGGATTGCCTTCGAGCGTTATTTCAGCGCCAGGCTCAAAACCCCATAACCGCGCACAGGCATCGATGATGCGCTCGATGACCGCGAGCGGGGCCAGCGACGGCGTGCCGCCGCCGAAATAAAGGCTTTGCAGTTTCCGACCGCCAGTGCGCGCGGCCCAAAACTCAAGATCGCGGATCAGCGCCCCGCTCCAGGCGTCGATGTCGATTTCTCGGTTCCTGTAGACGTTGAAATCGCAATAGGGACAGATCCGCGCGCAATAAGGCCAATGGACATAGACGCCGAGCGGCGTTTCGCGGGTCATTGTTCCGCGGCGGCTTTTGTCGCCAAAGCGACCGTGTGGTCCAGCAATGCGCGCCCGCCCATCGGGCCATGGCTCGGAATGATGATTTCTGCGTCGGGAAAAGCGGCGGCGACGCTTCGGGCCGCCTCGGCCCAGTGGCCGACATCGCCATCGGCGGTATTGCCGAGATTATGGCTCTCACCGGGCCTGATCAGGCAGCCGCCGAACAGTACTTTCGCCGGCGCGTAGTAAAAAACGATATTGTCGCCGCTATGCCCGGCGCCGGGGTAAAAGACCTCAAAAGGCACGGCGCCGTTGGATGCGCTTTGCGCGTGGCGTTCTCCTTTTTTGAGGTGCAACGAAGTTTTCGCCGGGATCAGCCCGCGCGACGGCGCGACTTCGTTTGAAAGGCTGTGGGCGATCGTGGCGATTTCATAGGCGTGCAGCGTTCCCATGCCGCCCATTTTGTCGCCATGGGCGTGGGTGGCGATCGCCAGTTTCGGCGCCGCCCCGGTTTCCGATTCGATCAGGCGCAGCAATTCATCCGTATCCGCATCGTTCCATGCAGTATCGATGAGCAGGACGCCGTTTCCGGTTTGGACCACCAGGCCTTGCGACAGGACGAGCCCCCAGGTCTCGATGCGTCGCCAGCTTTTGTGTATCCAGACATTGTCGGCGATTTTCTCGAGCGTCGGCGCGGATGACGTTCCTTCGGGCGCAGCTTGCACGGCGAGCGGCGTTGAAATCAGCAAAAGGGCGGCGAGCAGCAACTTGACCATCAAAAACATGCTTTCATCAGCTTGCGGAAGGCATCGGCGCGGTGGGAAATCGAGTGCTTCTCCCGGGGGTCCATTTCGCCGAAAGTGATGTCGTAGCCGTCGGCAACGAAAATCGGATCATAACCAAAGCCGTTTATGCCGCGCGGCGGGAAGGCGAGCCTTCCCCTGACGTCGCCTTCGAAAATCGCGATCGCGCCGTCCGGCCAGGCGAGGCACAGGGCGCAAACGAACCGGGCCGAAAAATCCTCGGTGCCGGATTCGTCGAGCGCGGCTTCGACTTTTCGCATGGCGTTGGCAAAGCTGCGGGGCTCGCCTGCCCAACGTGCTGAATAAATGCCCGGCGCGCCGCCCAGCGCGGCCACCGCAAGGCCGGAATCGTCAGCAAGCGCCGGCAGGCCGGACGCGGTTGCGGCCGCCCGCGCCTTCAGCGCAGCGTTCTCAGCAAAGGTGATTCCGGTCTCTTCAGGCTCGGCCAGCCCGATTTTTTTCGCCGATACCGCCTCGATTCCAAAGGGTGATAGCAACTCATTGATTTCACGTACTTTTCCGTCGTTGTGCGAGGCGATCACGAGCCTTCCCGGGCCCAGTTTCCGCACATTTTCGCTCATGTTTTTATCCCTTTTCGAAAAAAAATTATCGTTTTTCAACAAAAACCCCTTGTCATCGTTTTTCGATAAGTGTATATCGAAAATCAACAAGACGGCGGATCAACGCCGCAAAGACAAAGCCCGGCCGGCGACTTTAACAGCCAACGGGCGAAAAAAAGAAGGCTCGGCGAACGAGCGACAGAAGAAAGAAAAGATCAAAAAAGAGCGGCGCAGGAAGCCCGCGCCGCTAAAGAAAGATCAAACGAGTCGCGAACACAGGAAAGAAAAGGAGAAACCCATGCGTTACACTAACTCTACCCGTAATGTCGGCAAATTCGATGGTTTTGTCAATGGCTTGGCCGTTCTCGTCACGGTTGCGCTGGTCGGCGCCGGTTATTTCTCGGCGATCGGTTCATTTGCAGGGGTTGCGTAATGGTTAAGATGCTTCAAATGGCGGCGGTGGGCGTGTTCGCCGCCTTTGCGGCTGCGTGCCTCGTCTCGCTGGCGACGGCGCAGCCGCAGCCGCAGCAAACGGCGGCGACGCCGGAAAATTGTCACAAGCCATTCTGCATTATCGCATTCTTCTAGACGGCTGTAGAATCGGCGCGGCGAACCCTCAAAGATCACGGAGACAACCGGTATGCGGGCGATAGGAAAAGGGTCGCTGGCGTCCATCCTGGCGATGGGCTTGCATGTGACCCGCATCATCTTGCTGATTGCGCTTTTCGGCCTTGGCGCGGCGATCATCTTGATGCCGTTCGTGCCGTTTATCATCGATATATTCCGTGATTCCGAAGACGTCCGCATTTCCGGCGGTGCGGATTTGAGCGACTTCATCGAAGTCACTCATGGCTTTGTCAGCATCGCTGTCATGCTGTTCGTCGTGAACCGCCTGCTTGAAATCCTGAAAACCTTGCGTTTCGGCTCGCCTTTTGTACGGGAAAACGCGGAGCGTTTTCGCAGCGTCGGTTATGCGCTGTTGATCGGCGAGGGCGCGAAATTCGCGTTCGGTTTCCTGTCGATCATTTTCGATGCCGATGTTTCCATCAATTCGTCCATGATCACCTGGATCGCCATCGTCGCTGTCTTCGTTCTGGCTGAAGTCTTCCACGAAGGCGCGCGCATGAAGGAAGAACAGGACCTGACCGTATAATGAGTATTTCCGTCAAGCTCGACCGCGTTTTGCTGGACCGCGGCATGTCGCTGACTGAATTGTCAGAGCGCGTCGGGGTGACTATTGCAAATTTGTCGATCCTCAAGACGGGCAAGGCGAAGGCGATCCGTTTCTCAACCCTTGAGGCGATCTGCAAGGAACTTGATTGCCAGCCGGGCGATATCCTGTTTTTTGACGAAGAGGGCGCCTAACGCGCTGCGCCGGGGCGCGCTCCTCCTGCATTGCGAATGGCGGGCGTGCGCCAGGCGAAAATCAGCAGCAGGGCGGCGAGCGCGGTGGTGAAATAGAACGGCGCCTGGGGCGCAAGCCCGTAAAGCCAAAAGCCTAGCACTGGTGAAATGATGAACCCGGCCGCGCCGAAAGAATTGGCAAGCCCAATGGCGGCGCCTTGTTCATCCGGCTCGACGGCAAGTGATGTGGCTGAGGTGGCGGCAGGGATCGCGAGGCCGGCGCCGATGCCGGAAATCAGCATGCCGAGCACAACCGGCCAGAGCGCGCTGGTCAGCCAGATAAGCGCATGCCCGATAACCATCAGCGCCGGCGCAACGCGCATCAGGCGCGCCGGCGTCATGCGCAGGCGTTGCACGATGACAAGCTGAGCAAAAAGCGACGCCATGGCCCCGGCCGTCAATCCGATGCTGACATAGCCGGGCGCGGCGCTCGTCGAATAGCCGAGGCGATCGATGAAATAAAACGCGATGGTCTGTATGGGGATGGCGTTGACGACGCCGAAGATGAGCGCAAAGGCGAAAAATGCGATGATGCGCTGGTCGCCGAGGCGGACCCGCACGCGCGGCGCGCGCCGTTTCGGCCCCGTGCGTTCCGGCAGGAAAGCGAACACCGCTGCGCTCATGAATGCCGCGAGCCCAGCGGCGGCGAAAAAGGGCGCCGTCTCGCCGATCAACAGGGCCGCCGCGCCGAAGCCGGGGCCGAGCATGGCGCCAAAGCCGAAGGCGGCGGTGAAACCGGCGATGCCGGCCGTGCGGTCGTTTTTCGAGGTGCGGTCGGCGATATAAGCCTGCGCCGCCGGCGGACCGGCGGACCCGATCAGGCCGTAAAGCGAGCGCGTGGCGATCATCAACAGGTATAGCGGCAGACCGGATAGCGCGCCGGCCAGCCCTAGTTGGATCGATGTTGCGAACAGCGCCATCGACAGCGCAAAACCGATCAGCCCGATAAGGATGAAGGGTTTGCGCCCGTGATCATCGCTCAATGCGCCCCAACGCGGTCCCAGCATCACCCAGGCGGTCGCCGAGATCATGAAAATCGCGCCGACCTGAAAGTTGGAAAGGCCGATGTCGCGCGCCAATGGCGGCAGCACCGAAAAGACGATGGTCTGTCCCATGCCGGCGCAAACCGCGCCAACCAGCAATAGCGCGATGGCGAAGCGCCGCTGACCGGGCGTGGTGACGGGCGGCGCTGCGTCCGCATGCGGCGCTGGCGGGCGCTCCCGGTCAGTAGCTTCAGGGGACTGATGCATCTCGTCCGCCGTCACAACACGGGCCGCGCTGCTTTGCAACGCTCATCGGCATTGGCCGGGTTTGCGTCCCGGCGTGCGCTCGCTAAAGTGATTGGCGCAAGGCCCATTCGGAGGCGTTTTCGATGTCTTTCGAGGAAGAGTTTTCTGCTGAAGGAGGCTGCGCATGCGGCGCCGTGCGCTACCGGCTGACGGCGGAGCCGCTTTTTGTCCATTGCTGTCATTGCCGCTGGTGCCAGCGTGAGACGGGCGGGTCTTACGCGTTGAACGCGCTGATCGAAACGTCCTGCCTCGACCTGCTGTCGGGAAGAACAAACGCCGTTGAAACGCCGTCGGAAAGCGGGCGCGGGCAGGAGATCCATCGTTGCCCACAATGCCAGGTAGCGTTGTGGAGCCATTTTGCGGGCGCCGGCGCGGCGGTTGCGTTTGTCCGTGTGGGAACGCTCGACGATCCTGACATTGCGCCGCCGGACATCCATATTCACACCTCGTCAAAGCAACGTTGGGTGGAGCTGTCGCATGAGGCGCCGGCGGTGCTGGAATATTACAGCCGCAAGGATTATTGGCCCGAAGACAGCATCGAGCGGGCGAAACTCGCAAGGGGCTTGTAGTCGACCTATTCGGTCTATCGTCTCCCCTCACTCCCGCAAAAACGCCAGCATCGCCGCGCCGGCGACGGAAAGCGAGGCGTGTTTCGCCCACAGGACAGAGACGGTCATCGCGGCGCCGCCGCGGATCGGCTTCATGACAAGTTCGTCCGCATCAACCTTCATGCCATCCAACAGTATACTGACGAGATTGGAATTTGCACAGGCCGCCGACAGAAGGGCGGGAATATTGGATTCAAAAACCACGTCGAGATCCATGCACTTTTGTTCCGCCAGTTCATCGAGATAGCGGCGCAATGAATAGGACCGGTCGAACATCGCCAGCGGCTGGCCGGCTATATCTGCCCATGAGACTGATTTTTTGTGCGCCAGCGGGTTCGACCGCGACATGCATGCGCGCGCGGCGCTTGTGACAACCGGCGCGTTCATCAATTTCGGGCTGATGCGTTCCGCGCCGGTGAAGCCGAGATCGATGGCGCCGTCGGCAAGGCGCTCTTCCACCTCCATGCCGCCCATTTGCATCAGCTGAATACGGACGCCCGGATAGCGGGTGCGGAAGGCGATGATCGGTTGCGGCAGAATATGGCTTGCGATCATCACGGGCGCGCCGAGCCGCACCAGCCCTTTTTGCAATTGCGCGAGCGCCGCAATGTCTTGGCGCGCGGCGTCAATCTGCGCCAAAATGGACCTGGCGTGCTGACGATAGGCCGCGCCCTCGCGGGTCAGGCGTGGCTGCCGCCCGGCGCGGTCGAACAGCCGAACGCCAAGGCTTTCTTCAAGTTTGGCGATCGCGGTGCTGACCGCGGGCTGGGTGATGTTCAATTTTTCGCTTGCCGCGTGAAACCCGCCGCATTCATCAACCGCCAGGAAATATTTCAGTTGCCGGACATCCATCGGGCGTCTTCCTTCGATAACTAATATTTATCAAATCAGAAAAATATTCAATTTGTTTTATGTATTGGCCCGCGCCATATGCCGCTTCAAGCCGAACAGGAGCCATAGCGCGTTATGTTTTTTCGCCCGCTGCAAACCGTCTCACTCGCCATAAGCCTTGCATTCCTCGCCGCCGCGCTGGCGGGCCATGCGGCGGCCTCGGAACCGTCGGTGATTGCCGTCGACACGGCGTTCAAACTGTCGCCGCCGGAAGGCTGGACCATCGAAGAGGCGCCGGCGATCGTCCTGCGTGGGAACGGCAATATCGTGCTGTTCAATCGCGGCGCGCATCCGCTCCTCGAATTTGATCGCAAGGGCCGCTTTGTTCGTGAGATCGGGGCCGGGCTGTTCAAGACGCCGCATGGCTTGCGGATCGATCATGACGGCAATCTCTGGACCACGGATTCCGGAACCCACCTCGTCTTGCGGTTTTCACCCGCGGGCGAAGTAACGATGGTCCTTGGCCGGAAAGACTTTGCTGGCCGAGACTGGTTTGACCGGGGTTATCCGGACGGCGTGTTTTTCGATCAGCCGCTTGATGTGGGGTTTGACGCCGCGAACAACATTTATGTTGTGGATAAAGGCAATGCGCGCATCGTCAAATTCGCCGCTGATGGCGATTATCTGGCTGCATGGGGCGCGCCGGGCGTCGGTCCCGGCCAATTCAATTTTGCGCATTCGATTGAGATTGACAGCGCCGACCGTGTCTTCGTCGCCGATCGGGAAAACAAACGCATACAGATTTTTACCACCGAGGGCGATTTTGTCGAAGAACGCGAGAGCGTCGGCCACCCTTACAATCTGTTGCTGGATGAAAATGAAGCGCTTTGGGTGACCGACGCGCGCGCGGCGAGGATCAGCCAATATTCGGCCGACGGCGCGCTGCTTCATGCGTATCAATCACTCGGCAAGGAGCCTGGTGAGTTTTATTCGCTCCACGGCGTCGCGATTGATCAGCACAACCGTCTTTACACGAGCGAGGTGTGGAATTGGCGCGTACAGCGTTTCACACTCGAACAGCAAGCGCAGTAACGGCGCATGACGATCGCCGCGCATCGTTCCTCGACAATCTCCGCTGCGCATGCGGGCATGGCTTTCATGGCGGCCTATGCGCTGGTGCAATCGTTGATGTGGGCGGTGGTGCGGCTGTTGGGCGATGAACTGTCGACGGAAACGCTGTTCTTCTTTCGCAATCTCGTCGGCTTCGCCGCTGTTATGCCGCTGTTTGCCCGCCGCGGCGCGGGGTTGTTGCGCACCAAACGGCTCGGCATGCATATCGCGCGGGCCGCGGCGACATTTGCCGGCGGGCTCAGCATTTTCTATGCGATCGCTCATGCGCCGCTGGCGAGCGTGGTGGCGGTGACGTTCGCCGCGCCGGTGCTGACCGGTGGGATCTCCATGACTTTCATGGGCGAAGGTTTTTCGCGCCGCCGGATTGCGGCTCTGGGGCTCGGATTTCTTGGCGTACTGATCGTTTTGCGGCCTGGCGCGGAGATCGGGACCGCCGGGCTGATCGCCTCGCTGATTGCGACCGCCTCGATCTCGGCGGCGTTCCTCTTGGTGAAGACCCTGACCGCGAGCGAGCGGATGGACACGCTTATCGCCTATCCGTTCATTTTGGCGTTTCCGGCGAGCGCGCTGGTCGCCGCGGCCAACTGGACCGCGCCGTCGTTTGCCCATCTGCCGCTCATCCTCGCGGCGGGCGGCGGCATCATGCTCGCCCAATTCCTTATGGCGAAAGCCTTCGCCGCAGCGGAGGCGAGCGCCGTCCTGCCCATGGACTTCCTGCGGCTGGCGGCGGCGAGCCTGCTCGGCGCGGCGATGTTTGGCGACCGGATCGATGCGGGCGTGTTTATTGGCGCGGCGGTCATCCTTGGCGGCGCGATCTATGCGGCGCGGGCCAAACCGCCCCATTCGCCGGCAATCCCGCCGGCCCGATAGACGCCGCACCGCCAAGCCGCTATAGGCAGGCCGCTATGGCATCAATTGACCTTTCCGCACGGCCCGCTGACGCTGGGCCTGAGCCCGCTGTCCGCCGCAATCTTGCCGGCATGACGCGGGGCGAACTGGCTGCGCTGATGGCCGAGGCGTTCCGCCTTGATGAGAAAAAAGCGCGCATGCGCGCCAATCAGCTATGGCGGTGGATTTATCATTACGGCGCGACCGACTTCGCGGCCATGACCGACATCGCCAAGGAGATGCGCCTCGCTCTCGCCGAGCGGTTCGAGATCGCCCGCCCCGAGGTGAGCGAGCGTCTCGTTTCGGTCGACGGCACGCGCAAATATCTCATCCGTCTCGGGCCCGGCATCGAGGTCGAATGCGTCTTCATCCCGGATGTGGGCCGCGCCGGCGCGCTCTGCGTGTCGAGCCAGGTCGGCTGCACGCTCGCCTGCACCTTTTGCCATACCGGCACGCAAAAACTCGTCCGTAATCTGACTACGGCGGAAATTGTCGGGCAGGTGATGGCGGTCAAGGACGATCTCGAGGAATGGCCGTCGGGCGGCGAAGACCGGCGGCTATCCAACATTGTCTTTATGGGCATGGGCGAGCCGCTTTACAATCTCGATAATGTGGCGAGCGCCATTGATGTGATCTCCGATGGCGACGGCATTTCCATTTCGCGCCGGCGCATCACCGTGTCGACCTCGGGCGTCGTGCCGGAAATCCCGCGGCTCGGCGAGGTTACGTCGTCGATGCTGGCGATTTCGCTGCACGCCACCAACGACCCGCTGCGCAATGAGCTTGTGCCGATCAACAAGAAATATCCGATTGCGGAATTGATGGATGCCTGCCGCGCTTATCCGGGGCTTGGCAATGCGCGGCGCATCACCTTTGAATATGTGATGCTGAAAGACGTCAATGACAGCGACGCGGAAGCGCGCGAGCTGGTGCGGCTGTTAAAAGGCGTGCCGGCGAAGATCAATTTGATCCCGTTCAACCCGTGGCCGGGCGCGCCTTATGAATGCTCAAGCTGGGAACGGATTGAAGCGTTCGCCGATATATTGTCGCGCGCCGGGTACGCTTCGCCGATCCGCACCCCGCGCGGCCGCGATATATTCGCCGCCTGCGGGCAGTTGAAGTCGGAAAGCGTCAAGAAGCGGGCGAGCGAAGCGCGCAAAGAGCGGATGGCTGCGGAAGGAACGCAAGCCTCGTGATCTCAATCCGGCAGGCCAGGTTGCCTGACGATCTTGAGACGGCCAGAAGCATATTTTTCGGATATGTAGAAAGCGCTGCCGTCAGCTAAAATTACGAAGAAGAATTCCGGGCGTTGCCGGGCGAATATGCTTCGCCTGGACGGCGGCGAAATCAACCGGATACGGACGGAGTTGTCTGGATGTCTTGCCGGAATTTGTTGCGGCGCGAAAACTCTATGAGTATTTTGGCTTTACACCTGCGCCACCAGTGACCTTCAATCCGGCGCCGGGAACGAAATTCCTGACGACGGATCTGTAATCCAGGGCTTGTCGCCGGGACCGCTAGGCGGGTTACGACTTCGTTTCCTTTCGCGCCTCAAACGCCGCCATTTGTTCCGGGGTCGCCGCTTTCTGGTGTTTTTCTTTCCACTCGGCGTAAGGCATGCCGTAGACGCGTTCGCGCGCTTCTTCCTTGGTCAGCGAAACGCCTTCCGCCTCCGCCGCCTCGCGCCACCAGTCGCCGAGGCAGTTGCGGCAAAAATCAGCAAGGATCATCAACTCGATATTTTGCACATCCGTCCGGTTTTGAAGATGCGAGACCAGGCGCCGAAAGGCGGCGGCGTCAAGTTTATCCTGAAGGTCGGGAGATATATCGGTCATGGGGCGGGCCTTGATTTGGATTTTGCGTTGCATGGCGGCGAAGCTTATTGAAGCTTATGGCGATTTCAATCGGCGATATCAAAATTCCCGACTGGGAGCTGGTGGAGACCTTTATCCGCGCTTCGGGGCCCGGGGGGCAGAATGTCAACAAGGTCGCAAGCGCGGTGCAGTTGCGCTTTGATGGTCGAAACTCGCCATCGCTGCCGGCGGACGTGAAAGCACGGCTCAGATCCATCGCCGGCCGGCGCATGACCCGTGACGGAGTGATTATCATTGAGGCCAAGCGCTTTCGCACGCAGGAGCAAAATCGCGATGATGCGCGTGCGCGCCTCGCGGCGCTGATCGAGCGGGCTGCAACAAGGCCGACGCCGCGTAAGAAAACCCGCATTTCGCAAAATCAGAAACGAAAGCGCGTCGAGGAAAAACGCAAGCGCAGCGAGACCAAGGCGAAGCGCGCACGGCCGGCTATTGGCGACTGACTGATGCGCCGCAATGCGCGGTTAAAAAACGCCGCCGCGAGGGGCTCGCGGCGGCGTTCGGCTGTGGCGCTTTCCCCCTGCGAGAAGCGCCGTTTCAAGCCATTCGCTTTACTCAGCGGCCGGCTTGAACTGGGCGGTCTCGGTGGACTCGTTCATCGCTGTTGTTGATGATTGACCGCCCGAAAGGGTGTTGGCGACAAGATCGAAATAGCCGGTGCCGACCTCGCGCTGATGGCGCGTCGCTTCATAGCCATTTTGTTCGGCGCCAAATTCCGCCTGCTGAAGTTCTGAGTAAGCCGCCATGCCGCGATCGCGATAGCCGCGGGCCAACTCGAACATGCCGTAATTGAGGGCGTGGAACCCCGCCAGTGTGACGAACTGGAATTTATAGCCCATGGCGCCAAGCTCGCGCTGGAATTTGGCGATTGTCGCCTTGTCGAGATTGGCTTCCCAGTTGAATGAGGGCGAACAATTATACGCCATCATCTTGCCTGGAAACTCCTTCTGGATCGCTTCGGCGAAGCGTTTTGCATCATCGAGGTTAGGTTTTGAGGTTTCCCACCACAACAGGTCTGCGCATTTGGCGTAATTAAGCCCGCGCGCAATGCAGTGATCGACGCCCATGGCGTCTTTCAGGCGGTAGAACCCTTCCGGCGTGCGGCCTTGGTCGAAATCGATGAAGTCATGGTCGCGCTCGTCAATATCCGAGGTGATGAGCTTGGCGGATTCTGCATCCGTGCGCGCCACCAGCACGGTGGGAACGCCCGCGACATCCGCCGCGAGGCGCGCGGCGTTGAGATTGCGCTCATGGGCCTTTGTCGGGATTAGGACCTTGCCGCCGAGATGGCCGCATTTTTTCTCGGAAGCGAGCTGGTCTTCGAAGTGAACGCCGGCCGCGCCCGCTTCGATATAGGCCCTCATGATCTCATAGCAATTCAACGGCCCGCCAAAGCCGGCCTCGGCGTCGGCGACGATCGGCAGAAAATAATCGCGTTTGACGTCGCCTTCCGAGAGCTCGATCTGATCGGCGCGCGACAATGCATTGTTAATGCGCTTGGCGAGTTCGGGGCCGGAATTGGCCGGGTAGAGCGATTGGTCGGGATAGGTCTGCGCGGCGATATTGGCGTCGCCCGCGACCTGCCAGCCGGAAAGATAGATCGCTTTAAGGCCGGCCTTGGCCATTTGCACCGCCTGGTTGCCGGACAGCGCGCCGAGCGCATTGACATAATCTTCCGATTTCAACAGCGACCAGAGCGTTCGCGCGCCGCGATCCGCAAGGGTGTGGGCGACCCGGACCGATCCGCGCAGGCGCTCGACATCCTTGGCGGCGTAATTGCGTTCGACCCCGTCAAACCGGCCTTCGGGCGTGTTCGCGATCAAGGTTTCAAACTCAGACATTGGTGCTTTCCCCTGGCTTTCAGAATGCTGACGCTGAAACCTAGGCGGGCCTTACCGCGTCGCACAATGCGTTTCCCGTCGCGTTGTGTGATCGCGATATTTAAAAGTTGTTAGTTTGTGTGTTTTGTAATATTCTGACTTTAACATATTGATGGGACGAGAAGGTTCTATGCCCGTAACAATCGGCAATATCTCGCCAAGCGGGCAGGAGAATTGTTAGATGGCGCGCGATTCCCGACCGCTCTATGTGGGCCCGCGCATCCGCCGCATCCGGCGCGGGCTTGGCTTGACGCAGGCGCAAATGGCCGCCGAGCTCGACGTCTCGCCTTCCTACATCACGTTAATCGAGCGGAACCAACGGCCCTTGCCGGCCGAGCTGCTATTGCGCCTTGCGGAAACCTACGGCCTTGACCTTGGCGCTTTCGCCAGCGGCGAAGACGAGACTTTCGCGCAGCTTGAGGCGATGCTGGTCGATCCGATTTTTCAGGATCTGTCGCTCGGCAAGGAGGATGTGCGCGACCTGCTGTCCGCCAACCCGGCCATGGGCGAAGCGGTGGCCGCGCTTTACGGCGCCTATCGGTCGGCAACAGCCGCGACGCTCGAGGCGCGGGCGGCGGGCGGCGCGGGCGCCAAGGCGGACCCGGTCGAGGAGGCGCGCGACTTCATCGCCGAGGCCCGCAATTATTTTCCGGCGCTTGACGAGGCCGGCGAGGAGACGGCCGCCGCACTCGCCGCCGCTAAAACCGGTCTCATGGAGGCGCTGGCGGAGCGGTTTGAAAAGCGCCATGGGCTTAAGCTGCGCATATTGCCCGCGGACATCATGGTTGGCGCTTATCGCCGGCATGACCGGCATCGCCGCCAGTTGATGATCTCCGAGGCGCTGGACCAGGCGAGCCGCGTTTTCCAAGCGGCGCTGCAACTTGCCTTGATTGAGGCGCGCGATGCGCTTGATGCGATCGTCAACAAAGCTTCGTTCGAAAGCGATGCAGGGCGCCGGTTGGCGCGCGCGGCGCTCGCCAACTACTACGCCGGCGCGATCATTTTTCCTTATCGCCGATTTCTTCAGTCAGCAGAGGAATTGAAATATGATGTTGAGGCGTTGGGACGGCGTTTCGGCGCGAGTTTCGAGCAGGTCTGTCACCGCCTTACGACCCTGCAGCGGCCGGGCGCGGAGGGCGTCCCGTTTTTCTTTTTGCGGTTTGATGCGGCCGGCAATGTCTCGAAACGGTTTTCCGGCGGCGTCTTTCCCTTCGCCCGATATGGCGGGTCCTGTCCGGTCTGGAACATTCATGAAGCGTTCCGTACGCCGCGCAAGACGGTCACGCAGATCGCGCAATTGCCGGATGGGGATGCGTATTTTTCGATCGCGCGCACCGTCCATGGCGGCGCCGGCGGGTTCGGCGCGCCGTCCGCCGAGCGGGCCGTGGCGCTTGGCTGCGAACTGAAGCATGCAGACAGGCTGGTCTACGCGCAAGGGATCGACCCCGACGCGGCCGCGCGAGCGGAAATCGGCGTCACTTGCCGGCTATGTTCGCGCCCGGCCTGCGCCGCCCGCGCGCATCCGCCGCTTGAGCGCCGGCTGATTATCGACGAGCATCGCCGCCTCGCGACGCCCTTTAGCTTTGCCTTTGACTGAGAGAGCCCATGACCGATACGCGCCCGCCTGTTTCCGCCATCATTCGTACAGTGAATGAAGAACGCATGATCGCCGATGTGGTGCGGGCGGCGCTGCTGGCGGCGCGCGAAGTGGTGGTCGTCGATTCAGGTTCGACCGATCAAACGGTCGCGCTGGCCCGGGCCGCCGGCGCGCGCGTCATCGAGCATGAATGGATGGGTTGGGGCCGGCAAAAGCGCATCGCCGAAGATGCATGCCTGTATGACTGGATGCTTGATCTCGATGCGGATGAGGTCGTTACGCAAGAATTCGCCGATGAGCTGGAAGCCCTGTTCGCTGACGGGGCGCCGCCGAAAAAAATCTATCGCACCATGCTGGCGCTGGTTCCGCCAATCGGCAAGCCATGGAAAAATTTCGGCAATCAGACGCGTCATAAGGTCTATGACCGGCGCATCGTCCGCGCGCCTGATCATGATGGCTGGGACCAGTTTCGACTGCCGAAAGACATCGAGATCGGCCATATGCGCGCGCGGCTATTGCATTTTGCCTTCACCGACGCCGGGCATTTGATGGAAAAGCTCAACCGCAATTCCTCGATCCCGGCGCCGCTGAAATCAAAACCATATCTCGCGATGCGGATCGTGTTCGGGCTGCCGTTCTATTTCGCCAAGCGTTATTTCTCGGACCAGTATTTCCGCGGCGGCGTTTATGGCGTGGCGCTGGCGCTGATGTATGGCGTCGGGCGCTGGCTGCGGGATGTGAAAATGTGGGAAGAGGTCAACAAGGCCTAATCCGCATAATAATCCTTGATGCAATTGAGGTCTTTCAACGCCGGCTCCTTGTAGTCGCCGTTCTTGATTGTCGGGCGCGGCGGCAGTTTGACTGGCCGGAAGGCGTCTTCATTGAATTCATATGGCACGCGATCGAGGATCGCGCGGATAATGTTGAGGCGCGCTTTTTCCTTGTCATTGCCGTCGACCACCAGCCACGGCGCGGCTTTCGTGCCGGTGCGTGCGAACATGGCGTCGCGATGGCGAGTGAACGCAACCCACCGGTCGCGCGCTTCAAGGTCGATCGGCGACAATTTCCAGCGTTTGCGCGGATCATTGGCGCGGTCCTGGAACCGCGCTTCTTGTTCCTCAACGGAGACGTGGATCCAGAATTTCAGCAAGATCATGCCGCTATCAAGGAGCATTTCCTCAAATCGCGGCGCTTCGCGCATGAAGGTCTCGTATTCTTCCTCGCTGCAAAACCCCATCACGGGTTCGACAACCGCGCGATTGTACCATGAGCGGTCGAACAGGACGATTTCGCCGCCCGCCGGCAGGTGTTTCACATAGCGTTCGAAATACCACTGCGTGCGTTCGCGGTCGGACGGTTTGGGCAAGGCGGCGATGCGCCAGATGCGCGCATTCATCCGCCTCAGGATGGTCTTGATGGCGCCGCCTTTGCCGGATGCATCGCGCCCCTCGAATATAATGGCGAGCTTCAAGCCCCTTCGCGAAACTGTCTCCTGCAATTTCGCAAGCTCGAATTCGAGCGTTTCGAGTTCTTTTTTATACCGGCTTTTCTTCATGGGCGCCCTCTTCGGATCCGGCCCGTTCGGGCCCGCCGTCTGGGGCGAAACGGTAATCGGTCCGGCAGAATTCGCAAGTGACCGTGATCGCGCCGTCTTCTACCATGTCGCCGAGATCGTCAGCGGTGTAGCGCGACAGGACGGCGCTGATCTTGTCGCGGTTGCAACTGCAATCGGCGCGCACCGGCTGCGGGTCGAACACCTTGACGCCGTCTTCGTGGAACAGGCGGTAGAGCAGCGTTTCCGCGCTGATCGAGGGGTCGAGCAATTCGTCATCTTGCGTGGTTTCCACAAACGCCGCCGCCCGGTCCCAGGCCTCGCGGTCATTTTCCGATTGCAGGACGGCCTCGCCGCGTTCGCGTGCACCGCCTTCGCTCGGCACGAATTGCGCCATCAGGCCCCCGGCGCGCCAGGTCTCGGCGCCGCCCGGCTCCTGAATGCGGCCGACAGCGAGTTTGATCGCGGTGGGGATCTGTTCGGACTGGTCGAAATAAGCGATGGCGGCCTCGGCGAGGCTCGCCCCTTCGATCGGCGTGATGCCTTGATAGCGCTCCATATCGGCCCCTTGATCAATGGTCAGGACGATCGCGCCCTTGCCCAGGAGCGCGCGCGCGCCGCGGGTTGCGTCATTGACGCCGCCGCCGCTGAGTTTTGCGGTGGCGCGCACTGCGCCGCCGGCGGAATAGTCGGTGACGATCATCGGCACCGGACCGTCGCCTTGCGCCTGAAAGATCAGCTTGCCGTCGAATTTCAGCGATGCGCCCATCATGGCGACGAGCGCGACCGCTTCGCCCAGGAGTTCAGCGACCTGATCGGGGAAATCATGTGTGCCGAGGATCTCGTCAATCGAGCCGCCAAGCCGGACCACGCGTCCGCGCACGGCCGTATTGGCGACCTGGAACGGCAGGATGGCGTCGTCGGCGTTAAGGGTCAGTTCTGTCATGTTGCGGCTCGTAACTTACTCTTTCAACTTATATCCAGCACGTAGCATCGCGTAGCAGGCGCCGGAAAACACAACGGCGCAAACCAGCGCCACGGACATGCCGGTCGCCATGCTGGCTTCGGCGACGCCGGTAAAACCGGAGCGGAAACCGTCAATGAAATAATAGACCGGGTTGAAATGGCTGATCGACCGGAACGGTTCCGGCAATCTGTCGACGGAATAGAATGTGCCGGACAGGAATGTCAGCGGCGTGATGACGAAATTCGTCACCGCCGCCATCTGGTCGAATTTGTCCGCCCAGATGCCGCCCATGGCGCCGATTGCGGCGAAGATAACGGCGGCCATGATCGAGAAATACAAGACCGCCCAAAGCGACGCGATCTGCATGGGCGCGCCGATTGCCGCCATGAACGCCGCAGAGGTGACGGCGGTGACAAAGCCGACCAACAGCCCCCTGGTGGCGGCGCCGGCGATGAAGGCGACAGCGAGCTCCGCCGAGGAAAGCGGCGGCATTAGGACGTCGACAATCGAGCCCTGCACCTTGGCGATGATCAGCGACGATGATGAATTGGTGAAGGAATTTGTCAGCACCGCCATCATGATGAGGCCGGGCGCCAGAAACGCGACAAATGGCACGCCATTGACGTCCGGACGGGCGCTGCCGAAGGCCTGTGTAAAGACAATCAGGAACAGGAGCGTCGAGATTACCGGCGCAACCACGGTCTGAAACATTACTTTCAGAAAGCGGCGCACTTCTTTCACATACAACGTCCACAGCCCGAGCCAGTTAACCGCGCCGAAGCGCCGGTCGCCGAAACCGGCCGTGATGGGTCGCGGCGCAGGGTCCTGGGTGCTGCGCGAAGTGTCGGTAACGGTCATCTGAAATCCGTTTTTCAAGGCTTTTTGCAATGCAACGGGATGTGGGGGCAGGAGGGCGCCGGCGTCAAGTATGAAGATTTATCAACATGTGGTGGGCAAAAATATAGTGGGGCGCCATGTTGTGTTTCCGCCTCTTTAGGATACTATATTTAGGCGCTCAGGGAGCAGCGTTTTTTCACGACACAAAATATTGTGAAATCAATGATGGCGGCGGATGCGACCCGGTTGAGCAGCCGGAGCAATGCAAGGAGATAGCAAGATGGCTTGGACGGATGAGCGGGTAGAGCTTCTTAAAACCTTGTGGGCGGAGGGGCTTTCAGCCGCTCAGATTGCGAACAAGATGGGCGGCGTTACGCGCAATGCCGTGATTGGCAAAGTGCACCGTCTGGGGCTTTCCGGACGCGCCACGCCGGCGAAACCGCAACGCGGCTGCGGCCCGGCGGCCGAACGCAAAGGCGAGGCGGCGCCGGCAAAGCCCGCGCGACCTGAAATCCGCTCCGTCATTCCCGAGCCGGATGCGATCACGCCTCTGGTTCTCGATTCCGGCGACAAGACGACGGTCAACACCATCAAGAACAATATGTGCAAATGGCCGATTGGCGATCCGGCCCGTGATGATTTCCATTTTTGCGGCCAGCCTGCGGTGGTCGGCAAATCCTATTGCGCGCATCATGCGCGCATGGCGTTCCAGCCGCCGCAGCGCCGTGAGCGCACCGATGTGCGCCGTCCCGCTGCGCAGATCGAACGCCGCCGGGCTGCGGGATAGAGCGTCCGGTTGATAACCGAAGCAGGATCGAAAAAAACCCGCCTTTCACGGCGGGTTTTTTATTCCGTGTCATTATTAAGCGCTGCTTTTATTCGACATCCAGCGCATAACCGGCTGAGCGTACGGTGCGAATGGCGTCGCCTTGCTTGTGCTTGTTCAGCGCCTTGCGCAGGCGGCCGATATGCACGTCGACGGTGCGCACCTCGACAAACACATCCGATCCCCAAACGGCGTTCAACAGCTGCTCACGCGAGAAAACCCGGCCAGGATGCTGGATCAGGTGATCGAGCAACCGAAATTCCGTGGGGCCGAGATGAATATCCTTGCCGCCGCGCGTCACCTTGTGGGAAACGCGGTCGATGCTGATTTCGCCGAACGTCACCATATCGTCAGCGAGGCCCGGCCGGATACGGCGCAAGATCGCCTTGACGCGCGCGATCAGCTCATTCGTGGAAAACGGCTTGGTGAGATAATCATCCGCGCCCGTCTCAAGTCCGCGAATGCGATCAGCCTCTTCGGCGCGCGCAGTGAGCATGATGATCGGAATATTGCGGGTTTCCGGCTTGGAGCGGATGCGCCGGCAGATCTCGATTCCTGAAACCTTTGGCAGCATCCAGTCGAGAATGATGATATCCGGTCCGAATTCTTCGACTTTCAGCAGGCCGTCCTCGCCGTCGGCCGCAATCGCGACCTCGAATTTCTCCTTGGCGAGATTATATTCCAGAATGGTGGAAAGCGCGTCCTCGTCTTCGACGATCAAGACTTTCGTCGCCGGCATGTCGTCTCATCCCGTGTTTTACCCGTTGGCGGTCTCGGACTGCTTAGGCGGTGAGACAATCGTTGTCGAGGTCTTGTCGCCTTTCGGTCTCGGTTCCATGATCCGCGAGCCGGTGATGAGATAATGCAGGGCTTCGGCGATATTGGTGGCGTGATCGCCGACGCGTTCGAAATTTTTTGCGGTGAAAACAAGATGCGTGCAGGCGTTGACCGACTCCGGTTTTCGCATCATCGCCATCAGGATCTCTTCAAAAACCGAATTATACAGCTCGTCGAGCTCGTCATCCCCGCCCCAGACCGCGCGCGCCGCGTCGAGATTGCGCGCGGCATAGGCGTTCAGGATATCGGAAAACTGGCGCAAGCTCGCCCGGCCCATGCGCGCGACGCCCGAGGTCGGGCGCGCCGGCGCTTCAAGGCTGACCACCAGTGTGCGTTTGGCGACATTCTTGGCGAGGTCGCCGACGCGCTCGAGCTCGCCGGCCAGCTTGCCGATGGTCATCACTTCGCGCAGGGCCTCTTCCGCCAATGGTCCCTTTTTCAGGAGTTCCATGACCTGGGACTCGATTTCATTATCGAGAGCATCAATGCGCGCGTCGCCGGCGATAATCGCTTCCGCCGCCGACAGGTCGCGGCGTTCAAAGGCGGTGAGCGCTTTGGCCAGTTGGCTTTCGACCTGCGCGGCCATGCGTGACAGCGCGGTTTCAAGCGCGATGCGGGCGTGGTCAAAGGATTGCGGGGCTGCGGTAGCCATGGTCGGGGTGCGCCTGTTCGTCATTATCGTGCCAGAAACCGCTTACATGCCGTTTTATTGTGACAAATTCTTGTCGGCTGGTCGTTGGCCGGCGACAATAGGCGCATATTTTGCGCCTGTAAAATATTTTAGCCGGCATGCCTGAAGTGGCAGGCGAAGGCCGCGCCGCCCGCCAGGCGACTTTCGATCTGAAAACCGCCCTTGTGACGATTGACGATGTGCTTGACGATGGCGAGGCCAAGGCCGGTGCCGCCGCTCTTGCGGCTGCGTTCGACATTCACCCGATAAAACCGCTCCGTCAGGCGCGGCAGGTCGGCCCGCTCGATGCCGGGGCCAAAATCGCGCACTTGCACATAAACAAGATCGTCCACCGAAACGCCAAGGCGCGCGGCGACCTGTTGAGCGCTGTCGCCGGCGCGGTGGGCGGGCGCGCCGTCGGAGAACGGCGTCGGCGCAGCGCCGTGGCCGACGCTGATCTTCACCATCGCCGGATCGCCGCCATATTTGACGGCATTGTCAATGAGGTTCTGGATCGCCTGGAAGACTTCGTCGCGGTCGGCGCGGATCTTGGTGTCGGCGCCTTCCTCATGCGTGAAATCGATAATCGCGCCGGCCGATTCAAATAGCGGCGCTAGGCTTTCGATCACATCGGATGCGAGGTCGGACAGGTCCACGCTTTCGCGCGGAGGCACATGTTCGTTCAGTTCGATGCGCGACAGCGACATCAGGTCGGCAACCAGGCGCTGCATGCGTTCGGCTTGGGCCTGCATGACCGAAAGGAACTTCTCCTGCGCTTCCGGGTCGTCTTTCGCATGCCCGCGCAGGGTTTCGATAAACCCCAGCACCGATGCGAGCGGCGTGCGCAATTCATGGCTGGCGCTGGCGATAAAATCGGCGCGCATTTGCTCGAGACGCCGCTCTGTCGTCAGGTCACGGATGAAGACGAGCGCTCTTGGCCGGCTCTGTTCAGGCTTGTCGGCGGCGGTGTCGATCGGCGCAATATAAGCGCGGCAAGTGCGCTCGACGCCGCCCAGCGTCGTGAATTCAACGGATGTCGGCTCGCCGCTTGAAAGAACCGTTTCCGCCGCTTCGTAAACGCTTGGCGCGCGCAAGACGGCGGCGAAATGGCGCCCGGTTGCTTCCGGCAGGCCCACCAGGTCGCGTGCGGCCGGGTTGGCGTGCTCGACCTGGCCGTCCGCATCAAGAATAAAGAGCGGCTCAGGCAAGGCCCGCGCAACCCCCTGCACCATGCGCAAGCGCGCCAGCTCGGCTTCCTGCGCGTGCAATTCCGTTTCGATGATGCGCTGCACCGGCGCGGCCCAGACCCGGCCAGACGAAAAGCGGTAACGCACGGCAAGCGCCGCCATGAAGGCCAGCCAGCCGGCAAGGGCGAGCCGCCAGTCCGCAAGGCCGGCGACAATCAGCGCGGCGCAGACGCCGGCGCTGATGCCGACCGCCCACATGAAATCGCGCGCGCGAACGCGCGCGGCGGTATTGCGGATAAGGCTGGCGAGATCGTCCTGCATAAATCGGCGCCTGTCCTAGCGCGGCCGCGCGATCGAGAAAACCCCGCCGCCCATGATGCCGGCGAGGCATTGCAGGGAAAGGCCCAGCGCGTCGCGCGCCCCGCCAATCACGCCCGCGCCACCGCCGAGCTGCTGTTCAATAAGCGCCAGCATCACCAGCATCGCCGCGCCGCCGGCGGCCGGATAGGCGATGACGGCGAGCGGTCTGACGATCCGTTTGACAGCGGCCGCGACCGGAAAGGCGACTGCCAGCGCGATGGCGATCATGAGGGCGAGGGCGTATAGACCGGTGAAGTTGGATGCGTAAGTGTCGAGTTGCTGCGCCGGCGAATAGACTGCGCCGACCGCCGCTTGTTTGGCGATCACCTGCTGGGTGTAGAATATCACGGCAAGTACATAAGTCGCGGCAAGCGCGGCCAGATAGGCGATCAGCATCCTTGCGATTTTCATATGGTCCTGAACCCGAATCTTTGTGTCGCGCCGTCTTCCGTGTTCGGTTGCGGCGCGAGCCCTCTCACATGAGGCGATATTGACCCTTAACGCTGCTTGCGACTACCCATGCTGGTGAAGTTTTCTGATCTTCACAGGGAAAGGCGAAGCGATGACGATGACCGGCCGGATTTTTATCTCAGTATTGTCCGCAGCGGCGCTCACGGCTTGCGTAGCGGAAAGCAATGGCGGGCCCTCGCCAAAAGGCGGCGGCGACGCTCGATTGCAGGAAACGCTCGCCGACCCGGCGCCTGAGGGCGCGCTCGCCCTGTCGGTCGAAAAGCTCGCCGGCGGGCTTGTCAATCCGTGGTCCATGGCGTTCCTGCCGAATGGCGACCTGCTGGTGAGCGAACGCGCCGGCCGCTTGCGCATCATTCGCGACGGCGCGCTGCTGGAGGCGCCGGTCGCCGGTCTCCCTGAGGTGCTGGCTTATAATCAGGGCGGATTGTTCGACATTCTGCCGCATCCGGAATTTAGCGAAAACCGCCTGCTTTACCTCGCTTACGCGCATGGAACGGAACAGGCCAATGCGACGCGGATCGCGCGGGCGACATTCGACGGCGCGGCGCTGCACGACCTCGACATTCTTTACGACGCTGCGCCGCTGAAAGACACCGGCCATCATTTCGGCGGGCGCATGGTCTGGGGCGGCGACGGGAAGCTTTATGTGACGATCGGCGAAGGCTCGCGCTATAAGGAAAAAGCCCAGGACATGGCGTCGAGCTTCGGCGCGGTGTTGCGCCTCAATGAAGACGGAACGATCCCGGAGGACAATCCGGATTTCGGCGCCGGCGCGCTGCCGGAGCTTTACTCAAAAGGGCACCGCAACGGCCAGGGGCTCGCTTATGATGCGGCGCGCGACATCTTGTGGGAGACCGAGCATGGCGCGCGCGGCGGCGATGAGATCAACATCATCGAGCCCGGCGCCAATTACGGCTGGCCGCTGGCGACCTACGGTATCGATTATAACGGCGCAAAAATTACACCGTTTACGGAATATGAAGGCACGACCCAGCCGGTGAAATATTGGACGCCGTCAATCGCGCCGTCAGGTCTTGCGGTATATCGCGGCGATATGTTCGACGGCTGGGACGGAGATTTGCTGGTCGGCGCGCTTGGCGGCGCGGCGCTGCACCGGGTGATCATGGATGGCGAGGAGCCGGTCGGCGAGGAGCGTTTTCTGGTGCGCCGCGCCGCGCGCATCCGTGATGTGCGCGTCGGCCCGGACGGCGCGATATACGTGACGACGGAAGATCGCCGCGGTGCGCCGGAAGGCGAAGTATTGCGCCTGACGCCGCAATAGCACGCCAAAAGCGAGGCTTCGCGTTCCTTGCTAGGCCCCGTCCGGCAGCTTGCGGGCGCGCGTCGTCTCGCCCGTATCACTGAGGGTGAAGCCGGCGATCGCGCCGGCGTCATTGCGCTCAAAACGGATATCGGCGTCGATGAACACGCGGATCTTGAAAAAGGTCTCCGACTGCGCCAGCAGCTCAATCATGTAGTCGCCGCTTTTGACCATGAAGATTTTCTCGCCGTCCTGTCTGATCTCGGCAACGGACCCGTCTTCGAATGCATAAAGGCCGGTAATGGCGTCCAGCGCCTCCGACGAAAGCGGAACCGTCGACACCAATTCCGATGTCAGCACTCTTGTAATCGGGCGCTGGATATAGCTTTGCGCCAATTCGCTGTCGCGCGGCCTGGTGATGAAGGCGCGTTTGATCGCGAGAAGCGTTTCGTCCTCGACCATTTCTGCGGGCGTTTTGCCTTCTTCCTTTAGCGCGGCGATGCGGGCGATCCATTCCGCGCAGCGGGCTCTGTAGGATTGCAGTCCGGCATTGTCGTCGATGAATCCGTGCCCCGGAACGATGGCGGTTTCGTCATCGGCGAAGCCGAGCGCGGCATCGATCGCCGCATATTGGCCCTGCGCGCCGTCCGAGAAGGAGTAGGATGGCGCGGTATTGGTGAATGTATCGCCGGTAAAGACGATATTATTCCCCGAAAAATAAATGATGAGATCGTCATAAGAATGCGCTGTGACATGCGCGCCGTGAACAGTCTGGCCGTTGAATATGAGCGAGAACGCATCGCTGACCTTGAGGTCGCTTTGGGCCGGGCTGTATCGCGCATTGAGCTGGGCGATGATGAGCGCGCCTTTGTCGGCGAAGAACGCGTTGCCGCCGCTGTGATCGGCGTCGCTATGGGTGTTGATCACATATTTGATCGGCTTGTCGGAGACTTTCCTGATTTCCTCGAAAAGCGCGGGCGCGGTCACGTCACGCATAGCGTCGACCAGCAAGATGCCGTCCTCGCCGATGCTCATGCCGACATTGCCGCCAAGCCCGCCGCCGCCGTAAAATACGTAAAAATTATCGCTGATTTTCACCGGGCGAATTTCAGGCGGCGCATCGGCCGCATCGGCGATTGTGAAGAATGAAAGCAGCAGCACCGTCGCCGCGGTGAAAAGTCGGATCATCAAACAGCCCTTCCCGAATGCCGATTGAGCCGGCCAGATTGAAACAGCGCGCGCCAGTCTAGCTTTGACGCGCCAATGCTTGCCATGCGGCCTGGCGCGCAAATCGCAATGTAACGGCTTTACGGCGTGCGGCGACCAGCGGGCGCGTTTCGGCTGGACGGGAAATGACCGCGCCATATTCGTCAGCGACGATGAGCCCTTCGCCGGCGGGCAAAATTTCCGTCGGGAACGCGGGATCGACTGCGAAATAGAACTCGTCGCAAAAATCGAGATATTCCGTCCATTTGGCGTCCGCCTCGAAATCGGCGCGGCAGGATTTGATTTCCGCCATCACCAGGCGGCCGCGCCGGTCCAGCGCCGCGACGTCAGCGCGGCGCGAATTGACCAGCCGGAACTCGCAAAGCGGGCTCATCCCCAGATCAACAAACAGGCGGGTGACGCCGCGGGTGAGGGCAAGCGTGCGATCCGGGCGGGCGGGCTCAAAGGCGGCTGCTGTGTTCTCCATTTGTTCAGGAAACGCCGCGAGGCAGATTTCGTCAAGGCTGACATCCGCCGAAAATGGCGGTCAGCCCTGAAATTCGGGCAGACGGACGACCAAGCCGTCAAGCGCGGCGGAAATCTTGATCTGGCAGGAAAGGCGCGAATTTTCTTTCGGCTCGGCCGCGAAATCGAGCATTGATTCCTCCATCGCCTCGGGCTTGCCGGCTTTTTCGCGCCAGGCCTCGTCCACATAGACATGACAGGTCGCGCAGGCGCAGGCGCCGCCGCAATCCGCATCGATGCCGGGAACCATGTTCTTGACAGCCGCCTCCATCACCGACACGCCTTCTTCGGCTTCGATGGTATGTTCAGCGCCATTATGTTCGATATAGGTGATCTTGGGCATGGGCTTGCGACTTTGCTTTCTTACGTGGAAATGAGACCGGTCGATGTAAGGGCTAGGCCGCCAAGGGCAAGCCTTTTTTCACTAATCGCCATTTCAGATGGTGATTTCAAGAACACAATCGGATGATGACGCCCCACCTTTCCCTGATCGATGAAGTAGCGACGGCGGCGCTCGGCGCAAGGCTGGCAGGCTTGTTGCGGACCGGCGATATTGTGCGGCTTTCCGGTGATCTCGGCGCTGGCAAATCCACCCTTGCCCGGGCGCTGATTGCGGCGCTGACCGGCGTCAAGGACGCGCCAAGCCCAACCTTTACGCTGGTGGAGACCTATGACGCGCCGGGTTTTTCTTTGTGGCATTTCGACCTTTACCGCCTTGAAAAGGCGGACGATGCCTGGGAGCTGGGTCTTGAAGAAGCGCTCGACGACGGTGTCTTGCTGGTCGAGTGGCCGGAACGGATCGACGGCCTGTTGTCGGCCGATGCGCTGACGATCCGCCTCGAGGTCGCGGGCGGCGTGCGGCGGGCGGATATTTCTGGCGGCGGCGATTGGCCCGGCCGTCTGGCGGCGGCGGGAATCGCGTAAGAGTGAACGGCATGAGTGAAGACATGGAAGAACTGGCGCTCCGGCGCGCCGCATTTCTCGAACAGGCCGGCTGGGGCGCGGCGGCGGCGACGCCGCTTGCGGGCGACGCCTCGACCCGGCGCTATGAGCGATTGACCCATGGCGAAGCCAAGGCGGTTTTGATGATCGCGCCGCCGGCCGCCGAAGCGCCGGCTTGCCCGCCGGACGCCGGCCCGGATTTGCGTCAAGCGCTCGGCTATAACGCCATGGCGCGGCTGGCCGGGCCGAACCTCAATGCGTTCATCGCGATCGCCGAAATGCTGCGCAATGCGGGGCTGTCGGCGCCGGAAATCTTTGCGGCTGACCCGCAGGCAGGGCTCGCGCTGATCGAAGATCTCGGAGATGATCTGTTTGCGCGCGTCGCCGGCCGGGTTGATGAAGCAACGCTTTACCGCGCCGCCATCGACGCGCTGGCGCAGCTTCATGAAAGCGCCGCCGCGCCGCCGCGCGGGCCGTCTTACGCCATGCTCGACTATGACGCGCTGGCGCTGGAGGTCGAGACGGCGCTGCTGATCGAATGGTACTGGCCATTGAAAAAAGCCGCCGTAGCGCCGAACGATCTGTGTGAAGAATATGCCCAGCTTTGGCGCGATGCGTTCAGCGCGTTGTCCGCGCCGCATGCACCGGTCTTGCGCGACTATCACGCCGAAAACCTGTTATGGCTGCCCGGGCGCGAAAAAGTTGGGCGCGTCGGCGTCATCGATTTTCAGGACGCGCTTTTTGGCCATGCCGCTTATGACCTTGTCTCGCTGCTCGAGGACGCCCGCCGGGACGTGGCGCCGGAATTGGCGGCGGCGATGCTCACGCACTATGCGGCGCGAATGGGCGCGCAATTTCACGAAGGAGCATTTGAACGCGATTATGCGATCCTTGCGGCGCAGCGCAATGCAAAGATTCTCGGCATATTCGCCCGCCTCGCAAAGCGCGATCACAAACCGCGCTATCTCGATCTGCTGCCTCGCGTTGAGGCGCATTTCCGCAACGATCTCGCGCGCGCGCCACTGGCGCCGATCCGCACATTCATCGCCCGACATTTGCCGGAGCTTGCTTCGTGACGCATATGCCTGAAACCGCCATGTTGCTCGCTGCGGGGCTTGGCACGCGTATGCGTCCGCTTACGGATGAAACGCCCAAGCCCCTGATCAAGGCCGCTGGCAAGCCGCTGATCGATTATGCGCTTGAGCGTTTTGCAGCCGCCGGCGTGAAGCGCGCGGTGGTCAATGTCCATCATCTTGCGGATCAGGTGGAGGCGCATCTTGCCGACATTGCCGCGCCGGACATTATAATTTCCGATGAACGCGGCGCATTGCTGGAAACTGGCGGCGGCTTCAAGAAAGCGCGCAGCGCGCTGGGCGAACACCCGGTGTTTTGCACCAATACCGATGCGATCCTGATCGATGGTGCAGGCGGCGAGGCATGCGCGGCGCTCGCGCAAATGTGGGACGGGGCTGAGATGGACGCGCTCTTGCTGCTGGTCCCGATTGCGCGCGCCAGCGGCTATGACGGGCGCGGCGATTTCAATCGGGACGATGCGGGGCGGATTGCGCTGCGCTCCGGCGAGCGCGCGCCCTTTGTTTTCACCGGCTTGCAGATCATTTCCCCGGCGCTTGCCGATGAAGGGCCTGACGGTGCGTTTTCGACGCGGATCCTTTGGGAAAAAGCGGCCGCGCGCGGGCGGCTTTTTGGTTGCGTCTATGGCGGCGACTGGCTGCATGTCGGCGATCCGGCAGGGCTCGCCGCGGCGGAAAAGCGCCTTTCCGGCGGCGTGGCGGCGCAGATGCGATGACGGGCGCGGGGGATTTTTTTGCGGCGCCGGGGCCGCGCTATTTTTCGATCCCGCCGGGCGCGGCCTTTCTAACGGATCTAGCGGCGGGGATGGCGCGCGCGGCGGCGGCTGGCGGTGTCGCGCTGCCGGACGTCACCATCTATCTGCCGACCCGCCGCGCCATGCGCGCGCTCGCCGATGCATTCCTCGCGACTGCCGGCGCCCGCGCCATCCTGGCGCCGCGCATTCGCGCGCTTGGCGATATCGACGAAGACGAGTTCACGATATTTGACGGCGCGCCTGAAGACGAGGCCGCATTGCCGCCGGCCATTCCCGGTGCGCAACGCCGGCTGATGCTGGCGCGCATGATCGCCGAACGCGACAAAACCTATTTTGACGGTCAGCGGCGCTGGGCGGGGGCGGTCGCGGCGGCGGACGAGCTCGGCAAGCTGCTGGATTCGCTCTATACGGAGGAAATAGAACCTTCGCGGCTCGCCGACATCGTGCCGGAAAATCTCGCAAGCCACTGGCAAGGCTCGCTCGAATTCTTGTCGATCATCGTTTCGGAATGGCCGCGAATTCTCGGCGAGATTGGGTTGATGGATCCGGCGGCGCGGCGGATTGCGCTTATCGGCATGCAGACAGAGCGTTGGGAGAAAAGCCCGCCGCAAAAACCCGTCATTATCGCAGGCACCACTGGCTCAACCCCGGCGGTCGCGCGGATGATGCGGGTTGTCGCCCAGCTGCCGGCCGGCGCGGTGGTGTTGCCTGGCCTTGATTTGCAGGCGTCGGACGGGGTCTGGCGCAGCATTGATGAGCCGCATCCGCAAAGCGGCCTGAAGGCATTGCTTGAAACACTCGGCGTCGGGCGCGGAGATATTCGGTCATGGCCCGCTTCCGGTGCGCCGGACGACAATGCGCGTGCGGAGCTTGTAACCGTCGCGCTTCGCCCAGCGGATGCTTCCGACAGTTGGCGCGACTGGGCGGCAGAGGCGCGCGCCGCCAGCGCGTCGATTGCGCGCGCTGTCGATAACCTGACGCTGGTCGAGGCGCGCGACGAAGAACGCGAAGCGAGCATTATCGCACTCAAATTGCGCGAGACAATTGAAACGCCGGAGCGCACCGCAATGCTGGTGACGCCGGATCGCGATCTGTCTCGGCGGGTCGCGCTCAAAATGCGGCGATGGGGCGTGCATGTTGATGATTCCGCCGGCGCGCCGTTTTCGAATACGCCGTGTGGAACCTATTTGCGCCTCGTAGCGCGCTGGCTGGCCGACCCGTCCGATCCGGTGCGGGTGATGGCGTTGCTCGATCATTCCTTGTTCGGCGCCGGCCTGTCGCCCGCCGCGCTGAAAAAGGCGCGCGGCCGGATTGACCGCGCCTTGCGCGGATTGCGGCCTGGCCGAGGCGTCGCCGGGCTCAGGCAGCGGCTTGAAACGGAAGGCGCGCTTTCAGGCGATGCGGGCGCCTGTATGGACGGGCTAGAGCGCGCCGCTGCTTTGCAGCCGGGCGTCGGCGCGACGTTTACGGAGCGATTTGAGGCGCATTTGGCGGCGGCGGAACTGCTTTGCGCTACCGATGAGGATGACGGCGCCGCCCGGCTCTGGCGCGGCGAGGATGGCGACGCCGGCGCGGCATTGTTCATGCAGCTTAGCGAGGCGACAGGCCTGATCGCTCATGACGAGCCTTCGGAATATGCTGATATATTCACCCGCCTTATCGCCGGGGCGATGGTTCGCCGCCGCGCGCCGGCGCATCCGCGCATTGCGATCCTCGGCCCGCTTGAAGCGCGCATGCAGACGGCGGATGTCGTCATTCTCGGCGGTCTGAATGAAGGCGTCTGGCCGCGCGACGCCGCTATTGATCCGTTTCTGTCGCGTCCCATGCGGCGCACGCTAGGCTTGCCTTCGCCCGAACGCCGCATCGGACTTGCCGCGCATGATTTCGCGCAATTGGCGTCCGCTGGCGCGGTCATGCTGACCCGTTCGGCGCGCGCCGGCGGCAAGCCGACCAAGCCGGCGCGCTGGATCGTCCGGTTAAAGAATATTCTGAAAGGCGCAGGGGCGCTCGACGCTGTTGATGAAACGCCGGGGCGCGAGGCGCTGGCCGATCTTCTCGATGCGCCGGCGGCGACGCGCCCGGCCGCCGCGCCTGCGCCGACGCCGCCGCT
>CAMYLZ010000027.1 GCA_947259375.1 uncultured Parvularculaceae bacterium | reverse complement strand
CTATAAAATAGAACTCTTTAAAGCACTCAAAGAAAACAACATTACTCTGGCGGCGCGCCGGCGAACCGACCTGGCGAGCCGCGGCGTTGCGGCCGCCATCACGGATTTGAAGGCCATTCTCGCCGAGGACGAAAACCGGGAGCAGGGCGACAATGAGCCAAGTTGATATCCGCATTAATGGGCGCGATTACAAAGTCACTTGCGAAGAAGGCCAGGAGGACCGCCTGATGCGGTTGGCGGCCTATTTCGACAAACGCGTCACCATGCTGGCTGACGATCTTGGCCAGATTGGCGAGGAACGGCTGATGCTGCTCGCCGCATTGACGGTTTGCGACGAATTTTTCGACGCGCGCGACGCAGCGCAAAATTTCGAATCGGCGGGTGAAAAGCTGGACCCAGACACCGCCGGCGCCGCCAGCCGGGCAATCGACGCCGCCGCCAACCGAGTGAGCGAAATCACCGAACGCCTTGAGGACGCCTGAAGGCCGGCGTCAATCATCGACACCGAGCTCCAGCATTTTCAGCACCGGATCGATGACAACGCCCGGCGTGCCGGATGGCCGCTCCCAGGGCGAGAAAGGCAGCATCAGCGCCGCCAGCGCCTCGGTCAGATCAAACAGCGCCTGATCGTCCAGCCGGTCGCTCTCCGGCGCGTTCGCATCGAGAGCCGCCTTGAGCCGCGCTGCGAGGCATTCTTTCGCAAGACAGCGCTCGGCCGAAAAGACCGGCAGGCACACCGCAAAACCGCCTGAGGCCCAGTCGGCCCATTCCGACGACGCCCTTGCCGCCGCCGCATCAACACACACCGTCCTGTCTTCGCGAAGGCAATCCGCCAAACCGTAAGCCGCGTAAGGCGCAGCCCCGAGCCGCGCGCAAAAATCCGAAACAAAATGCGCTTCATTGGCCTGCGCAGCCTGCATGGCGGAAAGGCCGTTCCGCATCGCAAACACCGCGCGCCGCAGCCACCATGCAGCACCCGGCGACCACCAGCCCTCACCGCCGGGAAAAGGCGCCGGCGTTGCTTCCCCTTTGTATCGCGCAAGCGCGCTCCACCAGCCGTGATCTGGATGATAGCTGTAAATAACGCCGGGCGCGGCGCCGGCGGCGACGAGTTCGTCGAGCACTCCCTCGCTGACGCCCGCCATCTCGGCGAGGCGCTGTTTTGAGACAAACCAGCGCTGCATGTAAGCGAGCGATGATTGATGCATTTCCGGCGCAAGGGTTACGGTCAAGACGTCATCTCCTGTTCTTTGCGTTTCTGCCTAGCCGTTTGCGGTGCAAAGATGCTTCGGCTAAAACCGAAGCATGAAAGAAGGGCCCGATATCGCCGCCATTGCATCGCTGATCGGCGATCCGGCGCGCGCCAACATGCTGCTTGCGCTGATGTCAGGCGAAGCGCTCACCGCCAGCGAATTGGCGCAAGAAGCCGGCGTCGCCGCGCCGACAGCAAGCGAGCATTTGCTGAAGCTGCGCGATGGCGGATTGCTCGCCGTCGAGAAACAGGGGCGGCATCGTTATTACCGGATCGCCGATGCCAGCGTCGCATCCGCGATCGAAAGCCTGACCGGCCTTTCGGAAATGATCCGCCCACGGCGCACCCGCCCCGGGCCGAAAGAGCCGGCATTGCGCATGGCGCGGGTCTGTTACGATCATCTTGCGGGTGATATGGGCGTCAGACTTTATGACGCGCTGATCGCCGGAAAGGTCCTGCGCCCGAACGGCCAGTCCCTCGACATCACGCGCAAGGGCGCGGAGAGGCTGTCAAATATCGGCCTTGACCTTTCGGCCATCGCCAAGGCGCGCCGCCCGGTCTGCAAGCCATGCCTTGACTGGAGCGCCAGGCGCTATCACCTCGCCGGCGGGCTCGGCGCGGCGATTTTCACGCTGATTTGCGACAAAGGCTGGGCGCGGCGCGAATCAGCCTCGCGGGTCGTGACATTCACCAAACGCGGCATCGAACAATTTCACGACGCCTTTGGCGTTTCGCGATGATGATGCGCTGGCGCGCGAGACGCCTATTTGATCGCCGGTAATTCTTCGGCGCGCCCCGCATCGAGATAGCGCGCGGCGACAGGCTTCAGCGATCCTTCCGCCGTTTCGATCAGCAAGGGGTTGCCGGTCGGAATCTCCACATGGACGATGTCGTCATCGGCGACGTTGAACAAAAGCTTGACCAGCGCCCGCAAGGAGTTGCCATGCGCGGCGATGATCAGCGAGTCGCCCGCCTTGATTCGCGGCGCGATCTCTTTGTCGAAATAGGGCTCGACGCGATCAAGCGTGAGCTTCAGCGACTCAGTCGCCGGCACATTAACGCCAAGGCTTTGATAGCGCGCATCGCCAGAAAGATCGTATGCGCTTCCGGGTTCGAGCGGCGGCGGCGGAATGTCGTAGCTGCGACGCCAGATTTTCACTTGGTCGGCCCCGTGTTTTTCAGCCGTCTCCGCCTTGTTGAGGCCGGTCAGCCCGCCATAATGGCGCTCATTGAGCTCCCAGCTCCGGGTCACCGGCAGCCACATGCGGTCCATCTCATCGAGTGTCAGCCACAGCGTGCGGATCGCGCGTTTCAGCACCGACGTATAACAGGCGGCGAATTCAATCCCCGTCTCTTTCAGGAGCGCGCCGGCTTTCGTCGCTTCCGCGCGGCCCTTTTCCGTGAGGTCCACATCGACCCAGCCGGTGAACCGGTTTTCAAGATTCCATTGGCTCTGGCCATGTCGGATGAGCGCCAGTCGGGTCATTCGAAGTCTCCTCACATTCTTGATGGCCGGTCTATTAAAAGCTCCGTCACCCGTTGGCTAGACACCGCGCCAGACCGTATTATGGGTGCGGCGAGCCAAAAGAGGACCGACAATGACAAAAAAACAAAATGTCGCGCTTGCAATTCATGGCGGCGCCGGCGCGCGCGCCGGCCGCGATTATTCAAAGGCCGAGGCGCATCTGCTCGAACTCGCCGCCCGTGGCGAAGCATTGCTGAAGCAATGCGCCCCCGCGATCGATGTCGTTGAAACGCTGGTAGCCGAAATGGAAGCCTCGGGCCTTTACATCGCCGGCAAAGGCGCCGCGCCCAACAAGGCCGGCTATGCCGAGCTTGACGCCTCCATCATGGCGAGCCAGTCCGGGGAGCTTGCCCGCAAGGCCGGATCGATCGCCGCGGTCAAACATCTCATGCACCCGATCAGGGCGGCGCGGGCGGTCATGGAACTGACCCCGCATGTGATGCTCGCCGGACGCGGCGCGGAGAATTTTTGCGCAAGGCAGGGATTCGAATTCGTCGATGATCCGGATAACTATTATGTCGTCCCCGTCGGCGTCGATCCGGCGGAAATGACCCAGGCAGAACTTGGCCACGGCACGGTCGGCGCTGTTGCTCTTGATGCAGACGGCCGTCTCGCAGCAGGCACGTCGACCGGCGGGGTTTTTGGCAAGCTTGAAGGCCGCGTCGGCGACACCCCGCTCATTGGCTCGGGCACATGGGCGGATGAATTTGTCGCCGCGTCGTGCACAGGGCTTGGCGAATATTTCATCCTCGCTGGCGGGGCGCAGGATGTCGCAAGCCGCGTACGCTATCAGGGCTCGGACCTTCACCAGGCGACGGCCGGGTTGATCAAGGATGTCGCCCGGCTCGGCGGCGACGGCGGCGTCATCGCCGTTTCACGCGATGGCGATGTTTCCTTCGCCTGGAATTCCGACGGCATGAAACGCGCCGGCTTTGGACCGGATCAGGAACTTTTTGCAGCTACGTTTTAGGCTGACATCACTCAGCATTCGTTAAAACAAGATCGCGCCACACCAGGCGATGATCGGAACTTTCTATCGGAAAGCCGGGGCCAATGAGACCGTAATGCGCGTCCTCGGGCGCCGGCCAGTAAACACCGGACGCCGACTCTTTGAGACCCGCCTTGGAAAACAGAATATAGTCCAATCGCAGATTGCCGATGCCGGTCTCCGGGTCGTCATTGAAATCGGCGGTGTCTTCAGAGGGGGCGCCTGTTTGCGCCGCATTGGCCCCCGCCTGCAACAGCGCTTGCCGAACGCCGCCGGGGCTCTCCGGCGCAGGCGCCGCGCTAACCGCCGGCGCGTTCAGCAACTGGCCGACAGCGCCGGGGACCGCCCCGCCGTCATTTGGGTCGGCATTGAGGTCGCCCATGATGACAAACCGAACGCCGGGCGCAAGCGCGCCTTTTGCGCCATTGTCATCGTAAATATATCCGGCTTCGTCGCCTGAAATATAATCTGCCCAGAAACGGTTTTCGTCAAAATTGCGTTTGCCGTTCCGGTCTTCCTCGCCATCAAAACCCGGCGGCGTCGGATGGCTGGCGAGAATGCGCACGCGCGCGCCGCCGATCATGATCGGCACATCCCAATGGCTTTTCGATGAAAGGCGGAAATCGTCGAGCGCCGCCGCGCTGTACCAGTCCGCAGGCGCGGGCGATGCGGGATCATCGGGCAACAACGCGCCTGGCATGTCTTTCCACCGAAATTTTTGAAAGGTGCGAACGGCCTCTTCGTCGATGGGGTATTTCGACAGCAGCGCCATGGCGTATTGGCCAGGAAATTCGCCATAACCGAAAGCGTCGCCGCCATAAGCGCGCGACCCCTGCGTCATTGTTACTGCACCGTCGCGATCCAAGTCGTGACCGGACGCAAGGCCGGTATTCGACGGCGCACTGAAAACATAAGGATAGATTGCCGGTTCCGCGCCATTCTGGCTGACTTCGAGATAGTGTTTTTGGAACAACCGCAAGCCCTCGCCTGCATCGTCATAGTCGAATTCGTTCAACAAAAGGATGTCCGGCGCGGCGCGCTGAATGATTTCCGCCACTTTGCGCGCCTGCGCATTGTCCGGCGTTTGGAGGTCCGCAATCAAATCGCCCGCCGCCGGCCGATTGAGATAGACATTATATGTCGCGAAGCGCACCGTTTCGGGCCGCGCATCATCCCGCGGCGCACAGCCCGCCAAAAACGAAAAAACGATAGCAACTGCAAAGCAAACCCGCATCACTCATTCCTTTCGCGCGACAGCCGGCTCCATCCCATCCCACGCCAGAACCGGCAGCTCAAAAACGCCGCCATATTCAATTGCATGACGGAACCATTTCCTAACGCACCGCATACAGAACAACAAAGCCAAGCAAGATTGAGACAGCGCCGAAACCCGGCAGAATTTTAGGCAGCAGTTTCATCGACCAGAGCGCATATCGCCCATGCGCGCGCGGCAAAAACAACATGGGGACGGCGGTCACGGCAAGCACCGCGCCAAACGCAAACGCCGCGCCCGGCGCCCTTATATCCGGCGCGGCGCCCATGAAGCCAAGGCCGACCCAGAACCGTAAAACCGCCTCGATCGCGTTCAGCCGCGCCGTGCTTGCGAATTTTGAAAAATACGCCATCGCCAGGTCGCGGCGGAAAAATATCACCGCGCCCAGTATGACAAGATAAAGCCCGAAGATCAGAACCGTCGCCTGCCACAGCCCGGCCATCAACGGCGCTGCACGCAATATGCTTGTCACTGTTTCCATCACCGAGAGGAAATCCATGAGCTACTTGCCTTGCGCCATGCGGGCGATCTGCAACTCCAGGCGTTTCATTTCGCGCAACACCCGGTTCGATTCCATTCGCAACCAGAACCAGAGTTTCAAAAAGCCCACCATAACCATCAGCATGACGGCGCCGACGCCCCAACGCGCCGCATCAATCGCGGCGCTCGCGTCGAAAAACCGCCAACCGCAATAGACGGCGGAGAAAAACAACAGGAACGTCATCACTGTCGCGAAGCCCGCAAGTGGCCCCATCTTGCCGTTATAAACCGAAAACCACTGCCCCCACAGACCTTGCTCGCCGAATTGGCGCAACACCGTGCGGTCTTCTTCGTTCAAGGCTTCTTCAATCTTGCGGTCGAGTTCATCCATCACAGCCTCCTCCTTCCAACGCCTGGCGCAGCTTGCGCCGGGCATGCATGAGGCGGGTTTTTACGGTTCCCGCCGGAACCTGAAGCGCCGCAGCAATTTCCGCCACGCTTAAATCTTCCTGATAAAAAAGCGCAACCGCCGCGCGCTGATCGCGCGGCAAAGCCCGGATCGCGGCGTGCAGACGCCTGTCGTCTGCCCGCGCCTCGGTCTGTTTGGCGCTTTCGTCCGTGGCGCCGTGGCCGGCGCCGCCGTTCTCCGCCGCATATTCACTCGCGAGCCGGCGGTCGCGCTGCCGTCGCCGGATAGCGTCGGCGGCGCGCCGCGACACGATGCGATACGCCCAAGCGGGGAAGACACGCACATCATCAAGACCGCTCAACCCTTTGGCAATGTCGGCCCAGGCTTCCTGAGCTATGTCGCGCGCCGCTTCACCGTCCCCCGCCAGGCGGCAGGCCTGCGCGAGCAGCTTTGGTTGCCAGCGTTCGGCAAGCCGGCCGAAGGCCGCCCTGTCGCCCGCACGCGCCGCCGCCGCCAAATATTCGTCGAACAATCTTGCGGCGCGTCGGCTCATGCGTAACTCCGCCCTTTGCCCAGTCTCTATTATTAAGTCGCTCCAGCGGCCAATTCGGTTCAACTATTACCAAAGATCGCATAATTTGCCGGTCCGCAAAGCACCGGGGAAACCATGAGCAAGGAATTCAGCGCCAAGGAACTCGAGAAACTGACGCGCGCCGCCGGTATGCTGCGGCTTGCGGAGGCGCGCTTGCCGGTATTGCGGACGCTGAGCTGGGACCGCACGCTCGCCGATTCTTTTTTCAAAAACGACGAGCGCGAGCCGCCGTCGCCGATATATCCCGAAATCGATCCGGCCCCGTCGCTTGAGCTTGTGTTCGGCGCGCGCGCGCTGCTCGACGGCGGCAGCGAAGCGCATCAATGGCTGCGGCGCTTTGCGGATACGACCGAGGAAACAGCGCTCCTTCTCAGCGTGGTCGGCACGCCCTTGTTTCACGGACATTCGCGCGCGCTATATGGCGGGCCGACATCGCCGATCGCCGACGGCAAGTCGACGGCGCTCGATCTGGCGCTGCGCCTCGACCAGTTGCTGACGGATTTCGACGCGCCTGCGCAAAAACTGGAATCGCCGGCGACCCTAACAGCGACACAATTGAAGCACCGGCTTGATCAAGCCTTGCCAACGCATTTCGGCGCCGACGCCCCGCGCGTGGAAATCACCCACAATGTTTCCGCCAAGGCCGCCGCCGGGCGCGATTACATCAAGCTACGGGACGATGCGCGCTTTTCGGATCTCGACGAAACGCAGCTTCTCCAGCATGAGGCGCTGGTGCATATCGCCACCGGGCTGAATGGCGCGGCGCAACCGCATTTTCCGTTGCTGGGCGAGGCCTTTCCGGGGAACGCCCGGACGCAGGAAGGGCTTGCGGTCTTTGCTGAATTTATTTCCGGCGCGCTTGATCCGCGCCGTTTCAAGCGCCTCGCCGATCGGGTGATCGCCATCAACATGTCAGCGGAAGGCGCGAATTTCCTTGAGCTTTACACTTTTTTCCGTGAACAGAGTGAAGCTGACGCGCCTTTCGAAGCATTTGAAAGCGCGCGGCGCGTCGTCCGCGGCGGGCTAGTCAATGGGGGCGGGCCGTTTACGAAGGATTCGATCTACCTTCAGGGATTGCTGGAAGTGCACAATTATCTGCGCGCGGCGATCAGAACCGGCGACGCATCCTTTATTCGCCTGTTGTTTGTCGGCAAAATCGACATTGAAGATCTCGGCGCCATGAAATTCTTGCGAAACGCAGGCTTGATTAAGGAACCGAAATATCTGCCGCCATGGGTGACGGATTTGCGCTATCTGTTGTCCTATCTCGCCTATTCGACTTTTCTCAACGAGATCGACCTGCAATCGGTCGCGCGGCGTTACGACCCGCTGTTCTCCGTATAGGCTGCGTCTACCGTTTCGACCAACCTGCCCGCGCCCTTTTCCAGATCCGCGCCGTAAATCTCGTCCACCAGATAGATGGGCCGGCGTTTCACTTCGGCAAACAGACGGGCGATATACTCGCCCAGAACGCCGACGGAAATGAGCTGCACGCTGCCGAAAAACAAGACAACCACCAGGAGCGATGCATAGCCCGGCACGTCAACGCCCATAATCGCTGTACGGATGATAATAATCGATGCGTAGATAAAAGAAAGAAAGGCGATCACGACGCCAATATAGCTCCAGATTCGCAAAGGCGCGGTCGAGAAGCTGACAATCCCGTCAAGCGCAAAATTCCACAATTTCCAAAAGCTGAATTTCGTCTCGCCCGCCGCCCGCTCCGGCCGTACATAAGGAACGCCCACGGCCGGAAACCCCGCCCATGCAAACAGCCCTTTCATGAACCGCGAGCGCTCCGGCAAGGCGTTCAAGGCCCTGACGACGCGCCGGTCGATAAGACGGAAATCGCCGGCATCCTCAGGCAGCTTGATCTTCGAAATGCGGTTGAACAGCCGGTAAAATCCTTCCGCCGAGACCCGTTTCGCAGCACCGTCGCTGGAGCGGTCGGCGCGCGCGCCATAGACCACGTCATAGCCTTCGCGCCATTTCGCGACGAACTCGCCAATCAACGCCGGCGGGTCTTGCAGATCGACATCGATCACGACAACGGCATCGCCGCGCGCATGATCGAGACCGGCGCTGAGCGCCGCTTCCTTGCCGAAATTCCGTGAAAAGACGATGACGCGCACCCTGGGGCGGGTTTTGCTCAAGGCAACCAGTTGATCGCGGGTGCCGTCTGCAGAGCCGTCTTCGATAAAGAGGATTTCGTAATCGAAATCGGCGCCCTCAAGCACGGCCTGCACCGCCTTGGCGAACGGCGCAACGGCGTCTTCCTCGTTGTAACATGGCGCGACAATGGAGATCAGCGGCCGTGCCGGACGCGGGCGTTCGGACTTCCTGTCATTTGCCTTGTAAGACGGCATCGCTTGCGTTCCGGGTTACGTTGGCTCCCTGCACGCGCCAAAATGGCGGCGAGGCGTTAACAATTAAGAAACGCCTAACCATATTCTCGCGCGGGCGCCCGCCGGGCGTCAAACCAGGAAGCCGACGATCTCCTTGACTTCGCGAACCACCGGATCGGCGATCGCCGCCGCGCGCTCGGCGCCTTTTTCAAGAACGCTTTGCAGAAAGGCCGGATCCGCTTCAAGACGGCGCAGCTCTGCGCCGATCGGCGCGATCTTCTCGACCACGAGTTCCGCAAGCGCCGGCTTGAATGCGCCGAAGCCCTGCCCGCCAAATTCGCTCAACACCTCGGCCGCAGACTTGCCGGAAAGCGCCGCATAAATGCCGACCAAGTTCGCCGCCTCGGGCCGGCCTTCAAGCCCCGCAGCTTCGGATGGCAACGCTTCCGGGTCCGACTTTGCTTTCTTGATCTTCTTCGCGATCTTGTCGGCGTCGTCAGCAAGGAAAATACAGGCGTTTTCCGACGGGTCTGATTTCGACATTTTCGCCGCGCCGTCGCGCAGCGACATGATGCGCGCGCCCGCATCGCCAAACTGGCCCTTGATCAACGGCTCGGGGAGGGGGAAGAAATCCGCCGCGTTATAATCATGGTTGAACTTGCCGGCGATATCGCGGGAAAGCTCAAGATGCTGTTTCTGGTCCTCGCCGACCGGCACATGGGTCGCCTTGTAGACGAGAATGTCCGCAGCCTGAAGAACCGGATAGGTGTAAAGCCCAACCGAAGCGCGCTCGGAATTCTTGCCGGCCTTGTCCTTGAATTGCGTCATGCGGTCGAGCCAGCCGAGCCGCGCCACGCAATTGAAAACCCAGGCAAGCTCCGCATGGGCGCGAACACCAGACTGATGGAACACCGTCGCTTTTTCCGGATCGACGCCGGAGGCGATATACGATGCGGCGATGTGAAAGGTCTGCTCGCGCAGCTTTTCCGGGTCCTGCCAGACGGTAATCGCATGCATATCGACGACGCAGAAATTGCAGTCATATTGATGCTGCAGTTCCGCGAATTTTCGGATCGCGCCGAGATAATTGCCGAGATGCATCCCGCCCGATGGCTGAATGCCGGACAGAACACGCATGGGACCTTGATAACCGCTCATGAAATTGCTCGAGATAATGAAAACAGGGTGACCGCGTTAAGACGCGCTTGATGGCCGCTTGTAGTCCGCCAGGCGCGCGGCGCCAAGCGCGAAGGCGAGCACGCCGTAAACGGCGGCGCCGAGACCCGCAAGCCCGACAATGGCGATCCATTCGCGCCCCCAGAGGAGCGCCGCCGCCGCATCTATATAAGCGAGCGCCCAGACAAGAAACGCAGCCATGCCCATGCTCGCGGCGATGATACGGATGAACCGCCCGGCGAGCCGTCCGCTGGGAAGAAAGCGGCCCTGACGATAAAGCTTTTGCGCCAACAAAATAACCTGCGCCCAAGCGGCGATGACCGTAGCAATCGCCACCGCGACAAACCCCATGAACGGGAACAGCGCCAGCGCCAGCCCCGTATTCACGGCGATGGAAAACAGCGCGTAATGCATGGGTGTGCGCGTATCTTCGCGGGCGAAAAACGCTGGCGAGAATATTTTTTGCCAGATAAAGGCCGGCAATCCCGCCCCGAATATCGCGAGCGCCGCGCCGGTCATCGCCACGTCATGCTCGGTGAAAGCCGAGCGCCTGACGCCGAAAATCGAAAGCGCATCACTGGCGATGCCGCGGAACAGCGCGTCGCAAATCGGTTCGGCCATGATCAGGAACGCCGCCGCCGCCGGCAGCGACAAGAGCGCCGAAGCTTCAAGCGCGCGATTGAGCGCGCGCGCCGCACCCTGATCATCGCCCGCCTTGACCCGTTCGGACAGCATCGGCAACAAAACCACGGCGAGCGCAATGCCGATCACCGCCAGCGGCAATTGATAGAGCTGATCGGCATTCATCAACCAGGAAACGGCGCCCGGCTCGCGGCTGGCGATATTAGTGCCGATAATGAGGTTTATTTGCAGGGCGCCGGCGCTGATGAAGCCCGGCGCGCCGAGCACGAATAATCGTTTCAACGCCGGGGTGAGACGCGGCATGCGCAATCGCGGCAAGAACCCTTGCCGCCAGGCGCCGAAAAGGAGGATCGCCAATTGCGCGAGGCCGCCAGCGAACACGCCCCACGACGCTGCCTTGCCGGAAATTTCCGTGTCCGCGTCGGCATAAAGCAAAATCGCCGCAATCAGGCAGATATTCAGCGCCAGCGGCGCCCCGGCCGACGCGGCGAACCGGCCAAGCGAATTCAACACGCCGCTCAACAGCCCGACAAGCGACATCATCATCAAATAAGGAAACATGATCCGCGTATAGAGCGTCGTCAGCGCGAACTTTTCCGGGTCTTGCTCAAACCCGGACGCGATCATGTAAACGAAGGCCGGGGCCGCCAGCTCAACCAGCGCCGTCAACAATGTCAGCACAAAGATGAGACCGGCCAATACTTCCTCGGCGAATTGCTTGGCGTCCGCAGTTCCGCCATCCACCTTGCGGCCCTGAAACATTGGAATGAAGGCGGCGTGAAACGCACCCTCGGCGAACAGCCGGCGGAACATGTTGGGCAGCCGAAACGCCGCCCAAAATGCGTCGGCGACCGGATTCCCGCCGGCGCCGATAATGCCGGCTATGATGATCTGACGCGCAAAGCCGAGAACGCGGCTCGCCATGGTCATGCCGCTCACAGTCGCCAGGGATTTGAAAAGCTTGCCGCTCATCTGATGGCGTTATTGAGGGGAAAATTGGTGGAATGAGGGCTCATGGACGCCCGCCCGGCGCGCACAAACGCCGCCGCATGCCGGTATTGCGTTGTTCGCCGCGCTGTTCGCTGTGACGGTGGCGTGAGAAAAGATGAGCTTTCATGCGGTTCGGTAATAATGGCGTTCATTCAGGAGAACCAGCCGAAAGCACGTCCAGTAGGGTTTTTTCAATATGGCCGAGCGCCGCGCTGTCGGTCAGCTTCTCGCCATCCTCATTGTGGAGATAAAACGCATCAAGCGCGCGCTCGCCATATGTCGCCACATGGGCGGAGGTGATTGTCGCCCCTTCGCGCGCCAGGGCCCTTGTCAATTCATAAAGCAGACCCGGCCGATCGAGCCCCTCTGTCTCGACCACCATGGCGTCTTTCGAAGCGTCGAATTCGATCCTGACATCCGGTTTCACATCGAAGATCTCGCGGCGATCGCCAAATCGCCGTTTCAGCACCGGCGGCGCGTCAGGCGATTGCCCCGCGGCCGCCAGCAATGCCCGATGCAGCCGGCGCGATTGTTCCGCGTCTTCCACCGGAACGCCGTCCGGCGCTTGAATGATGAAGATATCGATGGCCTTGCCGTCTTCCGTGGTCAACGCCTGCACCGTCCTGACGCTCATCCCCGTCGACGCAACCGCGCCGGCAAGGTCGGCAAGCAGGCCGGGGCGGTCATCGGCCAGCACGATGGCTTCAATATCGCCGTCGCGCGGCGTCGCCACCACGGCCGCATTCGCCGCATCTTCCTCTGCTGCGCGGGCAAGACGCGCGAAACGTGCGACGATGACGCCGTCGAGTGAACGCAGCATGGCGTCGTCAAACCGGCCAAGAAACGCCGACGCCTCGTCGTCGCTCCAGCCCGAGAGATGCGCGCGGGCTTCGTCGCGAATTTCCCGGGCGCGCGCATCAAGCTTTTGCTCGATGGCCGCGGGCCCATGTTCGAACCATAACACAGCGGCGTCATAAAGCTCGGTCAGGCGCAGGCGGGTGATTTCGTCCCAGGACTGATAACCGACGACTTTAAGATGACAGACCGACAAGACCAGCATCATGTCTAGCCGCTGGCGCGACCCGACCGATTCAGCAAATGCGGAGATCGCATGGCTTTCGGTCAAATTGCGCCGTTCCGCCGTCCGCACAAGGAATAAATGCCGTGCGGCCGCCCAGCCGGCGAGCGCCGCCTCCTCCTCATTGAGGCCAAGGCGCTTGCAAACCCGCGTGACCAGTCTTTCGGTTCCAGCGAGCGATCGCTCGTTCAGCGACCAGCCGGCTTCATGCATGAGGACGCCGAGGTAAAAAACCAGCGGATTTTCCGCGCGCTTGAGAATTTTCGTTGCGATGGGATGGTCTTTCCGGCACGCGCCCGTACTGATCTGATGCAGGAGGCCGACGCACCGCAATACATGCTCATCAAGCGTGAATCGCCGGTAGAGACCGTAATCGATGCGCCCGACGATCGAACCGAAAGCCGGAATATATTTCCCGAGGAGCCCTGTCTCTTCCATGATCCGCAAGACGCGCACCGGATCGGCAGACTGGCAAAGAATGCCGGCAAATAGCTGCGCGATGACCGGGTCGCGTCGCACTTCAAGCACGACATTCGGCGTCTGTTCCGCGACGATCGCCAGCGCGTCCGGATGAAAATCGAATTTCGGTTGCTTGCCGAAAGCGCGAAACAGTCGGAACAGGTCGCGCGGCTGACGGCGCGCGCGCGCGGCGCTTTCAAAATCGAGCCGGCCGTTGCGGATGCGCAAATTCGGCTTGCCCGGCGCCTCGTCGCTATGAAGTTCGCGCGGCAACAGTTTCGGCAGGCGCGGCAGGCGTTTCGTTTGCTCTTCTTCAAGCCGCGCGCATAAGGTCCGCGTCAGCCGGCCAATTTCCACCGCATTGACGAAATAATGTTTCATCAGCCTTTCGGCCGCCGTCATGGTTTTGCGATCCGCATAGCCAAGACGCGCGGCGACTTCCGGTTGCACGTCAAAAGTCAGCTTTTCATCGGCATGGCCGCGATAATCATGGAGATGCGCCCGCACCGACCATAAAAACCGCTCGCATTTCATCAACGCCTTGCGGTCGGCAGCACCCATAATCTTGTCGATCGTCTTTGATTTGCCGATGTCGCCGCCATAGGCATATTTGTAAATCCACCGGATAGTCTGAAGATCGCGCAGCCCCCCTTTCGCCTCCTTGACGTCCGGCTCGACGAGATAACGCGTTTCAAAAAACGCCGCCTGGCGTTCATCCTGTTCGGCAAGTTTGGCGGCGACGAATTGCGGAACCGTCCGGCGCCGCAATTTGTCGAAATTATGCGCAAACTCCTCATAGAGATCCTCGGCGCCGCAAATGCGGCGCGCATCGAGATAGGCGGTGCGCGCGACGAGATCGTCTTTTGCGAAAGCAACCGCACTCGCCGGCGTATGGGCGGCATAGCCGATCTTCATGCCCGAATCCCATAAAGGATAGAGGATGCGGTTCAACGCTTCGCGCAACCGGTTGTCATCCGTCGCCCGATGCAAAATGAGCAAATCGACATCCGAAAACGGCGCCAGCTCTGCGCGGCCGAACCCGCCAACGGCGCAGATCGCGATATCCTTTTCCATCCCGTCAACAGCGCTGGAGAAAAGCGCCGCCACCATTTCCTCGACGCCGTTCGACAAGCGCGCCGCGATACGGTCGCCGCGCACATAATCGCGCATGATCTGGCGGCGCAGATGAATGACGACGTTCTTCAATACCCGCCCGGCGGCGCCATGATCCTGGCCGGCGTCTTCGGCGGCGATAGCGGCGGCAAGCGCGTCGCCAAGAGACTGGCTTTCAGGGCGGGGCTTTTCACCCGAAGGCGTGGATGTGTTGGTCACTATGGACAAGCTGTTATGTTCCGGCGCGGAAAGTCGGCCATCGGGCGCACGCCATTGTCGCGCGCGCCGCGGGCGAATTCAACATTCGCATCAAACCCGTCGCTTTCGCTGGTACAGCGCCCTCATCATCGATTCATTTCGGACTTCAACCGGTAAAGCGCATCGAGCGCCTCTTTCGGCGACATCGCATCCGGGTCCAGCGCATTGAGCGCGTCGCAAAGCCTATCGATCCGGGACGGCGGCGCATCCTCGGCCGGGGCGGCGGCGGCGAATAACGGCAGATCGGTCAGCCCGCCGGTCTCGCGCCGGCGCTCTTCAAGCATGGCAAGGACCGCCTCAGCGCGCGCCACCGCAGGGGCCGGCAGGCCGGCAAGACGCGCTACCGCAACACCGTAGGAACGGTCCGCCGGACCGGAGCCCACTTCATGCAGGAAAACGACGTCGCCTTTCCATTCGCGAACCTTCATGGAAACATTGGACAGGCGCGGCAGACGTTCCGCCAGCGCCGTCAACTCATGATAATGCGTGGCGAACAGCCCGCGGCAACGGTTGACATCATGCAGATGCTCCACCGCCGCCCAGGCGATGGCCATGCCGTCAAATGTCGACGTGCCGCGCCCGATCTCATCGAGAACCACCAGCGAGCGCGCACTCGCCTGATTGAGGATCGCCGCCGTCTCGACCATCTCGACCATGAATGTCGAACGTCCGCCGGCGAGATCATCCGAGGCGCCGACGCGGGAGAAAACCCGGTCGACAACGCCGAGGCGCGCCGCCTTTGCGGGCGCGTAAAGCCCTGCCTGCGCCAGGATTGCGATCAATGCATTCTGGCGCAGGAATGTGGACTTGCCCGCCATGTTCGGCCCGGTGACCAGCCAGAGCTGCGCCTTGTCGCTCTCGCCAAGCAGGCAGTCATTGGCGATAAACGCCTCGCTGCTCGCGCGCTCCACTACCGGGTGGCGCCCGCCCTTGATATCGAAACTGAGGCTTTCATCGATTTGCGGGCGAACATAATCCTGTTCCATCGCCAGCACCGCTCCGCTCGCATCGACATCAATCGCCGCCAGCGCTGCGGCCGCCGCCGCAATCTCTGCACGCCGCGCCAGGACGCGCGTACGCAAATCATCATAGATCTCCAGCTCGCGCGCCAGCGCCTCGTCCCGCGCGCGGGTGATCTTGGCGTCAAGCTCGGCCAGCTCCCCGGTCGTGAACCGCACGGCGCTCGCCAGGGTCTGGCGATGAATGAATATTTCATTCATCGGCGCCGCCATCAGCTTGTCGCCATGAGAGGGCGGCGTTTCGACAAAATAGCCGAGCACGTTGTTGTGCTTGATTTTCAGCGCTTTGACGCCAGCGCACTCGCGATATTGCGCTTCAAGGCCGGCAATAACGCGCCGCGATTCATCCCGCAGCATACGGACGGAATCAAGACCCGGATCGAAACCTTTGGCGATAAAGCCGCCATCGCGCGCCAGAAGCGGCGGATTGGCGTCGAGCGCTTCTCGCAAGGTTTCAATAAGCGCCGAAAAGCCGTCGCCTTTGCGATCTTCAAGCCCGTGCGCCGCTGCGGCGATATTCGCCGGCAGCGGCGCGCCCGCCGCTTCGATGGATTTCGCAATCTCACGCGCCTTGATCAGCGCATCGCGCAGCGCGCAAAGGTCGCGCGGCCCGCCGCGCTCCATCGCCAGCCGCGACAAGGCTCGCGCCGCATCAGGCGTTTCTTTCAACAGGCCGCGCACGGTCTCGCAAAGGTCGCGCGCATGCTCAAAAAAACCGATCGCATCATGGCGCGCGCAAATCGCGTCGCAATCGGTCAGCGGCGCCGACAAGCGCGCCGCAAGGAGCCGCGCGCCCGGACCAGTGATGGTGCGATCGACAGCCCACAGAAGCGAGCCTTTGCGCGCACCCGATTGCGTGGCGAGAATTTCGAGCGACGCCCGCGTCGCCGCATCAATCGCCATGGTTTCATCGATGCGCGCCTTGCGCGGCGGGTTCAGCGCCGGCGCGCGCCCGGCCTGGGTGAGCGCCACATAATTGAGAAGCGCGCCGAGCGCGCCGCATTCCGCGCGCGAAAATTCGCCAAACCCGTCCAGCGAAGCGACATCGAACGCCTCCATGGCGCGGCGCTGTCCGGCGGCGGAGTCGAAATATTGCACCGCCTGCGGCGTCAGCGTGGTGTCTCCGGCGCGCATCGCAATGGCGCGGCGCCAGGGGCTTTCTTCGTCAATTTCCGGAAAGACCAGTTCCTTCGGCGCCACCGCGGCGAGATCGGCGGCGATCCGCTCCAGCGCGGTTTCCCGCACCGCAAGCTCGCCCGTCGACACGTCGACCCAGGCAAGCGCAGCCTCCTCGCCGCCGCGCAATAGCGCGAGCGCGGCCAGGTGATTATTCGCCCGCGCATCGAGCAACGTCTCCTCGACAACCGTTCCCGGCGTCACCGTGCGAATAATCTCGCGCGCGACGACCGATTTCGAGCCGCGCTTTTTTGCTTCCGCCGGGCTTTCCATTTGCTCGCAAATCGCAACCTTGAAACCAGCGCGAATGAGCTTTGCGAGATAAGCCTCGTAAGCATGAAACGGCACGCCGCACATCGGTATGTCTTCGCCCGCATGCTGACCGCGTTTCGTCAGGGCAATATCAAGCACGCCCGCCGCGGTGACTGCGTCATCGAAAAACAGCTCGTAAAAATCGCCCATACGATAAAACAGCAATGCATCGCCCGCCCCCTCCTTGATGGAAAGATACTGCGACATCATCGGCGTTGCTCGCGCGTCTGTTTTCGCTTTTGAAGGTTGCCTGGATTTGTCGAGCATTGCTATTCGAGCGCGCCTCCGCAAGGACCGGCGCGACAGGCGCCGTTTTCAATGGCGTTAAACAGGAAGCGGTGCATCGGCGTCAAAACAAATTGATCTTTTTGCAAATCGGTCGAGGATGAGACAGGCCAAAAGTAACAGCGACATGCCGATAAATCACACCACCAGAACTGAAATCAATATAGGCGAACGTTCTGCGCCCCTGATCGCGCGCGTCAATCGTCGTGCCAAACGGTTGATTTTAAAGGTTGATCCGGTTGCTGGGGAAATCGTCGTGACGGCGCCGTCGAAACGCGCCCTGCCGGAAGCGATTCGATTCGCCAATGAACGCATAGACTGGATCGCCGGGCAAATGAGCGAACATTTGCGCGGACGCCCCTTTGCGCCCGGGATGCGGGTGCCATTCACCGGCGTCGAACATATGATCATCTGCGATCCGGATTCGCGCCGCGCGGTGCGCCGCGAGGACGCTTTTTTCCCGACCATTCGCGTCGGCGGCCACCCCGAACACCTCAACCGCCGCGTTTCAGACTGGCTGAAGCGAGAAGCCCGGCAACGCCTCACCGAACGCGTCGACATTCATTGCGACAAGCTCGGCAAGAAACGCAGCCGCATTTCAATCAAAGACACGCGCACGCGCTGGGGATCATGTTCGTCCGATGGCGTCCTATCTTTTTCCTGGCGGCTTATTCTCGCGCCATTTGAAATTCTGGACTATGTCGCCGCGCATGAATGCGCCCATCTCGTTCATATGAATCATTCACCCGCATTCTGGCGCCTCGTGCGCACGCTCGGTGTCGATGCGCGCGCCGCCGCCGACTGGCTCGAAAGCGAGGGGCCGAGACTTTTCACCTATGGCGTCGCGCCAACGAAGCAACAGACTAAATGAAATAGAGCCAATCGCTGCGTTTCGCGCGCGCGGCTATTGTGATTATCTCGCCTCAGCCGCCGGCCCGAAGGAGGGCGGCGATCGGATCCCGTTCAGGGGCGGACGTGACATAAATCGGCGGCGGCAGCGCCCGCGCCATCGCCTCGCGCCAGATGACCGCAGGCGCCCTGCCGCCCGTCATGTCTTTCATCGGCCGATTATCGTCACGACCGACCCAGACGACGCCGACAAGACCGCCTGCATGACCGGCGAACCAGGCGTCGCGGCTGCCTTGCGTCGTGCCGGTTTTGCCCGCGGCGGCATAGCCGGGCACCTGCGCCGCCCGGCCCGTGCCCCAGCCGACAACAGCGCGCAACATTTCGTTCATTTCATCGATCGCGCCGGCCGGCGCGGCTTCTTCGACGATCGATCCCTGGCGTTGATACACAATTTCGCCATCCGCGGTTTCGATGCGTTCCACCAGATGCGGTCTTATGCGAAACCCGCCATTGGCGAAGGGCGCATAAACGGCAGCAAGCTGCATCGGCGAAATTTCGTCGACGCCAAGCGCAAGCGAAGGCCCCGCATTGAGCGTTGTCGGCCAACCAAGACGCCGAGCCGTTTCGCGAACATGCGCGCGTCCGGCGCGCTCTTGCACGCGAATGGCGGCGCTATTGAGCGAGCGCGCCAACGCCTCACGCAGCGTCACCTCGCCATAAAATTTGCTCTTGTAATTGTCCGGCGACCAACTGCCGATGTGCACCGGCGCATCGAGCACTATCGCATTGGCCGTTTCGCCTTTGGTGACGCCGGCGAGATAAACAATCGGCTTGAATGCGGAACCGGGCTGGCGGCGCGCCTGCGCCGCGCGATTGAACTGGCTTTTCGCATAATCGCGACCGCCGACCATGCCGCGCACCGCGCCCTCGCCATCCATAAAGACGGCGGCGGCCTCGACATCACTCGCCGCCTCTCCCGCCATGGCGAAACCGGCGAGCATTCCCATTTCAGCCGCCGCCTGCACGCGCGGATCAAACGTCGTGTGCACAAAAAGGTCCGCGTCAAGATCGCCGACAAGCGCGTTCGCCTCGCGCAGCGCCTGATCGATAAAATAGGGCGCGGCTTCAAAACGCGGCCGCGCAAGCAGCACCGGATCGGCGATCGCCGCTTGCGCGCGTTCCCGCGTCAGAAAGCCGGCTTCGACCATTTGTTCAATCACCAGCCTGCCGCGCCGACCCGCATCGCCCGGATTGTTGGTCGGCGCGTAACGCGACGGCGCCTTTAAAAGCCCGGCCAGCACCGCCGCCTCGCCGAGGCTCAACCGCCGCGCGCTTTTACCGAAATAACGATAACTCGCCGCATCGACGCCATAGGCGCCGGCGCCGAAATAAACGCGATTGAGATATAGCGTCAGGATTTCCTGTTTGGTGAATTTCTGCTCCAGCCAGAAGGCCAGCATTAGCTCCTGAACTTTTCGCTTCACCGTCTGGTCGCCGGTCAGGAAGACGTTCTTTGCAAGCTGTTGGGTGATCGTCGACCCGCCTTGCCGAATGCCGCCTTGGTTGACATTAACAATCAGCGCCCGGAGGATTGAAACCGGATTCGCGCCGAAATGGTGGTAAAAATTGCGATCTTCCACCGCCAGCACCGCATTCGGAACATGCGTCGGCAAATCTGCGAGCCGTATTGGCGCGCCTTGAGACACGCCCTGCATCACGATCGGCGCGCCATCGGCGGCGAGCAACGTAACCCGGCGCGCGCCGCCTTCGCTCCATAGCGCAGACGTGTCAGGCAGGTCGCTGGCGAAATAAGCGAACAGCGCAGCAAACCCGACCAGCAAGGTCATGGCGAAGACGCCAATCTCGCCGATTGCGCGCGTCAAAATAGACCCGCCAGCGCGTTTTCGACCAGCCGCGCGCCGTCGGCGGGCGGGGGCCCGTCGCGCCGGTCGGCGGCCTGTCTTGCGCTTGGTTTTTCTTTTCGCCATCGCAATAGAAATCGAATGTTGTGGTTAACGGCGCGTAAACAGGCACAGCAGCGCTTAACCGTTTGATTTTGCTTTTGAACAAAATGCGCCATAATCAGCCGCGAAAACTGAGAAGAAAAGGCACGCGCAATATGGCTGAAGCGCTTTTGGCGGACGAACCAGACGAGAAAACCCAGGCGATCGTCAACGCGGCGCGCGAGACATTCTTGTCCCGCGGATTTGACAGCGCCAGCATGGATCAGATCGCGCTGACCGCCGGCGTTTCAAAGCGCACCGTCTATAATCGTTTCCGGTCGAAAGAAGAGCTGTTTGGCGCGACCATTACGGAGACTTGCAAAAATCTGCTGCCCGTCAATGTCGACGACATCGAAGCCAGCCTGCCGCCGGATGAGGTGATCCGCAAACTGGCGGCGCAGTTTCTGCGCGGCATCCTGGAGCCGGATGCATTAGCCTTGCGCCGGATCGCTGCTTTCGAGGCCGCGCGCACGCCGGCGATCGGGCAGGCCTATCTGGAGCACGGGCCTTACTCCATGGCGAAAATGTGCGCGCCGATACTCGCCCGTCTCGCCGCGCGGGGCGCTTTTTCGATCGACAATCCCGAACAGGCGATCTGGCGATTGGGCGCGTTGCTGACCGAGCCCTTGCATACCTGCATGTTGATGGGCGAGACGCCGGCGGATCTTGATGCGGCGATTGACGCGCAAGTCGATCAAGCCGTTGCGGCGTTCAAAAGGATGTATGCGCCCGCCGGTCCTGCCGCCGCAGACTGACCTCCCGCGCCGCCGGCGAGAACCCCAACACATGAAAAAACCGGCGCAGCATAGCCGCGCCGGTCTCCATAACGCTTATTGTTTCAGCCGTTCCTTACTGAAACGAAATCACCACATCGGCGCGACGGTTCAGCGGTTCGCGCACGCCGTCCGCCGTCGGCTTGGCGAGGTTGGTTTCGCCATAGGCCTCGAGCCGAATGCGGTCCGTCGGCACGCCATTGGCGATGAGCCCATCATGCACCGCGCGGGCGCGCCGCTCGGACAGAGCCTGGTTATAGGCCGAGCCGCCCGACGTGTCGGTGTTGCCCGCAACGACGACCATATCGATGTCGTTTTCAAGCGCGCGCGCCGCCGCTTCGCGGATAAGATCCGACGCCTGCGTGGTCAGGTTCGACTTGTCATAATCGAAATAGACGGTGAAATTCACCGGATCGAGATCAGCCGCCGTCTGATCAATCACCTGCGGCGGACATTCGGCCGTAACCGGCACGCTCGAACCGTCCCAGCAATCCTTGAATTGCGGCGCGACCGGCGCCGGCGCGGAAGCGCCGAAATTCCAGCGCAGCCCCGCAAAGGCGCTGTGCGACGCGTTGCCGACATCCAGACTCGCCGCCGAACCGTTGACGGCCCCAGACAACTCTTCCTTTAGGGTTTCGAAATAGCGATAGGAAAGATCCAGCGAGAGGCCTTCCGAAAGCTCAACCGCGATACCGGCGATGCCTTGATAGGCGAGCGCTGCTTTTGAGCCGCCATAAGCGATGGTCAGCGGCGCCGTCGGCGCGCCAGCCGCATTCGAGCCGACGATATCCGCATCGACCACGCCGAGACCAGCGCCAACGCCGAGATATGGCGTAAACGCAGAATCGTTGCGGAAATCATAGATCAGATTGCCCATGATCGAATAGGTTTTAGTGTCGCCGTTGATCGTGCCGGTCGGCCAGCCGGAAAATCCCGGCCCGTCCGGATCGATCTGATCGATATCATTGTTGCGGTAACCGAACTCGGCCTCGGTGCGCCAATTATTGCCCCAGTCATAGCCGAGCGCCGCATAAACGCCGATGCCGTTACTGTAATCCGCGGAGCTGTCAAATACGAGCGGGCCGGGCGAACTTGAGCTGTCATTGCTGACGTCGTTTTCGTATCCCAGATAGTTGAGACCCGCGCCGATGGCGCCGTAAAGTCCCTCATAAGCATGCGCCGCGGGGGCCATCGCCGCCGTCGCCGCCGCTGCCAACAAAACTGTCTTAATTTTCATCTTCCCCTCCTAGGTGATCCGACCCCAAACCCTGAGGACTTGCGGTTGCGCGCTAAAATCCTCGCTCTCGGTAGCGGTTCGGCGGTCCGAAATACAGCCTTCTACCGCCGAATTTCATCAAATCAATTAATATCCCATTAACGATGTTGCATCAACGCATCTGCCTCGGCAAGTCTTGCATGTAGTCACGCGCCAAGGTTGCGGTAGAGCAACACTTTTTGGCGGTTTTACGACAATTAATGAAAAGGCCGAATAAAATGCGTGTTTTCGTCCCCACCCTGCTCATCTCCGCTTGGGCCGCCGGCGCGGTCGCGGCGCAAAGTCCCGCCCCCCATGATTCGCGCATGCACCGTCTTGAAGGCGCGGTTTCGGCCGAGCGCATAGAACGAGATATCATAACGCTGGCTGGCTTCGGCACGCGCCATACGCTGTCGGAGACCAGCTCCGACACACGCGGCATCGGCGCCGCGCGGCGCTGGATCAAAGCCGAATTCGACCGTATTTCCGATGATTGCGGGGGATGTCTCGACGTCTTCTATGTCAGTGATTTCGTCGAAGGCGAACCGCGCATCCCGGAGCGAACGGAGGTGGTCAGCGTCATCGCGGTCCAGCGCGGCCAGCTCGATCCTGACAGGATCGTTATGATGAGCGGGGATATCGATTCGCGCGTTTCCGACCCTCTTGATGCGATATCGGACAGTCCGGGCGCCAATGACAATGCATCAGGCATGGCCGGCGTGATTGAAGCGGCGCGGGTTTTGTCGAAGGAAAAATTCGCCGGCACGATTGTCTATTCGGGCCTCTCCGGCGAGGAGCAGGGCTTGTTCGGCGGCAAGATCGTCGCCGCCCACGCCATCGAACAGGGTTGGCGGATCAAGGCGGTCCTCAATAACGACATGATCGGCAATATCGCCGGCATAGACGGCGTTATTGAAAACTCGACGGCGCGCGTCTTTTCGGAAGGCACGCGCGCAACCGAAACGCCGGAGGAAGCAAGAATTCGCCGGTTCACCGGCGGCGAAGTCGATTCGCCCTCGCGCAATCTCGCCCGTTACATCGATCGGCTGGCGGACGCCTATATTCCCAATCTCGACGTGCTGATGATCTATCGGCTCGACCGATTCGCGCGCGGCGGCCACCATCGCCCGTTCAACGAAGCCGGCTTTCCGGGCGTGCGCATCATGGAAACCCATGAACATTATGCGCGCCAGCACCAGGATCTGCGCGTGGAGGACGGCATACGTTATGGCGATATCGTGGAAGGCGTGGATTTCGATTATGCACGCAAACTCACCGCCTTGAATGTGGTCACCCTTGCGGGCATCGCAGCCGCGCCGCCAATTCCCGCTGACGTGGAAATCTCCGGCGCCGTCTCGCCTTCCACCACATTGAAATGGTCCCGCCCCGCCGGCCGCGCATCGAAAAATCTCGCCGGCTATCGGGTGCACTGGCGCCGCACCGATGCGCCGCAATGGACGAACAGCATTGATGTCGGGGATGTCGATGAATTCACGCTCGAAAATATTGTTATCGACAATTTTTTCTTCGGCGTATCGGCAATTTCGAAAGACGGCGCGCAAACGCCGGTAGTATTTCCCGGGCCGGCGGGCAGCTTTGGCGACTGATTTCACAATTTATTTCGCACACGCAATATCCGCGGTTAATTGACTGAACCTCAACCAGCTGGCGCATTCAGGCGCGCTATTCGTGGTTTATGCGCACCAGATGCAGCGGCGCGAAGTCGCGCATCTCATGTTTCCTGTGGTATTATGAAATACAGTCGGTTAGTGTGCCGCCGGGGAAATTGATTGACAATGTGGGGTATCCAAATGAAAGCAATCCTCTGGCTGATCATTCTTGTGCTCGCCGCGGTCGGCGTCGCATCGATTGTCGAATATTTCGGCCTTTACGACATTCCAATGGTTGAAGTTTCGAAAGAAGCCGCCGCCACAGAATAAATCCGGCATCCTGCCCCGGGCTGGCTTGGCGCCGCCCGGGGCGTCGTATATCAAGACATCAGACGGTGCCCTCTTAACGGAGGGAGAATAGGGAACGCGGTGCGAATCCGCGGCTGTGCCCGCAACTGTAAGCGGTCAGGCCCTTCGCCAAAACGCCACTGGATTGATCCGGGAAGGCGGCGAAGTGCTGATCATCCGCTGAGCCAGGAGACCTGCCGTCGACGTCGTCTCTCGCATGGCCGGGATCAGCCAGGGCGAGCGGTGATCCGTCATGACGACATCCTAGAAACAAAGGAGTCGTCAATGATGCAACCAACTTGCCTATCCATTTTCCGACAGCACCGAAACGGGCGTCTCGGCGTTTGTATCGCAACTGGCTTTACCGCCGCCATGGCCGCAACGGCCGCCGCACAATCACCTTCCGCAGAATTGGACGACACGCTTGTCGTGTCGGCGACGCGCCTGCCCAATTACTGGGAAGAAGTCGGCTCGTCCGTATCCGTAATTCTCGCCGCCGATATCGAAACCCGGCAATACGCCTTTGCGGCTGACGCCTTGCGCGACGCTGTCGGCGTAACGATCGCCCGCAACGGGTCATTCGGCGGCGTCGCGAGCGCACGCATTCGCGGCGCTTCTAGCGGTCAGTCGCTGATTGTTATCGACGGGATCGTCGTCAATGATCCGTCGGCGCCGCAGGGCGGCTTCAATTTCGCCAATCTCGGCGTCGCCGACATCGCCCGTATCGAAATCCTGCGCGGCCCGCAAAGCCTGCTTTACGGGGCAGACGCCATCGGCGGCGTAATCGCCATCACGACCAAAAGGAACGCGCCGGGAACCCGCGCCTATCTAGAAGGCGGCGCGCGCGGTACCGTTCGAGGCGGCGCCTCAGCGACGCTCGGGCGGGAGCGCGCCTATGCCCGCTTCACCGTGTCCGGTGCGCGCACGGACGGAATTTCGCGAGCCGCGTCCGGCGCGGAGGCGGACGCCTTTCGGACAATTGCCGGATCGCTCACCGGCGGGTTTGCGCTCAATAACCATTGGAAAGCGGAGCTTATCGCCCGCTACAGCGACTCCCATGCGGAAATCGACGGCTTTCCTCCGCCGTTCTTTTCGCTCGCCGACACCGACGAAACGGAAAAAACGAATGACCACGCCGTCGCTGGCCGGATGCTCCATGACCATGACCGTTTTTCCGGCGCGCTCACCATTTCCTACAACGCCATTGACCGGACGAACCGGGATTTAGGGGTCGAGACATTTTCCGCCGAAGGCAACCGGCTGTCTGCGGATTATATCGGCGCGATCAACCTCACTGCGAATGCGCGGCTCATCGCCGGCGCCGACGCGGAACGCAGCACCGTTTTCGTCTCCGGCATTGATGAAAGCGCGAAAGCCGGCGCGATCTTCGTCTTGGCGGAGATTAAGCCGCTCGCCGGGCTGACGCTTTCCGCCGGCGTGCGCCGCGACGAATTTTCGAATTTCGATGGCGCAACCACCGCGCGCGCCGCCGCCGCATGGGCCGCGCCCGGCGGCTGGGTGTTGCGTGCAAGCTGGGGACAGGGATTTCGCGCACCGACACTGTTCGAACTCAATCTCGATCAGTTCGGCGTAATTCCAAATCCGGACCTTCGCCCCGAACGGGCGAACGGCTTCGACATCGGCGGTGAAAAGCGCTTTTCGCATAGCGGCTCGGAATTCTCGGCGATCCTTCGCGCCTCCATTTTCCAGACACGCGTCAAGGACCAGATCGATTTTGACTTTGCCGGCAGCGGTTTTTTCAATATCGACCGGACACGCGCACGCGGCGTCGAGCTGGAAAGCGAGCTGCATTTTGGCGAGCGATTATCGGTGAACCTTGCCTACAGCCATGTCGACGCTATCGATCGCGAGACGCGTTTTCAACAATTACGCCAACCCAAACATAGCGGGACGGCGATTATCTCGCTCGCGCCGACCGGCCAATTGTCAGTGTCGACAAGCCTCACCTTCAATAGCCGCGAAAACGACGTTCCGGCGCCGAATAACGGTTTCATCCGCGCCGACATGCGCGCCGCTTATGCGCTAACGGAAAGACTTGAGATTTACGGCCGTATCGAAAATCTAACGAATACGGACTATCAGGATGTGTCAGGATTTGGCGAGCCGGGAGCGTCCGCCTTTGGCGGCGTTCGGGTGCGGCTTTGAAGCACGCGGTCATTCTCCTTGCGGCGGCGTTCATGAGCGTCGCCGGCGCCGCCGCCAAGCCGAGCGTCGTTTCGCTCGATTATTGTTCGGATCAATATGTGCTGATGCTTGCCGATCCGGATCAGATCCGCGCCGTCTCGCGCGGCGCCGACAAAGACTATTCATATATGCGCGCACGAGCCAAGGCCCATAAACGTATACGCCCGACAGCGGAAGAAGCGCTTGCGCTGGCGCCGGATCTCGTCATCCGGCAATGGGGCGGCGGCCCGAACGCGAATGCCGCCTTCGCCCGCTTTGGCGCTGAGGTCGTATCGCTCGGCTATCCGGAAGATTTCCGCGGCGTCAGGGACAATGTTCGCCTTGTCGCCGCCGCGCTCCAACAAATCGAGCGCGGCGAAGCGCTGATCGATGCGTTTGATGCCCGCCTCGCGGCGCTGCGCGCGGCGGCGCCGAGCAATATTCGCGCGCTTTATGTCACGCCGGGCGGCGTCACCGCCGGCGCGCGCACGATGATCGACGCCATCCTCAGCGAAGCCGGCGTCGTGAACATTACATCCGCAAACGGCCATGCTTACTGGCCTGCGCTGCCGGCGGAGGCCTTGCTGCTGGACCCGCCGCAACTGATTGTCGCCGGTTTTTTCATTTCCCGCGATGACGACATCAATCATTGGTCGGCGGCGCGCCATCCGGCGCTCCAAAAGCAACTTGAAGAAACACCGAGTGTTTTTCTAACGCCTGATCTCATCTCTTGCGCTGGATGGTTCGCTATCGACGCGGCAGAGACCATCGCGGACAAGGCCGCTGCTGTGAAATGAAAACGCCGATTTCACCTTTTGCGTTGGCGAGCATGCTCCTCGCTATATCTGTGACCGCGATCGCAAGCGCGCTTTTCATTGGTCCGGCGCAGTTCAGTGCGCAAGAGGCGCTCGCGGCGCTCGTTTCGGATCAAGGCGCGACATCCGCCATCATTCGGGAAATCCGCCTGCCCCGCGTGCTGGCGGCATGGGTGGCGGGCGCTTGTCTGGGGCTTGCCGGCGCAGGATTGCAAGGCCTGTTGCGCAATCCGCTCGCCGATCCAGGCGTGCTTGGCGTTTCCGCCGCCTCGGCCCTGGGGGCGATCATCGTGATTTATTTCAACATCGCCGCTATCGCTTTCTGGGCGACGCCGATCGCCGCCATCTTCTTTGCACTGATGGCGACGGCGCTGCTTTACCTGCTTGGGGCCGGGCGCGTATCGACGGCGCGTCTTATCCTGATCGGCGTCGGGCTGTCGTCCTTTTGCGGCGCGCTCATCTCGCTCGCCATGAATCTCGCGCCGAACCCGTTTGCGCTTTCCGACCTCGTCAACTGGCTGTTCGGCACGGTCGCCAATCGCAGCTTTCGCGATCTCGCGCTTGCCGCGCCATTCGCTCTTTGCGGCGCCCTCTTCATCATCGCCGCCGCGCCCGGCTTGCGGGCGCTGACCCTTGGCGAGGAAACCGCGGCCAGCATCGGCGCCGATCTGGCGCGAACGCGGGCGATGGTAATCGCCGGCGCGGCGGTGCTTGTCGGCGCCAGCGTTTCGATCGCCGGCGCCATCGGCTTTATCGGCATTGTCGCGCCGCATCTGGCGCGCGCATTCGCCGGCCATGACCCGGCGCGCATCTTGTTGCCGAGCGCGCTTCTCGGCGGAGCAGCGCTGGCGATCGCCGACATCGCCATCCGCCTATTGCCGTTCGATCAGGAATTGAAACTCGGCGTCGCGGCGGCGCTAATCGGCGCGCCGGGATTTGTCTGGGTCGCGGCGACGACGAAACGGATTGCATCATGAGCGCGCTCCTGTCTTTGCAAGAGGTGAGCGTTTGGCTTGGCGCACGGCGCGTCATCTCCAATGCGTCCCTCGACATCAATAGAGGCGAATTTGTCGGCCTGATCGGACCGAATGGCGCCGGCAAATCGACCTTGTTAAAGACCGCCGCCGGGCTGCTGCCGGCCAGTGCCGGCGCCTGCTTAAGCGCTGGCGCGCCATTACGCAGTTTGACGGCGCCGGAACGCGCGCGGCGCATTGCCTACCTGCCGCAAGCCCGTCCGGTATTCTGGTCGGTGACCGCCCGAGAAATCGTTGCGCTTGGGCGGTTCTCTTTCGGCGCCCCGCTTGGCGAGGCCCCGCGAGATGCGGCCGCGATTGACCGGGCCATGGATGAGGCCGGCGCCGCGCAATTCGCCGACCGTCCGGCAGCCGATCTGTCCGGCGGCGAGCTCGCCCGCGTGCATCTCGCGAGAGCGCTTGCCGGCGAAACGCCGCTTTTGCTGGCCGATGAACCAATCGCCGCGCTCGACCCGGCGCACCAGCTAAGCGTGATGGCGCTGTTGCGCGCGAAAACGGATGAAGGACGCGCCGTCATCGCCGCCTTGCACGATCTGTCGCTCGCAGCGCGCTATTGCACCCGTTTGGTCATGCTTGGCGGGGGCCATGTCGCCGCCGACGGCACACCGAAAGACGTGTTGACGCCGTCATTGCTGCACGAGATTTTTAACGTCGATGCGGCGATAAACATCACCCAGGACGGACCCGACATCCGCCTGCGGCCGCTTGGAAACTAACCCTCCGTAGAAAGAGCGTTTTCTTTCCGCCAGTAGATTTCCTCAACGCCCTTGTGCTTCGCCTCAATACGCGCGGCAATGAAAAGGACGTCCGACAAGCGATTAAGATAGGAAAGCGCATGAGCCGCTTCCGGCGCAGTTCGATAAAACGCGGCCATCGCCCGCTCAACCCGCCGGCACACGGTGCGCGCCACATGAGCGAAAGCGAGCGCCGGCGCGCCGCCCGGCAAAATAAACTCCTTCAACGGCGGTAATTCTGCATTCAGCGCGCCTGCCGCCGCATCAAGCCGTGAAACATGGCGTTCGGACAAAAGCGGCGCACCAGGAAAAGACAGCGCCCCGCCGAGATCAAACAAATCATGCTGAACGTCTTGCAGCAATTTTCCCAACGCCTCATGCGTCACATGCGCGGCGACAACGCCGATCCAGCTATTGAGTTCATCAACATCGCCCAACAGCGCGACGCGCGGATCATCCTTGGGCAGACGGGCGCCGTCGGCAAGAGAGGTCTCCCCCTTGTCGCCGCCGCGGGTGACGATTTTCGAAAGCCGGTTGGCCATTTGCTGATCACCTCACTCCGGGCGCCGAGACTAGCACAAAAAACGCCCGGCGGTTGGCGCCGCCGGGCGTGTTCGCTTCACAAAGCGCCAGCCTATTCAGCCGGCTGGCCTTTTTCGGGCGGGTGGATGCCGCCAGCGCCTGGTTGGCCAAGCTCCGCTTCACCAGCGAGATGGTGCGCCGGATCGCCCTTCAGGGTTTCAAGATGCATCAGGCGTTTGATCAACGGCGAAATCAGCAACATGAAGACGCCGATCGCCATTCCGACATAAGCGACATTCGTATAGACCGTCGCGTAGGTCGCCTTTGCCGCAGCAACATCGGTGATCTGACCGCCAATGGTCTCGGCGCCCGTACCGCGCGCGATGACGCCCGCAAGATAGTTCGACAAGCCCGAATAGAGAAACCACGAACCCATAGCGAGGCCGACGACGCGCGCCGGCGCCATTTTGGTCACCGCCGACAGACCGACCGGCGAGACCAACAGTTCCGCCATCGTATGCATCCAGTAGATCAGGAAAATGAATCCGACCGCGGTCATGCCAGTGGCGCCAGACGCTTTCATGCCGCCTACCAGGGCGAGGAAGCCAAGGCCGACGCCGAACACGCCGATAGCGAATTTCACAGGCGTCGACGGCTCGCGATTGCGTTTGGCGAGCGCCACCCACATCCAGGCGATCAGCGGTGCAAAAATGAAAATAAAGCCGGCATTCAGCGACTGGAAAATCGGCGCATAGACTTCCCATCCGAACACCGTCTTATCGACAAGACGGTTCGTAAAGAGGTTCAGGGACGAGCCGGCCTGCTCGAACAGCGCCCAGAACGGTATCTGCGCCAGGATGAAGTAGAGCGCCGCAAACATGCGGTCGCGCTCCTCGCCGCGCAACTTGATCACCGTATAGGAAACCAAGCCAATCAACACGGCGATGCCCAACGAGCCGACGAACCAGTCGGGAATGATATGGGCGTTCATCACCAGCAGCATCGAAACGGCGATGATGCCAATGCCGATCAGATAGCAAGCGGCCTCTATATTGACCGGGCCGAAGACTTTTTCTTTCAGCTTTTCAGGATTGGGCGGCTCAGCGCGGCCTTCCAGCCATTTCTGTCCGAAAATGAAAACGAGAAGGCCAAGGAACATGCCGATGCCGGCAAGGCCGAAACCGTATTTCCAGCCATAAGCGATACCGAGATAACCGCAGAAAATCGAAGCGAGGAAGGATCCGAGATTGATCCCCATATAGAAAATCGTGAACCCGGAATCGCGCCGCTTGTCTTCGAGCCGATAAAGCGCGCCGACAATGGTTGAGATATTCGCTTTCAAATAACCAACGCCGGCGATGATCAGCGCGAGCGACAGATAGAGAATATTGACGTAAAGCTGTTCCTGCTCCACCCGCGTTTCATAATCAGCGACCGGAATACTTTCCGGCAGACCGACCGCTTGCGGATCGGCGATCACCATATCCTTGCCGCCCTCACTGAACGAAATCGCCGATTGGCCGGACTCGGAGACGATCAACTGGCCGACATCTCCGCGGCCATCGAGCGTGATCTCATATTCCTGCCCCTGATAGGTGAGGATTTCCTTCGAACCCTCGCCCTCGAACGCCATGCCGAAATGGCCGAGCACAAGAAGGATGGCGCCGAAGGTGACCGCCTTGCGCTGGCCGAGATAGCGGTCGGCGAGCGAGCCCCCGATAATCGTCATGACGTAAACGAGCGCCGTATAAGCGCCATACATCAGCGCGGAGCGTTCATCGGAAAACAGGAAATGCTGCGTCAGATAGAGGATCAACAGCCCGCGCATGCCATAATAGGAAAACCGCTCCCACATCTCGGTCAGGAACAGGATCGCCAGTCCGCGCGGATGGCCGAAAAACCCTGTATCACGCACGCCGCCCGGCTGCGCTACGCTCGTCTCGCTCATAAACACTCCCTTGGGCGCAGGCCCCACCGACCGGGCGCCCGATTAGATTATCGTCTCGCCACCCATAGCCCCTGGGCGGCGGATTAACGCGCACTTTATGCTCAAAAGACGCCTGAAATCCAGACGTTTAGGCCGAGACCGGGCGCCGCTCGCGCATTTGACAAGAGGCGGCTCTGTTTGCGCGCTGCTTGCGGAGCCAACGTTCTCGTTTCGTCCCGGCCTTGGAGTTATTTCATGCGCCGCCTCAAGGCGCGGACGAGACCGATCGCCGATATCGCCAGCCAGAATAATTCGATGACGAAGGACGCGGCGTTGAAAGTGTGGGTGAGCGAAAACAGGATGAGCAACGCGCCGGCCCCGTTAAGCGCCGGATAGGCAGGCCGCGTCACTTCCATCTTGCCTACTTGCGATAGAAAATAGGTGCCGACAATCAGCGCGACGCCAGCGAACCCGACGAAATCGTGAAACTGAATGTCCAAATCGCGTCACCCCTGTCCAGGCGCGCCCGGTTGCGCGCGAAGTTTATTGACCTGATCGCCAGCCGCATTTTCCGATTGCATGAACGCTCGCGCCAAGGCGCTCATAAAAAGCGATCGCGCGATGATTACCCGTCTGCACCGTCCAACTCACATAGGCGCCGGCCTTTGTCGCTTGATCGAACACCGCCCGCATGAGCTTTTCGCCAAGGCCGTGACTGCGAAATCTTGGCTGCACGAACAAATCATCCAGCGTCATGCGCGGGGCGCCGCTCCAGAGGTGAAAGTCCTGGGTGTAGGTTGCATATCCGGCGATTTCGCCATCGACCTCGACAAAGAGTCCGCGCCATTGCGGATGCGCGCCAAAACCGGATTCGCGCAATTGCGCCGCCGTCACTGTCAGATATTCCCGCTCACCCTGATTGTCTGCGAGCGCGCGCATCAAATCGAGTAATTGCTCAACATCCCGCTCTTCAATCGGGCGGATCGAAACCGGCTTCGTCATCGCCGGCACGCTAGGCCTGCATGGTCCAGCCTTCGACGCCCATCGCCGCCTGACGAACCGCTTCGGAGCGCGTCGGATGGGCATGGCAGGTTCGCGCGATGTCTTCCGACGCGCCGCCAAACTCCATGACGCTGACCGCTTCGGCGATCAGTTCGCCAGCCTCGACGCCGACAATATGCACGCCCAGCACGCGGTCGGTCTTCGCATCCGCCAGCACCTTCACGAAACCGTCCGTCTCATGATTTGTTTTAGCGCGGGAATTCGCCATGAACGGAAACTTGCCCGTTTTGTATTCAACGCCCGCCTCTTTGAGCTGCTCTTCCGTTTTGCCGACGGAGGCGACTTCCGGATAAGTGTAAACGACATTCGGCACCGTATCGTAATTGACATGCCCCGCCTTGCCGGCGATCAGCTCAATGCATGCCGTGCCGTCATCCTCAGCCTTGTGGGCGAGCATCGGCCCGGTAATGCAATCGCCAATCGCCCAAATGCCCGGAACGCTTGTTTTGAAATGATCGGTTTCGATGAAACCGCGCTTGTCGGCTTTGACGCCAACCGTCTCAAGCCCCAGCCCTTCCGCATGCGGACGCCGTCCGATGGCGACAAGCACGGCGTCGCAGGCGATGCTCTTGGGCTCGCCCCCGGCGGCGGGCTCAACGCTTAACGAAACGCCGTCTTTGGTTTTCTTCGCGCCCGTCACTTTCGATGAGAGCATGAAATCGACGCCCTGTTTTTTCAAAATGCGCTGGAACTGCTTTGAAACTTCGCCATCCATGGTCGGCAGGATGCGATCAAGAAACTCGACTACGGTCACTTTGGCGCCGAGACGCCGCCAGACCGAACCGAGCTCCAGCCCGATGACGCCGCCGCCAATAACCACGAGATGCGCCGGAACCTTGTCAAAACCGAGCGCGCCGGTGGACGAAACGATCTGCTTTTCGTCGATATCGACGCCAGGCAAAGGCGTAACCTCCGAACCGGTGGCGATAACGATGTTTTTCGTCTCGAGTTCCTTGTCGCCATCCGCGCCGCTGACCAGCACGCGATTGGCGGACAGGATTTCGCCCGCTCCAAGAAAGACCTCGACCTTGTTCTTTTTCATCAGAAACTCGACGCCCTTTGTCAGCCCCTCGACGGCGTCGTCTTTCTGTTTCAGCATCTGCTTGAGGTTGAGCGAAAGCCCGCCTGTCTTGATGCCGAGGCTTTCGAAATCCTTATCGGCGATCTCGTAAAGTTGCGAGGCGTGGAGCAATGCTTTTGAAGGGATGCAGCCGACATTGAGGCAGGTGCCGCCAAGCTTTTTGGACTCGCGCTTTTCGATGATCGCCGTCTTCAGCCCCAACTGGCCGGCGCGGATCGCCGCGTTATACCCGCCAGGCCCAGCGCCGATAATCACAACGTCAAATTGGTCGGCCATGAATGCTCCTTGAATGCTCAATGCAGGATATCGCGCCGCGCCAAAAAATCGACCGGCGCGTCCGGCGCCGGTCTATTAGCGTCTTGCGAGTTGGCGCGACCTTACTCGCGCCGCCGTGAAGGTCAACTGGACGCGCTGGCGCCTTTTGACGGCGTCGCCATGATCGCCAGGAAAGCGCCTGCCAGGGTCGCCGCCACCGCCCCGACGATCATCCAGGCGGGGTGCGGAATGACCGTCATCGTATACGCCGCGCCGGCAAACAGCACCGCAGCCACCGCCATGGCGGGAAAGACGCCGCGATTGGCGATGAGACGGGCAACTATTGCGCCGGCGGCGACGCCAAGCCCCCATGCGATCAGCACAGCGAGCTTCGCACCGAGCGGAATCTCGTTCATGACCGACTGCAAGGCCTCAGGGTCTTTGAGATCGACACCTTCAGGCGGCGGGAAGATCAGGTGCCCCGCGCTTTCAACCAGCATGATCACGACAATGCCGGCGATCACCCCGGCGACAATGGCGGCTATTCCACGAAGCATTTGGCCCCTCCTTGATTGGTCAGGGAGGGGAGCTTAACACGATCCGCGCGCTGAACGCACGCCTTACAGATCAAGCAATAACCGCTGCGGGTCTTCGAGGTTTTCCTTCACGCGCACGAGGAAGGTAACCGCGCCTTTGCCGTCGACAATGCGGTGATCATAGGACATCGCCAGATACATCATCGGACGGATGACCACCTCGCCATTACGGGCGATCGGACGCTCTTCAATGCGGTGCATGCCGAGAATGCCCGATTGCGGCTGATTGAGGATCGGCGTCGACAGGAGCGATCCGTAAATGCCGCCATTGGAAATAGTGAAGGTGCCGCCCTGCATATCCTCAAGCGTCAATTGGCCCGAACGCGCGCGACGGCCAAGCTCTGCGATCTCCAGCTCAATCTCCGCCATGGATTTCAGATCGGCGTCGCGAACGACCGGCACCACAAGCCCCTTGTCGCTGCCGACAGCAACGCCAATGTCGTAATGGTTCTTGTAAACGATATCCGTACCGTCGATCTCGGCATTGACGTCCGGCACTTCTTTCAGCGCATGAACGCAAGCCTTGACGAAGAACGACATGAAACCAAGCTTGACGCCATGCTTTTTCTCAAACAGATCCTTGTACTGACGGCGGGAATCCATCACCGCCGTCATGTCGACATCATTGAAAGTGGTCAGCATCGCCGCGGTGTCTTGCGCCTCTTTCAGGCGGCGGGCGATGGTCTGACGCAAACGGGACATCTTCACCCGCTCCTCACGCGGACCGAGCTCCCGCGGCGCTGTCGGCGCTTTGGCTTGCACCGGACGCGCTTCAGCGGCGAGCGCATCAGCCTTGGTGATGCGCCCATCCTTGCCGGTGCCCTGAATGGCGGATGCGTCAAGGCCGCGTTCGGCCACGACGCGGCGCGGCGCGGGCGACAGCGTATCAGCCTGTGCGCCAGCCGCGGCCGGCGCTTCCGGGGCGCTCGCCGCAGGCGCGTCATTTGATTTGGCCGCGGCGGCGCCGGCGGAAATAATCGCGAGCAGCGCGCCCACCTCAACCGTCTCGCCTTCCTTGACCTTGATTTCCTTCAACACGCCGCTGGCCGGCGACGGCACGTCCATGGCCGCCTTGTCGGTTTCCAGGCTGACCACCGGCTCGTCGAGCGCGACCGGGTCGCCTTCCTTTTTCAGCCACTCGCCAATATCGGCCTCGGTGACGGATTCGCCGGACGCCGGCACCCTGAGCTCGATCTCCTCGCCATCCGCCGATGCCGACGTTGCCGCCGCCGCGGGTTTTTCCGCCGTCTTTGCCGGCGCGCCGCCAGCCTCGATCGCGCCGAGGAGCGCGTTCACTTCAACCGTATCGCCTTCTTTGGCGGTAATGCTCGACAGCACGCCCGCCGCAGGGGCCGGCACTTCGACCGACACCTTGTCGGTTTCAAGCTCCACCAGCGGTTCATCGGCGCTCACCGCGTCGCCTTCATTTTTGATCCAGCGGGCAATGGTGGCTTCTGTCACGGACTCGCCAAGAGTCGGAACGCGGATTTCGGTCGTCATAAGTCCAAATTCTCCAACAGAGAAAACGCGGCGGTCAGACCGTCAGCGCTTCACCCAGAAATTCATCAAGTTCCTGTTTGTGCTTGCTCATCAAACCGGTGGCGGTGGAGGCGGAGGCATGTCGGCCGACATAGCGCGCACGTTTATGCTTGGCGTCGATCTGGTCGAGCGTCCATTCAATATTCGGCTCCATAAAGAACCAGGCGCCCATATTTTTCGGCTCTTCCTGACACCAGATCATTTCCGCATTCCGGAAGCGCTGCAACTCATTGATCAGCGAATGCGCCGGGAACGGATAAAACTGCTCGATACGCAGGAGATAAACATTGTCTACGCCGCGCTTTTCGCGTTCTTCCAGCAGGTCGTAATAAACCTTGCCGGAGCACATCACAACGCGTTTAATCTTGGCGTCGGCGACGAGTTTCACGGTTGATCCTGGCTGCGCCTCTGCGTCGTCCCATAAGACACGGTGGAAGGACGAGCCCGGACCCATTTCCTCCAGCGTTGAGACGCATTTCTTGTGACGCAAAAGCGACTTTGGCGTCATCAGCACCAGCGGTTTGCGGAAATTGCGCCGCATCTGCCGCCGCAAAATATGGAAATAATTCGCCGGCGTGGTGCAATTCGCAACCTGCATGTTGTCTTGCGCGCAAAGCTGCAGGAACCGCTCCAAGCGTGCAGACGAGTGCTCCGGCCCCTGCCCTTCATAGCCATGCGGCAGCAACAAGACGAGCCCGCACATACGCAGCCATTTGCGCTCGCCGGATGAGATGAACTGATCGATGATCACCTGCGCGCCATTGGCGAAATCGCCGAACTGACCTTCCCACAAGACGAGGAATTTCGGATTGGCCAGCGAATAGCCGTATTCAAACCCCATCACGGCGAATTCCGACAGGTTGGAATCATGCACCTCAAATGTCGCTTGCGCGTCTTTCAAATGCCGCAGCGGCGTATGAGTTTTTTCCGTTTCCTGATCAATGAACACCGCATGTCGCTGCGAAAAAGTGCCGCGCCGCGAGTCCTGGCCGGAAAGGCGCACGCCGAAACCGTCGTCCAAGAGCGAGCCGAACGCCAACGCCTCCGCGGTCGCCCAGTCGATCCCGGCGCCGGCATCGAACATTTTCTTTTTCTGCTCAAGAATCCGCGACAGCGTCCGGTGAATATTGAAACTCTTTGGATAGCTGGTGAGCGCCTCGCCAATACGCTTGAGGTTAGCGATCTCCACGGCGGTGTCGCCGCGGCGATCATCATCGACGGGCGGCACGAAACCGGACCACTGGCCGTCCAGCCAATCGGCCTTGTTTGGCTTGAACGCATCCGCCGCCGCAAATTCTTCATCGAGGAAAGTGCGGAATTTCTCGAGCGCGCCCGAGGCCTCAGCGTCATCGATTACCGTCTCTTCGACCAGCCGCTTGGCGTAAATCTCACGCGATGTCTTCAGTGAGCGGATCTTTTTATACATCCGTGGCTGGGTAAAGCTCGGCTCATCGCCTTCATTGTGTCCAAAGCGACGATAACAGAACATATCGATCACCACATCGGCGCCGAATTTCTGCCGAAACTCGGTCGCCACCTTGGCCGCGTAGACAACCGCTTCCGGATCGTCGCCATTGACGTGGAAAATTGGCGCTTCGACCATTTTCGCCACATCCGACGGGTACGGAGAAGACCGGGCGAAGCGCGGGCTTGTGGTGAACCCGATCTGATTGTTGACGATAAAATGAATGGTTCCGCCGGCGCGATAACCGCGCAGCCCCGAAAAACCGAAACATTCGGCGACAATTCCCTGCCCGGCAAAGGCCGCGTCGCCATGCAGGAGCAAGGGCAGGACATGGGTGCGCGGCGCGTCAAGTTCAGGCGGTTCGATGCGATCCTGTTTGGAGCGCGCCTTGCCGAGCACCACCGGATTGACAGCCTCGAGATGCGATGGGTTCGCCGTCAGCGACAAGTGCACCTTGTTGTCGTCAAATACCCGGTCCGACGAAGCGCCGAGATGGTATTTGACGTCGCCCGATCCGCCGACTTCGTCGGGGGTCACTGAGCCGCCGTGAAATTCATGGAAAATATGGTGATAAGGTTTGCCCATCACCGCCGCGAGCACATTGAGCCGCCCGCGATGCGGCATGCCGATGACAATCTCTTTGACGCCGAGGGCGCCGCCGCGTTTGATGATCTGCTCAAGCGCCGGCACCATCGCTTCCGCACCGTCAAGGCCAAACCGCTTGGTGCCGGTATATTTCTTCTGCAGGAAATTCTCGAAGCCTTCCGCCTCGACAAGCTTGTTGAAGATCGCGCGCTTGCCTTCATTTGTGAAGGTGATGTCCTTGTCGACCCCTTCAATGCGCTGCTGCATCCACGCCTTTTGCTCAGGGTCCGTAATATGCATGAATTCGACAGCGAAAGTGCCGCAATAGGTCCGCTTCAGGATCGCTATGATCTCGCGCAGGGTCGCGGTCTCCAGTCCCAGCACATGATCGATAAAGATCGGCCGGTCCATGTCGCTCTCGGAAAAGCCGAGTGTCACGGGATCGAGTTCGGGGTGAACCGTTTGCTGCTGCAGCCCGAGGGGATCGAGATCGGCGATCAGATGGCCGCGAATGCGGTAGGCGCGGATCAGCATCAAGGCGCGCAATGAATCCTTGGTGGCCTGGCGCACATCTTCGGCGCTCGCCGCCGGCATCCGCTTCGCGACTTTTTCTTCGATCTTGGGCTCGAGCGCCGACCAGTCGCCGTCAAGCGCGGCGGTCAATTCGCCATTTGCGCGTGGCGGCCAGTCGCGGCGGGCCCAGCTTGGCCCATGGCTTGCCGCGCCGCCCGAAGGCGCGCCGCCGGCATCCGCATTATCCCTGAAGAATGCGCGCCAGTCTTCGCTGACCGAGCCGGGATTGGCCAAAAAGCGCTCATATTGCGCCTCGATGTAACGGGCGTTCGCGCCCGATAAAACTGAAAGCATCTCGGGCTTCACTGAAGCCGCTTGCGAGGGAGCGTCGCCGTCCTTGGCCATTACCCTGTCCGTCTTCTTACCGCTTGACGATCGGTCCTCTAGATACGCCCATTGCCGCGCGATTCAATCATTTGGAAGGCTCTACTACCTATAATTCCGTTTATTTTTTGAGAATTTCGATAAGCGTGCGCCCCATCGCCGCCGGTGTCGGCGATACAGCGATGCCGGCCGACTTCATGGCGTCGATTTTCGCCGCCGCCGTATCGTCCGCACCGGCAACCAGCGCGCCGGCATGGCCCATGCGCCGTCCCGGCGGCGCCGTGACGCCGGCGATGAAGCCGACGGTCGGCTTCTTGATCTTGTGACTGGCGAGGAACTTGGCTGCGTCCGCCTCCGCCGAGCCGCCAATTTCGCCGATCATGATAATCGAATGGGTCTCGTCATCGTGAAGGAACATGTCGAGGATCTCGATGAAATCGGTCCCCTTCACGGGATCGCCGCCAATACCGACGCAAGTCGACTGGCCAAGGCCGGCCATGGTCGTCTGATGCACCGCCTCATAGGTCAGCGTGCCGGAGCGCGAGATCACGCCCACATGGCCCTTGCGGTGAATATGGCCAGGCATGATGCCGATTTTGCACTCATCCGGCGTGATGACGCCGGGACAATTCGGTCCGACGAGCCGGGTCTTGGAGCCGTCAAGCGCGCGCCTGACCTTGACCATGTCGAGCACCGGGATGCCCTCAGTGATGCAGATCACCAGCGGTATTTCCGCTGCAATCGCCTCAAGAATCGAATCCGCCGCAAATGGGGGCGGCACATAAATGACCGATGCGTCGGCGCCGGTCTTTTCCCTCGCCTCGGCCACCGTGTCGAATACCGGCAAGGTCGCGCCCTTGGCGGCCTCGCCCGCTTCCCAGACCATACCGCCTTTGCCCGGCGTGACGCCGCCCACCATCTTGGTGCCATAGGCAATCGCCTGTTCAGTATGGAACGTGCCCGTATTGCCGGTCAGCCCCTGACAAATGACTTTGGTGTTCTTGTCGATGAGAATAGACATGGGCGCTCCGGTGGACTTTGAAATTTGAACGAGAAATCGCCGTGGTCATAACGGCGCAAGCGGCCCGCCGCAACTCTCAAGGCGCAGCCAATTCAAGCTTTTCGCTGCGCCTCAATCTTTCAGCCTGATCGTCGCCTTGTCCGGGTAGAATGCGAGCCGCCCGGCGATGTCGCCGACTTCCACAAACGGATCTTCATAGGACCAGGCGAGGTCGGCGACGCCAGCGATGGAAAAGTAAGATGCCCGGCCCTTGAACGGGCACCAGGAAGCGGTTTCTGTTCTGGCGACATCACCGGCCTTCAAGCTTTCTTTCGGCAGGTAATAGACCGGCGGATAATTCGCCTCGCGCAGCACCAGCGCTTCGTCCGATACGGCGATCACGCGTCCGCCCGCCTTCACGGCAACGGTTCCCCGCGCCTTTTCCAGCACCAGCTTATGATCGGGGTGTTCGGCATAGCCGGCCTCGAGCGATGCGCCAGATACGGTGCGAGATTGCGCCATACGGTTTCTCCTTATTGCGACCCGTGAAATATAGGGCATGCGCGGCAAACCGAGGCCGTCTGCGTCACGGTGAGCGATCAATTCTACGCTATCGCGCCAAACGCCGCGTTTTTAAAAACCGCCGCCAGGCTGTCACGCGACCGGCGTCCACCGACAACAAAAGCCTGCGATAGGACGCTACGCTTTTGACCATTTGCGTTTCAAGCCCTCCGAACACGCAACCCCGCACCGGCTTTCATTCAGCATCAAGGACCGGCAGATCTTTTTTCGTCCGCGCCGTCTCGCGCGCGCCGGTGTTCAGCGTGCCGGCGTATTCAATCATCATAATCCAGCATTCTTCATCCGCTACCGGCATATGTTCGACGCCGGCGGGCACCACGATGAAATCGCCTTCGCGCATTTCAACATCACGATCGCGGAAGCGCATGGTGAAACCGCCGCGGACAACGAAAAACGCTTCTTCAACACCATCATGATGATGCCATTCAAAAGCGCCTTGAATCTTCGCAAGCCGCACGTCCTGGCCGTTTACGTTTGCGGCGATATGCGGCGACCAATGATCGTCGATCCGATCGAAAGCTTTTAGAATATTCAGCTTGCAGACAGTCACGTGCATTCTCCATTTTCACACCCAGCGAAAACTCAAGCGCGTCCCGGCGGTGATCGCTCGAACGCCCTGACGCGGGCGATGAAATCTTCCAGCAGCGGCGTTTTCTTCTGCGTGCCCGGGCGCGCATGCACATAGACCAGCCGACCGGCGGTCAAAAGCGTATCGCCGCGAAACAACGCCGCCTCAATCGTCATCGAGGTGCGCCCGAGCCGCGCGCAACGCGCGCACGCATCGACCATGTCGTCAAACTTCGCCGAGGCTTTGAAATCCGCTTCGGCGTGCACGGTATAAAATTCCGGCTGCTGCGCGCCGCTGAGGCCGATGGCCCGCAACCACTCCGTCATCGCCACGTCGAAATAGAGAAAATAATTGACGTTGAAGACGATCCCTTGTGCATCGCATTCACCCCATCGCACGCGGATGGGGTGAACAAGCCGGAAATCACTACGCAACGCCACGCGGTGCGCCTACCCCTTCACCGCCGCGACCACTTTTTGCGCAGCGTCTTCAAGGTCGTCGGCCGGGGTGATCTTGAGGCCGGAAGTTGAAAGGATCTCCTTGCCCTTCTCCACATTGGTGCCTTCAAGGCGCACCACGAGCGGCACGTCGAGGCCGACTTCCTTCACCGCCGCGATTACGCCTTCGGCGATGACGTCGCAGCGCATGATGCCGCCGAAAATATTGACGAGAATGCCTTTGACGCCCGGATCGGAAGTGATGATCTTGAACGCTTCGGTGACTTTTTCTTTGGTCGCGCCGCCACCCACATCGAGAAAGTTCGCCGGCTCTGCGCCATAGTGCTTGATGATGTCCATGGTCGACATGGCGAGACCTGCGCCATTGACCATGCAGCCAATATCGCCATCGAGCTTGACGTAAGACAGGTCGAACTCGGACGCTTTGACTTCCATCGGGTCTTCTTCGGTCCTGTCGCGCATCTCGAGAATATTCTCATGACGGAACAGCGCGTTGGGGTCGAAGCCGACTTTCGCGTCGAGCACCAGAAGGTTGCCGGATTTGGTGACGATCAGCGGATTGATTTCCAGAAGGCTCATGTCCTTTTCGACAAACGCCTTGTAGAGCGTCGGGATCAGCTTGCCGCATTGCTTCGCCGCCGCGCCTTTTAGGCCCAAGGCTTGCGCGATGCGCCGCGCGTGATGCGGCATGCAGCCGGTCGCCGGATCAACTTCAACTGTGACGATTTTCTCCGGGGTTTCCTCGGCGACTTCCTCGATATTCATGCCGCCTTCGGTGGAGGCGATGAATGCGATGCGGCCCATACCGCGATCAACCAGCGCCGATAAGTACAACTCGGTCTCGATGTCGGAACCGTTCTCGATATAGATGCGGTTCACCTGCTTGCCGGCCGGGCCGGTCTGCTTGGTGACGAGGGTCGAACCGAGCATCTGCTTGGCGAAACTCGCGGCTTCTTCCGGCGACTTGGCCAGCCGGACGCCGCCGCCTTCGCCAGCGCGTTCTTCCTGGAACTTGCCCTTGCCGCGCCCGCCGGCATGGATCTGCGCCTTGACCACGTAAAGCGGCCCGGGAAGCTCCTTCGCAGCAGCCTCTGCTTCGTTGGCGGCAAGCACCGCGCGACCTTCTGAAACGGGCGCGCCATATTCTTTAAGGAGGCGTTTTGCCTGGTATTCGTGGATATTCATAAGCGAGAGGGCTCCTGGCGAAGAATAAATTTCCCTCGCCTTATACGCCTCCGCCGCGCATGTTCAACCAAGCCTCAAATATCATGGATGCGCCCGCGCGCACCCGTTCAGTCAACCGTCTTTAGAGAAAGATAGGAAGCGGTGTTCGTTTGCGTGAAACGATCCGACCCGGATTCGATTTTCATGTTTCCGCTCGCATCCTGATAGGCAAGGTTCCAATCGGTCGTAAATTGCCAAGCTGACGCCCCTGCCGAAAAATAGCCCGTCCACCCGGTTACAGACTGACAGTCCGCATAGGCGTTGGACCAAACCACATTGAATGACGCGGTGAGCGTGTTCGCGTAATAGCGCCCCGTCAGAGGATAGGGCGTGCCCTGGCAGGCATAGCCGGCTGCATTATTGATGTAACTGCCGCTGAGAAAATACACGCCAGGATTGGACGGATCCGCCGTGAAGGTTAGCGCCATCGTCGAGCCGTCCTGGTTGCGCCATGTGCTGGCCGCCTCCGTCAAGGCTTTGTGATCGGCCTCTTCTATCGATCGCGCCGCTGCCGGATCGGCCGTAACAGCAACGCCAAACACCACCAAAGCGAGAAAAACAGGAATTCTGCGCATATTTCTCCCCTTTAATTGCAGAATTCACTGTCTAGCACGGGATGCTTTACTTAACAAAAGGCTATTTTACATTTTTTCTTGCGGCGGTTTACAGGAATTTGCCGCGTATTTCTTCGAGAGAACTTCGTTGATCGCCGTTCGCATCGAAATTTTCCGGCGCAAGCCAGCTTTCAAACGCGGCGCGCGCGGCCGGCCATTCGCTGTCGAGCATGGAGAACCAGGCCGTGTCCCGGTTGCGGCCCTTGATCACAAGATCCTGGCGGAAAACGCCCTCAAAGGCGAAGCCGAAACGGCGCGCCGCGCGCTTTGACGCCTCATTGGCGTTGTCGCATTTCCATTCATAGCGGCGATAGCCGAGATCGTCGAAGAGATGACGCGCCATCAGATACATGGCTTCGCTCGCCGCGGGCGTGCGTTGAAGCTTTTTTGAGAATATGACGCAGCCAATCTCCGCCGAACCGGCGTCGGGCCGGATGCGCATGTAACTCGCCATGCCGAGCGGCGCGCCTGAGCCGGCCGCGCGGATGATGTGCGCCGTCCAGCCGCCTTTTTCGATGGCGGCGGCCATTCGCTCGCCGAACGCTGCAGCGTCGTCAAACGGCCCGAACGGAATATAGGTCCAAAGCGGTCCGTCTCCCGGCCCGCAAAGCGCCGAAAAAAGCGTCTCGGCATCTTCGGGAAAGCGCGCCGGCTCGATACGGACATAGCGTCCGTCAAGAGGCCCGAGGCGCGGCGCATCACAGCCTCGCCAGGTCGACAGATCAGACATGCTTGCGGCCCTTCAAAAAGTCACTGAAAGGCCGCGTTAGCTGAAATCAGGCGACCACGCCAGCGCCGTCAGGCAAGGCGCTCAAGCAATTCATGCGCAAAAACGGAAAGCGTATCGTCGCGCGCGCCCATAACCACGATACGGTCGCCGGGCTTTGCAATTGCAGACAGGCGGTCGCCGCACGCCGCGCGATCCGCGAGCGCTTCGGCCTTGCGCCCCGCAACGACGACGCCTTCGACAATATCCTCGCTCGAAACGGAACGATCGACCGTGCCACCAAAATAAACCGGCTCCGGCATCACAAGCACGTCTTCCTCCTCCAGATGGTCGGCGAATGTCGCGATAAATTCGTTTTTCATCTTCTTCAAAGGGCCGAAGCCATGCGGCTGGAACATGACGAGCAGACGTCCCGGAGATTCATGCAGCGTCTTGAGGCTGGCGGTGATCTTGTCCGGATTGTGCCCGAAATCATCAATGACGATGACGCCGCCCGCCTCGCCCGCATATTCCAACCGCCGCTTGACGCCTTCGAATTCGCCAAGCGCGGCGGCTGCGTCCGCCAGCGAAACGCCGCAAGCGCCGGCGACGGCGACGGCCGCAAGCGCGTTCGAAACATTGTGCCGGCCGGGCATTTTGAGCGTAACGCGCGCGCATTCGCCATCGCGCGCGACAATGTCGAACGAAACGCCGAACGGGGCGGGCTCGATATGCGTTGCAGTCAGATCTGCGTCTGCGCCGGCGATCGAATAGGTGACTTTCTCGCCAGCATGCACCGCCGCGAGCCGCCGGGTCTCGTCATTGTCGAGATTGAGAATGGCGAGATCGGCCTCGCCGATAAAACCTGCAAACAGCGCGCGTAATTCGTCCATGGATTTATGATCGAGCGCGATATTGTTCAGCACCGCGATCGTTGGATGAAACATGGCGATGGAACCGTCGCTTTCATCAACTTCCGACACGAACGCCGCACCCTCGCCCACCACCGCGCTGGCGAACAGCGCTTCCGGCGCGACGAAGTTCTTCATCACCGCACCGTTCATCACCGTCGGGGCGAGACCGGCATGATGCAGTATCCAGCCGATCATCGCCGTGGTGGTAGACTTGCCGCTGGTGCCGGCGACGCCGATGCGCTGCTGCGAATCATTGAAAAGCTGCGCCAGCAACTCGGCGCGGCTCATGCGCCCGGCGCCGAGCGCCTTGGCCGCCGCAACATCCGGCACCGTGTTCTCCACCGCCGCCGAGGCGACAAGAATTTGCCCGGAACGGGCGACGCCCGACCCATCCTGCCGGTGCAGCCTGACGCCGAGGCTTTCAAGATATGCGAATTTCGCGCCGGTGCGCCCCTGATCGAGCGCCCGGTCGGAGCCTTCCACATGGGCGCCGCGCGTTTTTACGATCATCGCCAGCGGCAGCATCCCTGAGCCGCCGACGCCGCAGAAAAAATAGTCTTTTGTTTCACTCATGACCGGATCGCTGTATCGAGATTCCTGTAACAAGTCGTAACCTATTTATATGGCTGACGCCGCCAAACATATTGCCCTCGTCTGCCCGGGCGGACCCATTAGTCGCGATATTGCGGATAAAACCGCCAAAATTGCGGCCGCCCGCTTTGGCGAGAGCGCAAAACTGCATTTCCATGAGCAATGCTTTGTCGAGGCGGGACATTTCGCCGGCAGCGATGCGGAACGTGCGGCGGCGTTCCTCGATGCCGCCAATGACCCGGCTTTCGACGCTGTCTGGTTCGCTCGGGGCGGTTATGGCGCCTGCCGCCTGGATGACGCGCTATTCGCCAAGTTGAACGCCCATGCCCGCGCGAAAACCTATCTTGGCTATTCCGACGCCGGCATGCTGCTGGCCCGGCTGATGAAAGAAGGGATCGGCCGCCCCGTACACGGACCGATGCCGGCCGACCTGCCGCGCCAGGGCGGCGAGGCCGCCATTACCCGCGCGCTGGACTTTCTGGTCAATGGCGGTTCCGCCGGTCTGGAGCCCGCGATCAAGGCCGGCGAGCGTTACGCAGCTTTTAACATCACCATTCTGGCGCATCTCGCCGGCACAGACTGGATGCCGAACCTGTCCGGGCATATCGTCATGCTGGAAGATGTTGCGGAATATCTCTATCGCATCGATCGGGCGATGTTCTCGATCATGGGCGATCGAGGGGTCCGGAACGCCGCCGGCCTTATGCTCGGCCGCGTCAGCGAAACCCCGGAAAATGACCGGCCTTTCGGGCAAACGGAAGAAGAGATCGTCCAAAGCTGGTGCGCGCGCTATGGCGTCGCCTATCGCGGCCGCGCGAATATTGGGCATGACAGCGAAAATCAGATCGTTCCGTTTGGCCATGCGAATATCGCCTGACCGGATGAAAACGATTTTCGCCGCACATCGTTAGCCAGACTATCCGCTAATTCATTATTTTTACGGCTCGCGCAGGCGCTTCCCTGCCGCGCGCCGCTTGACAGCGGGGGAACAAAATCGTCTCTCGCGCCCCGACAAGAAGGAGTAAGCACAATGGAAGTCAAAGTCGCGGTCGTCGGCGCGACCGGCAATGTCGGCCAGGAAATGCTGGCGATCATGGAAGAGCGCCTGTTTCCGGCTGCGGAAGTTTTCGCCCTCGCCTCGCGCCAATCCATTGGCCGCGAGGTCTCTTACGGCGACAAGAAACTCAAATGCCGCGATCTTGAAACTTTTGACTTCTCAAGCGTGGATATCGCGCTTTTCGCCGCCGGCGGTTCGGTCGCCAAAGAATGGGCGCCAAAAGCGGCCAAAGCCGGCGCGATCGTCATAGATAACTCCTCGCATTTCCGCATGGACCCGGAGGTACCGCTGATCGTGCCGGAAGTGAACGCCGACGCCGTATCCGGCGCGCGCAAGAAAAACATCATCGCAAACCCGAACTGTTCGACCGCGCAGTTGGTGGTTGCGTTGAAACCGTTGCATGACGCCGCCAAAATCAAGCGCGTCGTTGTTTCCACCTATCAGTCGACATCGGGCGCCGGCAAGGACGCCATGGACGAGCTTTTCAATCAGACGAAAGGCATTTTTGTCAATGATAGTCCTAGCCCGGAAAAATTCACCAAGCAGATCGCCTTTAACGTCATTCCGCATATCGACGTCTTCATGGAAGACGGCTTCACCAAGGAAGAGTGGAAAATGACGGCGGAGACGAAAAAGATCCTTGATCCGAAAATCCGGCTGACCGCGACTTGCGTGCGCGTACCAACTTTCGTCGGTCATGCCGAAGCCGTCAATGTGGAGCTTGAAAACCCGCTTTCCGACGACGAAGCCAGAGAAATCCTGCGCGAAGCGCCAGGCATTCTCGTTGTCGACAAACGCGAGGACGGGGGCTATGTGACGCCGGTCGAATGCGTCGGCGATTTCGCCACATTCATCAGCCGTCTGCGCGTTGATCCGACCGTCGATAACGGCCTGGCTTTCTGGTGCGTTTCAGACAATTTGCGCAAGGGCGCAGCCCTGAATGCCGTCCAGATCGCCGAATTGCTCCTCAATCGCGGTATTTTGAAGCACGCTGCGTAACAATACGCCTATTCCGGGTGGCCGCGCCGCCCTGGCGCGGCTATCGAACCTCAACCATGAGGCGCCCGGAAAAATGAACAAGAACGACCCGTCCGATACCGAAAACACGCTGCGCTTCGGCCTGATTGCCGGCGTCACAGCCTATACGCTCTGGGGCGTTTTTCCGATCTATCTGAAAGCGCTGTCTGACGTATCGGCGCTTGAGATCCTGGCGCATCGGGTATTCTGGTCCGTTCCTTTCGGCGCTTTGATCCTCACCTTCCGAAAACAGTGGTCGGAGGTCCTTGCGGCGCTTCTCAATCGGCGCGTATTGCTGATGCTCGCCCTTTCCGCCGTCGCCATTTCCCTGAACTGGCTGATTTACGTCTGGGCGGTGATCAATGACCGCGTGCTTGAGGCAAGTCTCGGCTATTACATCAACCCGCTTATGTATGTCGCCGCAGGCGTCTTCATCATGGGTGAAAAATTGCGCCGGGCGCAGATCATTTCGGTCGCGCTTGCATCGATCGGCGTCCTCGTACTGACTTTCGGCGCCGGCGTGTTCCCGGCCGTGTCGCTCGCGCTCGCCGTCCTGTTCACGGCATATGGCTATATCCGCAAAACGACCCATGTCGGCGCCATGCCCGGCCTGTTTCTCGAAGTCTTGCTGTTGTCGCCAATCGCGTTGCTCTACGTCCTGTGGCTGATGAGCGCCGGCAAGGCCATGTTCCTCTCCGGCGGCGGCGGCATGGACCTGTTGTTAATCCTCGCCGGGCCGGTCACCGTAATTCCGCTCGTGTGTTTCGCCCTCGCCGCCCGTCGCCTCAAGCTTTCGACGCTTGGGTTCCTGCAATATATCGGCCCGACATTCCAGTTCGCGCTGGGGCTGTATTATGGCGAGCGATTCACGGTGTTTCATGCAATCTGTTTCGGTCTGATCTGGATTGCGCTCGGCGTTTTCAGCATCGACGCCTGGCGAGAGAACCAAAAAGCCCGGGCCATGCGGGCCGCCGCCGCCGCTAATCGATCCGCTTGAGGCTGCCCGAAAAACTCATCAACATGCGACCCTTGGCGTTGATGACGCCGCGCGCAAATAAAAGATTCTTGCCTACGGCCAGCGTTTCACCTGTCGCTTCAATAAAGCAATTCGCCGGGCCGGGGCGCAGGAATTCCGTATTCATGGTCACCGTGACACCCCGGAACAGGCCGATTTTGCGCCGGCAGATATCCCACAAGGCGATATCCGCCAACGTCATCAAGGCGCCGCCATGGGCGACGCCGCCGAGATTCATATGGTGCGGTTCAGCATAAAACCCCACGCCGGGCGTCGGCCCGTCCTCGCGAAAATAATAAGGACCTGCCCGCCCGCTAAAGGTGTCGGCATGGTTCTGCAGAACCCAGCCTTCGGGAATATTTCTGGTGCTATTGTTCATGCCGGCGAACATGGCGCGAACCGGCGCTCGTCTCAACGAACAAGCGCAGCACGCCTCGCTGCGAAAAGGACTTGCGAGCGCAGCGCGTAGAACTGACTGTACGCCCATGACGGATTTCCCAGATGCTCAACTCGTGGCGGCGGGCGAGGTCACGCTCGCCATTTACGAAACTGACGGCGACAGCCAGCGCGCCCGCCCGCCGCTGCTTCTCGTCCATGGCTGGCCGGAGATCGCTTATTCCTGGAAAAACCAGATCCATGCGCTCGCGGGCGCCGGCTTTCGGGTCATTGCGCTTGATCTCAAAGGCTTCGGCCGCTCCGATGCGCCTCATGAGGCCGCGCTTTACGACGCCGCACACATGACCAGCGATTTCTGCGCGCTTCTTGATACGCTTGATATTGAGCAAGCGATCTTCTGCGGTCATGATTGGGGCGGCGCGCTGGTCTGGGCGATGGCGCAGCGCCATGCGTCGCGCGTCGCCGGCGTCATCAGCCTATGCACGCCGGCGCTGCCGCGTCCTCCGGCGCCGCCCATTTCAATCATCAAAAAGCGGTTCGGCGGCGGGCATTATTTCGTTCAGTTCCAGGAGCCCGATGCGCCGGAAAAGCTGTTCGAAACCGATCCCGACCGGTTTTTTCGGTTGATGTTCCAAAAACCGGCGCCGCGCGAGCGCTGGGCGGCACTCATCCCGCGCGTTTTTGACCTGCCCGGCCGGTTTCGCAACGCTCCCGCACTGGCTGACGACGACCTTATCATTCCGCTTACGGATGTTGAAATTTACGTCGATGCTTACCGGCGCAGCGGCTTTCATGGCGGCGTCAATATTTATCGCAATATCGATCACAACTGGGCGCAAATGGAAGGACGCGATGAAAAAATTTACGCGCCTTCGCTGTGGATCGGCGCCGAACTGGACCTGTTCCTGCCGCCCGAAAGCGCCGCCAATATGAACAAGATCGCGCTGGATCTCGCAAAGCACGTCATCGCCGGTTGCGGCCATTGGGTGACCTGGGAAAAGCCTGCTGAAGCAAACGCGCTGATAATCGACTGGCTGACCCGACGGTTTTCAACTTAATTTGTCGGAAATTCCTGCCGAGGTTTATGTAAATTCCGGCAATTGTAATCACTCTTCGGTGACCTGCCCCTGCCACGCTTTCATGATGAGGCGTGGAGGGTCTGATGAAAAAAATACTCGCACTTCTGATTACTGGCGGGGTTGTTTTGAGCGCGCCTGCGGCGGCGCAGGATTTGAAACATCTGACGCCGGAGAACGCCGCGCCGAGGACGCTCGCGGCCATTGACCTCGCCAATCGCCGCGTGGAAATGCTCGCGGTGACGCGGCGCGCGCGCGCCGATACGCCGCTGCGCCGCGAGCATCTCTATGACAGCCAAAACATGGCGAAAATGATGCCCGGCTATCCGCAGCCCGCTTTCATCACTTTCGATATTCGATTCAAATTCTAATCAAAGCCGCGCATAGACCGCATCCAGCAATCGCACCGCGCGCGGATCGCCCACAAGATGCGGCGACATCTTGTTCATGACATAAGCGGCGGTGAGGTTATTTTGCGGATCAACCACGACGCAAGAGCCGCCAAAGCCGGCATGACCAAATGCGCGTTCATTCGGTCCGAAATGATGGTTGATGTTGCACATCAACCCGGCGGCCCAGGAAAGATGAAACGGCAGAACAAGATCATCGCCGCGGATGCGTTCGGCGAGCGCCGCATCGATCGCGTTTTGATCAAGATAGGGATCTCCGCGCCATTTCCCGCCATTGACGAAAGGGTGAATGATGCTGGCAAGCGCGCGCGCATCACCATGCATGTTGGAGGCTGGCAGTTCCGCCGCCATCCACGCCTCGCGCGCCACCCGCGCCGGCGCCGACCACGGCTTCAAAAAGGCGAGCGTCTTATATTCATTAAGCGCGCCGAGATCCGGCGCTTTGGGCGGTTTCGGCATATATGCCGCGCGTGCGGCCTCGCCGGCGCCCATGCCGCAATAGAGCTGCAGGCCCGAGGAAGCGGTGAGATCGGCAATCATTGCGCCAACCGATTTTCCAGAAACGCGCCTTAGCAATTCGCCAGCGATAAACCCGACCGTCTGCGGATGATAACCATTCGCCGTGCCCGGCGCCCATAACGGCGCCATGGCGGCGAGTTTTTCGATGATCGCATCCCAGTCAAGCCAGGTTTCCGGCGGCATCTCCTCAGCAATGCCGCAAAGCCCCGCCTGGTGCGAAAGAACGTGCGCAAGCGTAATGCGCTCTTTGCCGGCCGCCGCGAATTCCGGCCAATATTGCGCCACGGGCGCATCATAATCGAGCCTGCCATTTGTTACTTCGTGAGCAATCAAAAGCGAGACCACCGCTTTGCCGCTCGAATAGATGCAGGCGAGCGTGCTCTCATCCCATGGATGGACTTTCGCTCTGTCCGAATATCCGCCGCGAATGTCGACTACCAGCTCATCATCGATCAACACGGCGAAAGACGCGCCGAGCTCCAGCCCGTCAGCGAAATTCGCCGCGAAGGCGTCGCCGGCAGCGGCAAATAAAGGCGACAAAACACCCTCCGCATACGGAATGCGCGGATCGGACCAGCCCATTTTAATCCCTTTCGGCCTAGCGGAACGCGCAGGCGATCGATGCGCGCGCAATCGCCCCGGCGGCGCGGGCGTTATCGATGCTCAAAAGCGCATCAAGCCCCTCGCCCGGTGAAGAGGCGGCATTGATATTGCCGACAAAATCCGCAACGTCCTGAAGATCTGAACGCGAAAGCCGGTCATCAAGTTCATTGCCCATGCATTTGGCTTTTTCCTCGGAAAGACCAAATTCGACAAACCGGTTCTCGATGCGCATGCGCGGCGACACCGTGGCGCAAGCCGCAAGCGCCAGCGCAGCAATCAGGAGAATGGATTTCATCATCATGTGGCGTTCCTCGCGAAAACGGCGCCCTTTAACGGCCGCCCGGATATCCTGACCTAACCGCTCGGCCGCGCCAGCTCAAGCGCATCAAGGCGCCAGATGAGCGCGGCGATCCGGTCCTGGCCGAAAAACGGCTCGCCATCGAGCACCATCAACGGCACGCCCCAATGATGTTTCAATTGCGCCGCCTCATTTGCGTCGATGATCTTCCTGACGTTATCCGGGTGCGCCCGCGCCCAGCCTCCCAGCGCCCCAATCTCGACCCCGGCTTCTGAACAGGCCGCGCCGAGCGCCGTGTCGTCAGACCACGGCGCGCCGGTCCAGATGCGGCGCGAAACAGCCTTGGCGAAAGCGAGCCCGGCGCCATGCTCCGCCGCTGCAACGCCAAGCGCCATCAGCCGCGTCATCAAAGGCTGGTCCGGCGCCACTTTGCCGGTCGCCATGTCCATCACGACAGGGTCCGGATTTGGCGGCGCAAAGGCGACGCCAAGCCGCGCGGCTTCGCGCGGGACATCCTTGAATAGGTAGGGCAGGAACTGACTGCGCCCTTTTTCGAAAAAGTCCGGCTCGCGCAGGGCCAGCGGGCGCACGGGCCGGAATTGCGCCTCAAGCGCGTACCGCTCAGAAATGGCGCAAATCCGGTCCACCGCGAGATAGGAATAGGGGCTGCGAAAAGACCAGAAGATCTCAAGTCGCGCCATTGCCGGCCTGCCTTTCTTCAAACTTGCGATTGAAACAATGACGCCGCATCTTTATGCGTCAAGCGCTTCATCAGGAGACGAGGCCATGGCCCGCACCGTTCGCATTGCCGTATTACAAGCCGCCTTTGGCGAGGACATCAACGCCAACATCGCCAAGGTTGAGGCGCTGACGCGCGACGCCGCCAAGGATGGCGCGCAAATCATCCTGCCGCCGGAACTGTTTCAGGGGCCTTATTTCTGCAAGACGGAAGACACCGCGCACTTCAAAACGGCTTATCCTTACAAGGAACACCCGGCGGTGACCGCGCTGGCGCCGCTTGCGGGCGAGCTTGGCGTCGTTCTGCCGCTGTCGATCTTCGAAAAAGCCGGGCAGGAATATTACAACAGTCTCGTCGCCGTCGATGCGGACGGAGCGTTGCTGGGCCTTTACCGCAAGAGCCATATTCCCGACGGGCCCGGCTATGAAGAAAAATTCTATTTCCGTCCGGGCAATACCGGCTTCAAGGTCTGGGACACGCGGTTCGGCAAGCTGGGCGTCGGCATTTGCTGGGACCAATGGTTCCCCGAAGCCGCCCGCGCCATGATGATGATGGGCGCTGAGGTCTTGTTCTACCCGACTGCGATCGGCGCCGAGCCTGAAAACCCCTCGCTCGACACGCGCAATCGCTGGCGGCGCGCCATGACCGGCCATGCAGTATCAAACATCGTGCCGGTCGCCGCCGCCAACCGGATTGGCGACGAAGACGGCCAGCTCTTTTACGGATCGTCCTTTATCGTCGATGATGGCGGAGACATGATCGCCGACATGTCGCGCGAAGAAGAAGGCTTCGCCGCGGCGACAATCGATCTCGACCGGGTTGCGGAGCAACGCGCTGGCTGGGGGTTCTTCCGCGACCGGCGCCCGGATCTATACGAGCGTATTTCGCGGATAAGCTGAAAGTCCGGGGTCAGTCTTTCTTGACGAAGGTCACCGCAAATAAGGGGTCGCCGTCAAACATGTCCTTCGGCGGCTCCATCCCCTCGATCATCTTGAATATGCGCGGCGTGATCGACCCTTCCATGCGATAGCCCTTTTCCGCCATCTTGCCGCGATGAAATTCGAGCGCGGCGGCCGTGAACTCGCGAGCGAGAATAGTGATGCGTTCGGGATCATTCGACATGGGATACCCTTTATCGTCAGTGTGATTTGATTTGTCACATTAGTCCGGCTGAATATGAATAGGCAGGGGCGACTTGTCCACAGCGTGGTGCAGGGACGGAAGAGCGGGAGGGGCCGATGACAACGCGACGCATTCTTTCAATTGACGGCGGCGGCGTGCGCGCGCTTGTCGCGGCGATTGTTCTCGACGCGCTTGACGGCGAGTTCACAGCGATTGGCAAGGACTGCGCCATTGGTGATTGTTTCGACCTGATCGCCGGCGCGTCAAGCGGTTCATTCGTCGCCGCCGCACTCGCCTTGCCGCGTCCCGACGGCGGACCAGGCCCCGCGCCAGCGGAGATCAGGCGGTTTCTTGAAACCACCGCACGGCGTGTATTTCCCTCGAAATGGTATTGCAACATCCCGGTGCTCGGTCGCCTGCCGCAGCTCTTCGGCCCGTTGCATGACGCCCGGCGGCTAAACGCGGTCCTGCATGAACAATTCGGGGACGTTGTTCTCGCCAGCGCCCGGCGCAATTTGCTGATTCCCGCATACTCGATCGATCCGCGCGATATTGTTCTTTTTCGAGGCGGCCCAGATTACAAGAATATGAAAGAATGCCAACGCTTCGGCATGATCCGTGTACGTGACGCCATGATGGCGTCAAGCGCCGCGCCAACCTTTTTCCCGCCCCATCGCGTCGAAACGCCGGACAGATCCGAACATTGGACCGGGATCGACGGGGGTGTTTATCTCAACGACCCGGCGATGGCGGCGGTCGTCGAAACCATGCGGCTTTTTCCCGGAGATGAAATCGAGGTATTGTCGCTCGGCACCGGGCGCCAGACCCGGCGTTACCCCTTCGATCAGGCAAAGGGCTGGGGCTTTTCGCAATGGATCTCTCCGGCAGGGCGTTTTCGCACGCCGTTGATCTCCGCCATTCAGGACGGCCAGACCCGCGCTGTGATGCGGCAGCTCGAATATCTCCTCGATGAGCGCTATGTTCGTTTCGACTACCGGCTCGAAAAGGGACGCGGCTCTGACCGGATCGACGATGCATCGAGCAAGAATCTCGCCCGCCTTACGCGCGGCGCGCTCGAAATGGTCGACAACATGCGTCCTCAATTGCGCGCGCTGGCGGCCAGCTTAAAGCCCTTGGCCTGAATGGCTCTCAGCCGATCACTCATTCGCGGTTGGGCTCGTTTACCATTTGCTGTGCTTCGCCCCCTATCCTAGAGTCATCTGAGGGAATTCAAGCGTCGGGCGTTTTACAGGATGGGTTGCGTGGCTTCAAACATAAAGAAGCTGCTTTTCGCAGCATCAATAGCAGCAGCAATCATGACCGCCGGATGCGGCGGCGGCGGGGGCGGACAGTCCTCTTTCATGTCCTCGCCGCCGCCACCGCCCCCCCCTCCGCCGCCCCCTCCTCCGCCGCCCGTTAATTTTGATACGGCGGAGTTTCAAAACCAGCCGGCGCTTGATCAGGTCAGTGTCATTCCCGCCTATGCGGATGGCGCTGATGGCGTAGGCGTCATCGTGGCAGTGATCGATACTGGCATCGATGTAGACAATCCAGAATTCGCCGGCCGGATTCACCCGCAAAGCGCCGACCTCGTTATCGCCGGTGTGGTCGATCCAGGCGATGAGCGCGCCGGTGGGCCCAGCCTCGAAGATGAAGACGATCATGGCACGCCCGTCGCCAGCATTATTGGCGCCGCGCGCGATAATGTCGGCATTCACGGCGTGGCGCCGGAAGCCGAGCTCCTGGTGTTTCGCGTCGACGATGACGGAGACGATGAGAACTCACTTTTGGGCGCGGCAATCTCCGAAGGGCTGCAACGATCCGCAGACAACGGCGCCGGCGTCGTCAACATGTCTTTCGGGTCTGACGAACCGGGCGCGCGCAGCGAATTTGAATCTGTTTTTTCATTCCTTCAGGCCAATGACATTGTCGGCGTCATCGCCGCCGGTAATGACGGCGAAGCTGATCCGGATCAGTCCGCGCTCGGCGCGCTCGATGTTGCAGGCGACCCTACGACAATCGTTTCCGGATCGGTTGACCAATTCAATGTCATCTCCGGCTTTTCCAATCGCGCTGGCGAGGCCGCCGATATCTTTCTCGTAGCGCCTGGCGAATTCCTGCGCGGCGTCGTTCCCAATGGCGTGGCTGGCCAGACACGATCGTTCTCGGGCACCAGCGCTTCAACCCCAGTGGTTTCCGGCGCTGCAGCGTTATTGCGTTCACTTTGGCCCACCTTAAGCGCGGCGGAGATTGTCGACATCCTGCTGACGAGCGCTACCGATCTTGGCGACCCCGGCGTCGACCCGATTTATGGACGCGGTCTTCTCAATGTCGGCGCGGCCGTCAGCCCGATCGGCGGAGTATCGGTCTCCAACGCCAGCGGACAATCAATAAACCTTGAAAGTCTCAGCGCTGATCTTTCTGGCGTATTCGGATCGGGCCTTGCCGACCTTGGCGAGATCGTCGTCTTTGATTCCTATCAGCGCGATTTCCGGACGCCACTCGGCGCGGCGGTTCGGCGCACAGCTCCGCAATCTTTCGACATAGAGCGCCGCTTCAGCCCATTTGACCGGTATTATTACTCCGGCGTTCGCTTCAGCGGCGATTGGTCCGCACGCTTACGCCTGACAGCGCGTGATCGTTCTACCGACTCTCTGTTCGCCAGCCAGGTCGCCCTAATCAACGGCGCCGGGATTGATGAAGACCTTATCGACAAGGAAATCGGTTTCGCTCTTTCAGGCGCGCTCAATGCAACAACGCGCCTCGTCGCGGCACACGGATTTTCTCCCGCAGCGGTTGACACAATGGCGTTCGCTTCCCGGCAAACGCCATTCCTGGCCGACAGCGCCTTCCGCGACGGGTACTTGCCGAACGATACTCGAGGCGTGACTGCGCTGACGACTTTCTCAATAACGCCGAACGCCAGCATGGATGTGCTTGCAACAAGCGGTGAAGATCAAAGCTACCGTGAAGAGCAGTTCTTTTCCGGCGCACAAATTCCAGCACGCAAAACACAAATCCTTGTGTTGCGCTCCGGGATAAATCTAGCGCTCGCCAATTCGTCGCTGCGCCTGGAACAAGGCTTCCGCAAGGAAAACGGCGCCGTTTTCAATGCGCGGTTCGGCGAGGGGACCTCGGCATCAACCGTATATGGCGCCCTCGAAGCGGGCTGGTCGCCGGCGCCCCTTTGGCGGCTGCAAGGGCGCGTCGCCGCCGGTCTCACCTTTACTGATGACTTCGGTTTTGACGCATTGGCGCAAAAAACTCCGACCTTGACCACGACCCAATTTTCGATGGCTTTCAGCCGTGAAAAACTATTCGGCGCGGATGACAGCCTCTGGCTAGGCGTCAGTCAGCCGCTGCAGATCGAAGCCGGCGCGCTGCAACTATCCTTGCCGACAGATTATGATCCGTTTACGGAAACGCTCACTTTTACTTCATTCGACGCCTCGCTGGCGCCGGCAGGCCGCCGCCTTGATTTCGAAGCCGGCTATCGGCTTTATTCGAGCAGGTTCGGCGCCGTCGACATCAACCTTCTGCATCAGACATTCGGCGAAGAAGGGCTCACGGCGCAGACCTCAGCGCTCATCCGAAGCCGTTTCAATTTCTAGAGGTTGATTTACAACCGGCGGCGGCGTCAAGAAATGCTCAACACCTGCCAGGTCGCCGTTGGTTTTAGCCGGGCAAAGGCCCAATCTCTCGGCGATTATTACCTAACTCTCGATAGTGTCGAACGGCGCGCCGCCCGGCCGGTCACACCCGTCATGATCGGCGGGCGCCATAACGCGCCCGAGACTGCGACCGCAAGAGGCGGTCCCGGCACGTGCGGGGAACAGGTACATAGCGATAGAATAGAAGCTGATGAAACCAATGCCTGGTATGGCTGAACCATGCCGCTGATGACCGCGCCCCGCGCAAAAAACTCGGCGCCCCGTTCGCGAAGCGATAAGCGCATCATCGCTGAACCCAACATGCCCAGCCGGTCATTTGCGCCTCAGCACGCTTGTTTGCCTTGCCGCATCATGCGAATTTAAAAGCCATTGAAGGAAACCCCAACACAGATTGTGCAAGTCAATGGGAACGCTGCAGGAAGCAGGGAAAAGGTTTGAGCGTTGGTTCGTCAGCGTCGCTTTGCCGTTGTGGATAGAGCGCGGCTACGATCACCATCGCGGCGGGTTTTATGAGGCGCTCAATTTCGACGCAACGCCTTCATGCAGCCGTCCCCGGCGGGTGCGGGTGCAAGCCCGCCAAATCCATACGCTTTCACAGGCCGGAATAATGGGCTGGCATGACGGGGCCGAAGCGCTTGCTGCAGAAGGCTTCGGTTACCTTCTCGAAAAGGCATGCCCCGAAGACGGCACGCGCGGCTGCGCCCATCTCATTAACGACGACGGCGTCATCATCGACGACCGTCGCGATCTTTATGATCAGGCCTTCCTGTTGCTCGCCTGCGCCTCACGATGGCAAGCCGCGAAAGACGAACGCGCATTGGCGCTCGCCCAACGAACCGTTAATTTCCTCGATTGGGAGCTTGCTTCTCCGCATGGCGGGTGGCTCGAAAGCAACCACAAAGAGCTGCCCCGCCGACAAAACCCGCATATGCATCTGTTTGAAGCATTCATAGCGCTCTATCAGGCGACCAAAGACGAGCATTACTTTCAAAAAGCACGCATCATCATAAAGGATTGCTTTGCAGCTTTTTTCGACGAGTCTGACGGCGTCATTATCGAATATTTCAATGAAGATTTGAGCCGACATACGCACCACACCGACATCGCACCGGGACACATGTTCGAGTGGACGTGGCTGTTACGTATTTGGGAACGGTTGAGCGGCGCCAATTTCAAAGAAGCGAGAAATACGCTCTATGCTCATGGCGCGCGGATGGGCGAGGATTTGAATTTTCACGGCTTTGTCGCCAATCAGGTCGATATCAAGGCCCTGCAACAAGCAAGTGCGAAACGTCTTTGGCCGCAAACGGAATATCTAAAAGCAAGCTGCATTCAGGGCGCGGAAGGCGATGAGCAAGCTCGGGAAAAGGCTGCCGGATTGATTAGCGCCATGTTCGCGACTTATCTGGATGTCGACTGCCCGGGCCTCTGGGTTGACGAATTCGATGAGAAAGGCGCGCCGGCGGCAAGCGACGTGCCGGCGAGCATTCTTTACCATGTGTACGAGGCTGTCGCGGAAGTCAGCAGGACATTTGCAGCCGAGGAGGCTTCATGAAAATCCAACCGGTGATCATGTCGGGCGGTTCGGGGGCGCGGTTGTGGCCATTGTCGCGCCGGGCGCGGCCCAAGCAATTCCTGTCGCTGGCGACGCAACGTACGCTGTTTCAAGATACGGTTTTGAGATTGTCTGATGGCGGCGATAAATTTTCTGCGCCGCTGATCATCGCAGGTAAGGATCATGCAAGCCTTATTGAAGAGCAACTGGTGAAAATAGGCGTCAGCGTTGCCGACATCATCCTCGAGCCTTGCGCACGCAACACCGCCGCCGTCGCCGCCGTCGCTGCGCTTTGGACGGCGAAGAACAACCCTGGCGCCCTCACCTTTCTGTCGCCTGCGGACCATCATATTGCGGATAACAAGAAATTTCGAAACGCGGTTATCTCTGGCGCCGAGGCCGCCGCAAAAGGCTTTATCGTCACATTCGGGATAAAACCCGCCCATCCGCATACCGGTTATGGGTATATTCAGTCTGGGGATAAAGTTGCGACAGGCGCTTTCCGCATTGACGCATTCAAGGAAAAACCTGACGCCGAAACAGCACGATATTACCTCAGCGAAGGCGGCTATTTCTGGAATGGCGGCCTGTTCCTTTTCAGCGCCGAGGCGATGATTGAAGAATTCGCCCGTCTCAATCCGGAAATCCTAACGGCCGCGAAAAACGCTCTTGATTACGCCAAAGCGGCCGGCAAGGCGCGCCTCCTGGACGAAGACGCTTTTGCGGCCTGCCCCAGCATTTCCGTCGACTATGCGATCATGGAAAAAACCGCCAATGCGGCCGTCATCCCTGATGTCGATGCAGGCTGGAGCGATATCGGCAGTTGGAGCGAAGTGACGGGCGATGCTGACGCGGCGCATCTGATTCACGACAGCCGGAACGTGCTGATCCGCTCAGACGGGCCTGTGGTCGGCGCCGTCGGCGTCGAAAATCTGATCATCGTGGCGACGGGCGATGCGGTGCTGGTGGCCCGCCGCGACCAGGCGCAAGAGGTGCGCGCACTTGTCGAAGAGCTCAAAAAGCGCGGGCGCGAAGATCTGCTTTGATCCTCGGGCTTAAATCACTCAGATAATGATTTCTTCGGCTCGGCGTTAGGCGTTTGCAGCTTTGCGCTTGACCATCATCTGATCGAAATTCGACCAAACGCCTTCATCGCCATGCCATTCGCCTTTGGTAGCGGCTTTGGAATATTCCGTCGCGCGCGCTTCAAAAAAGTTCGCGTGCTCGACGCCATTAAGGATTTCCGTAAGCCAGGGCAGCGGGTGCTTCTCAACACCATAAAGTTTCGGCAGATCAAGCTGGCCGAGACGCCAGTCAGCAATGTAACGGATATATTGCTTGATATCGTCTGCGGTCATGCCCTGCACGGGCCCCATTTCGAAAGCAAGATCGATAAACTTGTCCTCAAGCCCGACAACGGTTCTGCAGCACTCGACAATGTCGTCGGCGACAGCCTGCGTGACGCACCCCGTCTCGCGCGCGAATGCATGGTAAAGCTTGACCATGCCCTCGCAATGCAGCGACTCATCGCGAATCGACCAGGTAATGATCTGGCCCATGCCCTTCATTTTGTTGAAGCGCGGGAAATTCATCAGCATGGCGAAAGACGCGAAGAGCTGCAGCCCTTCTGTAAAGGCGCCGAACATCGCCAGCGTGCGCGCAATGTCTTCGTTTGTTTCAACGCCAAATTTCTGCATGAAGTCGTGCTTGTCGCGCATCGCTTCATATTCGAGAAACGCAGAGAATTCCGAATCCGGCATGCCAATGGTCTCAAGCAACAGCGCATACGCCGCGACGTGAATGGTCTCCATGTTGGAAAACGCCGACAGCATCATCTTGACTTCAGTCGGTTTGAAGACGCGGGCGTAGCGCTCCATATAATTGTCGTTCACCTCAATATCGGACTGGGTGAAGAAACGGAAAATCTGGGTCAGCAAGTTGCGCTCAGCGTCATCAAGGTTATTCGCCCAGTCCTTGCAGTCCTCGCCAAGCGGCACTTCTTCCGGCATCCAGTGGACCTGCTGCTGACGCTTCCAGAATTCATAAGCCCAAGGATAGCGAAACGGCTTGTAAGCGAATGACGGCGTCAAAAGCCCCGGAAGAGATGGGTTCGTTTCGGCTGCATCGAGCATGTCTGGCGTCCTGATTTGCTGAGGGAAGGCCGCGAGAATCGCGCATGTTCCTACCCTATCTTGTGTCTCATTTTTGCCGCGCACGCAAGATAGAGTAGGTTCTCGGATGAGCCGATTTTTCCGCAATCGCGCTGTGGAAACCGGCTGTCAATCACCTGGAATCGTTGGGCGCCGCCCGACAAGCCGATAAGGGCTCTTGCAAAACCGCGTGACGTCGTCTTGATCAACACCGCGAAATCAAAAAGGGATTCAATCATGGAAGTCGCGGCGCTCGCCATACCGGAAGTCAAGCTGATCACGCCGCGCCGGTTTTCCGATGATCGGGGCTTTTTCTCAGAGACCTACAATGCCCGCGCTTTCAAGGCGGCCGGCATTGGGTGCGAATTTGTTCAGGACAACCAATCCTATTCCGCAAAGCGCGGCACAGTGCGCGGCCTGCATTTCCAGGCGCCGCCGTACGCTCAGGCGAAACTGGTGCGGGTCCTGCGCGGCGCGATTATTGATGTCGCCGTCGACGCAAGGAAAAGCTCGCCCTCATTTGGCCAGTGGGTGAAGGCCGAGCTTTCGGCGGAGAACGGCGTTCAGCTCTTCGTCCCCAAGGGATTTCTGCATGGGTTCGTTACGCTCGCCCCCGATACGGAAGTCGCTTATAAAGTCGACGCGTTCTACGACGGCGGCAGCGACGGGTCGGTGAAATGGGACGATCCAGACCTAGGCGTCGAGTGGGGCGTTGATCAAAGCAAGGCGGTACTTTCAGAAAAAGATGCAACCGCGCTATGCTGGAGCGATTTCCGCTCACCATTTTAGCTATTATTCACAGACGCGCACAGAAGGGCCGTTACGAGTTATGTCGCCGACATTTACCATTTCCGTTCCGATCGGCGCGTATCATCCGCTACTGGCCGAATGCTTCGAAAGCCTCTCAATCCAGTCACCGAAGCCACGCGTCGCACTGCTTGACGCCTCCGGCGATGCGCGCGTCGCCGAAGTCGCTGACCGATTTGCCGGGCTGTTCGTCTACCGCCGGCACGGACCGGATAACGGCCAATCAGATGCAATTTTGGAGGGGTGGCGGAACGCACCCGGCGATATCCTGGGCTGGCTAAACGCTGATGACGCGCTCTACCCGGATGCGCTGGCGGCTGCGGTGCAACATTTTGAAAGCGCGGCCCAACCTGACGTGGTTTGCGGCCACACAGTCATTATCAATGATGATAACCAAGTGACCGGTTATCACTGGGCAGTGGAAACGCCTTCCGAAAGGCTGCTTTTCGGCGACGTCATTTCGCAACCATCGTGTTTTTTCAAGCGCGATTTCTACGAGCGCGTCGGCGGACTTGATGCTGACTTACACTATACAATGGACTGGGACCTTTGGGTGCGGCTATGGCGCGGCGGCGCGAAATTCGACTTCATTGATAAAACCCTCTCGCGCGTTCTTTGGACCCGCCACGCAAAAACCGGCGGCTTTAACTTCGCCCGCCGCAAGGAGCTCAACCGCATCATCAACCAGAATGCATCACCGCTCCAAAGATTAAAAAGCAAACTCGGTTTTACATTCCATCATTTGTTCGAATATGTCCTGCCAGGCACGCTGGCGCGCTCGCTGCGCCGATTCATATTCAAAACAGGTTCGGTCATCCAGGGCCTCGGCCGCAATGGCGAAATTGTTGACGCCGCAAACATTCCTCTCGTTCGCTTTGGCGGCCGACTATCGCGAATCGAAGCTGATTTCATCAAGGCTCCTCGCGATGTAGTGCTGTCTTCGCCGTCCCATGGCGGTGCATGCATTATTGAGGGCGGCAAGTTATCGCTCATTCTCGACAAACCGGCGGAAAGCGCCGAAATCGTCATTCTAACGATCAAAAACAATGGCGGAAGGCAGGCATTGCTGTCCCACCTATCAATCTCTTAAGGTCAATTGGCAAAACAACGGGAGCTTAAAAGTGAAGAAAACAGCGCTGATAACGGGCGTCACGGGTCAGGACGGCGCTTATCTCGCTCGGCTCCTTTTGTCAAAAGGGTATGAAGTACACGGCGTAAAGCGGCGTTCTTCGTCATTCAACACGGCCCGCGTTGATAGCATCTACCAAGATCCGCATGAAACGTCGACAAACTTTTTCATGCATTATGGAGACCTTACGGACGCCACCAATCTCGTTCGTCTGCTCCAAGAAACGCAACCGGACGAGATCTACAATCTCGGCGCCCAAAGCCATGTACAAGTAAGCTTTGAAACACCGGAATATACGGCAAATTCGGACGCACTCGGCGTATTGCGTCTTCTGGAAGGCGTCCGAATTTTGAAAATGGAAGAAAAAACGCGTTTCTATCAGGCGTCGACGTCAGAGCTTTACGGGTTGGCGCAGGAAGTTCCGCAATCTGAAAAAACGCCCTTCTATCCGCGCTCGCCATACGGCGCCGCGAAGCTCTATGGCTACTGGATCACAATTAACTACCGTGAAGCTTACGGCATTCACGCATCCAACGGTATTTTGTTCAACCACGAGAGCCCTTTGCGCGGCGAAACTTTCGTAACGCGCAAAATTACGCGCGCCGTCGCCGCTATCAAGGCGGCGAAACAGTCCTGCCTATATCTCGGCAATCTGGATGCGGAGCGCGATTGGGGGCATGCGCGAGATTACGTCGAAGGAATGTGGCTGATCCTGCAACAGGCAAAACCAGACGATTATGTCCTTGGTACCGGTGAGAAACACACCGTACGCGAATTTGCGGAGCTGGCTTTCAAGAATGCCGGGATCAACATTGACTGGCGCGGCGAAGGCAAAGACGAGACCGGCGTCGATCGCGCCTCGGGCGAAACGCTTGTCAGGATAGACCCAAAATATTTTCGCCCCACTGAGGTCGACCTGCTTGTCGCCGACCCCCGCAAAGCAAAAGAAAAACTCGGTTGGGTCCATCAGACCAGCTTTGACGAGCTTGTTGGTGAAATGGTGACCGAAGACATCAACGCCATCGAAAACGCCAGCCGTGTTTAATACCTTGCCATACAGCCTTGAAGGCAAACGCGTTTGGGTAGCGGGACATCGCGGCATGGTCGGCGCCGCGATCACGTGCAGGCTGGCGCAAGAAGGTTGCGCAGCGGTGCTGACGGCGCCGCGCAGCGAACTTGACCTCATGCGCCAGACGGCGGTCGAAGATTGGGTGCGCGCCGAGCGACCCGATGCGGTCTTTGTCGCCGCGGCCAAAGTTGGCGGTATTCTCGCCAATGATACGCACCCAGCGGATTTTCTTTATGACAATTTGATGATCGAGGCGAATGTCATTCGAGCGTCGTTCAATGCTGGCGTCGAAAAACTTTTGTTTCTCGGCTCATCGTGCATTTATCCACGCATGGCGATACAGCCGATCACAGAAGACAGCCTACTGACTGGGCCGCTTGAGCCGACCAATGAGTGGTACGCCATCGCAAAAATCGCCGGAATCAAGCTCTGCCAGGCCTTTCGCAAACAACATGGCGCGGACTTTATCTCGGCAATGCCGACAAATCTTTATGGGCCGGGAGACAATTATAATTTGCAGTCAAGTCATGTCTTGCCCGCTTTAATCCGCAAGGCCTATGAGTCCAGGACACGCGGTGACGACTACATCGAAATCTGGGGCTCCGGCGACCCGCGCCGGGAATTTTTGCATGTCGATGACTGCGCGGACGCGCTCATATTCTTGATGAAGAATTATTCCGAAAGCGCGCCGATCAATGTCGGCTCGGGCGCAGACATAACGATCCGCGAAGTCGCGGAAATAATTTCAAATATCGCCGGATTGACGGGCGATCTAAAGTTCGACCGTACTAAGCCGGACGGCACGCCGCGCAAACTCATGTCTGGCGACAAATTGCGCGCGCTTGGCTGGCGTCCCCGCATATCGCTTGAAGAAGGGCTGAAAAAGGTATTTGAAAATTACTCCAATTCAGCATCGTCAAAGTAACGAACCGGGCTATCAATGTTGCGCGACAGGTCGAAGCAAAACAGCCCGCCCGAAAGCGGCGCGTCGTCAATCGCTTTCTCATCAAGTCCGATCGAAGCCGATGTTACGAACAGTTTGCCGGCCGCCAGGGCGATGCTGGTCGGGCGCGGGACAGGCAATCGAGCCTCGGCCAGAAGGTCGCCGTCAGGAGAATATCGCCGCACCGACCAACCGTCCCAGAAAGCGATCCACAAGCACCCATCGGCGTCGACTTCCATCCCGTCAGGGTAACCGTCTCCATCGCCGAACTGCAAAAAAACACGCTTTTCTGAAATGGCGGCGCCGTCTGTTTGCGCGACGAATACCGTCTGCCTCGCCGAATCCGTAAGAAATACGCGCGCCCGCGCCGCATCAAAGGCCGGACCATTAGTGACGCGATAACCGTCGTCGATTTTCGTGACGGCGCCATCAAGCGCCAGGCGCCACCAAGCGCCCGTGGTTGCGGCTTCTGAGTTATCCATCGTCCCCGCCCAGAAGCCGCCTGCGGGATCGACTTTGCCGTCATTGAATCTGTTGCCGGGCAAGTGTTTTTCAGGATCCGCGATCGACGTGAACGACGCCTTGTTGTTCGCGATCGTGAGATGCGCGAACCCGGCGCCCATGGCACAGATGAGCCCGCCCGATTGCGCCAGTCCAAGCGCGCTCACCATGCCGGGCGCCGGAATGGCATGTGATTCTTCCGTAACCAGGTCAGTACGGAATAATTTCCCGCCTTTGATGTCCAGCGAATAGAGCGCGCCGTCTCGCGGATCACAAAGCGGCCCTTCGCCGAGAACAGCGCCCAGATTCGCCAGACAGCGCGGCTTAGCGATCTCCAAGGCCGCTATCATAAGGGATCATGAAGGCGCGAAAGAACGCCGCCATCGGCGTAAATGGTCGCCCCAGTCAAGAATGCAGGCTCATCCGAAGCCAGAAACAGCGCAATCCTGGCGATCTCTTCCGGCGTCGCGATGCGGCCCGCCGGATGCACGGCTTCGAGCGCGGCCAATCCCGTTTCATTGCCTTCAAAGCCCGCTTTAAGCATTTGTGTCGCCGTCGCCGCCGGCGCCAGCGTATTGACGCGAATTTTCGGCCCGAGATCGACCGCAAGCGCGCGTGTCAAGCCGTGAAGAGCGGCCTTCGAGGTTGCATATGCGGAAAATTCCGGTTTCGTCGCCTGCGCATGCACCGATCCGACATTGACGATCGCCCCATTCACCGCTTCGAGTTCAGACAGGAATGTTTTCGCCAACAACATCGGCGCGATTACGTTGACGTTGAATGTTTCAGCAATTGATTTCGCACTCAATTGGTCGATACGGCCAAGCCGCTGAACAGCCGCATTATTGACAATGCACGCCAGCGACGCCCCCTCCAGCGCATTTCGCACGCCGCTGGAAAAGGCGCCCAGCGCCGCCTCATCCGACGCAAACCGAGAGATATCTTCGGCAATAAATACATCGCCGCCGGAGCCCGCGAGATCAGTAGCGATAACCCGCCAACCAGCGGCCGAGAAAACCGTGACCAGCGCCGAACCGATACCGCCGGCCGCACCGGTGATGAGCACGGCTCTTGTCATCCCGCGGTCCCCAAAAAGCGTGCGATCTTGTCGATCGCGATGTGACTGACGCGGCGCACGGCGTCCGCAGAGTTCGAACCATTATGCGATCCGAAAATACATTGATCAAAATCGCGTAACGGATTGTCCGTCGCCAATGGCTCCTCTTCAAATACATCGAGCGCGGCCGAATGAACGACGCCGCTTTTCAATCCGTCAACTAGCGCGGTTTCCACCACCACCGGTCCGCGCGCGACGTTCACCACACGCACGCCGGGCTTCAGCTTCGGCAGAATATCGTTATTGAACATTCCTCGCGTTGCCGGGTTTAGGGGGCAGGTGAAAATCAGAAAATCCGCTTCTTCGAGCCGGGCCGGCCATTCAGCGGTTTCAACCTCGATCCCTTCAACCGGTCTGTACATGGGGTCATAAGCCACCACTTTGCCGCCGCAGGCGATGATGCGCTTTGCGGTTTGGGACCCAATATCGCCGTAACCGACAAGCGCAACCGTGCGCCCCGCAACTGAAATGCCGCTTGGCTTTGGCCAGGCATTGTTCACCCTGATCTCGCGATCAATGCGATAGGTCTCGCGCGCAAGCCCCAGCAGATACGTCAACGCGATGTCTGCGACCTCTCCGCCAAACACGCCCGGGGTATTCTCAACCGGAACATTACAGTCTTTGAATGCCTCGAAATCTACATTGTCGACGCCGACGCCCCATTTGACCGCAGCTTTAAGCCGGCCGTTCGCCCCCGCCTCCACAACGGCCCGCGTCGCCGGATCGTCGCCAATAATCCAGCCCTCATGATGAGGGACAATGTCGAGCAGCTCCTCCACGCTCAATATCTGCGTGACATTGGCCGGCGTAAAGTCCAGCCCCCGCTCTTCGAACGTCGACTCGAATTCGTCAATCAGCCCGAGCATCGGCGGACAGGTGACAAGAATGTTCGGACGCGTCATCAAGCTATTCCTTCGGCAGCGCTTCACCAGCGGCGACGCGCATCAAAAGCGATTCCGCCATATACCAGTCCGACGGCTCGTCAATGTCGACCGATTCGAGCCGCGGCGTTTCAAACAAAACCGGCCTCTCGCCAATGCGGGCGCCGGTCTTGGCAAAGCTCTCGCCAGTAAACAGATAGCATACGGAATTCTCTTCGAGATAGAGGGGCAGATCTTGCGTGCGGACGAGGTTCGCCGGGTCATGATTGATTGGGGCGCCATCCGGCGTGTAAAACCGCGTCTGGTGCCGATTCACCGTGAACAGCGTATCGGCCTCGCCTTTGCGTTCCGCGTCCAGAAACGCTTCGATCATCGCATCGATCGTTTTCCCGCGCAAAAGCGGGTTGGTCGTATGCGTCATCAAATAATAATCCGAAGCCACGTTTTCTACATCATCACCAAGCACGAGATTCATCGAAACAAAGTCGCCACAGATATCCGATTTGCGATCACGGATCATGACCTTGCCGTCGTAATCGCCGTCTGCAAGCCCGTTATCAGCGAGAATTCCGCGCGCGTCCGTATTGATAACGATCTGGTCAATCGTGTTCTGCGCCGCCATTTCGTCGAGCACCCAACGAAACAGCGGTTTGCCCGCAATCATGCGAAAATTTTTTGAAGTCACGCGGGCGCTGTGCGCTTTCATGGGTAACAGCGCCGTCAGGCGCTTGCCGTCGCCAATCATCGTCTATTCATCCTCATTGTAAAAATTTATTCGGCGGGCGCCTCTTCAGCGCGCTGCGCCGCGCCGGCGCGGCGCTCTTGCGGCCGCGCTCTGTGCGGACGCGGATAATAGTAGCTTTCTTTCTGGGCGCGGGAAAGAATCCGGTGCTCATTATGACCGAGATAGGTTCCCCAATATTGCATCAGCCGGAACATGACGATCTCTGGCGCAGCTGTCCAGAAGCGCCGGGCGGCCGATGCCTCGGAAAAGTCGTGGAACACGCCGGCAACGAAGAATCGCACGAAGTCACCGATATGAAAATGCACTTCCGGCATGATTTCGCGCAAAGTCAGCGCCTCACGATAGTAACGCCTTCGGATCTGCGCGAAGGATTCCTCGTGAATGTGAAAAACTGGCGCATCCGCTACATAACCGATCCGTGCGCCGTCTTTCATCACGGACTTGCCGAGCACCATGTCTTCCAACCCGGTAACCGCCTCGTCGAACCTGTAACGCGCCCACAAATCTTTCCGAATGGCGGCGTTGGCATTGTTGATAAAGAAATCCGCCTGAGGGATTTTATCATGCTCCGGAAAATACTGCGCGAAGACCTGACGCTCGGAATATCGTGTAACGTCATGACCAACTTGTCGCCCATAGACATAGTCGGCGCGATTGTCTGCAAGCGGAGCAATGAGATTGGCCAGCCATTTTTCATGAGCAGGTACGCAATGGGCGGATATGAAAACGAGAAAATCGCCGGTCGCCGCCTCACAGCCGTAATTTAACGACCGCCCAAAGGTAAAATCCGCTTTTGCAATATGAACAATACGGCAGTCATGCGCCTCTGCGATCTCAATCGTGCGATCGGTCGATCCGGAATCAACGAGGACGATTTCGACATCATAGCCGTCTATCACTTGCCGCTTGCATGCACTCAATGCCTCGCTGAACCATTTTTCTTCATTCAGCGAACGAAAAACAATACTTACCCGCCCTTGCGTCATAGAGGCCCGTTCTGATCCCAAATTAAAGCATGCTGCTCTATCTAGCTTTCGACTTATGCCGCAAATTCATCACTTCGTGAACCCGGCGCCCCGCTCGAACCGCATAATAGCGATGCGCTCTCCCTTTTTGGCGCACGGCCTTAATAAAAGTCGCGACAATCAGGACGGCGGTGCAAAAAATTCACATCGAAATTCATAAAGAGCGACCGCTTGGACAGACGCTCGAAACACCCAACTTGATCCGACGAGATCACAATTCATTTACCCACACGCCGAATGGGCCTAGGTGCCTGGCAGGCGGAAGCATGGAATATTGGCTCCTTTCGTTATATTGAAACCAGAGCGCCGCCGCCCTTACGCCTTAGCTATGCCACACCATTAAACTTTGTATATTTTTTGATGACCGCAAAATCACAAGACGTCACTGACCCCAGACTGCTGCTCTTCGACATGACGCCGCTTTCAGGCAGCGCTGCGACCAGCACGCTAAAACATGCCTATTTTGCGAACTGGCGCCAGGACGCCCTCTTGCACGTCCAGGCGCTTGGGCCCCAGGCGCTGGGCGTGAGCGATGGCGTGGCGGATGCGCGCCCGCTTTCCGCCGACAGCGCCAAAACGAAAGCGCTGATCGATGCATTCCGTCCGGAAGTGATCCTCTATCGGCCGGTCGATGACCGCCCCATGCTCCACCGCTTCGCAATGGAGGCAATCACAGCCTCGCCCGCTCCACTCGCCATGTGGATAATGGACGACTGGCCAGAACGCTTGCGCGAGCGCGCCCCCGCCCAGCACAACGCCTGGGACGCCGATTTGCGTAAGCTATTCGCCCGGTCCGCCGCCAACTTCGCAATTTCCGAAGGCATGGCGCGAGCATTTAGCGAGCGTTATCAGACGCCCTTCAGCGTCGCCCGCAACGGCGTCAATGAAAAAGACTGGCCGACCCGCACGCGCTCCCCAGACCGGGAGCCGGTTAAAGTGCGCTATGCCGGGTCGCTGGCGCCGGATACGACAAAAGACAGCGTATTCGCCGCCGCCCGCAGCGTCTCCCGCCTTGCAGCGGAGGGCCACCACATCCAATTCGAAGGCCGCACGCAACAATACTGGTTTGACCAATTTGGCCAGAGCTTTAACGAACTGCCATCTGTCCTGGTTGAACCTGCCACAATGCCGATGAAGGACTATCGCCAATGGCTTGTGGACGCAGACATTGTCCTGATCGCCTATAACTTCGACAACGCGACCAGGCGTTATTTACGCTACTCCTTCGCCAACAAGACGCCGGAAGCACTCGCGGCCGGCGCCGCGATCCTGGCCTTCGGCCCGCGCGATCTCGAATCCATCGCCATACTCGCCGAATCGAGCGCTGCGGATGTGGTGACGGAAAACAACCCGGATGCGCTTGCCGCAGCGCTCGCCGCCCTCGCCGGCGATCCGGGGCGGCGCGCGACAATGGGCCAAGCAGGGCGCCAGCTTGCCTTTTCGAAATTTGATCTTGATGAAATGCGCGGACGCCTGCGGCTGGCGCTGTCATCGCCGGTGCGCCGCCCTGGCGCGCTGCGAGAAGAAGCAACGCGCGAGGAAAAGGCGCAATTGGATGAATGCCGCTTTGTTTTTGAAACCCTGAACGCAGATAAACGCCGAGGCGTCATGATTGATGTCGGCGCGCATCATGGCGGCTCGCTTGCAGACTTCGTTTGCGCGGACTGGCGCGTATGGGCGTTCGAGCCCGATCGGACAAACCGCAAGATCCTGAAACGCGGCTGGGGTCGCGACAAGCGCGTTTCAATTTCCCCTGACGCGCTTGGCGCACGCGCACAAAAAGGCGCTGCATTTTACAGCTCAGGCGTCAGCAGCGGCATCAGCACGCTGACGCCGTTTCATGAAAGTCATGTCGGCGGCGCGCGCGTCAATGTCGTCACGCTCAACGAATTCATCGCGAAAAACGCAATCACTTCGGTAGACTTTCTGAAAATAGACGTCGAAGGCCATGAAATGGACGTTCTCGACGGCCTCGACCTCAACCGCACCAAACCGCTCGCTATTCTCGCCGAATTTGAAGACGCCAAGACGCGCGCGCGAGGCTTTACCGCACAAGACTTAATCGCGCGCCTCGAAGGCGCGGGCTATACGGTCTATATCAGCGAATGGCATTCCATTGAACAATACGGCCAACGACACAGCTGGCGCCGGCTGCGTAAACACCCCTGCGCGGCGGCGCCGGACGCATGGGGAAACCTCATTGCATTTGCCAAAGACCCGCCTATCGATGTCGTCGAGCGCGCGTTTATCGCCGCCCGTAGCGGCGGCGCTGCCGGGGTCGGCGCCAGGGCGACAATCGAAACAGTCGCTCCTGTTCCCGCGCGCTCGACCTATCGCAAGGCCGCCGACTGGTTCTGGCTGAGATTTCCGGTCGCGGCGCGGGTGTTGCGCATTTTTCTTTCGCCCATCCTGCGAGCGGCCCGCTAGGACACAGCATAAAGCCCAACCTTGACAAGCCCACGTTAAAGCAGCGAGACAAGCCCACGCTAAAGCAGCGAGACAAGCCCACGCTAAAGCAGCGAGTAGTCATGATCACGCTGAAGTAGCGTCGTGCGGTGATGACAAAAATGCATAGGGCAAAAATGACAGTACAAACCAAACAAACAGAAGCAATCCTGCACCGTTCCGGAAGCCGAGAAACGCTCCACCGCTACATCTTGACGTCCTGCAACGCTCGGTTTTTCGACGCCTTGATAGTGCTGATCGAATCCCTGAATCGTAATGCTTTTGAAGAATTCGACCAAATCCATGTCTATGATATCGGCCTTGATGAGGCTCAACGTAACGAGCTGGCCGTTATTCCGCGAGTTAATATCATCGAAATTCCATTTCGCGAAAAGACAGAGGATTACATCAAGAGTTACGCCTTCAAAATCGATATGATGCACTTGGCGCAAAATTATATTCAGACCAACCTGGATAAGACGTTGCTTTTGTATCTTGATGCTGGCGTACTCGTAAATCGGAGCTTGTCAGACGTTTGGAAGATCATTCAGGAAAAGGATTTTTATATCACTGACATGACTGACCGGATGGTGGGAAAAAAAACCGGCGACAAAATTCGGCTTTTCAATTTTTCCCCGGACGATGTTGTCGATGAACTGGATATTCCAAACAGCACCCTTGCAAAACCGCTTCTGCGGCCGAACATTTTCGGTTTCCGTCTAAACAGCGCATTCTATAATGACGTAATTGCTAAAGCATTTGACTTGGCTCAGGCGCGGCCTCACCTGATTACGGGATATAAGTTTTCACACACGCCGGCAGCCGAACGGTCGGAGCGGATCCAACAATTTATCCGGTACTGTGATGACGCTGGAATCGACCGCATCCATGACCATTTTAACGGTCACCGGCATGACCAGTTTCTGTTCACATGGCTGATTCATAATCAAGGCTATGGTTATGAGCGCGCCACAGGGATGATATTTGATGTAACCGATGTAGAAGCGTCAAAGCAAACCTATGACGGCGTGTTCAATCAAACCATGTCACTGGACGAATTGTCCAAACGTCGCAGTGAAATATTCCTGGTTCATCGCAATGGGGTTCGAAGGGATTTTCAACCGTCCTGGACTCGGATGGATGAAGCAACCTGCGCCTTCCCGGACAGCCCTTCCGCGGAGGTGGGGCCCTCGGCCCATCTCAAGAATGGCACCGCCCCGACGCCAATGGCGCAGAGGCTGAAAGACAAGATCGTCATCATCGGGCAGGTCGATTACCACATTCGGAATGCCGCATCATTCGCGCGCGAGCTCCACCTTAGGGGGCATCGTAGCGTCATTCTTGACAATTCAGGATTTGTCGAAGGCGGAAGACGGCAATTTCCCGAAGCGGAAATGCACGTTATCCTGGATGCGGAGTATATTAAGGTCGACAAGGGACCTTACGAGATCGACTGGCTCTCGACCGCAAAGCTTGTCCTCGTCTTTCACGACTGGAACAAAGATTTTTCCGACGCTTTGGATTATCGGCGTACTCTCGGCTTGCCCACCGTCGGCGTTGTAGAGGGCATCAATGATTTTCTGCGCGTTGATTCAAAGCACCGATCGTCGTTACCCTATCGACAATGCGATTATGTTTTCCTTGCGGGAGAAAACGACAGGAAGTACTTTGCCGACCGCAAGACGATGATCGCGGGCCTGCCGATCATTGAGAAGTTGTCCAAAAGGTCTCCGGCGTTTCCAGGGGAGCCCTTCGCGATCCTGAACGTCAATTTTACTTATGGCGTACTCGAGGATGCGCGCGATCAATTCATCACAAAAGCGAGAGATGCGTTCATCGCCACGGGTTTCGACTGGAAGATCACGCGGCACCCGGCGGACAAGGGGAACTTGCGCGGACTTCCGGTGTCCGACTTCTCTCAATACGAACTAATCGATAAGTGTTCGGTTTTTGTTAGCCGCTTCGCTACCGGAATTCTCGAGGCGCTCGCGAGTGGCAAGCCGGCAATATACTTCAATCCCCATGGCGAGAAAGTCGATAAATTCAAGGAACCGCTTGGTGCATTCGACGTCGCGAGCACCGAAGAAGAATTGGTCGCGGCGCTGCACAAAGTCTGCGCCGATATTGCGGCGGGCGTCGATTTCCGCGAGCGCGCCCTGCCCTTCCTGAAACATCACACGAATTACGTTCCAGACGGGCCCTCGGTGGCCGAGCGGGTTGCGGATGCGGTCGGCACCGTTTTGTCGGAAGTGAAACGCACGCAGCCAACGATGTTGCGAGAGTCCCTTGTGCAGACGGACGCAAAGCAGCCGTTCGAGGTAGAGCGCGAAAGGGTCATCTTTGGTGAGTTTTCCCGCGCACAAAAGGCGCGGATCAACGAAGAGGAAATGATCGCCCGCTATTTCGGTGATCGCGGCGAACTGATGATTGACGTCGGTGTGAATTTTGGAAATAGCTGCGATGTTTATCTGCGTAAGGGCTGGACGGTTCATGCTTTTGAACCCGACCCCAATAACCGCCGCGAGCTATTGAAAGCTTGGGGATCAAACCCGCAGCTTATCGTGAATGAGGAGGCCGTCTCTGACAAGGCGGGGCTTACGGTTCCTTTTTATGCAAGCGATGAAAGCACAGGAATAAGCGGGCTTTCTGCATTCACCGACGGCCACAAAAAGATTGCGGAAGTCCAGACGACAACGCTCAAGGATTATTACCAGAAAACCGGAATCAAGCATGTCGACTTTCTGAAAATTGATGTTGAAGGATTTGATAAGTTCGTGCTCGACGGCTTTCCTTGGGAGAAAGACAGGCCGGAGGTTGTTCTTGCTGAATTTGAAGATAGGAAGACCGTCCCTCTTGGCTACTCGACAGATGACCTCGTGAATGCGATGATCGCTCAAGGATATTTCGTATATGTCAGCGAATGGTATCCAATCGTTCGCTATGGCGTCGCGCATGATTGGCGCCGATTCATTCGCTATACGCCCGAACTCGATCTCAGCAGGACATGGGGCAATTTGATCGGGTTTCTTCGCGATCCGGAAGAAGACGCGCTCCGCGTCCTCGTGGAGCAGTCAGTAAAATCTACTCCAGTAAAGACCAAGACGGCACCTTCACAAAAGGTGACGAATGTCGAAAAGGCCGAGAGGAAACCGTTAAGTGAAAAAGAAATCAACGGTCCCATTCTGTTCCTGATCATTTCCTGTGTCGCATATAAGGAGCGGCGCGACGTCCTAAAGGATTATTACGCTAAGCATCTGCGCAAGGGCGATAAGGCGATCTTCGTCGTCGGTGGCGCAAAGAAAACATTATACAATCGTAAGACCGACACTCTCCACCTGGCCGCCGGCGACCTTTATGAGGATCTTCCCGAAAAAGTCTTGAAGGCGATCGCCTTCGCACACCAAAATTTCGAGTATCGCTATCTCTTCAAAGTCGATGACGACGTCGTCATAAACTTCGACCTGTTTTATCCAGCTGTGTCTAATGTAGAAAGCGACTATTTCGGAAGGAGAGTTCCGTCGGTGCGGGGATCGAAACCCAGCGAGACATGGCACTTTGGCAAAACCAGCGAGAGCTCGAAATATTTTAACAAGCCTTTCAAGTTCAATGGAGGGCCGACTTACTGGGCGTGCGGCGGCATCTATGGATTGTCTAAGCGCGCGACCAGCGAAATAGACGCGGCGGTCACGAACAAAATTGAATTTTCTGACTACATATATGAGGACCATACCATTGCAACAATACTAAGCACGCGCGGCGGAATACAGCCCTTCTTTTTCTGCGATTCCCCGATCTTTTCCGGATATACATTCTGCCAGACCCATCTTGGAAGCTTGCTCGACGCAACGAAAACACGATTGGATGCCCGAAAGCTTCGGTCGGCTGCAAATTCCGTCATCACGCTTCATTGCGGTCCGTTTCCTCCGAGCTATAAACTGACGCGGAAAGAAGTTGTTGGCGTTATGAGGCGAGCGATGTCGGAGTTCGCGACGGACGCATCGACCAAGCTGAAGCCTCCCCTCTATGCCGCCTTTGGCGAGCGGCTGCGAAAACGCTCACCGCAGGTTTTCGCCATACTCCGGTTCGCACGGCGCGCGCTCGCCGGCCTTTGGCGGCGGCGCGCCTTTACCGTTCCCGGCCTTGTGGCGATTACAGGGCTTGCGGCGCTGGGTCTCCTTCCTGCGCTTTCTGATTACCGAGGCGCGCTCTGGATCGCCGCGGGATTCTCCGCCGTCCTATTCGCACTCTTTTATCTCGGATTCCGCGTCTTTCATTTTGCAACAGCGCTTGGCGCGGAAACCGCGGCGTTGCGCACATTGCAAAAAAAGTCCGGGAGCGAAACAAAAGCGCTCAATGCGCGCGTAGCGCGACAAGACCGCGTTGCGGCGGAATTGCGCCGTAGACTGAATGATCTCTCCGACCAGAATGCAATCTTGCGAGAGGCCCTTGAGGAGAAAATAACTGCTACGCGGAGTGACTTATGTGCGACTGTGGCGGCGGTCGAACAATCGCTTAAGGCCGAAGTCGCGGCAACGATAGAATCAGCGCAATCTAACGGTATAGATCTCAAATCCGAGATTGACGCTGCCAAGGCGACCGCCGAAAAAGCGCTGCAGGACGCGATCGCCACCGCCAAAGAAGTTTCGCAAGTTAACGGTGAAGTATTGCGGAGCGAAATTGCGGACGCAAAATCCGCCGTGGAAAAGGCGCTTGCCGGTGCAATCGCACACTCTTCGCAGTCCGCCCAGAGCGCAAGAGAAGCGCTCAAGGCCGAGATTGAAACCTCTAAATCAGCTGACGACGCATTAAGAGCCGAAATCAATAAGGCGGCGACTCTCGCTAAAAACGCGGAGGCCGCCGCCACTTCCTCTCGAAAAGAAATCAGCGTTCGTAATAGAGAAGCGCAATTGCTACGCGAACGCGTTGCCGCCAGCGAGCGGCAGATCGGCGCTATGCGTTTTCCAAACGCGCCCACAACACTAGTTTTCTTCGGACATCACAAATGCGCCTCACGTTTTTTCCGTAATGAAGTATTCGCCATTGCGGCGGAGGCGACCGGCTCGCAAGTGCGAAAATATGAAATCAAGGAGCCGCCGTTTCACTATTCGATGAGCGACGATCTCGACCTTTGCAATATGGACTTTAACGGGCTCGGCGAAGAGAGCCGCGACGTAGTTTTATTTTCCAACGCCACCGCACGCTCTCTCAACCGAATCAAAGCTTCTACAAAGGATTGGAAAGGAATCCGGATTTTGCGTGATCCAAGGCAGGTGCTTGTGTCAAACTATTTCCATCATAAAGGAGACCACTTGTCCGAATATGGCGGATGGATTTGGGACCAGCTTGCGAATGACAAGCCGATACTACGTGAGCTGTCCGAGGAAGAAGGGTTGTTGTACGAACTTGATAATATTTCAAAACAAATCATCGAAACGCAATTGCTGGCGGATTTTGATGATGAACGCATCCTGACCATTAAGATCGAAGATTTCTCTCGAGCCTCCCAAACGAGCTTGGCCACTATATCGGAGTTTCTCTGCGTGCCAGACCTTGCAGGGATCGACTACACGCGAACCGCCGCCAATCCGGAAAGCGGGCCGTGGCGACAGCATTTCACGTCAAAGCTGCGGAGCGTATTTAAGGAAAGGTACGGCCAGGCGCTAATCGATTTAGGTTACGCGGAAAATTTCGACTGGTAATCTGGCAATACAGCGATTGTCAAAGCCCCACCCACGCCGCGGCGAGTTAGGGCCCGGCGTGGGGCGCCCCCCGCCACTATACAGTTCGCTCAGTGTTATGGACGCTCATATCCGAGCAGCCGAAAATCGTCCGCGTAATAATCAGCGATTTTTTGCAGCGATTCACCCTTTAAATAGTCGTGGTAATGTCCTCGGTTTGTTTTTCTCAATGCAGGTACGGTATTCACGCTCTTGCCAACACGCTCAAGAATGTACGCCAAATCAGCGTTGTAATTTTCATAACGGCCGACAAAATCCGCCTCCTGCAAATTATTGAATCGGTGCGTTTGAGGAATGGCGTGATGACGGATGCGTTCTTCCATGGTCTTGCGGCGTTCGTCATAGATTATCGTCTCGTCCATAACGATAGCGACGAAATCCTCTATGTCGCCCTTGTAATTGCGAAGCTGCGCAAAATCCGCCCAAGCAGAAACCAATCTGTCCAACGGGTGTCGAACAAAAGCGAACTTGAAAAAACTGCGCCAATCGGACGGAATTTCGGCAAATGCTGGGCCATCGTAATTGGACGCCCAAATTCCGTGGCGGATCGACGAACCGCCAGTCTTTGGAATATGGATCAGTACGCAATTCGGATCTTTCAGCAGAAAGTTAGACATACAAAATACCAACTTTTCTCAGCAAATTATTCTGGAAGCCCGACAACGCGAACTGCGCATAACGCAGTTAAGCCATAGAAAGCGAAATCGATTCAACCTCTTTGACCTTTGACAAATGCGGGCTATCAGCCAGAAGCGCGCGCGTCGCCTCGGTTTCAATCCTATAGGCCCTCCAGCCGAAATACTTTTCCATCGTCAATAACGACGTCGATGAGATACTGTATACAACTCCTTTTTCGTCAGGTTTGGCAAACGCTTCTACCGGAATGCTATTATCAACTACGTCAACGCCGTCACCTGGTCCAATTAATGGCCGGTTGCTTGCTCGAGGGTGTGCTTTAAATAGAATTCGAGAGTCTTCTTCTTCTCGGAGCTTCGCAAAAAGTTTTAAATAAATGGCTCGTTCTTCCTCCCAACGGATCCGCTTTGTACGGAATAGGCTTGTGCCGATTACAACACGCGACGGCAGACAGTCGTGAGGCAGCGCTTGTGCATCGACCCTTCGCAAGCACTCAAAGAGGCTGGAAAAATCATTATGTGTCAGATCATAATTGGAAATCGATTTAAGATAATCCGGGATCGGCAACGGCGGCGCTAGAGAATAGCACGCAAGGGAAGGAAACGGGATATCGAGCTTCACAAACTCAGTTGCCACATCCGTTGGGTGATCTGCGTAACTTGAAAGCCCGTTGTCAAAAAATACAAACTCGTCTGGGTTGAGATATTTAAAGAACTCCCGATGGAGTTTTTTGTGGATAGCGTTTCCGTACACGATGCGGCGGCTAGCCGATTTCAAATCTATCCCGATTGACGCGTCGCTCTCGTCAAACCTGTTCCCATTCAAACAACTAGGCGGGATAATCTCCAGATCGACATATGGAAAAGCACGCCTGATCGTGAATTCAAACTCGGAGCGCAAACGCTCCGGCAATGAGGCTTCATGGCCGAATAAAATCGCGGTGATCTTTGGCTTTGATGGCACACGCTCCCTGGACCAGACGCGACAGGCGGCGAGGAAATTGACCAGATCCAACAAGCCCGACACGACGCCGATATGTTCAAAATCTTCCATTTCAAGCGCAGTTGATTTCGGTTGGCCGGAGATTCCCCAAAACTAACCCTATTTTGATTTAAGAGCCTTCAAAGAATACACCCTTTACGCTAACCCAACGCCGATGAAACCATTCTAGCGGGAAATGCGCGCGGTTTGTTTAGTTAATTCAATCTTTTTTCACCTATACGCGTTGCCCGTGTCACGCAATATGTATTAAATTTTTCCTAATCGAATGAGGGAAGCGATCACAGTGGCGCTCCCGAGGAGAAAGTTGAAGCGTGTGGGGAGAAAGCTGGTGACGTACAAGATTTCTTTGGCGATATTCGGGCTGCTAGCCTTGGCGGCAGCCGGGGGTTCTGCAACTGCCGCACCAATTCAGATCGGCGATCATGCCGTTAACGAAGAAGATGCAGCAAGTTTCATTACAACCATTTCCGGAACAACGGAAATCTTCGATAAATTCGGAACAGGCGTCGCTACGCAGACTGACGCCATTAGCGGCTCTTTGTTAGACGGCGTGCGTTGCACTAATAACGTCGATGGTTGTGCGTTCACAATTGGATTCGACTTTGACGTTGTCAACAACGCTGGGGATGACCTGATTATTGCGGGGCTTGGCCTTGTCCCCGACGGCATAGAGAGTTTTGCCCTGCAAATTGGCGGCTTCACGCAAAACGATCTCAGTCTCGCCTTTACAGGGGTTATGCTGGGCGTTGCGCCGCTCAAAGCGCTGACTATCGATCTTTCGTCATTCGGATTTGATATCGGCGAAGCCATCAGAGAAATCACAATCATCGTTGGGGCCGGCATTAATACTGAAGAATTCACCTATTTCGCCGCCTATAACGATGACGACGTTCTGGTGAACCCAATCCCTGGCGCCGTCTGGCTGTTCGGCTCCGCTGTAGCCGCCGGCGGCTGGTTTCAACGGCGCAAGAAAAGTAAGGCTGCCTAAATATATAGCCCGGCGCCCCACTCCATTCCGCCATGCAGCCGCCTTTGAGGTTGTGTGTCGGGGGGCTCTCGCTTGATTCACATATTCACATCGGCTTGTCGTAAATGGCAGTCTTGGAGCGGCCGCAAGAATTAACGCCGCAGGCCCCTATTCCTGTCAGCCCCCCCCCCCCTTGGGCGCGAGACGTGCAACCCAATCCGGCACAAAACAAATCGACATGCCGCGTTGAGTGGATATGGTCGCAGACCGGTCATTCTCGGCATGCGGGTGCGCCTCATCGAATAACCGCCTGATATTCTTGCCCCCAATCGATTGTTCCGAGGGGGGGATAGGGATAAATGGAGGAAAGTCCGATAGAAGCTGTGTCATAGATGCCGAACACGACGCCCTCCGCCCCGCACCTTGCCCGTGCCTATCACTTCATCGCCCGGTATCGGGGCGCTGTCGAGCTTGGCTGGTATGACTTTATTTCCCGCTTCCGAAGATCCTATTTCGGGCCGCTTTGGGCGACATTCCAGCTCGCTCTTTGGATCTTGTCGCTTGGTCTTGTCTTCCACGAAGCCCTCGGAGAAGGGTTCGGCGACTACCTGATTTATCTCGGCCTTGGTTTTTACGCTTGGGAATTTCTGTCCAGTTCCCTGGTAGAGGGTCCTACTCATTTCACGTCTCAATCCTCGCTGATTCGAAACGTCCCCACTGACATTTCTTACCTGACGATAAGGAAAATCGCATTTCTGGTTTTTCGCACCCTTTTTCAGATACCCGTGCCCATTATCCTAATCGTATTGTTTGGCAATTTGATTAGCCCGGCGCTGCTTTTGCTTTACGTACCCTTTTCCATCCTTCTAATATTTTTCTCTTATACTTGCCTCGTCATTCTAGGATTGATCGGGGCACGGATTCGTGACGCACGCTTTCTCGTGCCATCTCTCGTAAGATTTTTGTTTTTTACGTCGCCAATCATATGGCGCGGCGACGCCGGGATTCGAAAGACTATTTCCACATACAATCCAATTTCCTACTTTCTGGAACTGGCGCGCGCACCCCTCGAAGGACGCATGCCTTCTCTTCAAGCATGGATAATCGTTTGCACTATATCACTTGGCGGATTTCTGTTGGCGATATGGATGCAAACCGTTTTCCGCAACCGATTAATCTACAGCTTGTGATTTATCGCCCGCCAATGACGTCTGAAAAAGGCCTCGTATCATGAGCTATCTGCGCCTGACATCTGTTGACCTCAACCTGCCGGTCGGAGAGGCTTCCTTAAGCGCGCTTTTCAAGCCAGCTCCAAAAGCGGCTTCAGACAATCGAATCGGTCAGCGCGGAAGCGGGCGATACTGCAAGGCGCTGCATGACATTACGCTTGAAATAAAATCCGGCGAAAACGTCGGTTTAATTGGCGTCAACGGCGCAGGTAAGTCATCGTTGTTGCGCGTATTGGCGGGTATTTACGCACCGACCGAAGGATCTTTTCGATCCCAGGGTAAAATATCAACTCTCTTCGCCGCAACAGTCGGCATGATGGACAATGCGAGCGGGCGCGAAAACATCTTTCTTTCCGCACGCACGCTCGGATTGTCGCGCGCTCAAATAGCCGCCGTCAAAGACGACATAATAGAATTCGCGGATCTCGGTGAATTCATTGACTTGCCGATCAGGCTTTACTCGGCCGGCATGCGCATGCGGCTCGGTTTCGCCATCGCCACCGCTATTCAGCCCGAAGTCCTGCTGGTGGATGAAGTTTTCGGCGCCGGCGATACCGCATTTCAACAACGCGCCAAACAGCGCATATTTCAGATGATGAAAAGCGCCGGAATTCTGGTGATGGCTACCCACTCAGATCCGTTGATCAAGAGTTTTTGCGATCGGGTAATATGGCTCCACGAAGGGAGAATTCGGTTTGACGGCCGCGTCGAAGACGGCTTGCAACAGTTTCGCTTGGCCACAAGAGCTAATTAAGTTGCCGGCATTAGTACCGAATATTGTGCCTCTTTTCGCCAATAATAAAATTTGGTCCGCGTTACGCGCCACGGAAATAAAACTCTATGACCACCGTTGAAGCAACAGACCGTTTTAATCAGCTCGACAATGTCCGTGTCGATAGCCGCACAGCATTTATTCTCGGCAATGGACCATCGCTGGCAATGGTCGATCTGCATTCGCTATCAGATTATGCAACCATCGGCCTCAACGCGGCTTACCGGCATTGGCGCTCAATCGGCTGGCGACCGCGATACTACGCCTGTCTCGACCTTGTTGTGGGGATTTCGCACAAGGAAGAAATCGCCAAACTGATAGATGAAGGGGAAATCCAGCGGTTTTTGCTGCGCGACAATCTGATCGAGGCGTTGGGGCCTACCGGGAAGAACCCGCGCGTCGTCAATTATGACGATGTCAGCAACAAGTCGCCTTTCCTCAACATCAAACCGATTACCACTGGCAGCCATTCCGCGCTTTGGGCCGCAAGCATGGGTTACGATCAAATCGTGCTTTTGGGCGTCGACGCGCAATATAAAGAAATTGTTGAGGGAGCCACTCGGCGTGACGGCATAGAACTGGAAATTGTGCGCGAAGGCGCCAATCCGAACTACTACTTCGACGGTTACCAGACTACCGGGGACCGGTTCAATCTGCCCAATCCCCGCCCCGAACTTCATTTGACAGCATGGCGGCGCGCGGCGCGAATGCTTCGCATCGCAGACTTTGATGTCTTTAATGGCAACGAGGCGTCAGGCGTCGAATGTTTTCCCTATATCGGTGTTGACCGGTTCCTCGGCGAGGGCGATGTTCCCGTCCCCGCAAAAGAACCATTGAGCGAACTTGATTCAGAAACGCCCGCCCCACAGGCGCCGCAAGTAAGTAAAATTCGGGCTTTCCTGAAGGCTTATGTGCAAAAAGGCGTTCTTGCCACAGTTTCTTTGATCAGCCTCTTCATTCTCTGGCTAACAATCATGCATCCCTCGGCGTCATTGGCGACGTTCGCCGGTGCGGGGTTAATGATCGCGCTTATCATGGCGGCGGGGATGTTATATTTTCGCTTTGTCATCATTGCGCATCTCGCTCGCCTTGAGGAAGAACTCAAAAACACGCACGCGCGTCTAAAGCTAATTGAGAATCTACCGCACCACAGACGGGCCCGGCGGCGAAGCTAACCTCTCACAAATCAGGAATGCGCCTCGCACGCTAAGCCATCGAAATCTCGCGGATTTCCTTCAAGGTCATCAGCAAGGCCGCCGCCATCGAAATCGGCAGACAGGACGGGCCATCACACAGCGCAGTCTCGGGGTCGGTGTGGAACTCCAGGAACACGCCGTCGGCGCCGGCCGCGACCGCCGCCTTGGCGATGATAGCGACGCCATCGCGCCGCCCGCCGGTTGATGCGCCTTTTGTGCGCGGGTCCGCGCCCGGTAATTGCACCGCATGCGTTGCATCGATCGTCACAGGCGCGCCAAGCCTTTGCATCTCGGCAATGCCCAGCATATCAACGACCAGGTTGTTATAACCGAAGCTTGAGCCTCGCTCGCAAAGAATCACCCGGTCCCTTTGGGTTGTTTCACTGATTTTCGACAGAATATTCTTGCAATCCCACGGCGCTAAAAATTGCGCCTTTTTCACATGAATGAGCGCATCATTTTCTTCCGCGGCGCGCGCCACGGCGGTGACGAGATCCGTCTGCCGGCAAAGGAATGCCGGGATCTGCAAAATGTCGGCGACGCTCGCAACAACACCCGCCTGCTCCGGCTCATGAATATCCGTACACACCGGCACATTGAGCTCTTGCTTGACGACGCGCAATTGCTCGAGCCCCGCTTCAAGCCCCGGTCCGCGATAGGATTTTGTGGAAGATCGGTTCGCCTTGTCGAAACTCGCCTTGAAAACATACGGCAGGCCCAACGCCTCGCAGGTTCCTTTCAAAGACCGCCCAATGGTCAGCGCGAGATTCACATCTTCTAGCACATTAATCCCAGCGATCACAGCAAGCGGAGCGTCTGCGCCAATTGACCACCCATTTCGTTCAAGCGTCAACAAATCAGGCTTCCTTGTTTCAGTTTCGTAGCCAGCGCGGGCATGGGAACCGCGAAAATGCCGGAACATCCATCAGTCAAAACCACTATCCGAACACCCCAGTAGAATCAATTGAACGCCATCTTGATAACGACGGCATGAAGGCGACGCTATAACACTCAATAGACTGGCGATAGGAAGCAACTTCCCGTACCAATTGGGGTTATCCTATCTGGAAGTTGGCGAACGAGCTTTGCGATGTCCGTTCTGATAGTAGCGCCCGCGCGATATGGCTCGACGCGGTTTCCCGGCAAGCCGCTCGCGCTGATCGCCGGGCGCACCATGCTGGACCGGGTTGCCGTCCGCGCCAGCGCGGCGGCGCGTGCAATCAATGGCGCGCATTTCGTCGTCGCCACCGACGACGAACGGATAATCAGTCATTGCGCCAAGGCGGGGATCCCGGCGGTGATGACGGACCCGGCGCTTGCAAGCGGGTCTGATCGCGCCTTTGCCGCGGCCGAAGCTGCCGCCGAACGGCCCGAGTTCATCATCAATCTTCAGGGCGACGCGCCTTTCACCCCGGTTGAGCATATTACGGCGGTTATCCGCGCGCTTGAAAACAGCGAGGCCGATGCCGCTACGCCATGCGTTCAGCTTGACTGGGCCGGCCTCGACGCCCTCCGCAAGGCGAAGGAAATCACGCCATTCAGCGGCACGACATGCCTGATTGGGCCTGATCAAAACGCCTTGTGGTTTTCAAAATCAATTTTGCCGGCCATCCGCGATGAGGCCGCCCTGCGTCACGGCGGCGGGCTTTCGCCCGTTTTCCGCCATATCGGTCTTTACGGGTTTCGGTACGATGCGCTGAAGCAGTTCACACAATTACCGCCTTCAAAATATGAAAAACTCGAAGGCCTCGAACAATTGCGGCTTATTGAAAACGGCATGCGCATCCGCTGCGAACTGGTAGAGGCAGCGCCAGTTTCTTCAAGCGGCATTGATACGCCGGAGGATATAGCGCGCGCCGAAATGCTCATTGCTGAGCATGGCGATCCGGATACGGAGCTATTCGGCCGTGCCTGACCTCGTCATCTTGCGGCATGGCAATACCTTTGACCAAGGCGATGTCATATTGCGGGTCGGCGCGAGAACCGATCTGCCGCTGTCTGCGTCCGGGCGCAAACAGGCCGCAGCCGCCGGGCGCGCGCTCGCGAGACGCTATGGCCGTTTTGAAAAGATCTGCGCCGCGCCTTTAAAACGCACTCTTGAAACTGCATTGATCATTCGCGAAACACTGGCCAATCCGCCGGCGATCGAGCGGGCTGAACATTTGACCGAGATTGACTATGGCCCTGATGAAGGAAAGCCGGAACGCGAGGTGATCAAGCGCATCGGCGCTGACGCTCTTGCCGCATGGGAAAACCACGCCGCACCGCCGCCGGGATGGCGTGTCGACCCGCCCGCGCTAACCTGGGCTTGGCGGCGCCTCTTCGAAAGCCTTGCCGGGGCGCAAGGCCCGATCCTTGCGGTAACGTCAAACGGCGTCGCACGGTTTGCGCTTGCCGCCGCCGACGAGGTCAATGGAACATTCCCGCTGAAATTACGCACCGGCGCTTATGGTGTTGTCGCAATCAATGAGGGCGGGGCCGCGCATATTGCTGAATGGGACATTCGTCCAGACTAAACTACGCCAACAGACAGGCAGTCATGGACATGCAAAAGCCCGAGTGGGTGATGCGCTTCATTGACGATGAAGACCGCGGTGATTTTCCGTTCTGAAAGCAAGGACAGCGCTTCCGCCGCCAGGCTCGTTTCCCGCACGGTTTGAGGGTCGCGCGTCATAACCTCTTCAACGCGCGCATCATTGAGCGCCGCACGGAAATGCCGGCGCAAATCCCCATCGGTAACGATGCCGATCAGCGCGCCTTCGCCATTCGTCACGCCGACGCAACCGAACCCCATCTGCGTAATGATTTCGACGGCGCTGGAGACTTTTTCATCGGGTCCGCAGAGCGGCATCGAGGTGTGATGCATCAGATCGGTCACCCGCTTCAGCGCCGCGCCCAGCTTGCCGCCGGGATGGAACTGATGAAATTCATTGGCCGTAAAACCTTTGCGGCGCAAGACCGTCACCGCCAGCGCATCACCCAACGCCATCATCATGGTGGTTGAGGTGGTCGGCGCCCGGGTGATCGCGCAGGCTTCGCGCGCCGGCGGCAGGATAAGCGCAATATCGGCCGCCCGCGCCAGCGTTGAGCCGGCGCCCGACGTCATGGCCACCAGCGGAATGCCGAACCGGCCTGCATAAGCGATGATATCGCCAAGCTCCGCCGTTTCGCCGGAATTCGAAAGCGCGATGATCATATCCCCTCGGCCGATCATACCGAGATCGCCATGGCTTGCCTCGCTGGGATGTACGAAACTCGATGGCGCGCCGGTAGAGGCGAGCGTCGCGGCGATCTTGCGCGCCACATGGCCCGATTTGCCGATGCCCGTGACCGTGACGCGCCCATTATTCGCGAGCAGCAGCGATATAACCGCATCAAACGCTTTCGCAAGCCCGTTCTCTTCAGCCGTCAGCGCTGCGCGCAAGGCTTCAAGACCGTTGATTTCAGTGGCAACAACCTCAAGGCCGTATTTATTGTTCGCCATACGCATATCGCTTTCCAAACCGACGATGGTCTTTAGGAAACCCATCGCCGATTGCCAGGGCTTTAACAGAAAACCGACATTCGCACCAATTCTCATCGAAGCATTCCCGAAGGCGGTGCGTGTCGGTTGTGTATCAAACTGACCTCAAATCGGCCGAGCGGCGCAGCAACTTGAGCGGAGACCAGGTTATTGCGCGCGCAATGGCAGCCGTTGAGGCGGTGCGCGCCCGCTGCCGGCGGGTCCGTTCTCGCAAGACCGCCGGAAGCGCTTTATGCGCATCCCACATGGCGCGAAAATAAGCCCCGACTTGCCCATGCGCCAGCGCCGCGCCCGCCAACAATACATTCAGCACCAGATGAAACGGCAATGTCGCCAACAACAAAACCAACGGCATATTGAAATAATAGGTCCAAACGCGATTGCGATGCCCATGATAGGTCGTGAACGCACTGCGTCGCCCGGTAACGCCCGATCCTTCATGATGAACGCGCGCGTTTTTGAGCTGGATGCAGCGACCGCCCTGGAGCCTGAGTCGAAAACCGAAATCCACGTCCTCGCTGTAGCAAAAAAAAGGCTCATGAAACCCGCCAACCGCCAAAAACGTCTGCTTACGCACAAATGCAGCAGCAGCGCATGGCGCAAAGCAATCACCGTCTGGGGGGAGATTGTCGATGTCCTGGCCGAAGCCGCCGCGATAAGCGAGGCCAAAAGCGTGATAAACATCGCCCGCGCCGTCGATCAACAGCGGATTATCCGCATTGATCTGAGTTGAACCGAAGGCGTCAACGCCGTCATAACGCTTTGCGGCGGCATGCAGCGCTTCAAGCCAGTCCGGCGCGGCGAAAGCATCGGGATTCAAAAAGGCGAGCCAACTCCCCTTTGCCTGTCTCGCGGCGAGATTATTGGCGGCGGCAAAGCCAATATTGCCGCCCGCCTCAATCAGCCGAAAACCGGCGCCGGCGCCGCGCGCATTTTCAATGGAATCGTCGGCTGACGCATTGTCGACAATGATGACGTCAAAGTCCTTGAAGGTCTGCTCGGCCAGATGGGCAAGGCATTTACGCAGCCGGTCGCCGGCATTGTAATTGACGATTATGACAGAGATCGCCGGCCCATCGCGCGAAACAATTTCCATAAATTCCCTTAAAGCAACGCCCGCGTCTTGCAGCAACTCCCTTGATGCGGCTAAGCCGGCAAGTCGTCAAGAATTAACCCTTGCATTCGGTTTGACCGGCCTTTGCAAGCAATCTAAGCCTTGAGCAGGCTGATCACGAACCGAGGCGTTTCGCGCCCCCAATGGCGGACTGGCGTTATGTCGGCATATAAGTGAATTGCAAAGAATGAAGGTATGCGTCAAATGACAAAACGGATCGTCGTCACCGGCGGGGCCGGCTATATCGGCAGTCATGTTTGCGTCGAACTTCTATCGCGCGGCGCAGCGCTCCTGGTCATTGATAATCTGGCGAACTCCCATCCCGAAGCCATCAACCGCATCAGTGAACTGGCGCCCGGCGACATCCGCCTCATTGAACGCGACCTCGCCAATCCGGCGCATAAAGACGATATTGTCAGCGCTGTGCGCGAATTTCACCCGGACGGCGCCATCCATCTTGCGGGATTGAAGGCGGTTGGCGAATCCGTCGCCGAACCCGCCATGTATTACCGGATTAACCTTGGCGCAACGTTGACCCTTGTCGAGGCGCTTGAAGCCGCAAATGCGCGCTCACTCGTATTTTCGTCTTCGGCGACAGTCTATGGCGATGAAAACGCAAATCCGGTAAGCGAGACAGGGCGCACCGCGCCCGCCAACCCTTATGGGAGGACGAAGCTTTTCATTGAGGAAATGCTCAAAGACATCGCCCGGGCGGACAGTCGCTGGCGCACCGTCAATTTGCGCTATTTCAACCCTGTCGGCGCGCACCCTTCCGGCCGCATCGGCGAGGATCCGAACGGCATCCCCAATAACCTTTTTCCGTTTATCGCCCAGGTCGCGGTCTGCAAACGCAAGACTTTAAGTGTTTTTGGCGATGATTATCCGACGCGCGACGGCACTGGCGTGCGCGATTACATTCATGTTTGCGATCTTGCGCGCGGGCACGCTGCGGCGCTTGATTATCTTGACAAGCAGACGACGGGCTGCGCCCTCGACGTCAATCTCGGCACGGGGACCGGCTATTCCGTCCTTGAGGCTATCGCCGCGTTCAAGCGCGCCTCGAACCGCGACATTCCATTTTCTATCGCGCCGCGGCGCGAAGGCGATGTGGCGGAGATTTATGCAGACGCCGATCGCGCCAAAAAGCTTTTTGACTGGCGCGCGGATAAATCGCTTGAGGCGATGTGCGCCGACCACTGGCGCTGGCAAAGTCAGAACCCGGACGGTTACAAATCGTAGGCTAAGTGCAGTCCGAATTTAAACGGGCCCAAGCCCTGCCGTGCGGCTACTTGTCCTTGAGCGCTTTTTCCTGAATGTCGGCCACCGGCTTGATGATATAGGCGAGCACCGAACGCTTGCCATTCAGGACGGAGACTTCCGCCGCCATGCCGGGCAATATCCGCAAGTCGCCGCGACGGCTTTTCAGCGCTTCGGCTGAAGTGCGCACTTTGATGTTGTAAAAACGCTCGTCGGTTTTTTCTTCCTCGATGGCGTCAGGGCTAATGGTCTCGATAACGCCGTCAAGCGATCCGTAAAGAGCGGAATCATACGCGCTAATCGACACGCGCGCATCCTGCCCGATGCGCAAGAACCCAATATCGGCCGGTTTGATTTTCGCTTCAATGAGCAGCGTGTCTTCGCTCGGCACCAGTTCGACAATCGTTGCGCCCGGCGCGACGACGCCGCCAATGGTGGAAACAAGCACGCGGTTGACGGTGCCCGCCACCGGCGCGCGTACATCGGTGCGCGTGACCTTGTCGCGCAATGCCGGCAATTCGCCTTTCAATTCTTCAAGCTCGGCTTTCGCTTTTGTCAACTCATCCGCCGCCGCGGCGCTAAAGGTCTTGCGCATACGGTCTACTTCGCCTTGCGCCTCAGCGATCTCAAACTCGAGCCGGCTAATGGCGATTTCCGCACGTTGCGCTTCGCCTTTGGCCGCCGCTTCGCGCTGACGGGCGCGCAACAGCTCCACCTGCGGTTCGATCCCCCGGCTGACGAGCCGTTCCATGATGGCGAGCTCTTCCGTCGCCAAATGATGGGCTTGCCTCGCGGTCGTGAGCGCCACTGTCGCGTCGTCGAGCCCTTTGCGCCGTTGATCAAGCTTGTTCTGCTCAATGCCGAGCGAAGCGTTGAGCTCATCACGGCGCGCATCATAGAGCTTGCGTTCACTCTCAACGACATTCGGCGCAACGGCGGAAAGCTCAGCTGGGATCATCAATGGCGCGAGCGCCGCTTCCGCCTCGAGACGGACGATGCGCGCCGCAAGGGTGTTGATTTCGTCTTGTCCTTGCAAGAAAGCGACATTCATCTGGGTCGGATCAAGCCGCACCAGAAGCGCGCCCGCCTCAACCTTGTCGCCGGCGGAAACGAGAATCTCCTCGACGATCCCGCCTTCGAAATATTGAAGCTCCTGTAATTGGTTGGACGTAACGACCCAGCCGGCTCCGCGCGTCACCCGATCGAGCTTGGCGAGCGACGCCCAGACCAGCGTCAACACCACCAGACCGGAAATAAGATAAAGCAGATATTGCGCAGCCTTAGCCGGTTCGACGGGCAACGCCTCATCGACATCGGCAAGCGCAAGGTCACGGCGACCGTCCGTCATCAGGCAGCCCTCGTTGCAACGACTTTCGGTCCAGCGATCCGCCGCGTCTTGAGGTCGCGCGCCGAAGACATCGCGCGCAACACCGTATCGCGCGGTCCGTCGACGATCACTCGTCCCTTGTCGAGCACGATAATCCGATCGACCAGTTTCACCATGGACATGCGATGCGTCACGACCAGCAAGGTACGCCCGCGCGTCGCCTGTTCGAGGCGAGCGATCAGCATGGCTTCCGCCTGGCTGTCGAGCGCGCTAGATGGCTCATCAAGCAGCAGGATCGACGGCTTTGGCGCCAGCGCCCGGGCAAGCGCGATCGCCTGGCGCTGGCCGCCCGAAAGTCCCTCGCCGCGCTCGGCCAAGCGCTGGTCGTAACCGCCGGCCGAAGCGCCGACAAATTCATGAACCCCGGAAATTTGCGCCGCAGCGAGAATGTCCTCGTCGGAAACGCTTTCAAGGCCGAGAGCGATATTCTCACGGATACTGCCCGAGAAGAGACAAACATCCTGCAACACCGCGCCAATATTCGAGCGCAAATCCGCCGGGCGCAATTGACGAATATCCGTATCATCGACCAGCACCGAGCCTTCGGTCGGCTGATAAACGCCCGTGATCTGACGAACGATCGTGCTTTTGCCCGAACCATTCTTGCCGAGGATGGCGACACGCTCGCCCGGTTCGATCGTGAAGGACACATCGTCAAGCGCACGCGCCGTCTCGCCCGGATAGGCGAAACTCAACTCCCGAAATTCGATCTTGCCCTGAAGCTTTGGCCGCGGCAGGTAATCGCGGCTAGGATCGGTTTCGCTTTGCGCGGTCATCAACTGGTTTAGCGATTTATAGGACGCCAGCGCGCCATTCACCCGGCTAAGGAGCGTTGCAACCTGCCCGAGCGGCGCCATGGCGCGACCGGTCAGGATGACGCTGGCGATCAGCGCGCCGGTGGTGATTTCATTGGCGCTGACCAAAAACACGCCGATGACGACAACGCCCACCTGGCTCGCCTGTTGCGCAAAGCCTGAAATGTTGACAGCGAACTGATTGAGAAAACGGCCAATGGTCGAGACTTTCGCCTGACGCATAACGCCGGAACGCCACCGCGAGCGCATAAGCTCGCCCGCCTGAACGCTTTTTACCGTTTCAAGTCCGCCGAGCGTTTCAATGAGAACCGCATTCTTGTGATGGCCTTCCGCCATCGCTTGCTGCGTGCGCTTCATAATCAGCGGTTGGACAAGGACGCCCGACGCCAGGGCGACAAGCACGCCGATCAGCGGCACCAGCGCCACCGGCCCGCCAATAAGCGCAATCGTCGCGATAAAGAGCAAAATGAAAGGAAGATCGACAATCGCGACAAGGGTCGCCGAACTGAAGAAATCGCGGAGATTTTCGAACTCCTTGACGAGCCCGGCGATCGCGCCTGTCGCCCCGCGGCGCGCGTCGAGCCGCATCGCCGTCAAATTGTCGAATACGCTCGCGCCCACAGTCGCATCAAGGCGCTGACCGGCAATATCGATGAAATAGCCGCGCAGCGACTTCAACAGGAAATCGAACATATGCGCGAGGACGACGCCGATGGTGAGCGCAATCAGCGATTCGATCGCCTGGTTCGGCAAAACCCGGTCATAGACCGTCATGATGAAGAACGATGAGACAAGCCCGAGCAGGTTAACGACCATCGCCGCCAGAATAGTCTGGCCATAGATCTTGGCGTTGTCGCGAAGCGGCCCAAAAAGCCAATGCGTGGTCGGCGCCAGATTGTGGAGGAAACGACGATTACTCATACTGCGCTCCTGACAAAGCGTCTTCATATTCCAGCACTGGCGAAAACAGCCCCAAGAGATCGCCCGTATGCTCCATCAACGCATAACCGGCCATGTCCCGGCCGGTAAGCGCCGTCAGATAGGCGACGCCCGCTTCAAAATAGTCATTTTCCGCCTGCAGAACATCAATCAAGTCGCCGCGCGAAAGCTGATACCGCTCAAGCACGAGATCACGGGTCTCATCATGGGCGATGACCGCTTCGGCAAGCGCCGCAACACGCTCGTCTGACGACTGCAATCGCTCGAAGGACATCGCCGCTTCGCGAGCGATTTCCTGGCGAATTTGCGTTTCGTTGAACGCCTCGCGCTTGGCCCGCGAACGGGCAATGGCGATCTCCGCCGCCCGCGCCCCGCCGCCGAAAATGTTGTAATTGACATTGACCCCGGCGCGCACGTCAAAATCGTCGCCGCTGTCGAATATATCGTATTTCACCGCATCGACGGACAGCCGAACTTCCGGATAGCGCGCGCCTTTGGCCGCCTTGTAATCCGCCTGACGCGCATCGGCCCGCGCTTCGGCGGCGGCAAGCTCCGGATTGTTGACAATCGCCTCAGCAACCGTCTCATTGCGCGTTTCCAGCGTCGGCGGAATGATTGTCGGCCGCGACAAGAGCTTCGGCGCCGCGCCGAAAAACTCTTCATAGCGAATATCCGCGAAACGCTTGCTTTCCTTGATCTCGGAAAGTCGTGCGCGCGCCGCCGCAAGTCGTGCGCGCGCGCGGGTGACATCCGCCCTCGAGCCCGCACCAAGACGCTCGCGTTCTTTTACATTTTCGAGGATTTCCTCATGACGCTTGATAAAGGCGCCCCCCAAGGCCAGCAGCGCCTGATGTGCGGCGACATCGTGATAAGCGGTCAGCCCGTTGATCGCCAGATCATTGATTCTTGTGCTGAGCGCTTGCTTATATTCCTTGTCAGTCGCGCGCGCGCTGCGAATTCGATTGATGGTCGCGCCGCCGTCAAATATTAGCTGTGAGGCTGATACGCCAGCGGTATATTGCTCGCGCGGCCGCAGCGACTCGACGACATTATCCGTTCCCGCCGCGAAATCGCGGGTGATCGAATAGTCGCCGCGCACCTGTCCCGACAATTGCGGCAACAAGGCGGATCGCGCGCGGCGGCGCGCCGCGGACGATTCATCAAGGTTCGACGCCTGGGCATGATAGGCCGGATGCCGGCCGATCGCCCGCCGCACCAGCGCCGCAAAAGCCGCATCGTCGTTGCGGACCGATACGACATAGCCGGCCGGGCCAAGCGCCTTTTTGACGTCCTCCGGCGCAACGCGATGCAGCGCCGGTTGAGAAGGGCTATTTTGCGCCGCGCCTTCGGCTTCCGCGTCAGGATAAACAGAACCGTAATATTTGAGGTTTTCAGGCGTGGCGGCGAAAGACTCGCCGAGTAAAACATGAAAAACGGCGCCAGAAACGATAATCATCTGAAGCCTGAACATTACGCCACCTGCCTTCGGCACAAAGCCCCGCGCCGGCTCAACGGGGCTCATTAAGGTTAACAAAATCGTTAATAGAACGAGATCACTGATAAAGGCTTAACTCATAGGGAAATGAGCCAAGCGGACAATACGCGGCCGGATGAAATTTTCTTAAAAATCCTGACCGCAGGATTTAATCAGTTTTTCGATAATTCCGATAAATCAGGCCGTGACAGCCTGCGCGCAGGCATCGCGCGAGATATTACTGAATTGTAAAGATCAAAAACAAGAGAGCAGCGATCGCCGCCAGCATGCGCATTTCAACGAGCGGATCGATTTTGACCCATTTCGACCCGATCCGCCAAATAATCGGTAACGACACCGCCTCAATTAATGCAAATGCGACAATGGCGGCCTTTTCCCCAAATAAAGAAAAGCAAACAGGCGTCAGCACCAACATAGTAGCGCCCGCCAAAACCGTCACCGCGGTGAAGCTCCTGCTGTCGCCACCCGCCAACACTACTGTATTGATCAAGCGGAACGGCGTAAGCAAAAGAAATGGTGAGAGCAACTTAACGTAATACCCAACCCTGCTGAAATTATCCGGATAAAGAATCGCAAATACCGGTTCGGAAAGGAAAAACGCGCCGAACGCAAGACCCACAGAAACAATGTCGATCACGGCGCGCGCTTTCCGGTAGACCATTGTCAGATTGCCGGGCCGTTCGCGTATCACTTCACTGAATGCAGGGAACAATATACGCCCCACAAGTGTTTGCATCACGGTAGACGCGGCCGTGATCCAAATTCCAGCAATGGCGTAATAGCTGAACCGTTCGCCGCTCATGAAACCGCCAAACAACACTTGGTCGCCGCGATTCACGAGAAATCCGAAGAACGACGCTATAACTAGCCACTTTCCAAAATTGAAAATCTCCGACACATATTCTTGCCGCAGGCGAAAACGCATCGGGGGGCCTGGAAACACCAAATGACTTGCTAAAGTGTTCACGCTTGCATTTGCGAGCATGCCAATCACCAGCGCCCAAACACCAAATCCTGCAGCGGCGAATCCGATGGTTACCATCATCGCCGCCAGCTGGCTGCCGATCTCCAACATCACGACGCGAGAAAGCGCAAGGCGCCTTTGGGCTAATGCCTGATTGATCGAAGAAAAAGCGCCAATCAGCAACTGTGCGCCAGCGCCAGCCATCACGAAGGGCAACATTGGATTGGCATAAATGCTTTCTGGGGCAAATGCGCGGGCGCGCGCCAATAGCCACACCAATAAGGCCGCAACCATGATCAGCAGCCAAACCAACAAATTTCGGGCAATCTTCATGGTCCACGCTGTTTGCACGAACGCCGGATCATTGCTGTTCTTGCTCCGAATCACGCTTGAACCGATACCGATATCAGTCAACATGATCGCCCAGATATTGATTGACACCGCGACCGCCATCAGTCCGAACGCCTCCGGAACGACCAGCCTTGTCAATATCAGGTTCGAAACGAGCCGCAGCGATTGACTGACGCCAAAGCCGCCGAGTGTAAAAACACTTCCTTTCTCGACCCGCGCACGCAAGGAGCCCTCGCGACGGGCGAAAGGCGAATGGCGTAGAAAGAAAGCGATTAACGTCTTCATATTTCAATATCAGCTAAGCTATGCCAGTAAGCTGATTAGCCGGTAAACGCCATGTTCGAACAGCGGAGTTAGCGGCAAAACACAATCTTTGGGGAAGCGGGGCCATGGGGCCACATCTAAAAGCCTTTGTTGCGGTTTTCGTTATTTCCGCCATGTCCCTCATATTCGTGCGCGCCGGCTTTGCGTCTTCGATCGGTCGATCTCGTGCAACTCACTGGGCCTTTGTCTGGCTCGGTATGACCAGCGCTGCGTTCATATTGACCAATTATTGGATCTTCGTGGCGGGGTCGGCTGCGCTTGTATTCGCACTGTCTCGCGCCGAACCAATTAAGCCCGCCATCTACCTGTTGCTGATGCCCGTCGCGCCAACGCTTGGCGAATCCATCCCCGGGATTGCCGGCATTAACAAACTCATCCAGATCAACCCACAGCTCGTCGTTTTGTTATTTACATTGGCGCCCGCGATGTTCGCGGCAACGCGAATGAAGAGGCTAAATAAGGTGGGCCGCAATGCAGACCTCTTTTTCCTGCTATTTTTAATCCTGCAAATAGCACTATCCATCAGAGCGCCCAGCTTTACGCATATGGTGCGCACTGCGATCGAACAATTCCTGTTGATCGCACCAATCTATTATGTTTTCAGTCGTTATCCGAAATCATTTGGAGATTTTCGGATCCTCTCCGCCGCGCTGGTTTTTCCCGTGATCGTATTAGCGGCAACCTCCATACCTGAATTCCTACGTAATTGGCATTTTTACAATTCCGTTTCAACCAACTGGTTCGGACAAATGCCGTTCGGATACTCCATGCGAGAGGGATACTTGCGCGCTACCGCCTCGGTATTTAACCCGATCGTCTGGGGGTATGTCGCAATGTGCGCCATCGGGATTGGTTTGGCGGTGCTGAACGACCGCCTCGGAAAAATCTATCGGCTTGGCGCATTCGTTCTGCTCGGCGCCGGCCTGATCGTTTCCCTGTCCCGCGGCCCCTGGATTGGCGCAATTGCCACAATCATGGTCTACATCCTACTCAGCCCACGAATGATCTCACGCGCTACTCAGACCGGGGCCGCAGCGCTTGCGGCATTTGTTATTTCGCTCGCTACGCCATTCGGTCGGGACATCGTCGACCTTCTGCCTTTTGTCGGCGAACGCGCCGACAGCACCATTAGTTACCGCCAGCAGTTACTTGAACAAGCCTGGGTTGTCATGCTTGAAAACCCGATCTTCGGCACGGGCGAATTTCTCGAGCACAGCGCGCTGCAATCGATGCGGCAAGGCCAAGGGATCATTGATATTGTCAATTCATATCTTCAGGTCGGACTGAAAAGCGGGTTTGTCGGACTAACGCTGTTTCTTGCATTCTTTACCTGCGTGATCAGCTCGCTCTTGAAAGCACACAAGAACATCAAAACTTTGTCTCCCATTATCGGCAACTATTGCCGCGCTTATCTCGCAACATTGGTCGGTGTGTTATTGACGATCTTTACCACCAGCAGCGAAGGCCAAATTCCGTATCTTTACTGGTCAATTGGCGCCCTTGGCGTCGCCTTGTCGCGCATCGTCGAACACACCGTGCATCAACCAACAATGCCACACCCAATTGAAACGCCATTGGCGACCACAAAAGCTTTTGAATGGAAATGAACGCGGAGCCGTCATCCTTATCGGGCACACAATGACAAAAAAACTGACAGTCAATATCCTGCTTTTTAACACCGGGCTCGGCGGCGGCGATCGCGTCACGTCGATTTATGCAAAACATCTGCTCGATAAGGGGCACAACGTACACGTCACCGCCCTTATGGGACCGTTGCCGCCTTTTTTACATCGAGTTAAGCATTTCCTAAAGACCGGTAAAATTTTGAAGCGCAGCTTTACAACTGCGCATTTTGACAATGCCGGCGTTCGCGTGAACGTCGTTAGCGGCAAGTCTGCGCTTGAAGATAGCGATATTCCCGACGGCGACATTCTGCTCGCAACCTTCTGGATAACTGCCGAATGGGCGATGAAAATGAGCCCATCGAAGGGCGTTAAAGCCTATTTCGTACAGAACTATGAGAGCACTTTTCCTGGGGCGCCGCCTAAACAGGTAGACGCCACTTATACCGCTTCCATTCGGAAAATAGTTATAAGTAACTGGCTCGAAACATTGATGCGCGAAAAATTCGAACAAGAGCCGGTCGCCAATATCGCCAACGGCGTGGATTTAAATCAATTTCACGCAAGCCCAAGAAATAAGAACGACGTCCCTTGCGTCGGCTTCTTATACGGTGACAGCCCTATCAAGGGCGTCGATGTAACGCTTAAGGCGATCCAACAGCTTCAACAAAACATTCCAGACCTGAAAGTAGTGGCTTTTGGCTCAAGTCCTGTGGGTAAATCTTTGCCCCTGCCGCCGGGCTGCACATTCCACTTCAAGCCGGCGCAGGACAACATCCGAAATCTCTACGCGCAATGCGACGTCTGGCTCTCAGGCAGCCGCGTTGAGGGATTTAACCTGCCGCCATTGGAGGCCATGGCATGCCGCACGCCTGTCGTCGCCACGAGCGCTGGCGCCATGCCGGAAGTCATTGAGAACGGCGTGCAGGGGTTTGTGGTCCCAGTGGAGGATTCCGACGCGCTGGCGGAAAAGGCTTTATCCGTGCTCCGGCTTGACAATAGCGCCTGGCGGCGCATGTCAGATGCCGCCTATGAATCGGCGACACGTTACACATGGGAAGACGCCGCCGACAAATTTGAAGCCGCACTCCACAAGATCATGGCGGAAAAAGCCACCTGACGAGCAATGCGCTGAGTTTGTTTAACTTCAGCCTAGACATCCCTCATTGCGAGGATGCATGCTGACGCCCGAGGCGGCGATCAGGAGAAAAGCATGCCTGTTACTTTCAGCGTCAATGGCGAAAAACGAACAGCGGATGTCGAACCCGACACGCCGCTCTTGTGGGTTTTACGCGACGAGTTGCAACTTACGGGAACCAAGTTCGGTTGCGGCATAGCGCAATGCGGCGCCTGCACCGTGCATGTGAATGGCGCGCCGAGGCGGTCATGCGTCACGCCTGTCGGATCGCTGGACGGCGCCTCCATCACCACCATCGAAGGGCTTGAGAGCGCCGAGGCGCAAGCGGTGCGCGACGCTTGGGCCGAGGTCGACGCGCCGCAATGCGGATACTGCCAATCCGGGCAGATCATGTCGGCGGCGGCGCTGCTGGCCCGCAATTCAAACCCAACCGACACGGATATCGACAACGCCATGGCCGGCAATATCTGCCGCTGCGCCACCTATGTGCGCATCCGTCAGGCGATCAGGAACGCCGCCGAGAAACTGGGAGGTTAAGCCATGCCGCCACTGCAAAATTCCCCCGCTCGGCAATCTGGACCACAGCCCGCCCCGTCGCGCCGCGCATTTCTGGCTGGGGCCGGCGGGCTGGTTATTTCCGTCGCGCTGCCGATCAAGGTCCGCGCGCAATCCGGCGAGGAAACCGTTCTCGGCGCTGCCGGGCGCGGCGAAAACCTGTTCACGCCGAACGCTTTCGTTCGCGTCAGCCCGGACAATCTCGTCACCGTGCTGATCAAGCATATCGAGTTTGGTCAAGGACCGATGACCGGGCTGGCAACGCTGGTCGCCGATGAAATGGACGCCGACTGGGCGCAAATCCGCGCTGAACACGCCCCTTCAAACGCGGAAATCTACGGCAATGCGGCCTTTGGCGGCATTCAGGGCACTGGCGGGTCGACCGCCATGGCTGCCTCATATGACCTGATGCGCAAGGCCGGCGCGGCCGCAAAAGCCATGCTGGTCGCCGCCGCCGCGCAGCGCTGGGGCGTTCCTGTCGACCAGATCAGCGTCGCGAACGGCATCATCAACCATCCGGGAAGCGGCCGATCGGGCGCCTTTGGCGAGTTCGCCGACGCCGCGGCGCAGCAAACGCCGCCGGAAAACCCGACGCTCAAGACACCAGACCAGTTCGTCTATATCGGCAAGGATGTGCCCAAGCTCGATACCGGCGCGAAATCCACCGGCGCGGCGATGTTCTCCCTCGACGTCTATCGCGAAGGCATGCTGACCGCAGTCGCCGCGCATCCGGTGAAATTCGGCGCGACGCCGCAATCTTTCGACGCGTCCAAAGCGCGCGCAATCAAAGGCGTCATCGACGTAAAACAGGTGGGTGACGCCGTCACTGTCTACGCCCGCAATACCTATGCGGCGCTTAAAGGCCGCAAGGCGCTGACCATTGATTGGGATGAGCGCGCCGCGGAAACCCGTTCAACGAACGCTATCGCCGCCGAACGCCTCGATGCGGTGAAAAACCCCGGCGCGGTCGCCGGCGAAACTGGCGCAGTCGAAGCGGCGCTCGCCGCCGCCGAGACATCGCTCGAGGCCGAATATGTTTTCCCCTATCTCGCTCATGCGCCGATGGAGCCGCTAGACGGCGTCATCGAGCGGTCAAGCGATGGCGGCGTCGACGTGTGGATGGGCAGCCAACTCCAGACCGGCGACCACATGACCATCGCCGCCGTCTGCGGGCTCGAACCGGCGCAGGTTCAACTCAACACCATGCTCGCTGGCGGCAGTTTTGGCCGGCGCGCGCAGCCGACCTCGCAATTCGCCGCGGAACTTGCGGCGACGTTCATGGCGGCGGGCGGCGAAACGCCGGTCAAGCTTATGTGGACCCGCGAAGACGATATTCAGGGCGGCTTTTATCGCCCGTTGACCGTGCATCGCCTGCGCGGCGGGCTCGACGCCGAAGGCCGGATCACCGCCTGGGAGCAGACCATAGCGGCGCAGTCTTTTCTCGCCGGCTCGCCTTTCGAAGGCATGGTCCAGAACGGCGTCGATGCAACCATGGTCGAAGGCGCCTCGGTGATCCCCTACGCCGTGCCGAATTTCAAAACCTCGGCCCATATCATCAACAACCCGGTGACGACATTGTGGTGGCGCTCGGTCGGTCACACCCATACAGGCTATGCCGTCGAAACCTTCATTGACGAATTGCTGGAAAAAGCCGGCAAGGATCCGGTCGAAGGCCGTCTGGCAATGATGACCGACGAAAAACATGCGCGCCTTGCGGGCGTGCTGCGCCGGGTCGCCGATCTCGCCGGCGGCATGGCTGCGCCGGCAGGCCGGGCGCGCGGCGTCGCCGCGGTTGAATCTTTCCGGTCTTTCGTCGCGCAGATCGCCGAAGTCTCGATAGAAAACGGCATTCCACACATTCACAAAGTCTGGTGTGCGGTCGATTGCGGCATTGCCGTCAATCCGGACATCATCCGTGCCCAGATGGAAGGCGGCATCGGCTACGGTCTCAGCGCTATCCTGTTCAATGAATTGACGCTCGAAGAGGGCGGCGCCGTCGCGCAATCGAACTTCCATGATTATCGCTCGCTGCGTATTTCGGAAATGCCGGAGGTGGAAGTGGCGATCATCGCTTCGGACGCGCCGCCCACCGGCGTCGGCGAACCGGGCGTGCCGCCCATCGGCCCGGCGGTCGCGAATGCGGTGCGCCGCCTTGCCGGGCGGACGCCGCGACGGCTGCCGATGATCAAAGACCTGCAAGCCTGATGGGGGATTCATTAATGCGCGCTCATTGTTCGATAATGCTGGCGGCGGCTGCCGCGCTCGCGCTTGCTGCTTGCGGCGACCGCAAAGAAGCCGCCGCACCGAGCGGCGAAATGGCGGTCGCCGGTCTTCAAACGCCGGCCGCCTTCGCTGACATCACGGATGCGCAAGAGCGCGCAGCTGCACTGTTCACGGAAATGAACAAGGTCATCTCCCATCCGCGCTGCGCCAATTGCCATCCGAGATCCGGCGGCCCCACCCAGGGCGACGACATGCGCCCGCATGAACCGCCCGTCGTGCGCGGCGCGGGGCTGGGCGCCGCTGGCATGGAATGTTTCACCTGCCATGGCGATGAAAATGTCGAATTCGCCAGCATGAAAGGCTCGGTCCCGGGCGCCCGTCCGTGGCATTTGCCGCCGCCCTCCATGGGCTGGGCCGGCGCCGGCGCGGCGCAAATCTGTGCACAGATCAAGGACCGGGAATTGAATGGCGGGCGATCGCTTGACGATATCGTCGCGCATAATACGACCGACCATCTGGTCAATTGGGCGTGGAATCCAGGCGAAGGGCGCAAGCCCGCGCCGGGCGATCAGGAAACATTCGGCGCGCTCACGGCGGCCTGGGTCGAAGCCGGCGCGCATTGCCCGGCGGAATAAGCGCTTGCTATAGTGATGACGCCGCGCAGGGTTGCGATTTAATCGCTTCGCCCATTGCCGCAACGCGCCGATAGGCGCACAATGGAGCGGTTTCACAAATATTGTTGCAAATGGCGGGGGCATATCGGGCGCGGCGCGCTCGGCATGGCGCGCATCCCCGCGCCCGCCTCGCCCTCGGCAGTGTCACCTAGACAGTGCGCCCCTGGCTCTGACCAGGCGAAACAGGGAGAAGAGGCATGACCATTTCTAAGAAACTGCGAAACTATCTCGACCGCGAAGGCATACGCTATGACGCCGTTGCGCATCCGCGCACGGCAACCGCCAGCGAAAGCGCGCAAGCCGCCCATATTCCCGGCGATCACATGGCCAAGGCCGTCGTCATCCATCACGAAGCGGGCTATGCGCTCGCGGTCGTGCCGAGCTGCAACCGGGTCGATCTGACGGCGCTGCAAGACCTGCTCGACCGCCGACTGGGACTCGCCAGCGAAGCGGAGACGTGCGCCTTGTTCGAGGATTGCGATGTGGGCGCCGCGCCGCCAATCGGCGCCGCTTATGGCGTGCAAACGGTGATCGACAACAGCCTGATGGGCCAGGACGACATCTGGTTCGAGGCCGGCGACCACAAGACGCTGGTTCATTTGTCAGGCGCGGATTTCGACCGGCTGATGCGCGGCGCGACGCATGAGACGATCAGCTATCACGCGTGATCGGCAAAGGCGCGACGCTGTCAGCGTTAATAAGCTTGAACCGGCCTATTGGGGAAAATGGTACCGCCTCCTGGTCTCGAACCAGGGACCTCTAGATCCACAATCTAGCGCTCTAACCTACTGAGCTAAGGCGGCCCGTTTTTGAGGCGCGGAACCTACGCCCGCGCCTTGCCGATATCAAGCGCTGTCGCGCGATTTTTCACCGGGTTCAAGCAGTCCCCTTGAGGAGCGCAATTTCCTGTTGCAACCGGGCGATGCGGGTTGCGTCGCTCGGATGGGTCGACAGGAGTTCAGGCGGCTGGCCGGACTTGCCGGCCGACATGGTCTGCCAAAAGCGCACCGCGTCATCGAGATCATAACCGGCCCGGTGCATATAGCGCAGACCATATTGGTCGGCCTCAAGCTCATGCTGGCGCGAGAATGGCAGGATGACGCCATATTGCGCGCCAAGGCCAAGCGCTTGCAGCGCCACTTGCGATCCCTCGCCGCTGCCGAGCGCGACCTGCGCCACGGCAAGCCCGGCCTGCGTCGCCGAAGCGCGACCATATCGCTGACCGGCATGATTGAGCTTCACATGCGCGACCTCGTGGCCCATCACGGTGGCAATCTGCGAGTCGTTTTCCATGATGTCGAGAATACCGGTGTAGAAACCAATCTTGCCGCCCGGCAGCGCAAAGGCGTTAAGCTGGTCGGAGTCGAACACTTCAACTTCCCAGCCCGCAGGGCTTTCATTGGCGGCGGAGATTATTCTCGGCATCACGCGGCGCACGCGGGCCGTATAGCGCGGATCATTCGTGGTCGGTTGTTTCGATTTCAGATCATCCCAGGCGGACCCGGCAAGCTGCGCCATTTGCGCGCTTGACGGCGTAAACGCCTGCGAGACCGTTTCGCAGCCCGGCGTCAAAACGACAATGCTGCCCGCTGCGGCGGCTTTGGCGAATGCGCGGCGCGACATGACGACCTTATGGTCAAGGACGCGATATTTTTCCGTCATTGGCGGAACCCCTTCTCCCGACTGTGATGACCGAAAGCATATGCCAGCGCGGCCTGCGGCACAAACCGCAACCGCATGACCGGCGCCGAAAACGACGCCGTCTTATGGCTCCAATTCGGAATCCCAGTAAAGAAAATCCTGCCAGCTTTCATGCAGGTAATGCGGCGGGAAGGCGCGGCCGCGTTCATTCAGCTCGAACATGGTCGGGCGTTCTGGCGCGCGCGCCGGAAACATCTTCGCTTCCGCCGGGGTGCGTCCGCCCTTCCTGATATTGCAGGGGCTGCAGGCGGCGACGATATTTTCCCAAGTGGTGCGACCCCCCTGAGAGCGCGGCGTCACATGATCGAAGGTCAACGCATCGCGCGCATTTGAACCGCAATATTGGCAGGCGAAACGGTCGCGAAGAAAGACATTGAAACGGGTGAAGGCCGGCGTGCGCGCATGATTGACATATTTGCGCAGCGACACCACCGACGGCAGGCGCATTTCGAAATGCTGGCTATGAACCCGGGTTTCATATTGCGCCACCACATCGACGCGATCGAGGAATACCGCTTTCAGCGCATCCTGCCAGGACCAGAGCGACAAGGGAAAATAGCTCAGGGGACGGAAGTCCGCATTAAGGACCAGCGCGGGACAGGCATCAGGCGATCGCGGCGCTACGGACATTTGCGACGTCTCCGTGAGCGATCAATTCCAAACCGACGATGCCTACGCGGTAACCTGAAAGCGGGCACTCCCCTGCTGTATGCGAAGCATAACCGAAATCAGCCATATTCTCCTATAGCTGATTCTCCATGACAGAATTTTGAACAAAAAGACGGCATTTTCGCAACAGCCTGCTACAGCCGGCTGAGACACGCCGCCGGAAAACCGGCTTGCGGCAAGGGGTTTTACGCCGCTCAAATCGGCGCGCGCCCGCGAATATGGGCGTAATAGGTCCACAAAATATGCGCCGCGAGGCCGCGAAACGGAGCCCATTTCATCGCCCGCGCGTCGAACTGTTTCATTTCGAGATGCGGCCCGCGCAGGCGCGCGGCGTGATATGCGCCCAGAAGCGCCACATCGCCCGGCGGCCAGATATCGACCCGCCCCTCGCAGAACAGGAGGTAGATCGCCGCGGTCCACGGACCGATTCCCTTCACCTGTTGCAATTCGCGCAACGCCGCCGCGTCATCGAGCCGTGAAAGGGCCGCGACATCGAGCCGGCCAGCCTCGATATCATCAGCAAGAGCCGTAACATAGCGGGCTTTCGGACCGGACAAACCAAGCCTGCGCAATCCGTCTGCACCCTGATGAAGCGCCGCATGCGGAGTCAATTCATCAAGTCCTTCGCGGCAGCGCTTCCAGATCGCTTGCGCGCTGGCGACCGAGACCTGCTGCTCGACAATGATCCGGAACAGCGCTTCGAAGCCGCCGGGGCGGCGGCGGATATGCGGGCGTTCAATAGCGTCCAGCGCACGCGCCAGCGCCGCATCCCGGCGCGCTAACGCGCGGCAGGCGCCGGCGGTGTCGCCAAAGACGTCAAGACGCGGCGGGTTCGCCGATCTTGTCCTGGGTTTTGGTGTCGAAGTCGCTTGCGTCATGACGTTCGTGCAACTGGGTTTCCGGTTCGCCGAAAGTGCGATTGACCATACGGCCGCGCTGCACCGCCGGGCGCGCATAAACTTCCTCCGCCCAGCGAACAACGTTTTTATATTCGTGGACCTGAAGAAACTCCGCCGCATCGTAAAGAAGGCCGCGCGCCATCGCGCCATACCAGGGGAAGATGGCGATGTCGGCGATGGTGTACTCCTCGCCGAGGATGAACCGGCGTTCAGCCAGATGACGATCAAGCACGTCGAGCTGGCGTTTTACTTCCATGGCGTAACGATTGATGGGGTATTCAAACTTTTCCGGCGCATAGGCGTAAAAATGCCCGAAGCCGCCGCCGAGAAACGGCGCCGAGCCCATCTGCCAGAACAGCCAGGACAGCAATTCAGGGCGCTGGGACGCATCTGACGGCAGGAACTTGCCGAATTTCTCGGCGAGATAAAGCAGGATCGCGCCGGATTCAAAAACCCGCACCGGCGCCGGCCCGGAACGGTCGACGAGGGCCGGAATTTTCGAATTCGGGTTGATTTCGACAAAGCCGCTCGAAAACTGGTCGCCTTCGGAAATCCGGATCAGAAACGCGTCATATTCCGCTTCGCTCACGCCTTGCGCCAAAAGCTCTTCGAGCAGCACCGTCACTTTGACGCCATTGGGCGTGCCAAGCGAGTAAAGCTGTAGCGGGTGGCGGCCCACGGGCAGTTCCTTGTCATGGGTCGCGCCGGCGATCGGCCGGTTGATGCTAGCGAACTGGCCGCCATTTTCGCTTTCCCATTTCCAGATTTTCGGCGGCGTATAACTCAATGCGTCGGTCATTGACGGTCCCTGTCAGTTTGCTGTCGCCTGTCGATGTAGCGATCGATCGCGCGCCCCGAAATCGCATTTGCGTGAGGTCGCCGCCTCATGCCGCCGTCCCATGAAAAAGGGCCGCTGGAATCACGGGCTTTAATATTTGCAAGCCTCGAAGAGTTTCTTCACATCGCCCTTCATGTCATTCGCAAACGCCGCAACAGTGTATTCGCCCATGGTGACGCCGCTTTGCGCGATCTTCACCAGCGGGTCGAGATAGGTCGTCTCGTCCGGCACGGTCACGCCGGGGTGCGCGCGCCGGCGCAACCCTTCGCGCGAGATTTCCAATACCTCAAGGGCCACATCCTGCACGCTGCGCCCGCCGACTTCCGCCTTCAACCCGAATCTTGCGGCGTCGTCGCGCAAGGTCTCGCGCATTTGCGTCGTCCAGCCCTTGGCGACATCCCATGCGGCGGCGAGCGCCGCCTCGTCATATAATAGCCCGACCCAGAAAGCCGGCAAAGCGCAGATGCGCGCCCACGGCCCGCTATCGGCGCCGCGCATTTCAAGGAAGGTTTTCAGCCGGACCTCGGGAAACGCCGTGGACAGATGATCGTCCCAATCGTCCATGGTCGGCTTTTCGCCCGGCAAGGCCGGCAATTCGCCTTTCAGAAAATCGCGGAAAGACTGGCCCGCCGCGTCGATATATTGGCCGTCGCGGCGAACGAAATACATCGGCGTGTCGAGCATGAAATCCACATAACGCTCGAAACCGAACCCGTCCTCGAAGACGAAATTAAGCAGCCCTGTGCGATCGGGGTCTGTATCGGTCCAGATATGTGCGCGCCAGGAGGCGTAACCACTGTCCTTGCCTTCCACCAGGCCGGAATTGGCGAACAACGCCGTCGCAATCGGCTGCAACGCCAGCGAGGTTTTGAACTTCGCCGCCATGTCGGCTTCCGATGCGAAATCGAGATTGACCTGCACGGTGCAGGTCCGGTGCATCATGTCGAGGCCGAGACCGCCTTTGGTCGGCATGTAACGACGCATGATGTCATAACGGGCTTTCGGCATTTTCGGCGCCTCATCGCGCGTCCATGTCGGGGCGAAACCCATGCCGAGAAAAGCAACGCCCAGCGGATCGCAGACCCGCTTTACCGCGTCGAGGTGACGATGCACCTCATCACAGGTCTGGTGCACATTGTCGAGCGGCGCGCCGGAAAGCTCGAACTGGCCGCCCGGCTCCAGCGAGACGCTGGCCCCGGCGCCTTTAAGACCTATGGGTAGTCCGCCTTCGGCGATGATCTCCCACCCCGTCTCGACGCTGAGCTTTTCAAGAATAGCGCGAATGCCGCTATCGCCTTCATAAGGCACAGGTTTCAGCGAAGTTCGGCAGAACACGAACTTTTCATGCTCGGTGCCGATCTTCCATTCCGATTTCGGTTTGGCGCCGGCGGCGAGATGCGCGATAAGCTGATCTTTCGATTCGATCACCGGGGCCTTGCCCGTGGATGGTTTGGCGGTTGTCACGTCTAATTCTCCAGGCCCTTGCCCTGCCCCCGCCGGGCACGCTCTATCGCGGGGGCGGCGAAACGCCAAGTCTCGATTTCATCACGGCTTTGCGACATCAGCCGCGCCGCCAGTCGCCAAGCGCCGCCTGCCACAGGGCCAGGGCGGCGATGACGGCCGTATCGGCCCGTAAAATCCGCGGGCCGAGGCTCGCCGCCATACCGAAGTTTTGCGCCCTGATAAGGCGCCGTTCGGCAGGCGTAAACCCGCCTTCGGGCCCCGTCAGCACCGCCCAGTCATGAGCACTGCTATCCTCACTCTTTAGCCCGTCTAACAGGGGCGCGGCGCGCCCCTCCTCGCCGCCCCATTCAAGCGTCTCGTCATCGCCGGCCTCGTCACAAAACAGTAGCCGCCGGCCGGCGGGCCAGCCTTCAAGCAGGCGCGCAAGCTTTATCGGTTCGTCCACGGAAGGAACGCTTAACCGCCCGGATTGTTCGGCCGCCTCGACAGCGATTGCGCGGAGCCGGTCGAGATTGAGCTTCGGCGCCACGACACGCTCTGTGATCACCGGGCGCAGCGCGGCGACGCCGAGCTCCGTCGCTTTCTGGATGATCGTCTCCAGCGGCCCGCGCTTGACCGGCGCGAAGTAAAGCACGAGGTCTGGCTCAGGCGGTTGCGCGCGGGTCTTTTCGCCAATGGCGGCAACGCCCCCCCTCTTTTTCAGCTCGGCGATTTCCGCCGCGAATTCGCCATCGCGGCCATTGAACAGGTGCAAGGCGTCGCCGGGGGCGCGGCGCAGGACGTTTTTCAGGTAGTGCGCTTGCGCATCGCTCAACGGCGCGGCGGCGCCGGGCTCAAGACCCGCGTCGATGTAAAGGCGTGGGATCATCGTGGTGTTTCGTCGTGGCTATCAATTATTGATAAATTCATAGAGACCTTCCCAGTCCGGGTTTTCCCGCTCAATCAGTTCAATCTTCCTTGCGCGGTTCCACTTTTTCATGGCGCGCTCGCGCTCTAAAGCCGATATGCGCAAACCGCGCATCTCATACCAAACGAGCCGGTCGACACCGTATTTTGCTGCAAAACCTTTGAATATTTTTTCCTTATGTTCTCATACCCGTTTTCCCAGATTGTCGGTGATGCCGTTGTAAAGCGCGCCGTTTTTGCCGCTCGCCAGCATATAAACCCAAAACGCCCCCATATCCTTCTTCCCTCTCATCGCTCATCCCAGCGCAAGCGGGCACCCATGCCGCGCAAATGTCGGCCGAACGCCCTTCTGCTGCAATCGCGCCAAAATCATGGTTTCCCGCTTTCGCGGGAATGAGCGCTAAAAAGCAGCGCACTTATACTGCGCTCCCGCCGCGAGACATTTCGCCCTTTGTCGGCGCCGCTATCCCCCGCTATTTTGCTGTTATGACCAACCCGCCCGCCGCCAGATCCGAAGCCACGCCTGACGCCGTTCCCGGCGCCTGGGTCGACCGCGCACCGCGCTTCGCCCGAGCCTATTTGCGGCTGATGCGCGCAGACCGGCCGATCGGCGCCTGGCTGCTCTTGCTGCCCTGCTGGTGGAGCGTCGCGCTCGCGAGTGCGGGCGGGGCTGGCGGCCTCGTTGCCGTCTGGCACGCGGCGCTGTTTGCGATCGGCGCTTATGTGATGCGCGGGGCGGGCTGCGCCTATAACGACATTGTCGATCAGGATATCGACGCCAAGGTCGCGCGCACGGCGCTGCGCCCGCTTCCCGCCGGCGCGCTGACGACCCGGCAGGCGTGGATGTTTCTCGTCGCGCTCTGTCTTATTGGCCTTGCCGTGCTTGTCCAGTTCAACCGCGCGGCCATCCTTACCGGCCTTGCGGCGCTGGCGCTCGTCGCCGCCTATCCGTTCATGAAGCGCATCACCTGGTGGCCGCAGGCCTGGCTTGGCCTGACCTTCAACTGGGGCGCGCTGGTGGGATACGCCGCCGCGACCGGCGCGCTGGCGCCGGAAGCCTTCGCGCTTTACGCCGCCGGCTTTTTCTGGACCCTTGGCTACGACACCATCTACGCCCATCAGGACAAGGAAGACGACGCGCTGATCGGCGTGAAATCCTCCGCTTTGCGCCTTGGCGCCAAAACAAAGCCGTTCATCGCCGCCATGTTCATCGCGACGCTCCTGCTGTTCACCCTGGCCGGTTACCTGATCGGCGCGGGCCCTGCTTTTGCCGCCGGGCTCTTGCCAGCCGCAGCGCACTTTTTCTGGCAATGGCGCCGGCTCGATATTGATGACGGTCACAATTGCCTGTCCCTGTTCAAATCAAATCGCGACGCCGGCCTGTTGCTGATCATGGCGCCGATTTGTGAACTCATCGCGCGTTCTTTGTGATGCAAATTCTCGTTAGAGTCTGCGATGAATTTCGTTCGCAGCGACAAGAGGCATCCATTATGACGAAACTGACCCGCCGCACCCTGACCCTCGGCGCGATCAGCATGGCCGCCGCCTGCGGCGTGCAGACAAAGGAACAAGCCATGGCGAAAAACCCCGACCCATCGACCATCCCCGATTACGACAAATGGCAGCTTACAACGCTGGAATGGAAAGACCGCCTGTCGCCGGAAGCCTATGCCGTGCTGCGCCGCGAAGCGACGGAACGCGCCGGCACGAGCCCGCTGAATAACGAAAAACGCGACGGCGTTTACGCCTGCGCCGGTTGCGGCTTTGATCTTTTCAAGTCGGAAACGAAATATGAGAGCGGCACGGGCTGGCCGTCTTTCTGGGACCATATTCCCGGCGCCATCGGCACCAAGACCGATTTCAAACTCGTTTTGCCGCGTACGGAATATCACTGCGCGCGCTGCGGCGGCCATCAGGGCCATGTCTTTGAAGACGGCCCCAAACCGACCGGCCTGCGCTATTGCAATAACGGCGTCGCGCTGACGTTCAAGCCGGCCTAGTCGGGCACACCGGCCTGGACAGGCGCCAGTCACCGCCGCCGTCCTTCAAGCGGTTTCAGGCGCGTGTTCAATTGCTCGATCAACACGGCCTGGATTTCGACCGTCTCGACGAGGCGCTGAATCCACTCGCCGGCGGTAAGCTGACCGTTCACCGGGTCGAACGTCGCTTCATTCGGCATGGCGGTAAGGTGGCGTTTTTCCCGCCAGTGCTTTGCATAACCGTCAAGCGTCAGCGGGTCATGCGCCGAGCCGATGCGCGCGGCGAACTGGCGCGCGGGATCATGGTCGCGCCGCTCTGTCTCGTCGCTGACGATTTCGCCGCTCTCTGCATCGCGCAAGACCCTTCGCCGGTCCGGCGCTTTCGCATCCCATTTCGCCAGATCGACGGCCCCATCCAGCGCCGCGTCAAAGACATAACAGGAAAGCAGCGTGTTATCGTCGTAAACCGCTTCGGCGCTAATCGATCCATGCCCTTTGTCGCCGCCCGCCGGCGAACCGGCAACGAGCCCTTCATGCCAGACGCCCCGCACCGTGCGCGATGTCGCGCCGTCCGAGGTTGTGGCGATCTCGAAACTCGACCCTTGCGCGGAGGCGGTGAAATTCTCATGCGCCCGGAAGCCGGCAAAACCGACATTGCCCGAAAAAGCGCAGCCGCTGTGATAGGCTTTGGTGAAATATCCGCCGATGATGTCATTGGACTGAACGGCAGCCGGGCTCGCTTTCGACCCTCGCGCCTTCCGGATCGTGAAATTGCCGCCGCCGGCGCTGCTGACATAGTTGGTGAGCATCAATGTCGGCGAAGAAGCGCCGTCATTGATCGCCGTGAGCGGCGTGTCCGTCGCCAGAAAGACCGCCCCGCCAGTGGTCTTGTCGATGACCAGCGCTTCTGACCACGTCGCGCCGTCAGCGCTGACCTTGACGTGGAAATCATCATCGCCGGCAAGGCCGAACTCCGCACGGCCGGAAAAGCCGGTCTGGAACAGCACCGACGCCGTATCGCCGGCCGTCGCCTTGTTGAGCTTCAACTGGCTGGCGCCGCTTCCCGGCGTCACGTCATCATGGCTGAACAGCACCGCGTCGGATTTCACCGTCAGCCGGTTGGAGGCGTCCGCGCTCGCATTGACGCCGAATTGATCGGCGCCCGTCACTTCAGGGCTGACCTCGGCCCATGCGGCGCCGTCATAAACCACCAGTTCGTCATCGGCGGCGACCCATGCGCGCAAGCCCTCGCGCGCGGCGATCTCGCTCCAGGCGCCGTCCTGATAGACCGCGATGCTCGCTTGCGCATAGCCGCCCCAATCCGCGCCGCTGGGCGAAGCCGGCAAGATATACGCGTCGCCATCCGCCGGCGAGGCCGGTTGCGCAGCCGTCGTGCGCGAGACGACCGACAATTGCGCTAGCGCATCAAGCCGCCGCAGCGCCTCATTGACGGTGACATGCTTTTGCGCCTGGTTGGGCGCGAGATAAGGCAGGGATAGGCGCGGCGACTGATCCATGGCCGAAGACTCCGATACGCGACAAAAAAACCAATGACGCGCATCTTAAACCCACGGCCGACCCCCGTGGATAACTATCCACCAAAAGCGGGATTCATGGCTATTTTCATCACAAAAGTTGTATTTTCGACCCGCCATTGCAACTAATACGCGCAGCAAGAATCACCGATAATCACCGCCGCTTTCAGACCGCAAGGAGACGCGCAAAATGCATGCTTGGACGCTCAGCGCCGCCGCCGGCGAACCGCTATCGCGCAATTTCGATTTCGCCCTCGCTTTTGCGCAAGGAATGCTCGACCGGGGCGTCGCTTTTCTGCCGAGCGTCGCCGGCGCGCTGGTGGTGCTGGTCGCCGGCCTGTGGATCGCCGGCCGGCTCAAACGCGCCGCCGCCGCCGCTTTCGCGCGCACCGCGCGGTTCGACGAAACGCTGGGCGGCTTTCTTTCAAGCCTCATTTATTACGCGCTCGTCGCGCTGGTGATCATCACCACGCTCGGCGTTTTCGGCGTGCCGACCACTAGCTTCGCCGCCATCATCGGCGCCGGCGGGCTCGCCATCGGCCTCGCGCTACAGGGCAAGCTCGGTCATGTGGCCTCCGGCGTGATGATGCTCGGTTTCCGCCCTTTCGATGTCGGCGATTTTGTCGAGGCGGCAGGCGTTTCCGGCACGGTCAAGAATATCGGCCTGGTCACGACGGAACTGGCGACGCCCGACAACAAGAAAATCATCGTTCCCAATGGCAAGATATTCGACAACATCATCACCAATTATGCAGGCTACGCCACCCGCCGGGTCGATCTCATATTCGGGGTTTCTTATGAGGACGATCTTGACAAGGCAATGGCGCTGATCGGCGAGGAAGCCGCGAAAGACGCCCGCATCAAGACCGATCCCGAACCGGTGATTGCGGTCGACAAACTAGGCGACTGGTCCGTGGACATTACTTGCCGCGTATGGGTCGAGCGCGCCGATTATTTCGCGGTCAAATGGGCGCTGGTAAAAGCGGTCAAGGAGCGGTTCGACGCCGAAGGGGTTTCCATTCCCTTCCCGACCCGGACCGTACTGACAGAAAACCAAGCTTAACGCTTGGCGTTTCTCATTATGGAACAATTTTCAGATTACGGAATTTTAAATATCGCGAATTTCGTGACGTTTAGTTGGATATAGTATACGCTGGCCGAACACAGTCTTTCATTTTGATTTAACTCAATTGCACTATTATTGAAGGGTTGTAGATAGAAGCATCGAGCAAAAGCCCGGACGGCCGGGCTGTTCTGGGGAGAACTCGCATGCGCCTGCGCCAATTGACGATGGCGACGCCCGTTCATGGCGTTGCCGCACCGGACGCACAGACCGGGTGCGCCGACGCCCGGCGCACGCCGGGCTTGCGTCATCGCGCCAGCCTGTTGCGCGCCGCGCCGCAAAACAATTCTTTCCGTCCGTCTACGGAATCTTTATGCAAAGCCGCCTTAATCGCGGTCGGGCGTTCACCTGAGGGGAAGCAGGTGTTCACCCGGCCGCAGGGCGGCCTTGTTAGCGGCCCCCGAAGCCGCTAGCGACCGGGCGCGCCCGCAGCCCTACGCCGCGCCCGGTCGCCCCTTTATCAAAGGGCTTTGCCATCCCGTTGATCACCGCGTTAATCGCGCCTAGATTTTCCAGTCTGGGCGAGGGCCTCGCCGTCGGGAGCGTGAAGCATGACGAACAACGACGTAAATCCGCGCGGGTCAGGGCGCAGCACAGGCAAGACGATCCTGCAGCTTTTCATCGCCAGCATCATCGTCGGCGCGATTTTTTCATTTCTCGGCATCGGGCCGCGCGAATTCTGGCGCGGGGTGTTGCGCAATATTTCAAACCTTGCCAGCGCGCTGGGTGAGAATGTCTCGGAGATCCTTGCAACGCTCGCCGGCTATTTGCTGATCGGCGCGGCGGTCGTTATTCCGATCTGGCTGATTGCGCGCCTCTTGTCGTCGCGCAAATAGAACCGCCGGGCATGGCGCGCCAGGCGCCTATTCAATTCGTATCAAGACGGTATTTCACAAAGACGGCGTCGCCATAGCGCGTCTCGCCCACATAACCGGCGCCGAGCCGGTCAAACGCCCGCAAGTGTTTTCGCGACTCCGCCAACATAAATGTCACGTACGGAATACGCGGATCGTTGCGTGCGAAAACGAGCGCCTTTTTCGCGACCCGCACGCCAAGGCCGAAATAGTCAGGCTTCAGCACCAGGCCGAAATCCCATTCCACGCCTTCTTTTTGAAACCCGCCCCAGCCGGCATAGACGCCATCGGCGAGGATCGCCCAATGACCAAGGCCGTCGCGCCGCCAGCAGGCGTCCTTGGCGTCGAGAAACGCCGCGCAGGCGCGCTGATCGAAAGCGCCGGTCAAAAGCGGCAGATGCGTCGCCACGCGCGGATCGGACATATGGTCGATAATCTCGCGCGGCGCGACCGCGCTGAGGCGGACAAAGGTGATTTCAGGCGGCATTTTTCCGGCGTTACTCCGCGGCCTTGGAGTGCAGCAGCGCTTCCATACGCGCAATATAAGCGATCCAGGCGTCGCGGCCTTTCTTGGTCAGCATGCAGGTGGTCTGCGGCCGGCGGCCGCGAAACTGTTTCGTCACGCCCACATAGCCGGCCTCTTCGAGCTTGCGCAAATGCACTGAAAGATTGCCGTCCGTGCCGCCGATTTTCGCTTTCAGCTCATTGAAATCCGCGATATCCGCGCCTGAAAGATACGCCATGATCGACAGGCGGACCCTGCCATGGATGACGTCGTCTATCTCGCGATAATCAAATTCTGCATCGGCGCTCATGATTCAGACGATATCTCGCGGTTCGCGGCGCATTAAAAGCACGCCCGGCAAAACCGCACTCGCCAGCAAGCCGACGCCGCCGGCAAGAAACTGCGCGTCAGCGCCCATGAGAAACAGGCACAGGATCGAGAACGCCCAGGCGAGCCCCGCATACCATTTGAGCCAGGGCAGTTTCGCCGCGGTCGCCGTTGCAAAAAACGCGACGCCGTAAACGCCAAACGCAATCGGAAACATCAGTGAGAACAGGAAAAATGCCGGCACGCCGAATGCGGTGAAATTATCATGCACAAACATCAAGGCGAGCCAGAACAGCGTCATGAAGACGCCGACCGCGAGCCAAACCGACCGCGCGGTTTTATTGCCGAGCGTCAACGCCCCCGGCTTGGCGCCCTGTTCGCGCCCGCAAAGGATGGAGGCGGCCCAGCCGATCGCGCCGGCGACGATCCAGGGCGCAAACATGCCGATCCGTCCGATAGGCAAAAAGTCGAGCGATACCGCAAAAGTAATGAACGCCGCCGCGCCCATCAGGCCGCCCCACAGCACATAATAAAAACCGCCGACCAGCGGCGCCGTCGCGCCTTCTTCCGCAAGCGAGCGCACATAGGCGAGCTCGCTCGCCAAAGCCTCATTCGCCTCGGATTGGCGCGCCAACGATTCGCCCGCCGGGGTTTCGCGCATTACAGACCCGCCATCCGCCTTGTTCATAAAAAGCCTCCATATTTCACTTTACAAATTAAAGTACTTTTGTTTCGATGCAATGAAAAAATTGGGGAGGAGGCCCTGATCGATGAAAAATACGCACAATATCAAGATCTTGCTTATGGTTGGCGCAATTGTGACGGCAGCGGCGACGCCCGCCCTGGCGCAGCCGCCCCAACCGCCGGCGGCGCAAGTGCGCGCGGCGATGGCGAAACTCGCCTGGCTCGAAGGAGATTGGCAAGGCGAGGGATGGCGCGCGACCCGCGACGGCCGGGAGACATTTTATGTCGATGAACGCGTGCGTTTTCATCTCGACGGGATCGTGCTTGTGGTCGAGGGACGCGGCTGGTCCGTCAATGAGCACGGCGCCGAAATCGAAGGGCACAAAGCGCTTGGCGTTTTTTCCTATGACGCCTTTGCGCGCACCTATCGCTTCGACGCCTTCATCAAGGAAGGCTACCAGTCGCGCACAACGCCGGAGATTGGCGAGAATGAATTTCGCTGGACGGTCCCGGCCGGGCCCGGCGCTGAAATGCGCTATCATGCGCGGCTGACCGAAAAAGGCGCATGGGTTGAGACCGGCGAGCGCTGCGCGGGCGACGCTTGCGCGCCGGCGCTCGAAATGCGCCTTGAAAAGAAGCCGGCGGATGAATAACGCCTAATCGCCGTCCGGCGCCGCGCCTTCATTGGCAATCGCAAGGCTTTCACTCGTAAACGGCACCCGCGCAATCACCTCGCCTCTGGCGAGGTCATAGACCACGACGACAACGCCGTCAGGCCCGTCCATGCGCACCGCCAGCCGGTCGCCATCGAGCGCGATCGAACCGGGCGCCGCGCCGGCCGGAAGGGCGACGCCCGCCTCATCACTGCCTGACGGGGACGCGACAAGAGAGGCGGGGGCGGTGGCAACGGGCGCCGCCTCATTCGGCTTGCCGAACAGGGCGATCGCGCCCATCACGCCGAAAAAGAACACGAAGGGCATGGCGATGATGATGATGATCAGGTTGCGCGCGCCAATCGACCCGGCGAGCGAGCCGAATTGCGACGGCGACGCAGCCTCGGCTTCGGCCTCATTCGCGCCTGTCGCGCCTTCTTTTTCAGCATCCATATTCATCGCTTCGGGTCCGCTTGCGAGGCGCGCTCGTCTTTTTTTCATTTCCAGGCTGGCTTGGCGCGCGCGGCGCCGTTAAACCGCTGACCGGTTATGACTGTTGACGATCAAACCCTCAAGCCCGACGCGGCCGGCGCCTACGCCTTTACGGCAGGCGACGCGGATGCCGGCGCACGCATAGACAAATGGCTCTCCGAGCGCATTGAGGCGCTGACCCGTTCGCGGCTCAAGGCGCTGATCGAGGAGGGGGCGCTGACCCGCGCCGGCGAGGCTTTCACCGATCCGTCCTGGAAACTGCGCGCGGGCGAAGCCTTTGTGCTGACGCCGCCGCCGGTCGCAGACCCTGCGCCGCAGCCTGAAGCAATCCCGCTCGACGTCGTTTATGAGGACACGGATCTGATCGTCGTCAACAAGCCGGCTGGCCTTGTCGTGCACCCGGCCGCCGGCAACTGGACCGGCACGCTGGTCAATGCGCTCATCCATCATTGCGGAACCAGCCTTTCCGGCATTGGCGGCGTCGCGCGGCCCGGCATTGTCCACCGCATCGACAAGGACACGTCCGGCCTGCTGGTAATCGCCAAGAACGACGCGGCGCATCAGGGGCTGACCGCCGCATTTTCCGCACACGATATAGACCGCCTTTATGAAGCGGTCGCCGTCGGCGCGCCGCGGCCGGGTTTCGGCGTCATCGATGCGGCGCTTGCGCGCGCGCCCGGCGACCGCAAGAAAATGGCCGTCGTCGATGAGGAAACCCACGCCGCCGCCCGCCGCGCGGTCACCCATTACAAAGTGGTCGAGGCGTTCGGCAGAACCCGCGCCAAGCTGAAAGGCGACGCCGTCGCCGCGCTCATCGAATGCCGACTGGAGACCGGGCGCACCCACCAGATCCGCGCGCATCTTTCCCATATTGGCCACCCGCTGATCGGCGACCAGACCTATGGGCGCGGGCCGGGCCTTGCCGGGCTCAAACCCGGCGACGCGGAGGCCGACAGCGCCCTCGGCATACTGAGAAAATTCCGCCGTCAGGCGCTGCATGCAAAAGTGCTGGGCTTTGCGCACCCGATCACCGGCGAGACATTGCGTTTCGAACGACCGGCGCCGGACGATCTTGCTGACCTGACCAGCGCATTACGCGCGCTTTAACGTAAAAAGACGCGCCAATACATGATTTTATACAGGGCAAGGCAGGCTTTAGACTGCGATTCTTGCGCGGATTATTTCAATTAACTTGGTCCACGGCCGCGCGAAAGCCCGCCGGAAAGCCGGACCAAACCGGGCCGCGCCCTGCTCTCGCTCGCCTCTCGGCCATTTGACTGGCGTTTCGCCCTAATTTCGGCGAAAAGCATCGTCAGTATCAGCTCGTCGCGAATTCGCGCCCGCCCCTTGGGAATGCTGAGACCGGCCCCTATATGTACCGGCCAAGCGTCCGCAAAGAGACGCTTTCTCAAGGGGAATTCTTGAAAGGCCCGAACAGACGAGACCTGGCGCATATTGCGCCGAGGAGAGAGAGAAAGACGCCGCGCTTATGAGCAACGCTTTGACCACATCCGCGACCGCGCTGACCCCGGAAGGCAGCCTGTCACGCTATCTTGCCGAAATCCGCAAATTTCCCATGCTGGAAAAGGACGAGGAATATATGCTGGCGAAACGCTTCGCCGAGCATGAAGACCCGGACGCGGCGCAAAAGCTGATCACCTCGCATTTGCGGCTAGTGGCGAAAATCGCCATGGGCTATCGCGGTTACGGCTTGCCGATCGGCGAAGTGATTTCCGAAGGCAATGTCGGCCTGATGCAGGCGGTTAAACGTTTCGACCCGGAAAAAGGCTTCCGCCTCGCCACTTACGCCATGTGGTGGATCCGCGCCTCGATCCAGGAATATATCCTGCGCTCATGGAGCCTCGTGAAAATCGGCACCACGGCCGCGCAGAAAAAACTGTTTTTCAACCTCCGCAAGATCAAGGGCCAGATCGACGCCGTCGATGAGGGCGATCTCAATCCGGAGCAGGTCGAACATATCGCCACCAAGCTCGGCGTCACCCATGATGACGTCATTTCCATGAACCGGCGCATGTCCGGCGGCGAAGCGTCGCTCAACGCGCCCATGGGCAAGGACGCCGATGGCGGCGGCGAATGGCAGGACTGGCTGGTCGACGACAACGCCGTCAATCCGGAGGCCAAGCTCGCGCATGATGATGAATATGACATGCGCATGGGGCTGTTGGAACAGGCCCTCAGCACGCTGAATGAACGCGAACAGCATATTCTCACCGAGCGCCGGTTGAAAGACAATCCGGCGACGCTTGAAGAGTTGAGCCAGGTTTACAATGTCTCGCGTGAACGGGTCCGCCAGATCGAGGTGCGCGCCTTTGAAAAGCTGCAAAAAGCGATGAAGCGCATGGACAAGGAAGCGCGCGCAAGACCGACGGAACAAGCAGACGCCTGACCCGCACGCGGCAATTTGCAAAACAAAAAAAACCGGCGCTTGATAAGCGCCGGTTTTTTTAATGTCGCTTCCTCATGCCTTCGGCGCTTTTTCCAGCTCTTCAGCGACTTTCCGGCCTTCCGCCGCCCGCGGTTTGGCCAGCCCGGCGAACAACAGGAACGAGACCGGCGTCAGGAACAACGTGAAAAAGGTTGCAAAACCAAGGCCGCCGAAAATCACCCAGCCCAACGCTGCGCGCGCTTCGGCGCCGGCGCCGGATCCGGCGATCAGCGGCAAGCTCGCCAGCAAGGTCGACAGCGCCGTCATCAGCACCGGCCGCAAACGGGTGATCGCCGCATGTTCGACGGCTTCGCGCACGCTCTCGCCGCGATCGCGCTGCTGATTGGCGAACTCGACGATCAATATGCCGTTCTTGGCCATGATGCCGATCAATAACACCAGCCCGATCTGGCTGAAATAATTGATCGAACCGCCCGTCAGCATGATCGCATAAACCGCCGCCGCAAGGCCGAATGGCACCGTCACCATAATGATAAGCGCACTGACGAAACTTTCAAACTGCGCCGCCAGAACAAGGAAAACAATAATTGCGGCGAAACCGAAAACCATCAGCGTCGCCCGGTTGGAATCCTGAAGCGCGCGCGCCTCGCCGAGCAGCGCGACCGACTGCGCCCCGGTCAACACATCCGGCGCCGCTTCGCGAAGCGCCCGCACCGCATCGCCAAGCGCTGCGCCTTCCACAAGACTGGCCGAGACCGGCACCGCACGCCGTCGCTGTTCGCGCGCAAGGTTCGAAGCAACCGCGGCTTCGCGAATGCTCGCCACCGAAGAGAGCGGCACAAAGGCGCCATTGCCCGCGCGCACATAAAGATTCGCCAGGTCGGTCGGATCGTTCACCGGCGCGCCGCCAGACGATACCAGCACCTCGATAATGTCGTCGCCGACGAAGATTTCAGCCGCACGAAACTCATCGGCCATCGCCTGAATGGTCGAGGTGATGACGCTCACCGGCACGCCGAGCGCCGTCGCCGCTTCGCGATCAATCTCGATTGTCACCTGAGGTTGCGCGGTCCGGAAATTCAGGCGCACATCCGTAAACAGAGGGTCGCCCTCAAGCCTTGCCGCCAGTGCTTCGGCGGCCTCGGCGGCGGCGCCATAATCATCGCCGACAACCGCGAATTGCAGGCCCTGCCCGCCGCCGCGAATACCAAGCGAATTGCCGCTGCGCACGAATGCGCTGGCGCCGGGAATGCCGCTCACGATCATGCGGACTTCGCGTTCATAGTCCTGTTGGCTTTTCTTCCGGGCGCTCCAATCCGGCAGGCGCACCACGACGAAGGCGCGGCTGCCGCCGACGCCGTTGATCGAAAAAACGCCTTCCGCTTCGCCGCTTTCGATCAGCCCGCTCAAGCGGTTTTCGATTTCCAGCACCTTGCGATCCAGATAGCTGAAGCTCGCCCCCTCCTGCGCCGCCACCAGAATGAACACGCGGCCGCGATCCTCATGCGGCGTCAGCTCTTTGGGGACGGCGTTGAAGGCCGCAACGGCGCCGAGGGCAAAGAGCACAGAGGCGCCCGCCGTAACGAAGGGCCGGCGCAGACAGAAGGTCAGCGCCTTTTGATAGGCGGCGGAAAGCGGACCGGCGGGCTTGCGCTTATGCGACGGCAAAGCGCTCTCGGCGGTCGCCATTTCAGCGCGAAATTCGCGGCCGAAGCGCACGGTCAGCACCGGACACAAGGTGAGCGCGACGAAGGACGACACCATAACGGCGAAAGCGAGCACGAACCCGAATTCGGAAAACAGCCGGCCCGCTTGTCCGGGCAGGAAAGAAATCGGAATGAACACCGCGACCAGCGTGGCGGTCGTCGACAGCACGGCAAAAATAATCTCGCGCGTGCCAATCACCGCCGCCGCGCGTTTGCCCGCGCCTTTGCCGCGCCAGCGCTGGATGTTTTCGGTAACGACAATAGCGTCATCGACCACAAGCCCGGTCGCCATCACCAGCGCAAGGAGCGTAATGATGTTGATAGAGAACCCGGCCAGCCACATCGCCGCAACGGTGCCGAGAAGCGACACAGGAATCGTCACGGCCGGGATGATAGTCGCGCGAAAGGATCGCAAGAACAGAAAAATGACAAATATGACGATCGCCGTCGCCAGCAGCAGCCCCTTGACCACTTCACGGATGGCGGCGTTGATAAAAATGGAATCGTCGACCGTCACCTCGATTTCGACATTCGGCGGCAAAGCGCGCTGCAAATCATCAACCGCGTCGCGCACGCCCTTGGCGACCGCAACCGTATTCGATTGCGCTTGCCGGACGATGCCGATGCCGATTCCAGGATTGCCATTGACCCGCGCGGTGCGGGTTTCGTCCTCAAATCCCCATTCGACAATGGCGACGTCCGACAATCTCGTTTCACCGTCGAGACGCAAGGCGCCGATTTCCTCAGGCGTATTCGAGGGCGACTCGGCGCGGATCAGGAGCTGCTGCGATTCATTGCGCAATCGCCCGCTCGGCGCGCTTTGCGAGGCCGTGGCCAGCAATCGCTGAACATCCTCGACCGTAAAGCCGCGCGCCGCAAGCGATACAGGAATGATCCGCACCCGAATAACACGGTTCTTGACGCCATATTCGTCGGCTTCGGCGACCCCTTCCACCGCTTGCAATCGGGGCAGGATGACGTCATCCACCAGGTCGGCGAGATCGCCTGGATCCATGTTTTGCGCCGACACGGAAAGGCGCATGATCGGCGATGAATCCGTGTCCGCCTTGATGACGGTCGGGTCTTCGGCCTCTTCAGGCAGCTCGCGACCGATGGCGGCGACGGCGTTTTTCACATCTGTTGCGGCGATATTGATATCGACGCTGCTCGAAAATTCCGCCGTAATGTTGCTCTGGGCAAACCTCGATGATGACGAAATCGACGTGACGCCATCGACCTGCGCCACCGCGCTTTCCAGAACAGCGGTGAGTTCGGCGTCAATCGTTTCCGGCGTTGCGCCCGGATAGCTGGTGCGGATCGATACGACCGGCTGGTCGACATCCGGCAATTCCCGCACCTCAACGCCGTTCAGGGACGCAAGTCCGGCGATGATGATCAACAGGCTGACAACCGATGCGAGGATCGGCCGTTGAATGAAAACGCTGACAAGGCCGCCGACGCCGCCGTGAGAATTCTGCGCGTCCTGCATTATTTACTCGCCGCCATTTGCTGTCCCGGCGGAGAGCGACGACGCCGTGGGCGCGCCGCCGGCTTTCCGCCGCCTCGTCGCATCCGGCAAGGGAACGCCCGCGCGCACCCGGTCCGCGCCTTCCGATACCACCGCGTCACCCGGCTCAATCTCGCCCGCAACCAGGACTATATTGTCTGTGCGCTGTAATATCTCGACTTCCGCGCGCATCGCGGCGCCGTCCGCCCCGCGCTTCCAGACATAGGAACCAGCGCGATCCCACTGGATCGCCAACCCCGGCACGGAGACCGCAGGCGCGCCGCGGCTCACGGTTGAAACCGCGAAAATCGCGCCGGGCAGCAACCGGCCGGTGCGATTGGAGAATATCGCTTCGATTTTCAGCGTCCGCGAGACCGGATCGACCCGGCTATCAATCGCGGACACAACGCCTGCAAAGGCTGCTGCGCCGCCGGAAGCGAGTTGCGCCTCAACCGCCTGATCAAGCTCGACCGCATTGGCGGCCTCTTGCGGCACGGCGAATTCGACAACAATTGACGACATGTCATCAAGGGTCGTCACCACGTCGCCGGCCCGCAAATAATCCCCCGGCTCGATGGCGGTAAGACCGATGACGCCATCGAAGGGCGCGCGCACCGTGCGTTGCGCGATCGCGAATTCCGCCGCTCGCAAATCCGCTTCAAGCGTCTTGTAATTATTGAACGCCGCCTCTGCTTCAAGCGCGGAAGCGGCTTCGGTCTCGACCAGCTCCCGATAGCGTTCGGCATTCGCCTTGGCGATCGGATATTGGGCGCGGGCGCGCTCGAGGGCGATCCGCTGTTGTTCGTCATCGATGCGCAGGAGGATTTCTCCCGCCGAGACCTGCCTGCCCGGGACGATATTGACCTCGGTTACGATGCCGGTCGCTTCGGCGGTCAGCGACACGCTTTTCAGCGCGCGCGCCTCGCCGATCACGTCGAGGCGCTTGCCGACCGAAGCGGCTTCCGCCATCGCCATGGTCACCGCCGGCGCATAGCCCCCGCGCCGTTGACCGCCCGGCCTTTGGGCGCCGGAGCGCGCGCCTGCCTGCCCGCCCGAAGGATTGCTCGCAGCGAGTTTTTCCGGCGCCCCGCCGTCACCGGCGGTCAGCACGAACATCGTCGCCCCGGCCCCGGCGGCAATCCCGGCCGCAAGGCCGACGAGAAGTGATTTTGGCAATTTCACGCGTTGCTGGTCCCGACATCAGGCGACAAGCGCCATTGAACGAATGCGCGCTTCGGAAAAAACTTCGCGCAAGATGACGTTAAACGCACGACGCGTGAAATTCCGTCGCTGCGCATGATCATTTTGGCGGCGCGCTGGCGTTGTCCTAATGCATGCAAGGCCTTAACAAAACGGGAAAAGCCCTGCCCGGTGCGGCCCGCCAATCCGCGCGCGCCGCAAGAGCCGGACAGCAGCCGCGATGCGCTGACGGCGTTACGATCACAAATTCGGGAGGCCCGCCCATGACCAACGCGATCGACGATCAAACCAAACGCTTTCGCGCCATGCACAAGGCCGGCGCGCCCTTCCTCATGCCCAATCCGTGGGACGCCGGGTCGGCGCGCATGCTTGAAGGGCTCGGGTTCAAAGCGCTGGCGACAACAAGCTCCGGCTTCGCGCTGACGCTCGGCCGGCGCGATTACGCCGTCACCCGCGACGAAGCGGTTCGCCATGGGCGCGCAATCGCAGACGCCGTGGACATTCCGGTCACCGCTGATCTTGAGAACGGTTTCGGCCTTGCGCCCGAAGACGCCGCCGCAACCATCCGGGATGCTGCGGCGACCGCGCTTTGCGGCGGCTCGATCGAGGATTCCACCGGCGACAAGGCGAGGCCCGTCATCGAAGACGACGGTCTTGCGGTCGCGCGCATCGCGGCGGCCGCCGAGGCGATCAAAAACAGCGGCCGCAATTTCGTGCTGACGGCGCGGGCCGAAGCCTTTCTTTATGGGCTCGGCCAGATCGATGCGGTGATCACCCGCCTCAACGCCTTCGCTGAGGCCGGCGCCGATGTGCTTTATGCGCCCGGCCTGCCGGACATGGAGGCGGTGCGCGCCGTCTGCGCGAATGTGTCAAAACCCGTCAATGTGCTCGTGATCGGCAAACTCAGGGCGGCGGGCGTCGAAGAATTCGCGGCGGCCGGCGCGGCGCGGCTTTCCATTGGCGGTGCGCTTGCCTGGTCCGCTTACGGAACATTAAGCGCCGCAGCATCAATGCTTGACGAAGGCCGGTTTGATTTGCTGGGCGCCCATGGGGACGGCGCGAAGACTGTCGCGGCGTTTCTTAAAGTTCAGGACTGACGGCGCCGGAAAGCGCCCGCGCCAGCGGCAGGCAGACATTTTTCGTCAGCGGCGCCAATGGAAGCGTCAGCGGCGCATCAAGGCGAAGCCATGCGCATTCGGCGATCTCCGCGCCCAGGCGGGGCGCGACATCCATCTCGAGGTGAAAAAGATCGGCGAGCAGCGCCGCATTTTCTTCAAAGGCCGGCCTCTCTGTCACGGTTTTTAGGAAGCGCAAAGCCGACGGGGCGATGCCCAGACCCAGCTCTTCGCGCAATTCGCGCGACAGCGCTTGGTCCGGCGTCTCGCCCGCATCGATCTTGCCGCCCGCCTGCATGAACCGGTCCGTGCCGGCCTTGCGCACCAGCAGCGTTTGCCCGTCCGACCGGGTGATGATCGCGGCGGCGATATGAATTTCCTTTTTCACGGCAACCCGCTTAGCCCGTATCGGCAGCGCGCGAACAGCGTTGCGTTGTCGCAAGCGAGTGCGCTAGATCGCTTGGTGGGGACAGCGCTTTGAATGAGAACGCCTGAAAAGATGTCGACAGCAGACACGCATATGCGCGCCCCCGGCGCGGGGCCCTGGCGGCGCGAGTTTGCCGCGCTGATGACCATTGGCGCGCCGATGGCGCTCACCCAGCTCGTCCAGTTTTCGATCAACACGATCGACGTGGTGATGATCGGCCGGCTCGGCGGCGAACAGCTCGCCGCCGCCTCGCTAGGGCTGGTAATGTTTTATGTGTTCTTTGTCGCCGGCATGGGCCCGGCCATGGCGACCTCGCCCATGGTCTCCCAGGCGCTGGGCGCCGACAAGGGCGATGTGCGCGAGGCGCGCCGTTCGGTCCGCATGGGGCTGTGGGCGGTGGGGATCAGCGCGCCGATCCTCTCGCTGGTCTATTTCTTCGCCGAGGAGATTGCGCTGGCGCTTGGCCAGCCGGCGGTCACCGCGAAACTGGCGGAACCTTACGTGCTGGCGCTGGCGCCGGGCTTGCCTTTCGCGCTCGGCGTCATTGTGCTGCGCAATTTTCTCGCCGCGATTGAGCGCGCCCGCGCGCCGCTGGTGGTGATCCTCGTCACCACATTGCTGAACGCCCTGCTCAACTATGCGCTCATCTATGGCAATCTCGGCGCGCCGCGCCTTGAGCTGGTGGGCGCCGGCATCGCCTCGTCAATTTCACACGCCGCCGGCTTTTTCGCGCTGGTCGCCTATATCAATTGGGAAAAGGCGGCCAGGCGCTTTGAGTTGTTCGTGCGCTTCCTGACGCCGGACTGGCCGCGCCTCAAGGAAGTCGCGCGGCTCGGCTGGCCGATTTCGGTAACCATCGGTTTCGAGGCGATGCTGTTCAACGCCGCCGTGTTTTTAATGGGCCGCATCGGCGTCGAGGAAATGGCCGCCTATCAGGTGGCGCTGAACGTCACCGCGCTCGCCTTCATGATGCCTTTGGGGCTGTCCATGGCGGGCGGCGTGCGCGTCGGCCTGATGGCGGGCGCACAAAACCGGCCCGGCGTGCGCCGCGCCTCGGTCGTAGCGATCGCTTCCTGCGCGGGCGTCATCTTGCTATTCGCCATTGCGATGTTGTTGTTCCCGGCGCAGATCGCCGGCCTTTATCTTGAGGCTGACGAAGCGGTGGTGCGCGCGCTGGTCGCCTCATTCCTGCCGATCGCCGCGGCCTTCGCCCTGTTCGATGCAACCCAGGTTGCGGCGAGCCAGGCGCTGCGCGGCCTGAAGGATGTGCGCGCGCCAATGGTGATCACCGGCTTCAGCTATTGGGTTGTCGGCTTTCCGGCCGCCGCATGGCTGGGGCTCGGCACGCCGGTCGGCGCGGTCGGCATCTGGTGGGGCTTGCTCGCGAGCCTGTTTTGCGCGGCGGTTCTGTTGAGCGCGCGATTGTGGCAAATCACCCGCGACGCGGCGCCGGCGAATAAAGACGCCGCCTAGCCGATCCCGATGGAAGCGCGCCGCGCATCGACCATCAATTTCGCTTCGCGCAGTCCTGCGCCCGTATTTTCGCGAATGATTTTTATCGCCTCGATGATTTTGCCGTTGCGAATGCGTTCATCGACCGCGCCTTGCACGCTGGGCGACAGGCCGGCGAACTGACTCTCCGCCGCCTGACGTTCTTGCATGCGCCGCGCTGCGCGCTCGTCCTCGCTGACGCCGCCGACAGAAACCCGCCCGGCAATAAAAGCGGCGATGGCGACAAGCGCCAGCAAGGTCGCCATATCCGGCGACATTAGCTGTTCCATTGCGAACCTCCCCTTTTCGCACGCCGCGCACAGCATAATAGCCGGCGCAAGATTTGAAAACGCCGCGCCGCGCGGCGCCTCAGCCAGTCAGCAAGGCGAAGGCGTTGCGCGCGGCGATCACGATCAGCAACAATGTGCCGCCGACAAAGATGAAAAATCGCAATGGCACCCTGCGGATAAGGATCTGCGCGATAGAATGGGCGATGCGCGCGGCCACATAGCCCCATGCGAGCCAGATATTGACCGGATCCGCAACGCCAACCAGGTGCGAATAGACCGCCAGCGCATAAAACAATGTCGGCTGTTCATGAAGGTGGTTGTAGTTGTCGGCGACGACCCGGACCTCTGTCGGCAGGCCCGCGAGCGCGCCCGGATGAACAGCCGATTGCGGATCGATCTTCGCTTTTTGCATCGCCGGCAGGCGCAGCGCGTACATCCAGCACCAGATAATCAGGGTCCAGATGACAAGAACGAGTACAGGGGTGAGCATATGAGATTTTTCCTTACGCCCGGTTCGAATGTTTCCGGAATTCAAGCCGCGAGATGGCGCGGCAATGCACCTCGTCCGGCCCATCGGCCAGGCGCAGTGTGCGGATGCCGCCATAAGCGCGCGCAAGGCCGAAATCGGAAGAAACGCCGGCGCCGCCATGCGCCTGGATCGCATCATCGATGACTTTGAGCGCAACGCGCGGCGCGGCGACTTTTATCATCGCGATTTCGCCCTGCGCCGCCTTGTTGCCGACCGTATCCATCATCCACGCGGCCTTGAGCGTTAACAGCCGCGTCATTTCAATGTCGATGCGCGCTTCGGCGACGCGCTGTTCCCAAATCGAATGCTTGTAGATCGGTTTGCCGAACGCCTCTCGCGTCAACAGCCGCTTGACCATTTTCTCAAGCGCCGCTTCAGCCGCGCCAATCGTGCGCATGCAGTGATGAATGCGGCCCGGGCCCAAGCGCCCTTGCGCGATTTCAAAACCGCGCCCGGCCCCGAGAATGATGTTTTCTTTCGGCACACGGACATTTTCAAGCTCGACCTCCATATGGCCGTGCGGCGCGTCGTCATAACCGAAAACCGGCAAATGCCGCAGCACTTTCACCCCCGGCGCGTCGGCCGGCACCAGGATCATCGATTGCTGCTTGTGGCGCTCGGCCGATTTATCGGTCTTGCCCATGACGATGAAAATCTTGCAACGCGGATCGCCGGCGCCGGATGACCACCATTTGCGCCCATTGATTACATATTCATCGCCGTCCAGCGTGATGTCGGTTTCAATATTGGTGGCGTCGGAGGAGGCGACGGCCGGCTCGGTCATCAGGAAAGCGGAGCGGATCTCGCCTTCCAGCAGCGGCTTCAGCCACTGTTCCTGCTGCGCCGGACTGCCATATTTCATCAACACTTCCATATTGCCCGTATCGGGGGCGGCGCAGTTGAAAACTTCCGGCGCGATGTGGCAGCGCCCGGTCAGCTCGGCAATCGGCGCATAATCGGCGTTTGAAAGGCCCGGCCCCCATTTCGGGTCGGGGTGGAACATGTTCCACAGCCCGGCGTCTTTTGCTTTGGCTTTCAGCGTCTCAATGACCGGCGGCACTTTCCAGCGCCCTTCCGGCCCGAATTCCGCATGCTGACGTTCATAAATTTCATTTCCCTCATAGACATGCGCATCCATGAAGTCGGAAACGCGCTTTAGATAACCCTTGCAGCGATCGGAATATGCAAAATCCATGATTGGACCTTTCTTCTTGTCCGTGTGTCGCGAATTGTCGCGTCACCAATGTTCGGTTCCGGGCGCGCCTTTGACGGGCCCTTTGATGTTTTTCGTAACCCAGCCGGCATAAACCCCGCCTGGCTGCGGCGTCGCGCGTTCATCGCCGACATAGCATGCATCGACCCGCGCCGGGTAGAACCCGACCCAGCCGGCAATGCGCGCAAAGCCGCGCCCGAGATCGTCAAACGGGTCAGGATAAGCGAAGGCGGCGTTTTCCGCGCACCGGCCGCCTGCATTGATGTGGAAATGCGCGGCCGCACCTTTCCATTCGCATACGGATATTATGTCCGACGGCTCCAGCGCAGCCATATCCACCGCGTCCGGCGGGAAGTAATAGACCGGCGCGCCAGCGGTCTCGACGACGCGCAACGCATCCGCCGAAGCGGCGATATCGCGGCCCGCAAAGACGACCCGCGCGGGCGCGGACGCCGGGCGCAATTCCGGCGGACGGGGATAGCCCCAGACGGATTCATCGCCGGGACCCACCGCCTCCGGCGTCACCTCAGCCGGGCCCGTATTATCCGCGTATTGGCCCCATTTGGCGCGATGGGGCGCCGCCTCGCGCAAAAGGCGCGCCTTGTCCGGAAAGAAGGGCGTTGCTTGCATGATGGCGATGATACAGACGCCGCGCGTCCATGAAAGCGCGACGCGCAGTTTATCGCCGCGCCCTGAAAAACGCCCGCAACAGATCGCCCGCCTCTTCGGCGAGCGGGCCTTGCACCGTCTCGGGGCGCCAGTGACAGGTCGGCTGCTCGAAAAAACGCGGCCCGTGCCAGACGGCGCCGCCTTTCGGGTCGGACGCGGCGATAACGAGCCGCTTGACGCGGGCGATGGAGATCGCGCCGGCGCACATGGCGCAAGGCTCGAGCGTGACAAAAAGGGTCGTGCCGGGAAGCCGGTAATTGCCAATCTTTTCCGCCGCTATACGCAAGGCGCGGATTTCCGCATGACCGGTGGGATCATGATTGGCGATCGGCGCATTACCAGCGGCGGCGATCACCACGCCCGCGGCATCCACAAGCACCGCGCCGATCGGCGCCTCGCCGGCGTCGGCGGCGCGCCGGGCTTCCTCAAGGGCGAGGGTCATGTAATGCAAATCATCGCTCACGGGGGGCGCTTCTACGCCGCCTGGCGCCGCTGCGCCAGTTCCGGCTTTGTCGCCAAGTAAAATGCGGTGACCCCTGCGAGCCGGTTGAACGGAAACAGCGTCATCCGCTCAAGATCATGCAACGCCGCCAGCGGCCCATTGAGCCAGCCGGGCGCCGGCCGCAACCGGCTTGCCTTGGCGTCGCCGGTTTTTTTCTCGGCCAGCCGCGCCGCCGCCGCCAACGGGAAAAGCAGCCCGAAAAAATACCGCATATCGACCGTTTCGAGCCCTGCCGCCCGGACCGCGGCGCCGAGGCTGTCGAGCGTGTAACGCCGGCGATGTTCGAGAAACACATCATGGGACGACCACAGGAACGAGAACGCCGGAACCGAAATCAGGAAGCGCGTCCCTGGCGCCGCCAGTTCCGCATATTGGCGGATCAGCGCCACATCATCATCCACATGCTCGATGACGTCGATCATCAGCACGGTGTCGGCGGCGACCTTATCCACCGAGCGAACGAAATCGATCCGGTCGTCGCGCCGGCGGCCGATGAACGCCGCGTCATAACCGGGATCGACGCAAATCGCCTTGGCCGCCCGGCCCTCGCCCACCAGCATTTTCGAAAACACGCCCGACCCCGCGCCCACATCAAGCAGCGCGCCGATCGGCGCGCGGCCAAGCAGGCTCTTGATCGCGCGGCCCTTTGATATGTAGTACCAATGCGACGACGGATCGCCGCCAATGGCTTGTTCTTCTTTCAGATCCATGACGCCGCTTGCTGCTTTGCGTTCATCGCTGATTGAAACCGCATCATTTTAAGGACCTGTTAATAATGAAGGATCAACCCGCGCCGACCGACGATGCCGGCGAGCGCATTGCAAAATTTCTGGCGCGGGCCGGCGTCGCCTCGCGCCGCGAGGCCGAAAAGCTGATTGAACAGGGCGTCGTCACGGTGAATGGCGAGACGCTGACCACCCCGGCCTTCAAGGTGACGCCCGATATGGACATCCGCGTCGATGGAACCCGCATCGGCAAGCCCGAAGGCGTGCGATTATGGCGGCTGCACAAGCCCGCCGGGCTTGTGACCACCCATAAAGACCCGCAAGGGCGCCCCACCGTTTTCGACGCCTTGCAAGGGCAATTGCCGCGGGTGATTTCCGTCGGCCGGCTCGACCTCACCACGGAAGGGCTGCTGTTGCTGACCAATGCGGGCGGCCTCGCCCGGCGGCTGGAACTGCCCTCGACCGGGTGGACGCGGCGCTATCGGGTGCGCGCCTATGGCCGGGTCAAGCAAAGCGCCCTTGATGCGCTGGCGCAAGGCATTGAGATCGACGGCGTCGCTTATGGCCCCGTGCGCGCCCAACTTGACCAGCAGCAAGGCGGCAATGTCTGGATCACCATGTCGATCAATGAAGGCAAGAATCGCGAAATCCGCAATGTCTGCCGGCATTTGGGACTGCAAGTGAACCGCCTTATTCGCACCGCCTACGGACCGTTTCAGCTTGGGAAGCTGGCGAAAGGCGCATTTGAGGAAGTGCCCGGAAAGCAATTGAAAGAACAGCTCGGCCGCAAGGTCTGCGAAGAGGTGGGACTGTGAGCAATGTCGTCAATCTCGCCCGCTTTCGCAAAAAGAAAAAGCGCGCCGAAGACGAAGCCGCCGCGGCGGAAAACCGTGCGAAACACGGTCGCAGCAAGACGGAGAAAACCCGCAGGCGAGCCGAAGAGGAACTGAAGGACAAAACCCTCGACAGCGCAAAACGCGATGACGCGGATCCAGACGCCTAATCCGGCAAATAGCCGGCGAAGTAATCCGCATATTCCGGCGGCAAGGTGAAGGGGAAAAGCGCGCCGGAGAATATCAACACCACCGTGACGCCATACGCCACGCCCGCGCCGGCTAAAATGCGCGGCGCCCAGATCGCCGCAGCGCCTTGCAAATTGAAATGCAGCGCGGCGCCGATATGGGTGTAAAACGCCAGCGCCGCCAGAAAATAGTAAGGTGCAAAGACGTATTTCAGCGGCGCCGTCACCAGCGTGCCCCCAGGCCAGTAAAAATTCGTATCGATTCCGAAGGCATGGCGCGCCATCAGCGCCGATGAAAAATGCATGAGGACGAAAAACGCGATATAGCCGCCGCTCAAAATCTGCGCCCAGGCCCAAAAGGTTTTTTGCGGCTCGCGCCAGCGGCGCATGACGAACCGCGCGCCGATAATGATCTGCACCAGAAAGGCCAGCGCCAGCAGCGGCTCGACAAAGCGATTGCGATAGACCTGTTGCAGAATTTTTAGCGCCGCCTCATGCGCCTCCGGCCCGCCCAGCGCCAACAGATGCGCGGCGAAGTGCGACAGAATGAACAGCCCGAGGATCAGCGCGAGCGCGCGGTGCGCGGCATGAAGCATGGCGACGGGAACCCTTTAATTTATAATTCGGATACTTTTTATCCGAAATAAAGATTGCTATCAAGCGGTGATGAAAATGTCGGAAGGAGTCGAATGGGCCGCCCATGCCTGCACAGTGATGGCGGCGCTGCCGCCGGACAAGGCGCTGCGGGCCGAAGCGCTCGCCGCCTATCACGCGCTCGCCCCCGCCTATATGGCGAAACATCTGCAAGCGCTGGCCCGGGCCGGCATTGTCGCATCGAGCCGCGGGCCGAAAGGCGGCTATTGGCTGGCGAAAGAGCCGGCGCAAATTTCCCTCTGGGAGATCGTTGCAGCGATCGACGGCGGCGAACCGGCCTTTCGCTGCTCGGAAATCCGCCGGCGCGGGCCGTGCCCCACAAGCCGCGAGAATTGCAAGAAACCTTGCCCGATCGCGCGTTCCTTTCATTCGGCGGAAACGGCCATGCGCGACGCGCTTTCCGGCGTCACCATCCAGTCCATTTGCCTCGACGTGGCGGCTGGCTATAAACCCGCCGACGCAAAACGCTTCGGCGACTGGATGGTTGCAACCATGACCGACCGGCCGCCGGATAAGTAAAGGCTTTCGATGCGCATCATTGGTGGAAAATTCAGGGGGCGGACCATTACCGCGCCCAAAGGAATGACCTCGCGGCCGACCACGGACCGCACCCGGGAGTCGCTGTTCAACATTCTCGCCTCCCGTGACGACCTCGATTTTGACGGCGCGCGCATCATCGACTTGTTCGCCGGCTCGGGCGCGCTGGGATTTGAGGCGATGTCGCGCGGCGGCGCCTGGTGCCTGTTTGTCGAGACCGATGCGGGCGCGCGCGGCGCCATCCGCGACAATGTGGAGGCCTTGTCGCTGTTCGGCGTCACCCGCATTCACCGCCGCTCGGCGACCGATCTCGGCCCGAAACCCGCCGGCGTCGGCCCGGCCTTTACCCTGGCTTTTCTCGACCCGCCCTATGGGAAAAATCTTGCAAGGCCGGCGCTCGACATCTTGCGTGACGGCGCCTGGCTCGCGCCCGGCGCGCTTTGCGTGGTCGAGCAAGGAAAAGCCGAGCCGCCCGCAAGCGCAGACGGTTTTGAGGAGGTCGGCCGGCGGGTCTATGGCGACACACAGATCGGCATTTACCGCTTTGCCGGTTGAAGCGGCGTCACAAAACCAGGAGCGTATACGGCAAGCCTGCCAGCCCGTGCGCCATCGCGCGCTCGCGCCGGGCCTGCTTGACGCATTCACCCCTTTACGAAGCGGCGCCGCATCCCTATCTTCGCGCGGCTGCCCGGCCCGTCAGGACGAGAATTCCCCGGGGCCTTACATCTCTTATCGGGAGCTGCCTCTGACTGGGACCCTTGGTCCCTATCACGCGGCGCCCACCTGGTCCGTTGGGTCCAGGGCGAATCAAAAGTCCGACGGCCAGGGCGGCGCTTTTATCTGCTTGCAGACGAATGCGAGATCCCGTTCATGCTGCCGCCCATCGCTTCCATCCTCGATCCGAAGCACATCCTGCGCGAGCGCATGAAGGGCGAACGACGCGCAGCGGCGCAGGCCCGGCCCGACGCCGCCAAACACGCCGCCAGCCATTTCCTCGCCGCCATTGATATCCCCCAAGGCGCGGTCGTCTCGCTCTATTATCCGATCAGCGACGAGCTCGACACCGAACCGCTGGCCGCGGCGCTCATTGAACGCGGCGTCGAGATCGCCCTGCCGGTCGTGGCGCGCAAAAAGGCCCCGCTGCGTTTCCGCCGCTATGCACCGGGCGCAGCGCTTGTCGAAGGCGCTTATGGAGCGCTGACGCCCGCCGATGACGCGCCCGAAGCGACGCCGGATATTCTGGTCGCGCCGCTACTCGCCTTCACCCGCGCCGGCGGACGGCTCGGCTATGGCGGCGGTTATTACGACCGCACGCTGGCCGCCTTGCGCGAGGCCGCGGCGCCGCTCGCCGTCGGGTTTGGCTATGGCGCGCAGGAAGTTGACGCCCTGCCCCTCTCGCGCCTAGACCAGCCGCTCGATTGGGTGGTGACCGAACGCGGCGCCGTCAAATGCTGGAAAGCGAGTTAGATTTTGCGGATTGCTGTTTTCGGTGATGTCATGGGGCGCAGCGGCCGCACGGCGCTGCTTGACCGTTTGCCCGGTCTGAAAAGGAAATACCTCCTCGATTTTATCGTCGTGAATGTCGAGAACGCCGCCGGCGGCTTTGGCGTGACCGCGAAAATCGCCGAGGATTTCATCGACGCCGGCGCCGACGTCATGACCACCGGCAACCATGCTTATGACCAGCGTGACGAAGTGGAAATCTTCGACGTCGAAACGCGGCTGTTGCGGCCTGTTAATTTTCCGACCAGCAATCCGGGGCGGGGCAGCGGCGTTTACCAGACCCGCGACGGTCGCAGCGTGCTGGTCGCCCATGCGCAAGGCCAGCACGGCATGCCGTCCTGCGATGATCCGTTCGCAGCGATTGACCGCGAGCTTGCCGGCGCCGTTCTCGGCCAGGATGTCGATGCGGTGATCATCGATTTTCACGCCGAGGCGACCTCTGAAAAGAACGCCATGGGGGTTCATCTTGACGGACGGGCGAGCCTGGTGGTCGGCACCCATACGCATATTCCGACAGCGGATGACCGTATCTTGCCGCGCGGCACCGGCTATATCACCGATCTCGGCATGAGCGGCGATTATGACAGCATCATCGGCATGGAAAAGTCAGAGCCCATGCGCCGCTTCACTACAAAAATGCCGGGCGGACGGTTCGCCCCCGCCGCCGGCGAAGCGACCATTTGCGGCGTGATGATCGTCGCCAATGACAGGACCGGCCTTGCCGACGCCATCGCGCCGATCCGGCTTGGCGGCTGCCTGAGCGAGACCGCGCCTTCGATCTAGGCGGTGGCGGAGAAAATCACCCGCCACCCCGCCAGCATCATCGCGAAAGCGGCGAGCGCCAGCGTAAACAACGTGTAATGCGCCTTGCGCCAGATGCTCCAGCCGGAACCGCGCCAGACAAGCGGCGCGCCCGCGAGCAACAAGACCGCCGCGGCGAACAGCACGAGCCCCAGCCCGCGAAACAGCGTCACCAGCATTGGCGGATAGTCGAGGAAATCGCTGGCTGAGCCGGTCGACAATTGCACCAGCAAGGCGATCAGCACGCCAATCAATAGAAACACCAGCCCCGCAGCAGCAAAGCTGCCGCGCCCGATCCACCCCGCCAGCGCTGTCTGGCGCCCGGCCTGCCCCTGCCGGCGCCAGGCGCCCGCCCAGGTCGTCACGGAAAACAGGAAAGCAAGCCCCAGCGCAGCGTTGAAAAACGCGGCATTGCTGAAAAGCCCGGCCCGTTCATAAGTGTGCACCCCTTCGGGGCCGGCCATATGCGTGACCGCCCCCTTTTCGTTCCGGACAAAGATGATACGCTCGCCGCGCCGGTTCTCAAAAGTGTCAGGCGCGCCGGCGAGCGCCGTGAAATGCATCACCCGCCCGGCATGGGCGGCGACAAGCGCGCCATCCGCCGTCGGCGCGACCTGCACCAGGTCTGCGGCGGCGAACAGCTTTTCGAACCGGGTGAAAGAGCGGCGATTATTGATATATTGACCGGCGAATTCGCTAACCGCCGCCGCCGTCCCTTCTGGCGCAGGCGCTGGCGGCGCGCCGGCCGCATCGCCGCTTAGACGATCAATGACAAGCGCCGCCAAGTCGCGCACCAGCCCCCTGTCCGCCGGCGCATTCTGGGAGATGAAAACGCCGAGATCGAGTTCCGGGATCAAGGTCATCTCGGTGAAGAACCCGGTCGTGACGCCGCCATGCCCATAAGTCTCGACCCCGCGATAAGGGCGCGCCATGAAACCATGGGCGAGATCGGCGCCCGACGCTCGGTCGTCAAATTGTCGCCTGCGCAGCAAGGCATGGGTCGCCGGCGACATCAGCCGCACCCCATCGACGACGCCCTCGCCGAGATGCAGGCGCATCCACACCCCCATATCGCGGGCGGTTGACGCCATAGCGCCCGCCGGCGCGAAGGGACCGATTTCCATGAAAGCGGCGTCGCGCGGCCGGCCGTCTTCGATTTTTGTCGCATGCGCCAGCCCCGCGCGCAGCGCGTCAGGCATCGTCCGAGGACCGCGAAGCGTCGTATCAGCCATGCCGAGAGGGTCAAGCATCTCGCGCTTGAGAAATTCTTCATACGGAACGCCCGAGATATCTTCGACGATCTGCGCCGCGAGCGCCGCGCCCCAATTGGAATAGGAGGTGCGCGCGCCGGGCGGAAAAACCCGCTTCGGCATATGTTCGTTAAGCGCTTCGGCGAGAGAGGTCTCGTCCCCATCGCGCATTGTGTAAACGCCGAACGCATCTTCAAAGCCGGCGCGGTGCGCCATCAAGTCATTCATACTCACCGGCGCATCGAAGGCGTCCGGGATCTGCACATTTTTCAGATAATCATTCACATCGGCGTCGAGATCGATTTGCCCGCGCTCATGCAGCATCATCACTGCGGTCCAGATGAATGTCTTGGAGACCGAGCCGATGCGGAACAATGTCTGATCGCCGGATGCCGGCCGCGCGCCGGCGGCGTCCGCCGCGCCATAGCCCTTGGCGAATAACAGCTTTCCGCCCCTGACCACGCTGACCGTGACGCCCGGCGCGCCATGCGCGCGCATATGCGCGGCAACGACGCCGTCCACAAAGGCTTCAAGCACCGCCTCTTCACGGGTCGGCTCAAAAGCCGGCAGCGCCGCCACATCCACCGGCGTTGACGGCGCCGCGTCGGGCGGCTGTTGCGAAGCGCTTGCCGCCGCAATTGACGCAAAACCAATAATGCACGCGAACAACGCACTGAAAGGCAACCGCATCGACACTCTCCTCAAGGTCCCGTTTCGCGGACCGTAACAGACAATGCAGCCTTCCTGAACGCCCTTCGCGTGCGAAAGCTCACGCCCGGTTGTCCAATTGCGCGCGCACCGAGACCCGCCCCAGCCACGTTACGCGATAGGGGCCGCCATTCATCGACGCCACCAGCCGGCGGCGTTTGAGCTTTTTGAAAACGCCAAGCGTGCAGTCGGCGAGGGTCCAGCCCTCGCGGGTCGCGCAATTGACGGCGATGATTTTTCCCGCCGCGTCCTTTTCAACGAGGATCGCGCCGCCGCGCGCCAGCGCATGGAGCGTTCTTTGCTCCGCCTTCGAAATATTCATGGAAATGTCCGATAAAAAGCCAAACCGGGCGCAGGCGAGAATGATCGCTCATCCCCTTACGGATGACGCCGCCTCATTCCCCTCATGCGCCGCAAGAAGCGGTTCAGCTATTCACAAGCTCGGACATAAAACCTCTTATTGAGGCCGTTTTATCAACCCCTGGCCGGTGCGGCAAGCACTCAGTCGTGAGAGAGTCTACCGCACATAGCTCGCGCCGTTGACGTCAAAGGTCGCGCCGGTTGCTGACGGGCACGCGCCGCTCAAGCAAAACACCATGGTCGCGGCGATCTCTTCGGGCCGGGCGACGCGCCCCAGCGGTATTTCGTGCACGGCCTTTTCACGCGCCTCGATATCCTGCGGCGCCATGCGCGTTTCGACCCAGCCCGGGGCGATGGCGTAAAGCAGGATATTCTCGCCCGCGAGCGCGCGCGCCCAGGTCTTGGTCATGGCGAGCACCGCGCCTTTCGACGCAGCGTAAACGCCGAAATCCGCGCCGTCGCCGCGATGGCCGGCGCGGCTCGCCACATTGACGATGGTTCCCCCGCCATGCTCGCGGAAATGCGCGACCGCCGCGCGGCAGATATCAGCCGGCGCCTGGACATTGACGGCCATGGTTCTGGCCCACCCCTCAGCCCATGCATCCTTGCCGCCATCAAGCGGCGAGGCGAGATAAACCCCGGCATTGTTGACTACCGCATCGAGCCGCCCGGCCCCTTCGATCGCCCGCGCCGCGAGATCGAAACCCGCATCCATGGCGCCAAGATCCTGATAGAGAATATCGCCCGGCGTCTGGCCGATCGAAGCGGCGACGCCCGCCGCCGCGTCGCTTTCCCCGCTGGCGTGCAAAATGACCCGCGCGCCAGCGTCATGGCAGGCGCGCGCGGCCGCCGCGCCAATGCCGCGCGAGGCGCCGGTGATGAGGACGGATTTTCCATTGAGATCGAAAGACATGTTTATTGACCGCTTCCTGTTAGCACGCCCGGACCGATGAACGACACGCTAGGCGCCGGCGCCTCGCCCCTGATATGACGCAGCAATTCATACTGGTCCGGCAGGGTATCGACGAATTTTTGCGCGCGCGCCAGCCGCGCGTTCAAATATTCGCTCCAGTCGCTTTCGCTGAAAATGTCGGTTTGCTGATAGGCGCGACCCTTGCAAAATTGCTTGCCCATCAGCGCCGCGCGATAAGATGTCGAGGTGAAAAACGTATCCGTCTTCAAATCGAGCACGTCGGGCAGCGTATGGCGCCAGAGCGCGAGATTTTCCTTGAGCGATGCGGGCACTTCCAGCTCGTGCCGGGCGGCGCGCCAGTAAGGCGTGTCTCCCCGATTGCTGATATGGAACAGCAAGGCGATGAACTCGACGATCTCATCATAAAGGCCGTCAATCAGCTTGTTGTAGCGCGCCGTGACCGCAGGATGAAACTCCGTATCGGGAAAATATTGCAACAACCATTGCAGCGCGACCTGCACCGAATAGATCGCCGTCGCTTCCAGCGGCTCGACAAAGCCGCTGGAAAGACCGATCGCCAGGCAATTTTTCACCCAGGAGCGCCGCGCCTTGCCGATACGCATCCGAATGATGCGCGGCTCGGCGTCCGCGGGCGCGCCGACAAACGCCTTTAACTCAGCTGCCGCCTCATCATCGGAAATGAACTTGCTCGAATAGATGTATCCGGTCCCGACGCGGTTGAACAAAGGCACGCGAAAAGACCACCCCGCGCTGAGCGCCGTCGCCCGGGACGCCGGCTCAAGCCTGGTCGGGTCCGCATGCGGCATTTGCAGCACCGCCGCGCGGTCATTCAGCATATATTTGTCATAAGGCTCGAAGGGCTCGCCCATCGCCTTGCCGATAATCACGCTGGCGAAACCGGTGGCGTCGAGAATGAACTCCACCGGATGAACGCCATGCTCGCGCAAGGCCAGCGCCGCAACGAAACCGCGATCGTCAAGACGCACCTCCTCCACATGGTCGAGGATCTGCCGCACGCCGAGCCGCTTGCCATGCTCCTGCAGCAGCTTGGCGAGCGCCACCGCATCCATATGATAGGAGTAAGGAACTTCTGTCTGGTAATCCTTCGCCCCGATCAGGCGCGGCCCTTTGAAATTCCGGATCAAGGCCGGGCAAACGGACACCGCTTCGGTAAAACCCTGACGGACCGGCCCGCCGTCTTTTTCCATGCCATATTGCGCGAACAGATAGGCCGGATTGACCCCGTGCAAATCGTTTTGCGAGAAAAAGGGGTTGATCCAGCTCACGCCCTTGCCGTTTGCGTCGCGATCCCAATCGACAAACATGCCGCCCAGCTTGAAGGTGGCGTTGCAGCGGGTGATGAAATCGCGTTCCGAAACGCCGATAAAGCGCAACAGGTCGGACACCGGACGCGCGGTCGACTCGCCGACCCCGATAATGCCGACCGCCGGGCTTTCAATCAGGGTGATGGCGAGGGCCCCGGACGCCAGCCGGCGGTGAAAAAAACGGGCGAGATAGCAAGCAGCGATCCAACCGGACGCGCCGCCGCCGACAATGGTGATATTGCGGATCGGCTCCGCCATAATCTCCCTCCATCGCCAGTTTAGGCGGTTTTGGGGGCGGCGGGTCAAGCCATGCGCGCCCGGCCGGAAACCGGCGGGCTTGAATTTTCAGCGCCGGAAGGCATAACAACCCCTCTTTTCAACAGATCGTTTCAAGGGATACCGAACCGCATGGCCGGGCATAGCAAATGGGCGAACATTCAGCATCGCAAGGGACGCCAGGACGCCAAGCGCTCCAAGATGTTCTCCAAGCTTTCCAAGGAAATCACGGTGGCGGCGAAAATGGGCGCGCCGGACCCGGAATTTAACCCGCGCCTGCGTCTCGCCATTCAGGCGGCGAAAGCCCAGTCCATGCCCAAGGACAATATCGACCGGGCGATCAAGAAATCGACCGCCGCCGACGAAGCCAATTTCGAGGAAATCCGTTATGAGGGCTTCGGCCCGGCGGGCGTCGGCGTCATCGTCGAGGCTCTTACCGACAATCGCAATCGCGCGGCCAGCGAGGTGCGTACGGTCTTTTCAAAGAATGGCGGCAATCTGGGTGAAACGGGCTCCGTTTCCTTCATGTTCGACCTGATGGGCTATATCGAATATCCGGCAAGCGTCGCCTCCGAGGACGACATGCTCGAAGCGGCGATCGAGGCCGGCGCCGACGACGTCCAGTCCTCCGCCGACAGCCATGAAATCTATTGCGCTTTCGACCAATTGGCGGAAGTGAACACAGCGCTTGAAGCGAAATTCGGCGAAGCGGCCTCGGCCAAGCCGACCTGGCGGCCGCAAAACACCATCGATGTCGAAGGCGACAAGGCCGCGACGTTGATGAAGCTCATCGACGCGCTCGACGACTGCGACGATGTGCAGAACGTCTACGCCAATTTCGAAATCTCCGAAGAAGAGATGGAGCGCCTTGCGGGCTAGCCTTGTCGAAAGCGCTTCATGAAGGGATGCGATGAAACGTTATCAAATGGCGACGAGCCGTGCGCCGATGGACGTCACATAAATCGCGCGCCCCTTATAACGACAAGTCCGGCATGCGCGCCTTTGCGCCGCCGCTGACATTTTGGGGGATCGGCGCGGCGTTGCCCAGGCGAACGGCGCGACAGTTGGAGTATCGGGTTTCATGCGCCGTTTCAGCATCGCCGTCGCCGCCTTGTTCCTGTCGGCGCAGCCGGCCTTCGCGAATGCCTCCGCCACGACCGGAGACGACGCAGCTTCCCTCCATGCGATCGATTTCGAGACCTATGCGCCGCGCGCCATGGCGGTGCGCATTGCGCCAGACGCCGCGCCAAAGATCGATGGCGTCCTCGATGACGCGGCGTGGTCGCGCGCGCAACCAATCGACAAGTTCTTTCAGGTCGAGCCGGCTGAAGGCGCAGCGCCGAGCCAGGAAACCCGCGCCTTTATTCTCTATGATGAGAAAAACCTTTATATTGCCATTCATGCGTTCGATACCGACCCTGAGAATATCAGGCGTTCCCAATTGCAGCGCGATCCGGCGCTGCAGGACGACGATGCAGTCCGCATCCTGATCGATCCGTTCGGGTCTTTTCGCGACAGCTATTTCTTCGGCGTCAATCCGAATGGCGCGCGCAATGACGCGCTGGTTGAAAATAACAGCAAGTTCAGCGACGAATGGAACACGATCTGGCGTGCGAAAGCGCGCGTCGTCGAAGATGGCTGGGTCGCGGAAATCGCCATTCCGTTCCAGTCGATTTCGTTCGACCAGTCGCTTGAGGAATGGAACCTCCAGATCATTCGCACGGTGCGCCGCAATAATGAAGAAATCCGCTGGTCGAATATCGACCAGAACCGCAACCGCATCGATATCACCAATCCCGGAAAGCTCGCCGGCGTCAGCGACGTAGAAAGCGGCGCCGGGCTCGAAGTGCAGACTTTCATCACGGGCGCGGGTTCTTACGACTGGGAAACCGACCAGACAGATTTCAGCTTCGACCCGAGCGGCAATGTGTTTTACAAGCTGACGCCGTCGCTTACCGGCTCGCTGACGCTCAATACCGACTTTTCCGACACTTCGCTCGATGCGCGCCAGGTCAATACCGGGCGTTTCTCGCTGTTCTTTCCTGAAACCCGCGACTTTTTCCTGCAGGACGCGTCGGTATTCGAATTTGGCGGGCGGATTTTCAATAACGGCCCGGTCAACGGGCTGCCGTTTTTCTCGCGCAATATCGGCATTGTCGACGGCCAGCCGGTCGACATCGTCGCCGGCGCCAAGCTGAGCGGCAAGGCGGGGCCCGCCAATATCGGCGTGATATCGGCGCGGACCGGCGCGTCCGATGCGCTCGGCGTCGATGGGCAGTTCCTTTCCTCCGCGCGACTGTCCGTACCCGTCTTTTCTGAATCGAAAGCCGGCGTCGTCTTCACCAATGGCGACCCAAGGGGCGAGGTCAACAGCACTGTCGCCGGCGTCGACTTCCAATATAAAAAGTCAAATGCGTTCGGCGGCGGCACACTCACCGCCGACGCCGCCTATATTCGCAGCTTCACCGGCGGCGAGGGCGATCACCTGATCGCATCGGATGTTTCCTATCGCAGCCAGAAATGGAACAGCACGCTGCGGCTGCGCGATGTCGGCGAGAATTATGCGCCGCGTCTCGGTTTTTCGAACCGCACCGGCATCCGCCGTTACAATCTGCAGGGCTGGCGCACCTATCGGCCGGAAAACAGTTTTATCCGGCGTGCGGAAACCGGTGCTTTTTCAACCCTGATCACCGATCGCGACAATGGCGAGCGGCTCGACCATTTTTACGGCGCCTGGGCGAATGCGCAAAACAACGCCGGCGATTCCATACGCGCCAATATCGAGCACGCTTTTGTCAATGTGCGCGCGCCCTTCTCCATCGCCGGCGCGCTGCCGGTTGAGGCCGGCGAGTATCGCTGGAACCGCTATAATCTGCGCCTTGCCGCGACCAACGCCCGCAAACTCGGCGCCAGGGCGGGGGTGCGCTGGGGCGGGATTTATGGCGGCGACTTTTTCGGCGCCGATACCGGCGTCAGCCTCCGACCCAGCCGCTATTTCGAGCTGGGCGCCAATTATAATTATTCAAAATTCAGCCTCCCCGCCGGCAAGCTCGGGATCCATATCGCATCAATCGATTCCACCATCGCCTTTTCGCCGGACATGACCATCAAAACCGAAGTCCAGTACGACAATATTTCCGAAGCCTTCACGTTTTTTTCGCGCTTTAGCTGGGAGCCGATCCCGGAACGCGAGATTTTCCTGTCATTCGGGCATACGGCGATCATCGAGCGGGAAAGCTTTCCCGAAGACTTCACCTCGCAAGGCACGAGCCTCGCCCTGCGGCTTGGCCATACCTTCCGGATGTAGCGCGCGCCCCCGCCTGCTTGCCTCGCCCCGCCGCGGCTGCTAGAGCGGCGCGACCTTTTTACCTCCCCAAGCGAGCGCGACATGAAGATCAACGGCAACGAAATCCGTCCCGGCAACGTCATCCAGCACCAGGGCGGCCTGTGGGTCGCGGTCAAGACCAATGCGGTCAAGCCCGGCAAGGGGCCGGCCTATGCGCAGGTCGAGCTGAAAAACCTCGAGACCGGTTCGAAGCTGAATGAGCGATTCCGCGCGTCGGAAACCATTGAGCGCGTACGCCTTGAGCAAAAAGACCACACCTTCCTTTATGCGGAAGGCGACATGCTGGTGTTCATGGATGCGGAGACATTTGAACAGATCAATATTGCCGAAGATCTGATTGGCGAGCGCGTCGCCTTTTTGCAGGACGGCATGGCGGTTGTGGTCGAAAGTCATGAAGGCCGGCCGCTCGGCGTAAAGCTCCCCGAACATGTCACGCTTGAGATCGTCGAAACCGAGCCGACGGTGAAGGGGCAGACAGCGTCTTCGTCTTACAAGCCCTCGACCGTCGACAATGGTTTGCGCGTCATGGTGCCGCCTTACATGACGGTCGGCGAGAAGATCATCGTCAACACCGAAACCATGGAATATGTAAAGCGCGCCGATTAGCGCGCAGCCTGGCGCTCAGGGCGCGGCGATAAAGCGCCGGTCGGATTCCGCTTCGTAAAGCGCCGCCAGCCGCACATCATCCGCCGTGCGGATCGCATTGGCGACGAGGGATGCCCGGCAGGCCGCGGCAGTGCGCGCATCATTGCGGGGACTGCGCGCATGGTAAGCGCAGAACCGGACGGCCTGACGCTTGATATCGGCATAAACCGCCTGACGCCCCTCTTCGCTCCCGATTTCGGAAACATCCAGGGTGAAGGCATAAGCCTCCGTGTCGTCGCCCGCCAAAGCGGCGGCGTAAAGCGCGCCCGCGGCGCAAGAAGCTGTGATGATCGATTTGATCATGGGTCGGTTTCTCCTTTTTTTCATGCCCTGATCATCACCGGCCGCATGTCGGCGCGTCCTTATGGCCGCCTTACGGTTTCCGTATGTCTTTGTGAGGGGGTTTAACCCGCTGAAATTATTGATATTCACAGAGGGTCCGGGCTTCGCATAGAGCCTGCCGAATTCCGCTTGTCGCAAAGGGCGCTCGCCCCGGCGGATCGGACCTCGTCATTCGCCGCCGACCGGTTAGACAGGCTTTGTAATCGCAAGGGACCATGCGGCCATGACGGCTGCTGCTTATTGACCGGCGCCGCGCGCGCCGGCTGACAACATGCTGGACGCTCCATTCACCCTCGGCCCCGTTCTGGCGACGCCGGCGCAAAACCTCATAGAAGGGGCGAAGGGGCGAACCCGCGTCGAGCCCAAGGTGATGGATGTCCTTTGCCTGCTCGCCGCCCGCACCGGAGAGGTCGCCACCCGCGACGTGCTGATAGATGAAATCTGGGGCATCGATCATGGCGGCGATGAAAGTCTGACACGGGCCATGTCGCTATTGCGCAAGGCGCTGCGCGACGCCGGCGCGGAAAGCAGCGTCATCGAGACAATCCCGAAGCGCGGCTACCGACTCACCGGCCCGGTCGCGCTGCAAAAGCACGCCCATGCGCCGACAACGGCGCCGGCCGCCCCGGCCGCTGGCCTAGTCCGCATGCCAGCCCGCTCGCCGCAGGCCTCTTACCTTTTTGCGGCGGCCCTCATTCTGGCGCTCGGGGTCACTAGCCTCATCGGTCTGCGTCTTCAAGCGACCCCGGCGAGCCCGGAGCCGTCTTTTGGCGGGTATTATGAAGACGGCATCGAGCAATCCGGCGATCTTTCTCTGGCGGTGTTGCCTTTCGCGAATTTATCGTCCGACCCGGAACAGGAATATTTCTCCGATGGGCTGAGTGAGGAGTTCATCAGCCGCCTGGTGCGCATTGAAGGATTGCGCGTGACCGCCCGCGCATCGAGTTTTACCTTCAAAGGTGAAAACGCCGACGTCATAAATATCGGCCGAACGCTCGGCGTCGCCTATCTCCTTGACGGCAGCGTGCGCAAGGATGGCGACCGCCTGCGGGTTTCGGCGCAGCTAATCGACGCGCGAAGCGGCGATCATTTGTGGTCGCAGAGCTATGACCGCCGGCTTGAAGATGTTTTCGACATTCAGGACGAAATCGCCGGCGCGGTGGCGGAAAATCTTCGTATCACCCTGAATGTCGGCGACGCGGTCAGAGCCCTCGGCAGCACCGAGAGTGTCGAGGCTTATGAGCTGTATCTCATGGCTGTCGCCTATATAAAACTCGAAGGCGCCGACAATTTGGAACGGGCGGCAAGCCTGTTGCACCAGTCTGTTGAAACGGATCCGAATTTCGCCGATGGCTGGCTCGCGCTCGCCAGCGTCTTGCGGTCATATGATTACTGGCGCCCCGATGATGCACGCGAGGCGTGGCGCGAGTCCAATGCGGCGTTCGAAACGGCGATGCGCATCGCGCCTGATTATCCGGCCGCCCATTATATGCGGGCGCATCTGCTGGTGCAGCAACAAGACTGGAGCGGCGCGCTGGCCGCGCAATCCCATGCGCGCGCCCTGGCGGCAAGGCATGGCGCTTCCGCCGGCGCGCATGCGATCTCTGAGCAAGGGCCTTGCGTCACCGCAGGCATCGATTTTTCAACGGGGCTTTTCAGCGATCGCCATTTGCCGTGCACGGATCAAGCTCGCCAAAAAGATCCCGTTTCACTGCAAGCTGCGGCAATGATGCAAATCACCCTCCAGACCTATGGCTATGAGGATCGTGCAGAGGCTGAATTCCTGCGCAGCCAAAATCTTGTTGGCGTGCGCGGCAGCCCCGAATATCAGGCGGCGATCCGTTCCTATCGCCGCGGCGACATTGACGAAGCACAGGCGCGCCTCGCCGTTACGCGCGACAACTTTCCTGTGAATTTGCCGGCGCTTGACGACATTGTCCGCCTGATGAACGACCCTGAGGCGGCGCGAAGCGCATTGCGGCGCGCGCTCGTCGACCCGGACAATCAGGCGCCGATGAAACTCGTCGTCATCGCCGACTGGCTGGCCTTGTTCGGCGACGCCGAAGGCGCGGGCGAAGCCATGCGCCGGCATTTCCTCGATCAGGGCGGCACCTGGTATCATTTATTATGGGCGCCCCATCAGGCAGAAACGCGCACATTGCCGATCTTTGAGGAGATTGTCGAAAGACTCAACATGGTCGCCTATTGGCGCGAGGCCGGCAGATGGCCCCGTTTCTGCCGACCGCTCGGCGAGACCGGTTTTGAATGTTCCTGAACGGGATCGCGCAGGCGCTAGCTATTCGGCCGAGTGCCGACAAATAAAGCGGCCCCGGTCAGTGAAACCAATGCGATGATTTTTGCAAATGCCGGCGCGGCGGAAACATACGCCGCCCCGCCGGAAACCGCCATGACGGCGATGGCGATGGTTTTCGATTTCAGCGAAATGGCGCCGCGCTCGCGCCAGGCGACAATGCCCGGCCCCAGAAATTTGTGATTGACCAGCCATTGCTCAAGCCTTGGCGAAGAACGCGCAAAACACGCCGCCGCAAGGATCAAGAAGGGCACGCCGGGCAGCACGGGCAAAAGGACGCCGGCGAGCCCGATCGGGACAAGCGCGACGCCGATAATTTTCAACACCCAGCGCAATTGCGGGGATAGGGAGCGAGGCGCGCGTGAACGTGTCATTTCAATCCTCGCGGCGCGCACGGACCGGCGCGGGCCTTAACTGTCGATCTTCAGCGCCTTGATGAACGCTTCCTGAGGGATTTCGACGCGGCCGAACTGGCGCATCTTTTTCTTGCCCTCTTTTTGCTTCTCAAGCAGCTTTCGTTTCCGCGTCGCGTCGCCGCCATAGCATTTCGCGGTGACGTCTTTCCTGAGCGCTGCGATGGTCTCGCGGGCAATCACCCGCCCGCCGATCGCCGCCTGAACGGGGATCTTGAACTGGTGGCGCGGGATGAGGTCTTTAAGTTTTTCGCACATGGCGCGGCCGCGGAAATCCGCCTTGTCGCGGTGAACGATGATGGAGAGCGCGTCCACCGGCTCTTCATTGACGAGGATCTGCATCTTTACGAGATTGCCGGCACGATGATCGGTGAGCTGATAATCAAAGCTGGCATAGCCTTTCGACACTGATTTCAACCGGTCATAAAAATCGAACACCACTTCATTGAGGGGCAGCTCATAGACCACCATGGCGCGCGTTCCGGCATAGGTCAGATCGACCTGAACGCCGCGCCGCTCTTCGCAAAGTTTCAAAATGCCGCCGAGATATTCATCCGGCGCCATGATCGTCGCCTTGATCCACGGCTCCTCGATATGGTCGATCCGCACCGGGTCCGGCATGTCGGCCGGGTTGTGCAGCTCAACCTTCGATCCGTCCGTCAGATAGATGTCATAGACGACGCTTGGCGCCGTGGTAATGAGATCGAGATTAAACTCGCGCTCAAGCCGCTCGCGGATAATCTCAAGATGCAATAACCCTAGAAACCCGCAACGGAAGCCGAAGCCGAGCGCGGCGGATGTTTCCATCTCAAATTCGAAGCTGGCGTCATTGAGGCGCAGCTTGCCCATGGCTTCGCGCAAATCCTCAAAGTCATTGGCGTCAACCGGGAAGATGCCGCAAAACACGACGGGTACGGATGGTTTGAAGCCCGACAAAGGCTTGTCGCAAGGGCGGCGATCATCAGTGATGGTGTCGCCGACGGCGGTGTCCGCCACTTCCTTGATCGAAGCGGTCAGATACCCGATCTCGCCGGGCCCGAGCGCATCCACCGGCGTCTTTTTCGGCGTCGATACGCCCACCTGATCGACGGTGTAGACGGCTTTCGCGCCCATCATGCGGATGCGCATGCCTTTTTTCAGCACGCCGTCGATCACCCGCACCAGAACGACCACGCCGAGATAGGCGTCATACCATGAATCAACCAGCAGCGCTTTCAGCGGCGCGGCGTGATCGCCTGCCGGCGCCGGCAGGCGCGTGACGATCGCTTCCAGCACCCCCGGCACGCCAATGCCAGTCTTGGCGGAAATTTCGAGCGCGTCGCTCGCCTCGATGCCGATGACGTCCTCGATCTGCGCTTTCACCCGGTCGGGCTCGGCGGCGGGCAGGTCGATCTTGTTCAATACCGGCACGATTTCGAGATCGACATCAATCGCTTGATAGACATTGGCGAGCGTCTGCGCCTCGACGCCCTGGCTGGCGTCAACCACCAGCAGCGCGCCCTCGCAAGCCGACAGCGAGCGCGAGACTTCATAGGTGAAATCCACATGCCCCGGCGTGTCGATGAGATTCAGGATATAGGTCTCGCCATCCTGCGCCGTATATTCAAGGCGCACGGTCTGGGCCTTGATGGTGATGCCCCGCTCGCGCTCAAGCTCCATGGAATCAAGCACTTGGCTTTTCATCTCACGATCGGTGAGCCCGCCCGTCACCTGGATGAGACGGTCGGCAAGCGTCGATTTGCCATGATCGATATGGGCGACGATGGAGAAATTTCGAATATTCTTAAGCGGCGTCATGAAACGGACATCTTGCTACAAAAACCAGCCCTATAGAGCATCATCGGCAAAAGGGGAAACCGGTTTTGCGCCCCGCTAGCCCAAATGAAAAAACCCAGCCCCCGATTTCTCGGGGGCCGGGCTTCTTCTCACTGGGTAGGGGTAGTTCTTTTTTTAAGCGCGCGCCCTCAAGGCGTCGCGAATCTCTTCCAGAAGCGCCTCGGAGCGCGGCGGGGCCGGCGGCTCGGCAGGGGCCTCGTCGGCCTTCTTCTTAAGGCTGTTCATGCCTTTGACCAGCATAAAAACCGCCCATGCGACAATCAGGAAAGAGATGATGTTGTTGATGAACAGGCCGACATTCATGGTGACCGCCTCGGCCTCGGCGGTCGCCTCCTTCAGGGTCACGACGATTTGCGAAAAGTCGATACCGCCCATCAGCAAACCGACCGGCGGCATGATAATGTCATTGACCAGCGATTTGACGATCGTCCCAAAGGCCCCGCCAATGATGATGCCGACGGCCATATCGACCACATTGCCCTTGACGGCGAACTCCTGAAACTCCTTGATCATTCCCATTGCGCGGCTCCCTTCTGTCTCCCGCCCGACCGTCCGAAACGGTCCGTTTGCGATCCGCCAAAACCGCCGGCGGCGAATCAACTCCGTGGACAGCGTTAATCTGATTTGCCGGGATCACAAAGGCGAGAGACAGCTGCGGGAAGCCCCGTACGCGGACGGCCCTAATAGACCTTCATAATATCGCCCAAGGGCTTTTTGATCATCGAATGGTGAGGCACCGCAGCATCGGGCTGCGGGCGACCGGTGACGATCAGGAGATAGGGTTTTTCCGTCGCCGGACGGTCCAGCGCCTTCGACAGGAAAGACATCGGGTTCGGCGTATGGGTCAACGTCGCGAGCCCAGCGTGATGCAATGCGGCGATCAGGAAGCCGCAAGCAATGCCGACGCTTTCATGGAGATAATAGTTCTTCTTCTCCATGCCCGCTTCGACGCCGCCGCGACGCTGGGCGAAGACAGCGATCAGCCACGGCGCGGTTTCGAGAAACGGCTTTTCCGGCCCGGTGCCCAGCGGGTCAAGCGCCTCAAGCCATTCTTCACCGGCGCGGCCCGCATAAAAGGCGCGCTCTTCTTCCTCCGCAGCCAGACGAATATCACGCTTCACCGCCGGATCGCCGACCAGCCCGAAAAACCACGGCTGGTGGTTGGCGCCGGACGGCGCGCGCCCCGCCGCCTCGATGCAACGCTCAATCACTTCGCGCGGCACCGGCTGATCGGTGAAATCGCGGATCGTATGCCGGCGCTTTATGTCGTCGAAAAAAGATTCCGCACGGGCGGTCATTTCTTCGTCATTGCGGGAAACAAAATCGCCCAGTTCGTTGAGCGGCGTGAATTTGTACTCAGTCATTTTCTGCCTTCGTTACCTGTAGAGCGGACCCGGATCATCGATCGCGCGATAAACGAGTTCGTCGCCTGCGGACGCAGCGCCGTCAATCGCGACATGAGTGGAGGCGATGCGAATGACATCGCCTTCAAAAAACGCCTCGGCCCGCACTTCTGCGATCTCCGCATGGCCTTGCACTTTCTCGATACTGATGAAACCGGTCGGCGTCGGCGTGATCTCGCCTGTCGTATGGAACCCTGCGGTCGTGAAATAGTGAAAAATGTGCTTTTTGGCGCCTTCGTCAAAGAAGATGATCGTCCTGCCGCCATAGGAACCATCCTCGAGCCGGTGGGTTGCCTGAAAAGCGCGCCCGCCGAGGATCATCTCATAGCGGGCGATATCGACGATGGGCTTGCCGTCGGGGGCTGTCCCCTCGCCCCGCCACGCCTTGCCCGCAAGCGCCGCGAAATGCGCCATCGGTTCGTAAACGGGCCCGGATGCGAACTCGGATGCGGGCTCGGAGATTGCCGAAGCCGGGGCGGTCGCGCGCTGCTCCGCCGGGCCGCAGCCCGCCAGGGCGAAACCGCCGACAGCGGCGATCATTCCCAAATAAGTTTTCATCACGCCCTCCATGACGGTTGCGCAACCTAGCGCCGCCCGAACAGCCGCTCAATGTCGGCGAGCTTCAATTCGACGTAAGTCGGCCGCCCGTGATTGCATTGGCCGGAATGAGACGTCGCCTCCATCTGACGCAAGAGCGCGTTCATTTCATCGCCGGTCATGCGCCGACCGGAACGGACCGAGCCATGGCAGGCCATGGATGAACACACCTCTTCCAGGCGCTCTTTCAAGGCCAGCGTTTCGCCAAAAGATGAAAGGTCATCGGCAAGCGCGCGCACCAGTCCCTTGACGTCAACTTCGCCCAGCATGGCCGGCGTCTCGCGCACCACCACCGCATCCTCGCCAAAGCGCTCCATGACGAGGCCGAGCCGCGCGAAATCTTCGAGATGCTTTTCGAGCCGATCGGCTTCATCGCCCGCAAGGTCGACGACTTCGGGCAGAAGCAGCCCCTGGCTCGCCACGGCGCCGCCATCGAGCGCGGATTTCATCTTCTCGTAAACCAGGCGCTCATGCGCCGCATGCTGATCGACAATGACCAGACCATCCGCCGTCTGCGCGACGATATAGGTTGCGTGCAATTGCGCGCGCGCGGCGCCGAGCGGCGTATCATCCGCCCCCGGCGATTGTTCCGGCGCGGGTTCGGCGCGCGCGCTTGGCGCGCCGACATCGTCAAAAGCCGATTGGCGGTCATTCAATCCTGTAACCGGGGCGAAGGCGTCGCGCAGATAGAGGTTGGCCGCCGGCGCCGGGCGATAGGTTGAGCGCATCGGCGTTGCGGCGGCGCCCGATTGCGGCGTCATCCGCCCCAGCGCAAAGGCGCTCACCGTCGTTGAGGCGCGATGCCCCGCCGCGGCGAGCGCATGGCGCAAGGCGCCGACCAAGAGCCCGCGGACCTCTCCCGCGTTTCTGAAACGCACTTCGGTTTTCGCGGGGTGCACATTGATATCCACAAGCGCCGCCGGAATGTCGAGAAACAGCGCCACCGCAGGGTGCCGGTCGCGGGCGAGAAAATCCGCATAGGCGCCGCGCACCGCACCGACAATCAGTTTGTCGCGCACCGGCCGTCCGTTTACGAATAAAAACTGCTTGTCCGGCAGGCCGCGATTATAGGTCGGCAACCCGGCGAAACCCGTCACCCGCGCGCCGTCGCGTTCCGCGTTGATCGGCAGTGCGTTCTCGCCGAATTCCTCGCCCATGATCGCGGCGAGGCGGGCGAGCCTGCCGTCTTCCGTGTCGGCCTGGGCGGCAAGGCGCAATATCTTGCGGCCGGACGAGGACAGCGTGAACGCGACATCGTGGCGGGCCATGGCGAGCCGGCGCACCGCCTCGCCGACGGCGGTCGTTTCCGCCTGATCGGATTTTAAAAATTTCAACCGCGCCGGCGTCGCATAGAAAAGATCGCGCACGTCGATCCGCGCGCCATGGCCGCCAAACGCGGCCGGCGCCGGCCCGTCTAACGTTCCGCCTTCAACATTGAGGCGATGCGCCTCGCCGTGCTCCTGGCGCGTTGTGATGGAAAGGCGCGCAACCGCGCCGATCGACGGCAGCGCCTCGCCGCGAAAGCCCATGGTGGCGATATTCATCAGGTCATAATCGCCATCCGCGCCGGGCGCGAGTTTCGAGGTTGCATGCCGCTCCACCGCCAGCAACAAATCACCGGCGCTCATGCCGCCGCCATCATCGGTCACGGAAAGTCGGGTCTTGCCGCCATGCTCGATCTCGATATCGATGCGCCGCGCCCCGGCATCGAGCGCGTTTTCCACCAGCTCCTTGACCGCCGCCGCCGGCCGTTCGATCACTTCGCCGGCGGCGATACGGTTGACCGCCCCCGGCGGCAGCCGGTGGATCACGCTTGTTTCGTTGGAGATTTCTTCAGCTCGATTCGCCATGCGCGATTATCGCTATACAATGGCGGCGTTGCAAATATGGCGACTGCGCTGGCGGCGTTTCATCCTGACGCGGCGAACCAGATATTCAATATCGGCGAGGCGCAAACGCCAAGCATTGGCGAACGCCTCGCGCAATTGCCCGAACGATCAGATGTCGCGCCGCTGCAGGGGGCGTTCGAGTTCCGCCAGAATCTCGACTTCGATACGTCGAAAATTCAGGCGCGGCTTGGCTATGAAGGCCTTGTCGACGAGCAGGACGCCATGCGCCGGCTCGCCGAGAGCGCGGCGGCGCGGCGCTGACAATCCGGGCGACGCCCTGTCTTAGAAAACGCCGGGAAGCTTGAGCCCTTCGGACTGCTTGATCTCGACCTCGGCTTCTTCGCCGATGACGGCCTTGATCGCCGCATCGCGCGCCGCAAGCCATTCCTCCGGATTTTCAACCCGCAATGGCGCGGCGGAATCATCGATCTCGTCGCCGATGAAATTCCAGAACAGCAACTGGTTGGCGAGGCTGCGTTCTTTTTCAGCACGCCCGCCATTTTCGGCAGCGAGAACCGTGCGGATCGTGCCGTCCGACCCAAGCGCCCCGGCCTTACGCAGGATCAACTGTTCGCCGACAGTCGGCGGCGCGGCTGATGCATCGCCCAGCAGCACCTGTTGAGCGCGTTCTGACGGCGAGAGTTCCTGCGGGCGCGTCTCACCCGGACGCGGCGGCCGCAGCGCATAATCCGGCGGCACCACCAATGGCGCCTTGGTCGTAATGGCGAATTCATCCGGCGCATTCTTGCCCCCGCCAACCGCCTTGCCGATGCCGCAGCCCGCGGTCATCACGGCGATGGCCGCCATCGCACCGGCGAACCGCATCGCAGAAGCATTCAACATTTTCATCACTCCCTACTTTTTTCGCGCCCGCCCCGCCGACGACGGGCGCACTATAAGCATGACCCTCGCCCCGCGCAAAGCCGGAAAAGCGTTCCTAGGCCTGATCGCGCGTGCGCCACGCATCAAGCAGCAAAAATGCGATGCCAATATTGATCGCGGCATCCGCCACATTGAAAACCCAAGGGAAGGCCAGCCCCGAAAAATCAAGAAAATCGACCACATAGCCGTAAGCGATACGATCATAAAGATTTCCAAGCGCGCCGCCGATGATCAGGGCGACGCCAGCGGCGGCGATCGGCCGGGCCAGGCGGCCAAGCCAGACGGTCAGCCCCATGGCAACACCGATCGAAACCAGCGACAGGACCACCCGCATCCCCGACAGCATGCCGAAACTGGCGCCGCGATTTTCGACATAGGAAAGATCGAAGACCCCTGAAATCTCGATCTTGCCGAGTTCAGGCAGCCCGACCTGATGGACAATCCAGAACTTCGTCGCCTGGTCGAGCGCAATGACCAGGCCGGCGCCGATCAGCCCGCGCCAGAACAGCCGGTTGGCCCGCGCATCGGCCCACCATGCCGTCATCTTGCTCATCAGCGCCGCTGCTTCGCTCATTCACGCCTTCCCTTGATCGCCGGCCTCGACGGCGCCGATGCAACGTTCGCATAAATCATCATGAGATTCATGCCGTCCGACTTCAGGCAGAATGCGCCAGCAGCGCCGGCATTTCTCGCCGTCGGCCTTGAGCGGGGCGACGGTGACGGCCTCAGCCTCGCCTTCGAGCCGGAACGCAGCTTCCGGGCCCGGCTTGTCGGTCAGCGTTGCAGCCGAGGTGATGAACAGCTCCGCCGCGTCGATGCCGTCATAGGCATTGAGCAGGTCTGCATCCGCCACATGCACGACCGGCGCGGCCTCAAGGCTGGCGCCGATGCGTTTTTCACGCCGCTCCACTTCAAGGGCGCCGGTGACCACGCGGCGCACATCGCGGATCTTGCGCCATTTGACGCCAAGGCCGGCGTCGCGCCAGGCGGCCGACGTTTGCGGAAATTGCTGGAGATGCACTGATCCGTCTTCGGACGGGTAACGCGTGAGCCACGCCTCTTCCGCCGTAAAGACGCAAATCGGCGCCAGCCACAAAACAAGACGGTCGAACACCTCCGCCATCACCGTGCGCGCGGCGCGGCGGCGCAGCGCGTCCGGTTGGTCGCAATAAAGCGCGTCCTTGCGCACATCGAGATAGAATGCCGAAAGATCGGACGAGGCGAAATCGAAGCATTTGCGCCACACGCCCTTGAAGTCGAACTTGTCATAAGCCGCACGCACTTCCTCATCGAGCACGGAAAGCCGGTGCAGGATGTAGCGCTCAAGCTCCGGCATGTCGGCCGGCGCGACCCGTTCGTCATCGCTGAAATCGCTGAGCGCGCCGAGAAGATAACGCAGCGTATTCCTCAAGCGGCGATAAGCGTCAGCGGCCGAATTGATGATCTCCGGGCCGACGCGCGGATCTTCGGTATAATCGCCGCTCGCCACCCAGATGCGGATGATCTCCGCCCCATATTGCTTGATGACTTCCTCGGGCAGCATCGTATTGCCGAGGGATTTCGACATTTTGCGCCCTTCGGCGTCGACGACGAAACCATTGGTGACGATGTGATTATAAGGCGCACGCCCGCGGGTGCCGCAGGCCTCCAGCAGCGAAGACTGGAACCAGCCGCGATGCTGGTCGGAGCCTTCGCAATAAACATCGGCCGGCCATTTCAGATCTTCGCGCGCTTCGAGGCAGAAAGCGTGGGTCGAACCGGAATCAAACCACACATCGAGAATGTCCTCGACCTTTTCATAATCTTCCGCCTTGTAATCGGCGCCGAGAAATTCCTGCGCCGGGGTTTCGAACCAGGCGTCCGCGCCGCGCGCTGTCAACGCCGCGATGATCCGGCTGTTGACCGCTTCATCGACCAGCACCGCGCCGGTTTCCTTATGGGCGAAAATGGTGATCGGCACGCCCCAGGCGCGCTGGCGTGAAATCAGCCAGTCAGGCCGATCCTCGACCATGGTGCGGATGCGGGTGCGCCCGCGCTCCGGCGTGAAGGCCGTCGCATCGATTGCGCCCAGCGCATTCTCGCGCAAGGTCTTGCCATTTGCTGTCGGTTTGTCGAGGGCGATGAACCATTGCGGCGTATTGCGGAAGATCACCGGCGCTTTCGACCGCCATGAATGCGGGTAGGAGTGAGTGAGCCGCCCGCGCGCGAGCAGCTTGTCATGGGCGATGAGCTGTTCGATCACCGCCTTGTTGGCGCCGCCTTCCTTGCCCTTTTTCTTGCCGTCGGTGACGATGATCTGCTCGCCGGCAAAGCCCGGCGACTCGTCGGTGTAGACGCCAAACTCATCCACCGTATGCGGAATTTCCGCCTGCGTGCCGAAAGCCGAGACCCAGGCGATATAGTCCTCCTGACCATGGCTCGGCGCGGTGTGAACGAAACCCGTGCCCGCATCATCGGTGACGTGATCGCCGGCGAGCAGCGGCACCTCGAATTCATAACCGCCTGCAAAGCCCTTGAGCGGGTGGTCGCACGACACGCCATTCAGCGCCGCCGCCGGCACATCGGCGACGCGCTTCCATTCGGCGATCAGCCCCGCCTCGCGCACACTTTCGGCCAGCGCGTCAGACAGCACAAGTTTGTCGCCCGGCTTCGACCAGGGCTCGAATTTCAGATCGCCTTGCATGGCGACGACTTCATAAAGGCCGTAGGAAAGCCGCGGGCCGTAGCAAATCGCCCGGTTGCCGGGGATCGTCCATGGCGTCGTCGTCCAGATGACCACCGACGCGCCGGCCAGCAAGTCAGGGTCTTGCCCGCCGCCGCACACCGGAAACTTCACCCAAATGGTCGGCGAGACATGGTCTTGATATTCGATCTCCGCTTCAGCCAGCGCGGTCTGCTCCACCGGCGACCACATGACCGGCTTGGAGCCGCGATAAAGCAGCCCTAGCTCGGCGAATTTCAACAATTCGCCGGCAATCTTCGCTTCGGAAGCGAAAGCCATCGTCGTATACGGATTATCCCAGTCGCCTTCCGGCCCGAGCCGCTTGAACTCCTCGCGCTGAATGTCGAGCCATTTTTGCGCGTAATCGCGGCACGCCTTGCGGAACTCCGTCACCGGCACGTCGCGCTTCTTACGGCCCTTGGCGGCGAATTCCTTTTCCACCTGCCATTCGATCGGCAAGCCATGGCAGTCCCAGCCGGGCACGTAATTGGCGTCAAAGCCCGCCATTTGTTTCGAGCGGACGATGACGTCTTTCAAAATCTTCGTCAGCGCGGTGCCCATATGGATATGGCCGTTGGCGTAAGGCGGCCCGTCATGGAGAACAAATTTCTCCCGGCCCTTCGCGGCCTCGCGCAAGGCGCGGTACATGCCAAGCTTCGCCCAGCGGGCGAGCCATTCCGGCTCACGCTTCGGAAGGCCCGCGCGCATGGGAAAATCGGTCTGGGGCAGGAACAGCGTGTCGCGATAGTCGCGCCCTTTTTCAGCGGACTTATCGGAACCGTCATTCGATGCATCTGGCATCGTCAAATCTCTTCTATGAATGGGTTGTCATGTTGAGGTGCAGCAAGGCCCGGTCCCGGGCGCCTTTGTCAAGCCTTGGCAAGGCTCGCCGCGCACCGGTCCGGGCTGATAATTCGAATGCCGCCCGGAATGAATATGAAAGCTCTGTCGTTCATGAGGCGCGTTCATAACAGGCCAAACGCCGTCCGTCACGTAATTCGGGGCGCGGCGATGGGAGTGGGCGGCTGTTGGCGGCGAGCCTTCGCAAATGCCGAAAACGCGGCGGGTGTGAAGACCGCTTACGCCCGCCGCCCGCTGGCGGACGGCTCGCTGCGCACCGATGACCCCTAGCGGGCGGCACATTCCGCGCCCATTCCTCACCGCCCCGCTTGCCCCCGCACCATGCGTGAATCGCTTTGCTTTGAGTGAACGCTCACTTACTTTTTGAGGGGCTAGCGACAACCGTTTGGCATGCCGGATTTAACGCACAGCCGCGCGCGACTCTCAAATGCGGCGGGTATCGCTAACGCTCAACCCGCCCTACGGCCGAAGGCCGATACTATGCACATAATGGCGCCAAACGAGTGCCCCGATGCACCAAAATGGCGCCTCTAAAACAGACGTGCAGACAAGGCGTTACAACGCACCAGGCGCCAGCCTTTTAATCTTGCTTTGAGTCCATCACTCGCAAAAATAGGGCGCAAATCCATAAATCAGCCGTCTTTCGACAGTCGGGGATGCGCTTATCTCGCCATCAAATTCTTTGTAAGGAATAACCCCGGTGAGGCGAGCGCCTGACTCCACAATTATAGAGCACGCATTTGGCTCATCATCTGGCGGAAGACAGTATCCGAAGTTGCTCGTTTTGATCGGGATGCGCCGCCCTTCTGAAAGCACATAAACCCGGTCTGACATGAAGCTCAAGCTTCCAAGTCGAAGCTGACTCGTGGGCGAGAGGTCATTCTCTGATGCTGGCCACTGCCCCTGCGATATGCAGATTTCGCGATCTGATCTGGACAAAAACTCCAATTCAAACTGAGCTTTTGACAGATTATCCACAACGCGTAGCTCGAAATCTTTTCCTTGCACTGGGGTGACTTCAGATTGGCCTGATGTCGAGGCGCACGATCCCGCAATCAGCATAAGCGTGGCTAAACTGGCTTGAGCAATTGTCTTTAAGGTCATCATGGATACACCGTCGATAAAACGTTATCGGGATTAATTCGTGCTTGAGCCGGAGCAACAACTGGCAATCTCGAGAAGGCGCGACGCTCTGCATAATTTCCAAAGCGGTATGCTATTGAACCATTTCCCGCAAAAACTTGGTCGTTAAGACCGGCATTGTGGAGCGACTCGTGTGCAATTCCGAACCTGCCTTCAAATGAAATAGGCTGGTCGGCACCGCCAAATGACGGGTGGCTTGTATCGATTGTTATTGTTTTTCCGCCGACAGCACCCGTGGCAAAAGTAAAGCCGGGCTGATCGCCCGCATTCGCTACATATCCGGAGCCATCGCCTGCATTAAGCGCTGTTGCTGCAGCGTCAAGTTTTCCAGCAATCGCATCTATTTGATCTGCATTTGTATCAGCACCAACAGCGCCTTGCACGCGAGCCAAAGTGGCTTGAGCGCCATCACTGAGAGGCTTTCCGCTTCGCAATTCTGACGAAAGGGAACGAAGCTCAGAGGCTCCCTGCGTCAGTTCGCCCGCCGCCTGCTTCTGAGCGGCATCAAACTTAGCCCAGTCATCGTCGGTCCAACCCTCACCACGCGCGTACTCACCAGTAGGATCAAACAAATTGATAGGATCATTTGTGACATACGCCAAACAGCGCCAAGCGCGCTTGTCGGCCGCTGCGTCGTAGCGGCGGCGCTCTCGTCATAGGCGCAGCAACGCCCCCTTAAATCAATTCGAGCATATAGACGCGGCCCGCGCCCGCCTCGCAGGACATTGCCCGCGACCAGCGCTCGCCCCCGCGCTGGGCGGTGACCGTCGCGGTCATCAGCCAGGCGCCGCCGCGCTCTTCGGCCGTATCCGGACGATAGGGCGCGGAGACCACAAAGCCGCGTTCGGCGAGCGCCCCGCGCGCATGATCAAGGCAGGCGTCATAGGCCGCATCGACGGAAACCCGCACAGGCTGTCGCGACGGCGCGCGGGATGGTTCGCGGACGGGCGCGCCCCCGCCTTCAAGGCGGTCATCGAGCGCGTCATCCTCATAACCGCCCTCATAAAGGCCGTCGTCAGGCGCACGCTCATCGCGATAATCGCGGTCATCATAATAACGCCGGTCGTCATAGGCGTCAGCGCGGCCGTCGCGGCGGCCGTCATAATAGCCGTCATAATAGCGGTCGCGCGCATACCGGTCGCGCGTCCGGTCCTCGGCGATCTCATTGAGAATAATCGCCCCGCCAATGACGCCGAGCGCGATCGCCGCCGCCTTGCCCCCGCCGCCGCCATGATGGCGGTGATGGCGGCGCCGGTGATGATGGCGGCCATAATAGCCATGGTGTTTATAGCCGCCCGCATAATAGCCTCCATGATAGCCGCTCGAATATTGAACGCTGGCATAGCCGCGACCGCCGCCGGCCATGGCGGATGCGCCCGCGCCAAGCGCCAGAACCGATGCGGCGCCGGCGAGCGCAATATTGCGGAAAGCATGCTTGCGATTTCCAGAGCCAGACATAACGCGCACCTTTTTGGGTTGGCGCCCGGGCGAACGGGCGCGGTGATCCGATGGCAAGGATTTTTCCGGCCAAACATGACGAGAATATGGCGGGGCGCCGGGATTTGCACGCACGCTTTCGCGAGCGAAACTAGTTGAGAAGCGCGCGCGCCCGCTCGCAATCCGCCGCGATCTGGGCTTTCAGCGCATCGAGCCCGTCAAATTTTCGCTCATCGCGCAGGAAAGCGATGAACGCGACTTCGATTTCGCGGCCATATAATTCGCCGCTGAAATCGAACAGATGAGATTCAAGCAGCGGCGCGCTTTCGCCGACTGTCGGGCGGCGGCCGAAATTCGACACCGCGTCATAGGTCTCGCCATCGACGCTGACGCGGGTGGCGTAAACACCCTGGCGCGGCGCGACCAGTTCGCCAAGGGTCATGTTGGCGGTCGGAAAACCGATGGTGCGCCCGACCCGGCGGCCTTCATTGACGGCGCCCGAAACACTCCATGGCCGGCCCAGCATCGCCGCCGCCTTGTCGACATCGCCGGCGCGCAACGCCTCGCGAATGGCGCTCGAGCCGAATTTGGCGCCGCCCGCATCGAGAAGGTCAACCAGCTTCACGCCCAGCCCCAGCTCAGCACCGAGCGCTTTCATCATGGCGCCGTCGCCCGCGCGCCCTTTGCCGAAACGAAAATCGGCCCCGGCGACGATCCCGCCCAGGCCGAGGCGTCCCTTCAGCACGTCCCGGACAAATGCATCCGGCGGCGTTGACGCCAGCGTTTCGTCAAACTTCAGTACAAGGATGTCGTCAACGTCCGCCGCACGCAGCAGCGCATCGCGCTGTTCCGGCGTCGTCAACAAAAACGGCGGTTCATCCGGGCGGAAATAACGGCGCGGATGCGGATCGAACAGCACGACGCCGAGCCGCGCATCCAATTGCGCGGCGAACCCGGCGGTCGCCCGCAGCAGATGCTGATGGCCAAGATGCACGCCGTCGAAATTGCCGATCGCGGCGACGGTTTTTTTCATGCCTGCCATTGAAGCGTCTCCGCTACTGCGACGGCCCTGGCGCCCGCCGCCTCAAGACTTTTCAAGGCGGCGGCCTGATCCCTGCCGCCATTATGAACGCCGCCGGCGCCGGTAATGAAGACCGCATCGAGCCCCTGGTCATTCGCGCCTTTGATGTCCGTGCCGAGGCCGTCGCCGACCGCGAGAATGCGCGCGCGCGCCGTGCCTGGCCGCAAGCGCTCCACCGCCCGGAACGCCTCGTCGTAAATCGGCGCATGAGGCTTTCCGCCATAGGTCACGGCCCCGCCCAGCGCTTCGTAAATCTCCGCAATCGCGCCCGCACACCACATGATCCGGCCGCCCCAATTCACAATGATGTCGGGATTGGCGCAAATCATCGGCAGCCCCCGCGCCGTCGCCCGTTCAAGCAGGTCGCGATAATCCTCCGGCGCTTCGCCTATATCGTCCGAAAAACCGGTGCAGACGATAAACGCCGCCTCTTCAAAAGGCGCAAATTCGATGTCGAGCCCTTCAAATAGCGGGTCGTCATCGCGCGGCCCAAGACGAAACGCCGGCGCCGCCAGGCATGCGGCAATCGCCGCCCGCGTCGCATCGCCCGACGTCACCACCGCGTCATAGGCGTCGCGGCCAAGGCCGATGCGGTCGAGCTGCGCCGGGATGATCGAGGATGGGCGCGGCGCATTAGTGAGGATCACCACGGGGCCGCGCGTTTGCCGAAAGCGCGTCAGCGCCTCGCCGACGCCGGGGAACAAATCGACGCCATTATGAATAACACCCCACGCATCGCAGAGCAGCGCGTCGTAATTTGGCGCAAGCCGATGAATGGACGATATAAATTCTGCCTTGGACACAGCGAACGCCGATAAGGCCGATGCGCGCGGCGGTCAAGCGTCCGGCACGGGGGACGGAACGGCGGACAGAACGGCGACCGGCGCAACGCTCGGACATTTGACGGACATGGCGCGGATCAGGACGCCAGCGCTAGGTCGGCATTGCGGGAAACGTAATGGCTGGCGATTTGCGGCGCGCCGAACAGCGTCCCTTGCCCATAGCCGATCCCCAGCGCCTGAAGCTGCGGCGCCTGTTCACCCGCTTCCACCTTTTCGACGATCAGCTCCATCCTGTTTTCACGCAAGGCTTCCTTGAACGCCCAGACCCGCGCTTCGCCATCCGCGCCTTTTGCCGCTTCATTCAGCAACATCGCCGCCGACGCCTTGACATAACGGAAATTCTTTTGCGCCAGCGAACGCCAGTTAAGGTCAAACCGGCGCACATGGTCGACCGAAAATGCAAAGCCGCGCCGGGCGACGGCATCGAGATTTGCGATTACGCGCTCATGCATGATTTCCACGGCCGGATAGGTGAATTCGAACACAATGCGCCGCGCCAGATCCTCATTGGCGTCGAGATAATCCGTGAACCGAGTGAAAAAATCCTGATCGAAAATCGTCGCCGGCGAAAGATTGCAGAAAATCCGGGATTGTTCGCCAGCGGCCCCGAGTTGGCGCAAAGCCTGAACCGAACGCAGCAGGATCATGTTGTCGATCAGGCCGATGCGGTTCGCCCGCTCGGCCGCATCAAGATAATCGGCAGGCTTGAGCACCCCGCCGCCTTCCTGGCGCAGGCGCGAGAAAGCCTCGTAAAACCGAACCGTCCGGCGCGGCAGACTGACGATCGGTTGCAAATAAAGATCGACGCGGCCCTGCTCGATCGCGTCTTGCACCTGCCGCAGCGTGACGGCGTCCTCGTCTTCCCGCTTGTTCACCGCCGCGAGCGCCAAACTCGGCGCGGCTTTTTCCTGGGCCGGCTTGAACTTGCGCACCAGCCCGCTGAGCAGTTCGATTTCCTGCTGGGCGCGGCTCAAAGCGAAGCCGGCGCGGGCATGCAAGATCAGCGACACGACAAGGCCACAGGCAAGAACGATTTCAAAATCCGGTTTGAAGCTCGATCGGATCACGGCAAGCACAAGAAACACGCCCGTAATGCCGGCGGCGAACAAAACATATGCGCTGTATCGGGAACTCTTCTGGCGAAGATTCATTTTTGCACTCGATCCTAACACTGATTAACCGCGCGGCCCTTCTGGCAGCACCGGCAAACGTTAGGGATATTGTCTTTAAAAGCGTTTAAAACACTCGGAAAAGTCGAATCTTAATTGGCTGTAAATCGAATATGAAAAAATGAAAAAACCCGCCGTGTGCGGGCCGCGCCGGGCGAGTTTTGCCGGCGACAGGCGGACGGCGCGCCGGCGCAGAAGAAACGCCGGCGCGCGCATTCCCGCCTTAAGAATTGTTAACTGCTGAACTGGCTTTCGATCGGATCAATGACGATCTCAACGCGCCGGTTCGCCGAGCGGCCGTAATCAGTGCTGTTGTCGGCGATCGGGCGGGTTTCCCCAAAGCCGATGGACCGAAGTCGGCTCGGCGCGACGCCTTGCGCCGCGAGATAGTTCGACACCGACAGCGCACGGCGTTCAGACAGTCGCTGATTGTAATCTTCCGCACCGGTCGAATCCGCGTGGCCGTAAACACTGATCGTCGTCTTGTCGAATTCATTGAGCACGATCGAGACAGAATTTAACGTTTCATAAAAGCCCGGATTGATGTCCGATTGGTTGACGGGAAAGGTGATGTCCGACGGCATCAGCAAGATCAGATTGTCGCCGTCGCGCTGCACCTGGACGCCGCTATTGACCAGCCGCTCGCGCAGCTTGGCTTGCTGACGGTCCTGATAAACGCCGATGCCGACGCCCGCCGCAGCGCCAATCGCAGCGCCAATCGCAGCGCCCTTGCCCGGCTTGCCGGCGATCGCGCCGGCGATGGCGCCCGCCGCCGCGCCCG
>CAMYLZ010000026.1 GCA_947259375.1 uncultured Parvularculaceae bacterium | reverse complement strand
GTCTCTCCTCTCGCGACTCCCCACGGCTTGACCGTGGGGTCCAACTGCTGCCCTTTCCACGCATGCGCCGCATACGGATCGCCTTGGTGATGGGCGCTGCGGTCAAGCCGTGGCGAGTCGGTGCGTGAGGAGGGCGCGTACGGGGTAACAAAAACCCCTGCACGCATAGGTCGAACACCCCTCTTGAAAATACCTCATATCTGATGAAAATCTTCATGAATCCCGCTTTTGGTGGGTAGTTATCCACCACTTTTTCGGCGGCCCTATACTGCGAAACAGTCCGGATGCGGAGAGACGGCAAGGCCAGCCGTTGCTTGTCGGTTCGGATCGCGGCGCGCGCCAGCGCGAGGGCTTGCATAACGGAGAGCCCTTCGATGTCGCCGCATGCCGCGCCCGGGCTTTCTGGCAACGCTAACCCTGGCGGTAAAGCAATCCGTCCGGGGTCGCCATTACGGCCGGGTCCGTCATTGCGCAAAATCGCCGCCGGCGCAGGGCGCAGAGCGTTCTGAATTTGAATTTGAGATGAATGTTTTGCACCCCACGCAGCCTCTCCACCCAAAAAGGTTCTGGCGCGACGCCCGCGGCGGGGATGAGTTTATGGCGAAATGCATAGTCGATAGCGGGAAGAAATCGGGAAACATTAATAATGTTAACCTTTAGATAGGCGCTGAATTTCGCAGCCTTCGCCCCGAAATCCCTTGATTGCACCGGCGAGGCCCACGATATTACGCCGCAGAAAGTTCAAGGGGCCGGCAAAGCCCCAATTGAGGCGAAACGGAAAGGACCAGGCGTTTTATGAACGAACCTCGCAGACAATTCGGCTCGGTTGCGCAGACCGGCACGGTCGCTATCGATCAGGGCCTGCGCCAATACATGCTTGGCGTTTACAATTATATGGCGCTCGCAGTCGCCGGCACTGGGCTCTTTTCCATGCTCATCGCCAGCAATGAAGCGCTGATGATCCAGATCATGACGACGCCGCTCAAATGGCTCGGCTTTGTCGGCATTCTCGGCCTTGGCTGGTTCGCCCCGAAAGTGATGATGAACGGATCGAAAGTCGCCGCCCATGGCATGTTCTGGGCATACGCCGCGCTATGGGGCGTGATGATCGCGCCGATGCTGTTCATGTTCCAGCAAGCAGGCGCCGCGCAGGACATCTATCGGGCATTCTTCATCACCTCCGCCGTCTTCGGCTCGATGAGCCTTTGGGGCTACACCACCAAGCGCGACCTTTCAGGCTGGGCGAGCTTCCTCGTGATGGCCAGCGTCGGTCTGATCATTGCGATCATTGTCAACGCGCTGATCTTCAAAAGCGGCATGATGAGCCTCATCACCTCGTCGCTTGTGGTGCTCGTCTTCTCCGGCGTCACCGCCTATGAGACGCAGGCGATCAAATCGTGGTATCGCGAAGGCAGCGCCATGAATGAACGCGCCTCGATCTTCGGCGCCTTCATGCTTTACGGCTCCTTCGTCACGCTGTTCGTGCACATCCTCAACATTCTCGGGATCATGCGCGACTAACGTCAGGACTTTGCGAAGTTGCGAAACCCCGCCTTCCGGCAGAACGGACAGGCGGGGTTTTTTATGGAAGGAAAACAACGTCGTGAGCATTCGTCAGCACTTCGCGATTTGTGCGCGGCGCGCGCCTGGCTTAAGCTTCGCGTCATGACGGTATGTGATTGTTTTGAGTTGCCGGTGACATCGGCCTGTACGGAATCAGCGCGCGGCTATGACGCCTATGTATCCGAGTTTCTGAGCTATGGCGCGAATTTGCGCGCGCTGTTCGCGGTCGCTGACGCCAATCCGGCGGCGCCGTTGTTTAACGCGCATGCCGCCGCGCTCCACCTCGCTTTTGAAGGCGCCGAAGGCTGGCAGGCCGCGGCGCCTTATCTTGCCCACATGCACGACGCCGAAAGTCAGGCAAGCGAACGCGAGCGGCTGTTCTGCGCCGCTGTCGCCGCTTGGGCGGCCAAGGATTTTCGTGCAGCGCTGACTTTGCTCGACGAGGTGACCGTGCGCTGGCCGGCGGACATCTGCGCAATCAAATGGGGCCAGTATCACGCTTTCAATCTCGGCGATCAGGACGCCTTACTGCGTCTCGGCCAGCGCGCGGCGATCGTCCATGAAGACACGCCTTACGCCCATGGCATGAGCGCCTTTGCGCTGGAACAGAACCACCGCTTGCGTGAGGCCGAGGAAGAGGGCTTACGCGCCGCCGAAATCGCCATTGACGACGCCTGGGCGCATCACGCAGTCGCGCATGTGATGGAAACCGAAGGCCGCGCCCGCGACGGCGCGCGCTGGCTCGACCATTGCGCGCATACCTGGGAGAAAAAAGGCGTCTTTATTCGCGACCATAATTGGTGGCATGCGGCGCTGTTTCAAATTTCGCTCGGCCGCGAAGCCGGGGCGCTGAAGATTTTCGACGAGCGCTTGTGGGGCGCTTGGCCGGAGTTTCCGCAAGAACAAATTGGCGCGGTCTCGCTGCTTTGGCGCCTGGAGCTGCGCGGCGTCGATGTAGGCGAACGCTGGGCGCCGGTTGTCGCCCAGGCGCGCAAACGCGCCGGCGAGCATCTATTGCCGTTTCATGATTTGCACTATGTCTATGCGCTGGCCCGCGCCGGCGCGCCGGGCGAAGCGGCGCGTTTCATCGCCTCGTTGAGCGCGCGCGCCGAACAGGCGGCAGGCGAGAGCGCCATCATCTGGGGAGAGGTCTGCCTTCCCGCGGCTGAGGCGATTGTCGCCTTCAACGCCGGCGACAAGCTTGCAGCGGCGGAAAAACTCGGACCTGTACTGAACAACCTTCACCGCATCGGCGGCAGTCACGCCCAGCGGCATGTGTTTGTCGAAACCATTGAAGCGTGCCTCGGCGATGCGCGCAGCGTCAGCATGCAATAATGGCGAAGGGTGCTTTTACGTCGCCAGCTTCAGTTTCTGGCGGTCGAAAATCTTGAGCACCTGCCCCAAATCATGCCCGCGCTTCAGGACCGCGCCGGTCATCGACACCACCACCCAGACGCCCTGCTTGCGCGCCAGCGCCGGGCGCTTTTCGATCCGGTAGACCGGCAATTCCGATGCGCGCCGGAAGATCGAAAACACCGCCGCGTCCTTCAGCAAATCGATGGCGTAATCGCGCCACTCCCCTGCGGCGACGAAATAGCCGTAAACGGCGAGAATGCGCGTCAGCTCGCTGCGGCTGAAGGCCGCCGGTTCCGGCCGTGCTCGCGGGGTTGAGATCAGGGCGTTGCTGCGCATTGGGGCGAGTGTCGCCCGGGTTCGCACGGTTCACAAGCCCCGCCCGCCCACGAAACCGCGATAATCATCCTTAAAATCGCCTTAATTGATCCCTTTCCGCGCCTCATTCCACGCTCAATCTGAGCCTTGCCGGGCGGGCGATACGGCCGGAGTTTCCGGTTTTAACCATCGCCCCCAGCCCCCGGGAGATTTGGCCCTCTCGCCCCGCCCGGCATACCCCCCTTCAATCGGCGACGCCCTTGCACCCTTGACGGCGCAGCCCGGCGTCTGTGAGACCTGCCTGACGTCAGCTCACGGATTTCCCGCCCGATGTCGACCGTTGTCACCGTCGCTCTGCCTGTCTTCGCCATCATCGCCGCCGGCCTCCTCGCCGGTCGACTTGGTCTGATGACGATCTCCGACAGCGCCGCGCTCAACAAATTCGTTTTCCGCTTTGCAATGCCGGCGGCGTTGTTCGGCCTGACCGCCGGCGCGGCGCCGCCCGGAGACAAAGACCTCGTGATCGCTCTCGCCTATGGCGTCGCCGCGCTGACCGCCGTCTTCGGCGGGTATTTTCTGGCGCAAGGGCTGTTTCCCCTGACAAAGCCCGAAGCCGGCGCCCATGGCTTCGCATCGACCATCGGCAATGCGGTGTTCCTCGGGCTGCCCATCGCGCTTTCCATAGAGGGCTGGGAACGTCCATTCGTTTCGCTGATGCTGGTCGAAGGCACGCTTGTCATCGCCATCGGCAGCGCGCTGATGGCGCCGCGCAAGGAAGACGGCTCAACGCTTTCGCGTCTTGGCGGCTATGTGGTCGGGCCGTTTAAAAATCCGCTGGTGATCGCCATGGCGGCCGGGCTTGCCTATGCCGCACTCGGACTGCCTTTTTCCGGCCCGCCCGAGACATTCTTTTCGCTACTGGGCCGCGCAGCCGGACCGACGGCGCTGTTTTCACTGGGGTTGTTCCTCGTGACGCATCCAGCGCCGCCCTTGAAGCCCATCGCCGGTCGCATCGGCGCTATTGCGCTCATGAAAATGGCGGTGCTGCCGGCGATCGCGCTCGGGATTGCTACGCTGCTCGGGCTTAACGATCCGGTTTATTTTGGCGCGCTTGCGTTATTTGTATTCGTGCCGTCCGGCGTCGGCGCCTTCATCATGGCGAGCCAGTATGGCGTCTATCAGACCGAAGCCGCGGCCGCCGTCAGTTTCACGACTATCATTGCGGTGCTTACCATTTCCGGCGTGCTGGCGGTTTTCGGGTGAAGAGTTTTCCCGCCCTGTTGGCGCTTTTCACAAATACATTTCCGTTTTATTATTGAAATTCATGGGAAATCTAATTGAAATCGCTGGGTTCTATGATCCCGAAGAGACATATTGCGCAAAGGGTCTCCTGCAATCGCACGGCATTGAAGCGATTGTCCAGAATGAACATCACCTCACAATGGCGCCCTGGCTTCGCGTGGCGCTCGGCGGCTATCGCCTGTTGATCATATCCGATTTGGCGGAAGATGCGCGACGTATCTTAGACGGCGTCGGCCCGCATCCTGAAAAGGGCGAATTTCGCCAGTCGCACGATACCGATGCATCACATGAACCGACACGCCGGCCGTGAAACTGGTTCTGGGCGCCAATTGCGTTTGTCTCGGGCGTCCCTTTCGTGCCGCCGCAAAAGTCCGGATGGATCGGCCTTTCTCACACTGTCGCGCTGATACTGCTTTATACAATGTTTATTGCCCTATGGGGTATGTCTTTCCCTCGATAGGTCGCGCTAACGCTTCCGCGCCAGCACCTTTTTGACCGCTTCCACAAGTTCTTCGCGCTTGATTGAGAATTGCGCGGGCTGGCCTTCGCGCCATTCCGCATTATCTTCGATCTGTTTTGAAAGCTCGGCGCCGAGAATGAGATCCTTGATCTGGAGCGCGCCTTGTTCCCGCTCTTCCGAGCCCTGAATAACCGCGACCGGCGCGACGCGTTTATCGGCGTATTTCAGTTGCTTGCCGAAATTCGACCCGCCGAGATAGACCTCCGCACGGATGCCCGCGGCGCGCAATTCCGCCGCCATTTTCTGATACGCCGCCATCTGATCTTTTTCGAGGGCGAGCACGACAACCGGGCCTTGCGCGGCGTCGCCGGCGCCTTTTTTCAACTCCAGCGCCGCGAGCAGGCGCGAAATGCCTACGGATACGCCGACAGCCGGAACTTCGACGCCCTTGAAACGCTTGACGAGGCCGTCATAGCGCCCGCCGCCGCCGATGGAGCCCATCTGCACCGGCCGGCCCTTTGCGTCGGTCAGCGTCGATGTGAATTCAGCTTCGAATACCGGCCCGGTGTAATAGTCGAGACCGCGAATGACCGAACAGTCGAAAATAATGCTGCGCCGTTCAAAATCCGGGATCGATGATTTAATGCCATATAGCTCTTCGAGCCCCGCCGCGCCGCTTTCAGTGTCCCCGAGAATATCGGCGATCATCGCCAGCGGATCGCCGCCGGTATTTTCCGGTCCCGATTGCAGGAACGACAAGACGGTGTCGATGCGCGTATCATCAAGCCCGGCGCCGTCCGTGAAGTCGCCGGATTCATCCTTGCGGCCCGGCCCCAAAAGCAGCGCCACGCCTGCAGCCCCGAATTTGTCGAACTTGTCCATAGAACGCATGACGGTCAGGCGCGTTTCGGCGTTTGTTTCGCCTTCAAGGCCGATTTTTTCGAACAGGCCATCGACAATCTTGCGGTTCGAGACGCGAACGAAATAGTCCTCCCGTGCGATTCCCGCCGCTGCGATTACGTCAGCAAACAGCGCGCAGATTTCCGCATCCGCATAGGGCGCCGGCGCGCCAACCGTATCGGCGTCGCATTGGGTGAACTGGCGAAAACGACCGGGCCCCGGCTTTTCATTCCGCCAGACGGGGCCAATCTGATACCGCCGGAACGGCTTGGGCAGCCCGTCATAGTTTTCCGCCACAAATCGGGCGAGCGGCGCCGTCAGATCATAGCGCAAGCTCATCCACTGTTCGTCGTCGTCCTGCAGGGAGAAGACGCCCTGATTAGGCCGGTCGACATCCGGCAGGAACTTGCCCAGCGCGTCGGTATATTCAAACGCCGGCGTTTCAAGCGGATCAAATCCCCATGCCTCATAGACCGCGCTGATGCGCGCCAGCATCTCGCGCTCAGCGGCGATTTCAGCGCCCAAGCGATCACGAAACCCGCGTGGAATACGCGCTTTGGGGCGAAAGGTCTTCTGCTTCTTGTTCTGCTTCTGGGCCATGACGCGCGGACATAGCCCAAGCGGCCGGATGGAGCAATGCGGGGGACGGTTGAGGCGGCCCGCCATTCGCCACATACTCGCCTGATCCGCTGATCCGGGGAGGGAGAAATGAAGGCTCTGAATTTCATCTGGGTGCTCATCGCGCTCACGCTGACGGGATGCGGCGGGCCTGTGCCTTCGGGCGTCTATCTTACCTTAAGCGTAACGGTGCGGGACGTTGCCGTTATTACCGCAATCAACGGTGAAGAGGATGCGTTTCTTTCCGGCGACAGCGGCGCCATGACCGGGTCGCGGCCGATCAACGCCCTCGTGCGTCAAGGCGAGAATGAAGCGACATTTACGCTCAACGCCATCGACGCAAAGGAAGGTCAACCGCTCGACCCTGCAATCCTCGCGATTCTTGAAATCAGCTTGAAAGGACAAACCATCGATACGTTGGCGCCGGGGGCGAATGTGTTTTTCTCACGCGAATTGACAGAGGCCGAATATGCCGACCTCCTCGCCGGTGAGACCGTGACGATCACCGAGCGCTTCACCGTCGATAAAGCGGCGCTTCAAGCAATCAAGAATGTTGATTAGTTCGCCGGCGGCCATTCGACCGGGTCGACGCGTTCAATGAATATCTGCTGCAACGGGACTTCGGCGTCAAACGGCCCCGCCGCGCCTGTTTCCACGGCGCCAATCGCGTCAACCACATCCTGCCCTTTGACCACCCGGCCAAACACCGCATAGCCATAGATCGGGCCGAGCTCGGTAACGCGATGATCCAGCTTCGGATTGTCCGCGAGATTGATAAACCATTGCGCCTGAGCGCTTTCCGGATCATCGCCGCGCGCCATGGCGATGGTCCCGCGCTCATTCCTGAGGCCGTTTTCGCCCTCATAACGAACTGCATCGCGCGTGGCGCGCTCCGTGTAAAGACGGGAATAACCCCCGCCCTGAATAACATACCCGGTCACCACGCGGTGAATGAGCGTGCGGTCGTAATGACCGCTCGTCGCATAGGTGAGAAAATTCTCCACGCTCGCCGGCGCCTCGTCCCGATAAAGCTCAATGACGATATCGCCCATGGATGTTTTTATCTTCGCATGGCGCGCCTCTTCGGCGCCGGCCATGCCAAACATCGCCGCCGCCGCGCCAAGAACTGTGAACAGCCGCGATATCATTCTGTCACCTCGTTTGGTCCATTCATGTCGTTACACCGCTTATGCGCGCACTTAGCCCTTGGCGCGCAGATGATTGACGCGATCAATGAGACCGTTTGTTGATGCATCATGCGTGTCGGCGGCCGGTTTCACCTCGCCCCGTCTTGCAATCTCCGGCAGGATCGCCTTGGCCAGCGTTTTGCCGAGTTCAACGCCCCACTGATCGAACGAATTGACGCCCCAAACGACGCCCTGAACGAAAATCTTGTGCTCATAAAGCGCAATCAGCGCACCCAGCGTTTCCGGCGTCAGCTTCTCCATCAGGATCGAATTGCATGGCCGGTCGCCGGGAAAGACCTTGTGCGGCGCCAGCCGGTCAATTTCAGCCTGCGCCCGGCCTTCCGCCGAAAGCTCATCACGAACTTCGTCCTCGGTCTTGCCGCGCATTAAAGCTTCAGGCTGGGCAAGAAAATTTGACAACAGAATTTCGTGATGGTCGCCGGTTTCTGACTGGCTGATCGCCGGTGCAATAAAATCGGCGGATATCAAATCCGTCCCCTGATGCAGAAGCTGATAGAACGCGTGCTGACCGTTTGTGCCGGGCTCGCCGAATATGACCGGACCGGTCGGCGCAGGCGCTGGCGCGCCATTGGTCCCCACGCGCTTGCCGTTTGATTCCATATCCGCTTGTTGCAAATAGGCCGGCAAACGATGCAAATGTTGATCGTAAGGCAGCACCGCATGCGACGCCGCGCCAAGGAAATTTCTGTTCCACACGCCGACAAGCGCCAGCATCACCGGCATGTTCTCGCGCAAAGGCGCAGCCCGAAAATGCTCGTCCATGGCATGCGCGCCGTGGAGCAGCTTTTCGAAATTATCAAACCCGACCTGCAACGCAATCGGCAAGCCAATAGACGACCACAGAGAATAACGCCCGCCGACCCAGTCCCAAAAGACAAACATATTGTCTTTTTCAATACCGAACGCCGCCACTGCATGGGTGTTTGTCGACAGAGCGACAAAATGCTTGCCGACGCCAGCTTCGTCGCCGCCATTTTCCAAAAACCAGGCGCGCGCCGTCGCCGCATTGGTCATCGTTTCCTGGGTGGTGAAAGTCTTTGACGCAATGATAAACAAAGTCGTTTCAGGGTCGCATTGCGCAAGCGTATCGGCGAGGTGCTGGCCATCGATATTTGAAACAAAAAAGGATCGCCGCCCTTCGACCCAATAGGGCCGCAGCGCTTCGGTCGCCATTTGCGGGCCGAGGTCCGATCCGCCGATCCCGATATTCACCACCGTATCGAGCCGCTTGCCGGTATATCCTTTGTGAGCGCCCGAATGGATCCGGCCGATAAAGGCCTTCATCTTCTCACGGGCCGCGCGGACCTTGAGCGAAACATTCTCGCCGCACACATGATAGTCGCGCATGGCGAAATCCCGCAGCGCCGGATGCAGCACGGCGCGATCCTCGGTGACGTTAATGGGCTCGCCAGCAAACATGCGCGCGCGCGCGCCTTCGACATCTCGCGCGACGGCAAGGGCGATCAGATGATCGGCGATATCCTCGGTGATCTTGTTCTTGGCGTAATCCAGGAACAGGCCCGCCGCCTCAATCGAGAACCGGTTAAAGCGGCGAGGATCACCAGCGAATAAAGCCCGCATGCTTGTCGCCTTCATCGCCTCGACGTCTTCGGCGAGCACAGCCCACTCCGGAATCTCGGTTAATGACGTCATAATTCAGCTCCATCCGCCCGAAGCGTCCCGGCACGCGGTCGCGGTTGCGTTGATAGAAATTTTAGGCGTCATCCTCAACGCGTTTTAAAGAATAATCCGGTATTCCTGACGCCATGCAGTTACCATTCGCCCTTAGCCGGTTTCCCATGAAGCGTTTTTTATCCAACCTCGCCGCGATTGTCGCCGTAACGGCCATTTTCGGCGCAAAAGCCTTTGAACTTGAAAAACGCGCCGACATGGCAAACGCGATACATGAAAAGGGCGGCGCATTTGAACACGCCCTGTTAGAGCCCAAATCCTGACACCGCTTCAATAACGGCTTTCTTGGTTAACGGGATGTCGAGAACATGCGGCGTCCCGTCCGGGCCGTAATAAACATAAAGCGGCACGCCGCTGGCGCCGAATGATTCAAGCGCCGCCGTAATCTCAGGGTCTCGCACGGTCCAGTCGGCAACCATGAAAGCAACGCCCTGTTCCGCAAATGCCTGCGCCACTGCGTCATCGGAAAAAACCGTCACCTTGTCGAACTGGCAGGTGATGCACCAGGCCGCCGTGAAATCGATAAACACAGGAACGCCCGCCGCCCGGTAAGCATCAACAGCCTTTTGACTGAACGATTCAGCCGTCAGCGCGCCAAACCGCTCGCTGTCGCCCTTCGTCGGCAAGGCCGCCGCCTCGACCCGCAACAAGGGCGCAAGCGCGCCAAGCAACGCGAGCGCCGACATGGCGCGGAGAAACAACGCCGTTCGCCCTTCGCCTTTGCTGCGCTCGAAAGCCCATGCCGCGAACGCCAGCAGGACAGCGCCCGCCAGCACCGCAGCGAGCCCGCCGCCGCCGGCCTGCTGCGCCAGCACCCAGACGAAATACGCCGCCGCCGCAAATACCGGAAAGGCCAACACTTGCTTGAAGGCGGTCATCCAGGCGCCCGGTTTCGGCAACCAGCGGCCAAGCCCCGGCGCCAGGGAAAGCACGAGATAGGGCGCCGCCAAGCCGAGGCCCAGCACGATAAAGATCAACAGCCCTGCTACAGGCGGCAGGAACAGCGCCGCTCCCATAGGCGCGCTCAATAACGGACCGATACAAGGCGCCGCCACCACCACCGCGAGTGCGCCGGTAAAAAAGGCGCCTGTTGCGCCGCCTTTGCTCGTCAACACCTCGCCACTCCCGGCAAGCCCGATATTGACGCTGTAAACGCCCGCCAGATTGAGCCCGACAAGCAGGAGAATATAGGCCGATAGCGCAACGACCCAAGGCGATTGAAGATGAAAACCCCATCCGAGTTGCTCGCCGCCGGCCCGCAAAACCAGCAGAGCCCCGCCAAGCGCCAGGAATGTCGCGAGGACGCCAGCCGTATAGAACGCCCCGTCCCGGCGAACCATCGCCGGGTCTTCATCCACGCTGCGCATGAATGACGCCGCCTTGATGAATACGATCGGAAAGACGCAAGGCATGATGTTTAAAATAACGCCGCCGAAAAAAGCCAGCGCGAACAATAAAGGCACATTTACAGAGGATTGCGGCGCCGGGGGCGGCGATTGCAATACCGGCCTGACGATCGGCTCAGGCACGGCGGCGGTGAAAACATACCCGGCGCGCGCGCCAGCCGCTGTTTGAAATGTCAGCACGCCATCAAGCGTCGGCATGTCATACCCGTCGCGCCAACCGGGCTGCAGGGCGATGACCGCCTGTCCGCCATCTATCTTAATGGTCTGGCGCGCGGCGGGTTCAATCACCCCTTCCGGGGCGGCGAAATAGAACGCGTCGTCCGGCGCAAAATCATCTGGCGCCGTCAAGGTCAGCGAATAGCCGGCGCCTTTGACGCGAAAGACGGCGTTTGCCTCAACCTCCACCGGATGCGCGGCGCGCGCAGCCGCAAATAGCGACGCAACATTGGCGTCCGGCGCCGCCTCCTCCGCAACCGGCAATGAAAACGAAAAGCGCCCTTCTTCCGGAACGCAAATTTCCTCGCAGGTCTGCCAACTTGCATGAATTACGATATCGACGATTTCACCAGGACGGGCATGCGCCGGCGCGCTCACCGGGACAAGGAACACCGGCGCGCCCTCATGCGCATAGCTCGCTAGCGGGCCGACCGGAATATATTCCGGGCTCGGATGGATAATTTCTCCGTGGACAAATCCCGCCGGCAAATCCCATTCAAGCGCCAATGGCAAGCCGGCATCTCCCGGGTTGACCCAGAACACATGCCAGCCGTCACGCAATTCCTGACGCACGGCGAACCATAGCGTCTCACCCGGTATGAATGCCTGCGCCTCCGGAGTAATCTCGGTCGTCGTATATTCATTCTCGACAAGCGTCTGGGCGTGCGCGATTGCACCTGCGGCAAGCCACAAAGCACAAATCATCGCGAATTGGCGTATCATTCTCATGGCATGGTGGTAGCGAAGCCCCGCCTTATCGCCAATCCCCCTTTTTGCCCCCTCCGGCAGGGGTGAGCATTCGTGACAGGCCAAAGCGGCGAAATTGGGCGGTTTCACGATCCGGACCAGCATTGCGGCGCAGCGGCAAATCGCCCCGCACAACGAAAAAGGCCGGGTCGTGATCAACGCCCGGCCTTTCCGCAATGCTGCATCCGACAGGTTAATTTACAACCTGCGGCTTGGCGATGTCTGTTTCAGTCAGATTGAAGCGCTTTGCGCGGCGCTGCAGAAGAAGCCGCCAATTGCCCATAGACATCAACAGCGCATAGATGAGCGGCAACGCGCCGCTTTTGCGCAATTCCAGAATTTTGTCGTCAGGCAACTCGTTCAGCTTGTTCTCGTCAACGCTGAAATATTGCGCGAACGTCACAGGCTCGCTGGCGCCTTGCGGCGTATATTGCGCAGTTTGCGGCTGAAGGAGGTCAAGCTCGCCAAGCTGCTTGGCGAACTGTTCTGTCATCTGACGGTCCCGTTCGTAATTCTTACAGAATTCGATCGCCGCATTCGTTTCTTCGGTCGGCGCGCCGTCCTTGAATAACGGTTGGCCATTGCCAGACGACAACCCTTCAAACGCCCGGTCGATAACGATCGCCATACGGTCTCCGTCATTATCCGCGGCGAGACCAAACGGATAGCGACGAATATATCCCGGGATATAGGCGTTGTCCTCCCAACCGCCGTCTTCGGTGACGAACAAGTTGACGTCATCGTAAACGCCCGTCACGGCAAGCAGGATCGGCTGCTCTTTCGACATGAAAATCAGCGGGTAGTCCTTCATCGCCGACGGGATCTCTCCCAGCGTCAGCGGGACAGCACGCGTTTTCGATACGAAACCGAACTGCTGCGCGGCCGGTTTCAGGGCGAGCTCGCCATGCTGCTCTTTGGTCAAAAGTTCCGGCTTTTCAAAAAGAAACATCTTGCCGGTCACTTGCGGTGTGGCTTGCGCCTCGCTCATCTTAAACCCTTCTTGTTATTGCTTCTCCGGACGCAAAAAAGGCGCGCCGTCCGCCCCGCCCCGGGACGCTGCCCGGCACGCTTAGCAAAAACGCCGCCGCGCTCCAAGTCTCGCATTCCGCTGCGGGCGGGAATTCACTGCGCGGTCAGCGTTTCCGCCATATATGCCGCCAGCTCAGCAGGCTTTTCCAAGGGCGCGAGGTGACTTACCCCTGCCGCAACCGTCACCCTCGCGCCGGCGCGGCGCAGCCGCCGCAGGGCAAAGGGTCTGACTGTCGAGGTCGCGCTATCTGCTGCGTAAACGGCGATTGGACAAGGCAAATGTTTGATCGCGCCCCAAAAATCATTGTCATGAGCGGCAAATGTCGCCGCTTCCCAGGCCGGCTCGCAGGAAAGCCGGACGCCGCCATCTTCCATCTCAGCCAAAGCGTCTTCCAAATAATCCTCGAGCACGCCTGGCGCCCAGTTTCGAAAAAGCGCCTTTTTGGCATAGGAGCGGCTAACCGCGCCGCGTTCCGCCCATCGCGACCGCCGTCGCGCCGCCTGCCGAACCAGCGGCCACCGGGCGGAAATTAACGGCCAGGCGGGCGTCGCTGCGACCATCGCCAGCAAGCTCGGCATCGCCACCGGCTCAATCAGCGCCAACGCAGCGACATCCCCGCGCCCTTCGGCCGCCAGCGCAGCGGTTACGCCTCCCATGGAGTGGCCGGCCAACAACCACCTTTCGCGCCGTTCACAGTCCAGAAAAGCGCCAATATCGCGCGCATAAATGCGCCAGGAACGCAATTGCGTTGGATCAGCCGGCAAGGCGCTGCGCCCATGTCCGCGCATATCGAGAGCGAAGATTTCAAACCGGGCGCTCAGATGCGAGAGCATTTGCGTATAGGCGGAAGCGCAAAAACCGGTAGCGTGGCAGAAAAGCAATGGCGGCTTGCCTTCACCCGGCCAATGCAATCCAGCGATTTCGCCATCGCTCAGATCAACCGAGATCCGCTGCGGGCGCGTCATAACTGCTTTCGTCATGCGCGGACATTGCTGCAACAGGCGGCGAAATCAATCACGTTGCGCAGCCAGCTCATAAAGGGCGCGCATGTGAAGCACATCTGGAATCGCGCGATGCGCGCGTGGAGCAGTCCGGTTGGCTTCATCGACGATCTCATCAATGACTTCAGGCGCCATTGTGCGGAAAACATCGAAAAAGTCGCGCACCGAAAATGCCTGCCGTATGCCGCCGGCCTGAAACAAGCGATAAAACCAAAACCCGTCCCAGTCGGGCGCGTCGGAATATACGGTTCTTCCGGCAAGCACGCTGTTCAGCATTTCGCAAACTTCGCCCGCCTCGGCGCCGGACGCGACCAATTCATCATACGCCACACCGTGCAGCGCCTGGGCGTTCTCATCCCACTGATCAAGCGGCCAGGAGTCATCCGGCTTGATCAACATCGCCTGCGGCGCGCCCGACATGTAACACCACCCCGCCTCGATCGGCCAGGACCGCGCGCCAAGCCCTGAGGCTTCGAGGTCGATGAATGCAATGTCTGTCAAAACAGCGCCATCAAATAATAAGATCTACGAATTGAGGCTGGCGATTATGGCTTGTTCATCTGACGGGCGCAAAATAAATATGCCTGAGGAGCAATCAGGCGCTAGACATGGCGAATATCATATCGATCGAAACGCCCGGACGCTCGATGATCGACATCACCGGCGAAATCGGAAACATCATCCTGCGATCAGATATTCATAGCGGCGTTGCGCATATTTTCATTCAACACACCTCCGCCTCATTGACCGTTCAGGAAAATGCCGACCCGGATGTAAAACGCGATTTGCTCGCCTGGCTGGATCGCTTGGCGCCGGAAAACGGCCCTTATTTGCACACCGCTGAAGGAGCTGACGATATGCCCGCGCACATTAAGGCGGCGATCACTTCCACCGCTTTGTCAATTCCATTTGAGGACGGACGATTGTTAACAGGCGCCTGGCAAGGCGTTTATGTCATCGAGCATCGCCGGCGCCCGCACCGGCGACGCATCGCGGTAACGCTGCTGGCCGCAGCCTAGCGACGGCTGGATGTTTTGGGCTTGAAGACACCGCTTTCAGGATCGCGCTCATAGTCGATCACGGCGCCGCTCTCGCGCTCGCCGCGGGCGGCTTTGCGCATTTCGGAAACGGCGTCGCGCAGCGGACGCGAACGCCGCTCAGCATATCGGTATAACGCCGCCGCCCCCACAGCGACGGCGACAGACGCTGCAAGGGTCGTAACTGCGCTCATCGTTTCTCTCCTCAACCGTGGCCTACAGGCCGTAACGCGCCCAAAGCGCACGGCGCTCACCCGCCGCGATCAATTCGTCAGCGTCAATCAACGCCGGAAACGCGTCGATGCGCTCCTCACCGCCGGCCAACAGCTTTCGAACCAGCGAGCCGCCATCAGGCGCGATGCGCTTGACCTTAACATCTTTTCCGAAACGCGCGCGAAGAAAATCGCCGAGCTGAGCGATTCCGTCGACCAACCCCCGCTCCGCAGCGGCAGGGCCGGTCCAGATCGCACCGGAGAAAACCTCATCATCTTCTTTCAGCTTACCGCCGCGCCGCTCGCGCACCAGCGATTTGAACTGCTCATGCAGATCGCCAAGAATCTTCTCAAGGCGGTCTCGATCTTTTGGGTCTTCCGGCTGAAACGGGTCGAGCATCGCCTTGTTTTCACCGGCCGTATGAACCCGCCGCTCGACGCCGAGGCGTCTGATCGCCTCGTGAAAGCCGAACCCGCCTGCAATCACGCCGATTGAACCGACAATTGAACTTTCATCAGCGTAAATCTCGTCGCCGGCTAGCGCCAGAATATAGCCGCCAGAAGCGCCGACATCTTCGATAAAAGAAAGAACCGGAACGTCTTTTTCTTTTGCGCGTCGCCGGATCGCCTGAAGTATGAGCCTCGATTGAACCGGCGAGCCCCCTGGCGAATTCACTGCGAGCGCCACGGCCGCAAGTTTTCCTGGCCGAAATGCCGCATCTAGCGTCTTTTCAATGCGCTTGAGCGACATGCCTCGACGGCCCGGCCCGCCCGCATCACCGATCACGCCCGCCAGATCGATCACCGTTACGAGAGGCGCGCTCGCACCGGTAAAAGGCATTATGCGCCATGCCGCTCCCAGCGGTTTCAAGAAATCTGTCATCGTCCGCAAGTAGGTGAATTTCTGCGGCTTTTCAATGCATCATCAGCGAACGAAAGAGGCTATTGCAGCGCTGATTCGCCGCTGACCGGCGGTTGCCGAGGCGCTTGACCGAATGCCGGCCAGCGATCAATCTGCGCATCCTGGCGCCAGACGGCATATTGGTTTATTGGAAAGGTCCAGTCTTGAGTTTAGCAGCGACAGCAAGCGAGGCCCTCGCCAAGGGGCGCGCGCGCGACGACGTTGAGCGCGACGCCGCGTTTCTTGCCGCCGTCACAGAACTGCAGGCGCTTACGAAGTCCGATCTGGCCGCCGTCAATGACGAAATCCTGGCGCGCATGCATTCACCCGTCGCCATGATTCCCGAGCTAGCAGGGCATCTCATCAGCGCTGGCGGAAAACGTCTCCGGCCCATACTGACGCTCGCTTCTGCCAAGCTGTTCGATTATGCCGGCCAAGATCATGTGAAGCTCGCCGCCGCGGTCGAACTCATTCATGGCGCGACGCTCCTTCATGATGATGTCGTCGACGGTTCGGCGCTGCGCCGCGGCGCCAGCACGGCCAATATCATCTGGGGAAACAAGGAAAGCGTTCTCGTCGGCGATTTTATTTTTGCCCGCGCTTTCGAGCTCATGGTCGAAGCGAGAGATCTGCGCGTGTTGAAAGCGCTGTCGCATGCATCGGGCGTTATTGCGGAAGGCGAAGTCCTGCAATTGACGACTCAGAAAAACCTCGCCGCGAAGTTTGAGACTTATATTGAAGTCGTCAAAGCCAAGACGGCGGCGCTTTTCGCCGCTGCAACTGAGGTCGGCGGATTGATTTCCGAACGCTCGCCCGAAGAGGAAAAAGCGATCCGCGCCTTCGGACTCAATTTTGGCATAGCCTACCAACTAATTGACGACGTGCTTGATTACGACGGATTCGAAGCATCGCTTGGCAAAACGCTGGGAGACGATTTCCGCGAAGGAAAGATGACCGCGCCCGTCGTGTTCGCCGTAGCCCGCGCCCGCGAAGACGAGAAGTCATTCTGGCGCCGCACGATCGCCGATGGCGACATCAACGATGGCGATTTTGAGAATGCCTGCATGCTGATGCAGCGTGACGGCGCTATTGACGATACCATCGCTTGCGCGCGCGATTACGCGGAAAGGGCGCTCGATGCGCTGCGCCGCGCGCCAGACAATAAATATGCCGAGGCGCTGAGCAATCTTGTCATTACGTCAATCGCTCGGGCGTCCTGAACCGCGCTATTCCGCAGCCCGAACATGCGTGGACGGCGTCTTGATTTCGACAGCATCCAAACGCGCCGCTGCATGGCGGCGACTCAACAAGCCTTTGCTGCTTGCGCGCGCGTGAATGAGGGCCGCCCCCACGCCGAAGACCGCCGTCAACAAGGCAGGCGCCAACCATTGCAGTGAATGCGGCAAAGCCAGCATCCATATCGCGGCCGCCGCCGAAAGATTCGTGAATCCCATATAAATAACAGCGGTCGCGGAATGCGACATGCCGCTTCGGATCATCAACTGATAAAGATGTTCGCGATGCGCCCTCAGGACGTTTTGTCCCCTTAACAGGCGCGACGCCAGGGTCCAGGCCACATCAAAGATCAGTGGTATGAATATCGCCGGGACCACAAGCGCACTCATTCGCCCGCCGGTCCAGTTCGCCCCCAGCACGGCGAAAGCGGCAATCAGGAAACCGAGCGCCTGACTGCCATTATCGCCCATGAACAATCTGCCGCGCTTCAGATTTTGAGGTAAAAACCCGGTAGCGGCGAGCGCCAACAAAAATGATGCGACGAACAAGAAATTCGCACCGACGCCGACAGCGATTATGCTGATCCAGGCGAAACCGACAGCCGCCGTTCCTCCGGCCAGCCCATTCGCGCCATCCATGAAGTTGAATACATTCATGAACCCAGCAATCCAAATGATGGTAATGGCGACGCCCCAGGCCGGCGGCAGCAAGGCATCACCCAAATAGGGCATGGGCAATTCCTGAAACGGACCGAACACAACAACAAAAGCCGCCGCAACGGCAATTTGCCCGGTGAACTTCCATAACGGCGCCAAGCCGAAACGGTCATCCATCAGGCCCACGCCCAGCGCGCTCGCCGCGAACAATGCAAGCACCGCCGCAATTCGCGCCAAATCGATGTTCGATGAAAAAGTGCTCACCACGAAAAGGCCCGTCATCCAGGCGCCGACAATCGCCAGACCGCCAATCCTTGGCGTCGCCGCCGAATGGCTGGAACGTTCGTTTGGATGATCCAGGAACCGGTTCGATTGCGCCGCGAACATGCTGGCGCAATATGAAACGGCAATAGTGATCGCCGCCGCCGCCGCAAGAATGAAAGGTTCGATCAGTGGTAGATTCATCAGTTCCGCTTTGCCGCGACGGCCTAGTCTTTAGCGCACATGAAGGGCCGAAGCCATGGCCCACCAGCCCGCGCTGTTTGCCTTGGCGGCAGCCCGCGACGCGGCGGCGGCGGAAGTAAAGAGCGCAAAACATGTCGCGCCGCTGCCTGACATGCGCGCCAGGAGCGCGCCCGGCGCAGCGCGAAGCATAGCGAGCATCTCCGCGATCACCGGCGCGCGTTCGCTTGCAAAAGGCTCCAGGTCATTGCGCGCGGCCGCCAGCGCCGCCGCCAGCGCGTCGTATCCGCCGCGCGCAAACCGTATCGCTTGCGGCTGTGGCGGCGCCGGATTGGCTGCATCGAAATCGCGGAATATCGGCCCGGTCGACATCGGCGTGCGCGGATTGACAAGGCAACACCATATTGGCGGCAATATTGGACCCGGCGAAAGAATCTCACCAGCACCCGACACATTCACAGGCGCACGAGCGAGACATGCGGGGACATCCGCGCCAAGAGAAAATGCGAGCTTCGAAAGCGCAGAGTCCGATAGTTTGATCTTCCACAATTTCACGAGAGCCCGAAGCGTCGCCGCCGCATCCGCCGATCCGCCGCCGATCCCGGCCGCCACCGGCAGATTTTTTTCCAACGTAATCGCCGCGCCGTGCGGCGCGCCCGAGAGCTCTTGCAACAGCCGCGCAGCGCGCCAGACGAGGTTATCTTCGACCGGCGCGCTCTTCAAAGCATCCGCATACGGTCCTTTTACCTCTAACGACAATGCTTCGGCCTGTTCAGCACGAATGACGTCGCCTGTCTCGGTAAATACAAACAGGCTCGCCAGATCATGCAGCCCGTCGCTGCGCAAGGGGCCGATATGAAGATAAAGATTGATTTTCGCTGGTGCGTGTTCGGCGATCATTCCACGAGTTCCGGCAAGCCGCTCTCAAGCTTTTTCTCAACCAAAGCAGCCAGCTTATCGTCCGGATCCAGCTCAAGCACACGCCGCCATTGATATTGCGCTTCGATTTCACGCCCCAAGCGCCAATACACATCACCCAGATGATCCGTTATCGTTGGGTCCGCAGGCTCCAGCGAGGCCGCATGCTCGAGGTGGCCGATCGCGGTTTTGTAATCCCCCTGCTGGAAGTAGGCCCAGCCCAGACTGTCGATATAAGCGCCGGAATTCGGCTCGAGCGCTACGGCCTGTTCGATCAAGTCGAATGCCTGATCGAGATTTTCGCCGCGCTCCGCCCAGGAATAGCCGAGGTAATTCAAGGCGACGGCCTGTTTCGGCGCAATCTCGACGGCGCGCTCAAGATCCGGCTCGGCAAGCGCCCAATCGTCATTTTCAATACGCGCCGCCGCGCGGGCGATGAAATAGCGCCAAGCGTCTTCCGGCGGATCGGCCGGCAAGCCCTCAATCAGCGCCGTGAATACGTCAATCGCACTCTCATGGCGGCCCTCACTGACAAGCAGATTCGCATATTGGAACCGCGCCTCCTCCGCCGCACCCGGACGCCTTGACGCCGCTCGCAGCACCTTCAAGGCTTCATCAGGACGTTCAAGTTCAAGAAGCCCGGCAGCAATATCGATCTGCGCCTGCTCGAAAAAAGGCGAGGCAGAAGGAATGCGTTTGAACATGGCGATCGCGTTCTCGCTGTCGCCGTAAATGTTGAATATACGGCCCGCCAGCCATTGCGCGTGATCGAACGACGGATCGAGATAGATCGCGAGACGGATCAGGGCGAGCGGCATATCGTAATTGGGATCTCCAATACGGAAGCCGGCTTTTTTCGCAGCATCACGCTGTTCTTCGATTTGCTCGAGAATAGCCTGTGCGAATTGATGGAGCGCCACCGCTGCGCCTTGCGCCGGCTCGGCGCTTTCGAAGGCCTGGCTTTTCTTGCCCTTATTGAGGCGCGACAGACCGCCTTGAGCAATGGCGCGCGCCAGTCCTGCATTTTGCGACACTTGATCGTAAAATGAGCGCGCTTCGTAGGGAGCGCCGGTGCGTTCCAGGAAAGCACCATAAGCGTCAAGGCCGACGAGACCGCCATAAGTCGCAAGCGAAAGTTGATGCGCTGTGCGCGCCTCATCATTCAGACCGGCATTCTCGAATAACAACGCCTGATGCAGCGGATGAAAACCTCGAAATGTTTCGCCATCTTTTTGCGCAAGCGTTTTCAGCGCCGCCTCGGGTCCCTGCACTCCGGACAAGGCCCAGGCATCCAGGATTGCCATGGGCGCGCCGAGATAAGAGACTTGGGCGTCAGCCGCAAGCACATCATGCGCGTCCAAGAACGCGCCCTTGCGGATCGATTGAGCCGCCAGCGTCAGCCGCGCGAGATCGTCATCTTCCGACGCATCATTGCTGAGCAAGTCGCCCGATAATGCGGCCGCGGCCTCAATATTACCGGCGGCAAGCTGGTACAAGAACGCGCTGCGCAAGACTTCAGTTGTCGCCCCGCTTTCAGCCTGAACATCACGAAACGCAGATGCCGCCGCATTAACTTCATTCGTGCGCGCGGCGAGCCGGCCAGACAAATAATCGCCAACCACGGACGCCTCCGGCGGAGCACTCGCACAACCCGCGACGAGCGCCAGCAGCGCCACACTCAATATTTGAGAAAACTCTTTGCACAACACGTGGCGCTATTCCTTACATGTTCGGATAGTTTGGCCCGCCGCCGCCTTCCGGCGTCGTCCAGATAATGTTTTGCGATGGATCCTTGATATCGCAAGTCTTGCAATGAACACAGTTTTGCGCGTTGATTTGAAACTGCGGATCGCCGCCCCCGTCTCCTGTAACCACTTCATATACGCCGGCCGGGCAATAGCGCTGCGCCGGCTCGGCGAATTGCGGAAGATTAACGCCAATTGGAATTGACGGATCCTTAAGGCGCAAATGGGCCGGCTGGTCTTCTTCGTGATTGGTCGCGGAAAACGCAACATTGGTGAGGCGGTCGAATGTCAGCGTCCCGTCCGGTCGCGGATAATCTATCGGCTTGTGCTTCGACGCCGGTTCCGTTGAGGCCGCATCGGTTTTGCCATGATGCAACGTCCCGAACAAAGAAAAACCCGGAATGATCGAATTGGTCCACAGATCGAGTCCGGCAAAACCGATGGCGCCGAGCCGCGTGCCGAATTTCGACCATAGCGGCTTTGCATTGCGCGCCTTGAAAAGTTCGGCCTTTACCGGGGAGGCGTCATAAGCCGCTTCATAGGCGGAAAGTTCATCACCTTGCCGGCCTGCTCCAATTGCATCGAATGCCGCCTCAGCCGCCATGATGCCGGTCAACATAGCGTTGTGATTGCCCTTGATGCGCGGCACATTCACGAACCCGGCCGAACAGCCGATCAAGGCCCCGCCGGGGAACGCCAGCTTCGGCACTGATTGAAAACCGCCTTCGGTAATCGCGCGCGAGCCGTAGGCAATGCGTTTCCCGCCTTCGAGCAACGCCGCAATGTCGGGATGGGTTTTGAATTTCTGAAATTCCCCATACGGATAAAGGTAAGGGTTCTTGTAATTGAGATGCACGACGAACCCTAGCGCAATAGTGTTGTCGTTATAGTGATAGCAAAATGAACCGCCGCCGGTATCATCGTCGAGCGGCCAGCCAAACGTATGTTGGACATGGCCTGGCCGGCTTTTTTCCGGTTTGATTTCCCACAATTCTTTCAGCCCGATTCCGAATTTTTGCGGATCGCGCCCGTCGGAAAGATTGAAGCGATCGATCAACTGCTTGGCCAGCGAGCCACGCACCCCTTCGGCGATCAAAACATATTTGCCGACCAGCTCCATGCCCGGCTCATATGAGGCTTTATTTTGACCATCCTTGCCGATGCCGACCTCCCCGACCACGACGCCGCGAACGGATCCGTCTTCACGGTAGACAAGCTCGGAGGCCGCCATGCCGGGATAAATCTCGACCCCGAGGCTCTCCGCTTGCTCCGCCAGCCAACGACAAACATTGCCCATCGAGACTACATAGCAGCCGTGGTTTTTGACCATCTCCGGCATCGCCCAGACCGGAAGCGAAAAAGCCCCGCCCGAGCCTAGCACTTTGAAGCTTTCCGACGTCACCGGCGTATCGACGGGCGAGCCCATATTGCGCCAATCCGGCAACAGCCGGTCGAGTCCCGCTGGATCAAGCACGGCGCCGGAGAGAATATGGGCGCCAATTTCCGAGCCTTTTTCAACGACGACAACCTGTATGTCGTCGCCCTTTTCCGCCGCCAGTTGCTTTAGCCGGATAGCCGCGGCAAGGCCCGCGGGCCCCGCCCCGACGATCACAACATCGATTTCCATGGCTTCTCGTTCGGGCGCGTCATGTGTCATTGGCGTTCTCTCTCGACCGGCGTCGTTCTTGTTTCTGGCGCGTTTCTGGCAAAAATCGCAGGGAAAAGCCATGTCTGAAGACATGTCCCCTCGTCCGGGCAAGCCAAATTCGTCATTATCGTCCCCATGATTGCGCCAATTAGTTTCACCCTAGCCTGCCTTGCTTTTGTGGCGGCGCTTGTGTTTGCCGAGTATCGCGGCGACAGGAAAGTGCAATGGGTCGCCAAGCCGGCAGCCTCTTTTTGCTTCGTGCTGGCGGCGCTTATGGGCGGCGCGTTCGCCACCGACTATGGCCAATGGGTGCTCGCCGCCTTGCTCCTGTGCGCGTTTGGCGATGTTGCGCTCATTCCCAAAAGCGACCAGGCTTTCCTTGCCGGCATGTCGGCTTTCGCGATGGGCCACGCCGCATATATTGCGGGGTTTTTGACTGGCCACGCCGCACTAGACACAGGCTTTTTCCTCGCCGCCGCGGCAATGGCGGCGTTTTCCGCCGTCGCTTTGCGCTGGCTATGGCCGCATCTTGGCGCCTTCCGCTGGCCCGTCGCCGCTTACACGCTAATTATCGCCATGATGGTCGCCGCAAGCTTCATTGCTTCGCCGCCGGGGACAGATGCGCCGCATATGCTGGTGATATTCGGCGCAATCGGCTTTGCCGTTTCCGATCTGGCCGTCGCTCGAGATCAATTTATTTGCCGGAATTTTTTCAACAGAGCTTGGGGCTTGCCCCTTTATTATTTCTCACAGCTCATGCTTGCAGCTTCAGTTTGAGGGCGCGCTTCTGCTAGAATGCCGATCGTGACCACCAATTGCGAATATGACGCAGCGCGCGCGCTGCTACGCTGGTATGCGGAAATGGGCGTCGTCGAGACTGTCGACCCCAGCCCAACGGATTTTTACTCTTGGCGTGCACTGCCGCCGCCATCCGAACCGACATATTCGCAGCCGAAGCAGGTACGGAACGCGCCATCACAGCCTGAACCGGTAGAAGCATCCGTAGATGAAGCGATCGCCGCGGCGGAAGCAAGCGCGGCCGGCTGCGCCAATTTCGAGGCGCTCGAAGCCGCTGTGCGCGCCTTTGACGGCTGCCCCTTGAAAGCCGGCGCCAGGAATACGGTTTTTACGGATGGCGTTCCCGGCTCTGACCTGCTTGTGATCGGCGAAGCGCCCGGGCGCGACGAAGACCGTATCGGAAAACCTTTCGTCGGTCGGGCAGGCCAGTTGCTGGATCGGATGCTGGCGGCCATTGGCCGGACGCGCAGTGAAAACGTACTGATTTCAAACATTGTTTATTGGCGGCCGCCGGCCAACCGGACGCCGACAGCATTCGAGATCGCTCTCTGCCGGCCTTTTGTCGACCGATTGATAGAAATCACCGCGCCCAAAGCCGTCCTGATTGCGGGCGGCGCGTCCTTGCAGGCTCTTCTTGGCGTTACCGGCATTATGCGGGCGCGGGGCGTATGGCGTGAGATAGAGACCGCCAACGGACAACGGGCGCCGGCCCTCCCTATTTTTCACCCCGCCTTCCTGTTGCGCCAACCCGGTGCGAAACGGCTTGCATGGGCGGACCTTCAAAGCCTCGCCAATCGGTTAAAGGAGCATTAACCGACATTACGATATTCTTAGGTGTAAAATCCGGGGCGTTGGGGATTCATCTCCACGATATTGATGATTGGCGGCAAAAGGGCCGTAAAATTGCAACGCGCGGCCGCGAGCAAGGGTGATTTGTAATGGTGTTTCGATTCTGGCTCAGCGTGGTCGGCATAATCTCATATCTGCCTGGCGCGCAGGCTCAATCTATTGACGCCCTGACCGGCTTAGCGGCGAGCGTAACCGCCGAATCCGTTTCACAGCCCGGCGCCCTGCAAATTCTGAGCGCGGATGACGCGGCGCTCTACCAGGACATTTTCTTGCTTCAAGAGGAGGGGAACTGGAAAGTAGCGGACGATAAAATCGCGTCCCTCGAAAATGATATACTGCTCGGTTACGTCCTGTATCAGCGCTATATGCATCCAACCGCCTATCGGTCGACATTTGGCGAACTGAAGCGTTGGATGTCATTCTACGCCGATCACCCGGAAGCAGATAAGATTTATTCACTCGCGCGCAAACGCCGTCCAAGCGGGCAATCCAATCCGGTACGCCCTATCACGCGCAAATGGAAAAGCGCCCCGGAAAAGGATCTGCATCCGGATATTATTGCGGATTATAAAAAAACCGGAAAAACCCGCCTGAACCGGATCGAAGGGCGCGTGCGTTTTCTGTCTAACCAATCCCGCGCCATAGAAGCTTTGCGTGAAATCGAGCGCCATGAGAAAAGCGGCGCCATCACCGAACGCCAGTTTGACCGGATGCGCTCCTGGATCGCGGCGAGCCTTTATTATCAAGGCTATGTGGACACGGCCGAACAGATCGCCGCCGACGCAGCCGCGCGCAATGGCGACAGCGCCGTACTGGCTTACTGGATTTCCGGCCTGATCGAATTTCGCCGCGGCGAAATTGCCGGCGCACATCAACACTTTGCCGCCATGGCCGCTATTCCGTATCAGGAAGACTCATTGCGCGCCGCGGCGGGATTCTGGGCGGCGCGAACAGCGCTTGCAGCAGGCCGTCCCGCGCAGGTAACTGCGAACCTCGAAGTCGCAGCAAACTTTCCCTTCACATTTTACGGCCAATTGGCGCTCGCCCAACTCGGTCGCGATTATAACTACAACTGGACTGCGCCAGCACTAACGGCGGAAAACATCAAAGGGCTTATCGCAGTAGAGCCGCGCGTTGAGCGCGCAATTGCGCTTGTCGAATCCGGGCAACGAGAGCTGGCGGATATCGAGCTGCGATGGGCCGGTGGTTCGACGCCCGACGCCAATCGGCAAGACCTCCTTGCCGTCGCGACCGCGCTCAACCTTCCAGCGGCCCAAATCGACATCGCCCTTTCTGGCGAAGGTAAGGAATTCGAGCCCGGTCTGTTTCCTGTGCCGGATTTCGAGCCCGAAAGCGGTTTCAAGATCGACCGCGCATTGTTGTACGCTTTGATGCGTCAGGAATCGAAATTCAAAAAAGACGCGACGAGCCGTGTTGGCGCTCGCGGACTAATGCAACTGATGCCGAGCACGGCGAGTTTCATCGCCGGAGATCGATCCTTGCGTTTCCGCAGCGGGCGCGACAGGCTTTACGACCCAGCCTTCAACCTTGAGCTCGGACAAAACTATGTTGATCATTTGATGACCAAAGCGGTCGATGGCGATCTATTTCATCTGGCGGCAGCTTATAATGGCGGCCCCGGAAACTTGCGCCGCTGGAAGCGTGCTATCGATATCGAAGACCCCTTGCTTTTTATCGAGAGCATTCCAAACCGCGAAAGTCGCGACTTCGTCGAAATCGTTCTCACCAATTTCTGGATTTACCGCGCCCGGCTTGGTCAGCCGGCGCCCTCACGCGAGAAGGTCGCCGCCGGCGAGCTGCCGCTTTATGAAGCGCTTGACCGGATTGCCGGCGAGGCGACGGCGCCGTAGGGCAAAACGACGAACGCAAAAGCGCTTTCTACAAGCCGCTTTTGCCTCCTCTCACCGCGCTTGATGCATTGATGCGAACTGCGCACGGCGCTCCCTTCGCAAACCTCGTTTTGATTTTCCCGCCTTAATTCCCATACCATCGCGCGCCGCCATTGTACGGGTCAGGCCCCGCGTGCAACCACATCATGCCTTGCGTTAGGCCAATGGGAAACGTCGATTGGTGCGTCGCACCGGGGATGACTTCATCCATAATCTCCAGACCTGCATATCCGCGATTTCGAAGCGTGTCGGTGAAACGTTTTTGATCTCCCACCATGTCGTGCCGTCCGCCGTTGACCGAAGGCGTTTCGGTTTCGCCGACTGCGAAATAAACGCGCGCCTTGAGCGCCTCATTCGACGCCGCAAACGCTTCTTCGAACTCAAAAATCACTTTGTTGTCGAACCATAACGACGGGCTCGTCAGTATGTAGCCTGAAAAAAGGTCTGGTTCCGAAAGAAAGGCGTAGGCGCCGAACAGGCCGCCATAGGACTGGCCCACCAATGTTCTCCGCGCTGGGTCAGCGCGGTAATTGGCTTCGATAAAGGGAATAACTTCATCGCGCAGAAAAGTCAGGTAATCGCGCGCGCCGCCATGCGCGTACCGAGCACCGGGGCCTAAGGATGTCGGCGTGAGGTCGCGCGACCGGCTCGCCATGCCGCGTTCGCCTTTCGCATAAGAAATCCCGATGAGAATGGCGTGCTCTAACCCTCCGAGATTCATCGGCATTTGCGTGACGCCTGCGGCGGTCTGGAAAGCATAGCTTGCATCATTGAGATAGATGACAGGATAGCGGCGCTCGCCGTTCCGCGACGACTCGTAGCCCGGGGGAAGTTTCACATAAAGATCATATGTGCGCTCCAGCCGCTTCGAGGCAATCGTCCGGACTTCGCTTCTCGGCATCTCAAAGCGCGGCGGCCCGGCTTCATTGGCGGCAGCAGGCTGTATGCCCGCCGCTGCAAGGCAAACTGCAAGGAGCGCTATTGGAATCCGCATCATCGTCACCACTTTTTATGCGTGCCGACTAGCCATAACGGACTTCGTTAAGAATGAAAGCCGCCAATCCTCTGGGACGATTCCGCGGCGTCAGCCTTCCAGCCCCATCACGCTCATAATCGCCGGACCAAGGATGACGGCGAATAGAACGGGCAGGAAAAACCCAATCATCGGCACGGTCAATTTCGGCGGCAGAGCGGCAGCTTTTTTTTCGGCCTCCTGCATGCGCAAATCGCGGCTTTCTTTCGCCATCACGCGCAAGGACTGACCAAGCGGCGTGCCGTATTTTTCCGATTGGACAAGCGCCGTTACGACGCCTTTCACAGAGTCCAGACCCGTGCGCTCAGCGAGGTTGACATAGGCCTGCTTTCGTTCCTGTAGGTATGACAATTCTGCCGTGGTGAGCCCCAGCTCTTCAGCCAGTTCAGGGCAATTCGGCCCGACCTCGTCGCCAACCTTTTGAAAAGCTGCCTCAATAGACATCCCTGATTCAACGCAAATCAGCAACAGATCGAGCGCATCAGGCCACGCGCTTTGAACCTTTTGTTGACGCTTGGACACCGCATTCGAGATATAAATATTCGGCAGATAGAAGCCGCCAAGAAACCCGCCAAGCGTCGCCAACAGCCTGCCAAAGCTGTCCAGCTCGAAACCGCCCAACAGATACACATACACGCCGACGACAATCGCCATGACGAAGGGCAGTCCGAGGCGCGCCGCCATGAATGTAAAAACCGGCCCCTGTCCGCGATATCCGGCCATCATCAGCTTTTTGCGTGCAGAGTCTGCGTCAAACACTTCAAGAAGCTTGAGGCTCTCCACCACTTCTTTGATCGCGCCTTGGGGCGAAGTCGTGCGCAGACTCGCATTCTTTTTCTTCGCCAGCAATTCGCGCTGCTGTTTGCGAAGTGTATCGCGATAACTGCCCACCGATTTCATGCGTTCTTTGAGCTTGTCCTTCACCAGGAGCGGCTCAAGCACAGTGAACACGGTAGCGATCGCGGCCAGCGATACGAGCAGCGCGATCTGAAACGAGCGATCAGTAACGGTGTTGATTATCGCGTCCATGCTATCGCGCCTTACACCTTAATCTGCGTCATTTTCTTCATGACAAGAATGCCGGTCAGCATCCAAACGCCCGCTCCGATGAGAATGAAATTTCCCATACGTGTCGAGAAGAGCGGGTCCAGATAGTCGGGAGATGCCAGCTTAACGGCGCCCATCACCAGGAACGGCAATGACCCAATGATATAAGCGGACGCCTTGGCCTCAGCGGAAAGCGCCTTGATTTTTCCTTCCATCAGCTTGCGCGAACGCAAGACAGTGGCGAGATTGCCGAGCGCCTCGGCGAGATTACCGCCGGTCTTTTGCTGGATTAGCAAGACGATGCCGAAGAAATTCACTTCCTGCAGCGGCATCCTTTCATGCATTCGTTCAAGCGCCTGCTCAAGGGAAAGCCCAATGCGAATGCCTTCCGTCAACATGTGAAATTCATCGCAAATGGGTCGCGGCGCCTCGCGTGCGATGATTTTCAGGCATTCATTTACCGGCAGACCGGATTTTACGCCGCGAACGATAACGTCGATGGCGTTTGAAAATTCGTCAACGAACTTTTTTTGTCGGCGTTTGCGCAGAAAATTCACAACCCAACGCGGAAAACCCAAACCGCCGATAACAATCAACAGCCCGGTCACCCATAACTGCTGCCCGGACACCAGACCGACAAAGCCGAAAAACACTGCAGTGATAAGCGATGCAAAATAGAAATGTTTGGGTTTGACTGGCAGACCCGCCTGATCCAGCGTCTGCTCCATAGTCAGACGCTTTTTCTTTTTCAGATTTTTTGTTTTGTCATCAAGCGCGGCAAGCGAATCCGCCAGCTTTTTACGCCGCTCTTTGCTTTGCGCTTCGGAATTGACCCCGCCGGCGCGTTTGACGGCCTTTGCCGTATTCAGCGAATTTACGCGCTTGTTCGCCTTGTCGCGTTGTGTAGGCGACAAGAGCGCAAAAGCGAGTGCGCCGAAGCACAAAACGCCTAAACCACCGACAATCAGGATCTGTTGATCCATTACCCTTACTCCGCAGCGGCGTCGAGCGCGCTCGCCAGCTCGGCTTCTTTTCCGTAATATCGCGCGCGATCCCAAAACGCCGGGCGCGCAATACCCGTTGACTTGTGCTTACCGATAATCTTTCCATCCACATCCTCGCCATCCATATCGTAGACGAACAAGTCCTGTGTGATGATTGTATCGCCTTCAGTGCCAAGCACCTCGGTCACATGCGTGATGCGGCGTGAACCGTCTCGCAATCGAGCCGCCTGAACAACGACATCAATTGAACCGACAATCATTTCCTTGATGGTCTTTGACGGCAGATTGTAACCGCCCATGGTAATCATCGACTCGACGCGCTGGAGCGCTTCACGAGGCGAGTTGGCGTGAAGCGTACCCATAGACCCGTCATGGCCGGTATTCATCGCCTGAAGAAGGTCGAACGCTTCAGGGCCGCGCACCTCGCCGACGATAATCCGTTCAGGCCGCATACGCAGACAGTTTTTCACGAGGTCGCGCATTGTCACTTCGCCCTGGCCTTCAAGGTTCGGCGGGCGCGTTTCCAGGCGAACAACATGCGGCTGCTGCAATTGGAGTTCGGCTGCGTCCTCGCAAGTGATGATGCGCTCATCATGTTCAATAAAGCCCGTCAGGCAGTTCAAAAGCGTCGTCTTGCCTGAACCTGTGCCGCCCGAAATCAGCGTATTGATCCGGCAATGACCGATGATCTCCAGTACCTTGGCGCCTTCCGGAGAGATCGAACCAAAATTGACAAGGTCCTCAATCCGTAGCTTGTCCTTTTTGAACTTACGAATTGTCAGCGCAGCGCCATCAATGGATAGAGGCGGCGCAATAACGTTCACCCGAGAGCCATCCGGCAAACGCGCATCACAAATCGGACTTGCTTCATCAACGCGGCGACCAACCTGGCTCACGATCCGTTGGCAGATATTCATCAACTGCGCATTATCGCGAAAACGCACATTGGTGAGTTGGATTTTACCGCCGACCTCGATGAAAACCCGCGATGATCCATTGACCATGATATCGGCGATATCGTCGCGCGCCAGAAGCGGTTCGAGCGGACCATAACCAAGAACGTCATTGCAGATATCCTGTAACAGGGATTCCTGCTCAGCGATCGACATCTGAACGTTTTTGATCGAAATGATTTCATTAACGATATCGCGAATTTCCTCGGCCGCAGCCTCGGTGTCGAGCTGCGCGAGTTGTGACAGATCGATTGTATCGATCAGCGCATTGAATATCGTCGTCTTTGTATGGAAATACTCGTCCGAGCGCCCGCCGATTTCGACTTGTTCGGACGGTTTTTGGGCAGCCGGCTTCACCACACGCGGCGGTGCTTGCGTCGCGGACTTTGTTTCGGCCTTTGCTTTTTTGGGCGCCGGTTTGGGCGCGGGCTTGGGTGCTGCCGGCGCAGGTTTTTTGACAGCCGCGGACGATTTTGCGGTCGCCGGCGCTTCCACTGGCGCTGTTCTGCGTCCGAACATCAATTACCCCCTACCGATTCTTTTTGAACAAGCCGGACAAGCTGAATTTCGGGCGCGCGATATTCGTTTCCGCGCGACCAAGAAGCTGCCCTGAAAGCTCTCGAAACGCCTGCGCCGTTTTGGTTTTCGATCCAACTTCAGTGATTGGAGCCGCATTGGTTGCAGCAGCCCCGAAGAGCTGCGGGTCCCAATTGATCACCTGCGCAGGCTTGATACCCACATGCTCGGCGAACTGCTCAGCCTGAACCGCGGACGATTTCGGATCGAACTGGTTGATGATAAGCGTCGGAGACGCGTCATTCGGACGGGCTGCGCCGAGAATATCGATAAGATTTTTCGTATTGCGGAACGATGCAAGATCCGGCGTCGCCGTTATGACAATCTCGTCCGCCGTCATCAAAATGCGTTTTGACCAAGTCGTCCACATATGCGGGACATCGACAATGATGGTCGGGGCGGCGCCGCGCACAACATCGATTACGGTTTCAAACGCCTGGTCATCAAGATCGAAATCACGGTCGAGCATCGACGGCGCTGTAAACAGACTGAGGCGATCCGTGTGTTTTTGCAAAAGCCGGTCGAGCAAAACATCGTCCAGGCGTTCCGGAGAGCTCAGCGCCTCCACCAACCCGGCGGATGCTTCCTGATCGAAATCCAGGCTGGCCGTGCCGAATGGCAAGTCAAGATCGAGGATAACGGTATCGCTCTTGAATTCTTCTGCCGTACACCAACCGATATTATGTGCAACCGTGGACGAGCCAACGCCCCCGCGAGCACCAACAAACGCCATCGTTTTGCCTATCGGCGGGGCCGAAGGATCGACATATAAATCTGCGACGGTCTTTATGATCTGCAGCGGCGAGTGTGGCCGTACAATATACTCACTCACGCCTTGCTTGATCAGTTCGCGGTAGAGAATGATGTCGTTGACCTTGCCGATGATAACGACTTTGGTCGACGGATCACACACTTCCGCCAATTCGCCAAGCTTCGCAAAGATCTCGGCGCCGCCCGCAAGCGTTTCCAGAATGATCAGGTTCGGCGTTGATGAGGATTGAAAATGGTCAATCGCCTTTGCAACGCCGCCCATATGAATAGTGAGATGCGCTTTGGTCAATCGTCGATCAACCGACGCCTTTTCAAGCAGCGCTGTCGTTTCAGGCGTTTCACAGAATGCGTGGATAGAAATACGCGGCACCGGTCGGTGGTCGGTTTCCTCTTCCGCAAACTCTGCGACAGCGCCGCCATATTCCTGTATGTCGACAGCGCTCCCCTCGCTCCGGCCGTCCGTCGCAATCAACGCGCCGCCCGACGGCGCTTCGTGCGCTGTCTCATCGTCGTCCAATAGGTCGTCACCGGCCGCCTCGTCCTTATTGGACACATCGTTGTCCGCTAATTCGACATCATCCGAGTCAGCATTTGTGTAGTTTTGCGTGTCATCGAACGCGGCCTCAATCGCAGCAAGGTCGTCTGCAGAAAATTCTTCATCATGCTGAGCTGCGTCATCGTCTTCGAATTGATCATCTGACGCTTCCGCATCCAGTGTCGCCGCTTCTAATGCCTCGTCACTGAACGCTTCATCGTCAAAAAACTCGTCATCGAAATCCTCTTCGCCCAAGGCGGCGAGCTCCTCATCGGAAAGCTCCTCATTGAGCCACGCATCATCGTCCTCCGACAGGTCCAGATCACTCTCTAAACCTTCTTCGTCGGCTTGCGCCGGAGATTGCGATGCGGGGCCTCCGTCAGCGCCAAGACTTGCGGCGCCCTCGGCGACGCCTTCTTCATCGTCGGCTGGCTGATAATTCGGTTCAGCAGCGTTTGTCATTCTTCTCTCCTGGAGCTCCCCGCAAGATCACGCTTAACTACTGGCTAGACGCCTGGGCTTCGATGTTCGAATCGATCTCGGACGCCGTGTTTTTTCCTTCTCGATAGAGTTCGACGGCGCGCACGGCGGCTTCCCCATCACGGGGATTGACGGCAGCCGGCGCGATAAGGTCATGCGGGTCTGCAATCATTGCGGCGTAATTATTCATCGTGGCGCACCCCATATTCGGGCTGCGCAGGTTGCGATATTCCGCTTCGCGCATGCCGGTCCAAACGCCGCATTTGCTGGCTGTCGCAACATAACGCGTGAATGAAAGGATAATGTCGTCGCTGGCGGCATCGCCATTTCGATATGTAGCGCCATGGATAGCCGACCAAGGCACGCCGGCGTCGTTAAGCGCTTGGCGAATATCGGCCGAGGCTTCGTGGCCATCAGAATCATTGCCCGCGCCGGACGGTCCGGTCACTGTCAATGGCCCGTGACCGCCCGTCAGATAGCTATCAGCAAAAGCCCTGAGCCTCGCGCGATCAATATTCGACAAATCACTGGTCGATGCATCCGCCGATATCATCAATGTCATGACCTGTCCGTCAACGGCGATCGGGTGGGATTCTGCAATCGTTTTCGCATGCTGCGGCCCATTAAACGGACCGCCGGCACAGGCCGCAGCCATAAGCGATACAGCGGAAAGAAGCGCGATCTTTTGTACTACAATGGTCATAACGTCTTTCCCATTAATCCAGAATGAAGCCCATCGGGCCTTGCAGAGACGCTTCATCTACGCCCGCGCCCGCCAAACCGTAGGTCGACACCAATTTCCCGAGGAGAATCGACTCGGCGTCGCTCGCTGGAACTAATCCTTTAGTCGGGTCTAGCAGGTTCGACTCATGCGTCGCGTTCACGAGATAGGGCGTAACGATAATAACCAATTCGGTCTCATTATTGGCATAATTCCGACTACGGAATAGTTGCCCCAGGACCGGAACATCCTTGACGCCGGGGACGCCCTCTATCGTCGATCGCATATCCTCCTGCAGCAACCCCGCCATGACCAGGCTGCCGCCGGAGGGCAACTCGACAACTGTGTTAGCGCGCCGGACCGACAATCCCGGAATTGACAAACCGGCCGTCGTCACGAGATTGCCGTCATCATCCACGGTGGTCGCGCCCGGCACGAAGAACGCATTTTCCGTCGTAATCTCACTGACTTCAGTGGATATTTTCAGATTGATCCGGCCTTTGCTGAGCACCAGCGGCGTAAAGCCGAGGCCGACGCCGAATTCCTTGAACTCAATTGAAATCACGCCGTCATCTTGTCCCACCGGCACCGGAAACTCGCCGCCGGCAAGAAAGCGCGCAGATTCGCCCGAGATCGCCGTCAGGTTTGGCTCAGCCAGAACGCGTACGAGACCATTGGACTCAAACGCCTGCAATGAAGCGTCAAGCTGCTCAAGATCGCCTGTGTTTACCTTTGATCCGGAAAGTCCAATACCGCCATTCGTTGCAATCGAATTGGCCGCGGCGAAAGAGAAAGCCGCATCGGACAGGCGCACGGAACCTGACGTTGTAACGCCGAGCTGCTTCAGCAATTGTCGCTGCATTTCTACGATCCGGACTTTGAGCATTACCTGCTCGGGATCGCGAATGGAAATCATGTTAATGACGTTTTCAGGGTTTCCTACAAACCGGCCCGCCAGCTCTGATGCATTGGTTGCCTCGCTCGCGGTTTGCACCATGCCCCGCAAAATGACGTTGTCATTAACGGACTCAATTTCAATTCGCGAATCCGGCATAACGCGAGAAAACAGCTCCACGAGAGCGTCCATGTCGCGTTCGACTTGGATCTCCAAGTTCAGAATCTGCCGTCCGCGCGCATCAAAAAAGAAAGCGTTGGTTTGCCCTGTCGCCAGGCCGAGCAGATACACCCTGCGCGGCGAGCGCACGACAGCGTCGACGACCGAAGGCTGCGATACAAGCACATCCGCCGCAGCACGCGGCAACTCGACAATGGCCGCCTTATCCAGCGGCAATATAATGCTTTTTGAAACGGCGCTTTGTCCGCCAACATCGATGTTGACAGGATAAGCGCCTGACTGCGCCGCGGCGGGGCTTGCGCCGCCCAGCGCCACTGCGCTCACCAACGCAGCCAACAACGAACCGCCGACTTTCGTGATCTTGGAAAGAATTGGCATTCGGACCCCCTGGTCAAACTGAATCTTATGAGCGCCCATAACGAATCACGCTGACATTTGATGAACGCCGCTCATTCGCCTGGAGTTCGGTCTCCGGCTTGAAAATACTGCGCAACACGAGACTCAACCCGCCAGCGCCGCGCGCCATTGTGAAAGCTTCTGCATCCTGCGGCGACATTTCCAACGTTACATTCGAGCCGTCGATATGAGCGGACTCGGTATTTTCCGAGAACACGGTATTCACGGCCAGAACACGAACATTTTCAAACATTGTCCGAGCACTACCGCCGCCATTGCGTCCAGGACTGAAAATAATGTCGACTTGATCACCCGGTAAAATAAATCCGCCTGACGACGTTTCTGGCGAGACGCGCAACGTAACCGCGCGCATGCCCGGCGAAAGGATCGCCGCCATGAGCCCGGAAGACCCGGCGCGAACGACTTTAACGTTCACAAGCGGCTCGCCCTTGACGATGAGCGACCGCGCCACGGCGTTCTCAAGGTTTTCACGCGCGCCTGCATCTTTGTCGGTGATAAATGTCGGCTCTACCGCTTTTTTGGGCCACACCACCCATGTCGTGTCTTCCAGTGACAAGCGCTGGCCGCGCTGAATGTCTTTTGACGACACCAGAACCCTTACCGTCTCTTCACGAACCGGTTCGACGATCTGTACAGGCGCAATTTCATTGTTGTTGCCCAACATGAGAAAAAACGCCCCAACGCCGGCCACTAGCGCGACACCCAGAATAGCTACTCGACTCACATTCATGACGGTCCTGCCTGACTAATCCGATCCCCACACAGAATGGTTCTGGTCAATGGTGCGCCAAACTCCTCAAAACTGTGTTAACCGAATCTGTTAACCGCCTATCACCAATTGGAAGTACGGCGTTTGCGAAAAACTAATCAGCCCGCCGCCAGCGATCGCCACAGCATATGGCAGGTCTTTTTTCCGTTCATGCAGTCGAATCAGCCAAGGCGCATGCGCGTAGACTGGCAAAATCGGCAATTTGCGAAACATCGCCATCGCCATCGCCAATACGAAGCCGGAAATCGCCGTATAAAACAGGAACATTCCGAGACTTCCGAGCCCCAGCCAGGGCGCGGAGGCCGCAAGCAACTTTGCGTCGCCGCCACCAACCAGCTTTCCGGCAAAGAGACCGAATCCAACCGCCAGCGCAGCCGCGCCAATCAACGCCCCCTCAATCAGGATATGCGGCGACGCGCCAACCGCCAGCCCGGCGGCCGGGTACACCGACACTAGGACAATGGATATCCAATTCGGGATCTTGAATTCGTAAATATCGTTGGCCGCCGCAATCAGCAGAGCGGCAGGGAACACCGACAACAAAAGATAGGCGATCACGTTATGGCCTCCGGACAATTCCTGCCGCCGACCATAAGACGCCCGGCCTTAATGCTCCGTTAGACATAAACAAAAAAGGAGACCTATCGGTCTCCTTTTTCGCGATATTCCACACCGGCGCGTCTCCGCCCCGGCGAACAAAGCCGCTTCAACTACTGCAGGCTTGTTTCGATCGTCGTGAAGTTTGCGTTCAACTGCGTGCCAACCGCCCGAACACCGGCGATAATGGCGACAGCGATAAGCGCGGCAATCAGGCCATACTCGATGGCGGTCGCGCCGTCTTCGTCTTGCTTAAAACGTTCGATAAGAGCTTTCATTTGTCGACTCCTGCTTACTCTTCACTTGCACCGCTGAGAGAGATTTTCCCCCTCATATTTCGCCATTCTCATCGGAAGACGTAAACAATCGATGAAGGAAACATATTTTTTATCCGTATGCTAATTATGATTAATGCGGATTAACTATCGTGCAAGGCGGTTAAACGCCTGCATATCTCTTATGATGAGTCCGGGATATTCACGCTGCGCCACGCCTTTCTGAATAAGCGCCGCGACAGCCTCGGCTACACCCGCCTCATCCACCCCCGCACGATCCGCAAGCTCTCGATGTTTAGGCATTTTCCTGATGCGCCACCGCCCATCAACGCGGTCGCGTTCGACGCAGTTTAACAGTGCGGCGTAAACACGTTGCGCCGGCGCCGATTGTGCGGCCTCTGTTTTAAAACGGACCGCAGCAAGCTGCTCCGCGAGAAAACCAGCGATATTACGCATTAGAGACGGCCGTTCCCCGGCGAGGGCTTTGAATTCTGCGGCGTCGATCACGATAACATCGCTTTCGACCGCAGCGTTGATGGTAATTTGTTCAAAGCTGCTCGGATCAGGCTCGGCAATCGCAATTTCCAAACCAAAAATATGATGTGGTCCAATCTCTTCGATCAACATCGCGCCGTTCGTTGGGTCTGCGACTGATATCCGCAAACCGCCCGACAGGACCACGAGGAATTCGCCGCCATCATACTGGCCTAGCGAAAACACCGTTTGCCCCGCACTATAGGAGCGCCGTTCGCTTCGCTCGCATAGCAGCGAAAGTACGGCGTCCGGCAAATCCTGAAACGGCGCTATCGAGGCGAGCGAGGCAACGATGCTCTCATCGACTGAGACAGATTCTCGAGATGCTAAAGGCATTGGATACTCCACCGGCAGACAAATTATTGGCGCGCCCGATTTAAGGTCCGGTAAAATTTACGGTGGAAAATGACGCCGGTTCGCAGCATCCGCGCGGTTCTTTTAAGTTTTCTTTGACACCTCGCGCTTAAGGTAAAGACACCCTATCGAGAGGACGCTCCCATGCGCAGGATTATTGCCGCCGCAGGAATGTTGATTGCTTCGACGCAGACCGCTCAGGCTGCGGACCAGATCTGGCTGACGATGGACCAAGTGCGCCCATATCAGCTTGAGCACCCAGCCCAAAGCATCGTCGTCGGCAACCCGGCAATCGCAGACGTTACCGTTCGCGACAACACTAATGTTCTGCTTTTCGGAAAAGCGCCAGGCCTGACCAACATCTACATTTTCGATGAACGTGGCGAGGCCGTTAAAAACCTGATCATCCGTGTCCGCACGCCAAGCGCAGATATGCTGACGGTCCATCGCGGCGCCGCGCGCACGACCTATAATTGCACGACGAACTGTGAAGCGACCATCACAGTTGGTGATGAAAACACCACATTTAACGACATCGCGACGCAGGTCCAAAACAAATACAGCCAGGCGGCGAGCCTCGCACAGGGCGGCGATGAAGAATAAGCCCGAGGGCCGCCTAACGAATTTGTCAGTCCAACAGCACTGATTCAAAGTTGTAAATTTGAGGGCGTTCCTGTTGCCGCAAGTTGGATCGGCACCAGGCATCGATCGCGCGCGCCGTTTTCTCAGTCGGCGAAATCTGCTTATCCAATACGATATTGGCGACCAGCCGGGTGGCGCCGTCACCCCTGCGCCCCACCTCGACGATACAGCGCGCGATATCAGGATGGGCTAACATCGCCGTCGCAACGGCACCTGGAAAGACATTCACAGCACCGATCTGCACCGCGCCATCGCGGCGCCCGGCAAGTTCAAAACTGCGCTCCCCGCACCACTCCAAAGCATCCATTGGCTCAACCGCACGCGCGCCGCCACAGGGTGAAATTCGAGATAATCGCCCGTTTTTGCATTGCCAATGATCAAAGAGAACAAACGGCTCACCGGGCGTATCGCGCCAAGCGATCAATCCCGTTTCAGTTGAACCATACAACTCCCGCATGACGCCGAAGCCGCCTTTGCGCATTTCCGCATAGAGTTCCGGCGCCATGGGTTCGCCGAACGATACAGCCAGCGTATTGTCTGGCGCGCTTAAATGCTCATGCATCATATAACGCCACAATGTCGGCGTCGCTACCAAGACATCACCAAACAAGAGCTGCTCGGTCAAAACCTCCGGCGGCATGCCCCTCGCGTCAATGGCCTCGATCCCCAGCAAATTAGGTGTTAGCACCGACAGCTCAAAACCAAGCAGGCTGTGCGGCGCTACAAAAGACAGAAGGCGGCGGCGACCGTAAAGAACGTTGGCAGCCGATGCCGCATCTTGAAAAATTTCATCCGCCCCGTGACTGTATGAAAGGTCTTCGCCCCCGCGGGCCGCAGGCTTAAATGAGAACGTTGCCAAACTCCGCGACAGACCCTCATGAATTTGCGCCGCCCAATCCCCGATTTTGATTGACGCGCTTTGGGAGAGCAGATTTGAATCAAGACCAAACATTGCCGCCACGCGCGCCGCGCAAGCAAGCCTTTCCTTTCCCTCGAGCATCAGACCGCCGGCGCCGAGTGCGGCATCGCTTCCCCATGTCGCGGCCGTCAAAAAATCAACATGCCGATTGAACCGCCGGGACAACTCATCAGCGCATGCAGCACCGATAACGCTGGCAATCTGGTTTTCGGTTATTGTAAATGGTTTCAAAACCTTACTCGCAGCCGAATTCTTTCTTGACCGCTTCGGCATAACACGATTTCAGGACATTCAGAATGTCACAGGCGGCGCCCGACGCTTCGGCCTGGCGTCCCGCCAACCTCGCGCGCCGCACGCCGACCAGACTATTGGTTAAAAAGCATAATCCGCCCTGCAAAGCATCCGCATCAAGCGACGATTCAGCAATGCCCACACCCTTTCGGGTTGCGGCCTCAAGCAGAACAGCGCGTACGACCCCTGGCAACGCGCCATCTTCGAGTGGTGGCGTAACAACACGCAGGTCGCTAGTTATAACAAATATATTCGCCGCCGACGCACAAGCCACACGCCCATATTCATTCAGCATCACCGCATCATCGGCGCCCGCCTCCCCTGCTTCCATGCGCGCCATGATGTTGTCGATATAATTCAGGGTCTTGTGTCGTGCGGCGAAGCTAGCCGCGCAGCGCCTGTGCCGGCTGACCATAATCTTCGCCGCCCCCTCAGCCGGACTCGGCGCTTCCTCGGCGGTGATTAAAACAGTGCTGCGCGCGATTTCAGGCGATGGCGCCCCCAGCCCGCGATCACCAACGCCCCGCGTTAACGTTATGCGCGCCGACGCCGCCGAGCCCGCCCGGACATGAACGCCAACCAGCTTTTCGATAGCGGCCCTGATTATTTCTTCCTTAAACGGAATGTTTATCTTGAGCGCTGCGGCGCTCTTATGAAGGCGCGACATATGACGCTCAAAAAACAGGGGCCGTCCGTTAATGATGCGCAAGGTTTCGAAAAGACCGTCCGCCAACAGAAAGCCACGGTCAGCGATATCGATCGCATTTGTCTGATTTTGAAAAACGCCATTCAGCCAAAAAGTCATGCATCCACCGGAGGTTGGCAATAATACAGAAAGTTATCGATGATCCGCCTTCCATGAAACGTTAACAGGGACTCCGGATGAAACTGGACGCCAAACCACCGGCGATTTACATGCTCGACCGCCATGAGCTCGCCATCCTCACTGACGGCGGTTCGGCGCAATTCGAATGATGCAGCCATGCGCCCTATCAACGAATGATAACGAGCCGCCATCATTGGTGAGGGAATGCCGGAAAAAATTCCAGCGCCGTCATGCCGAATTTCACTCGCTTCACCATGCAAGGGATGGCGTGACCGAACTGTCTCCCCGCCAAATGCTTCAATCAGGCACTGGTGTCCGAGACATACGCCCAAGAGCGGCGTCGTCGGGGGCAACGCTCTGATCAGCGGCAATGATACTCCGGCATCTTGCGGACGTTTAGGCCCCGGTGAAATGACAACGCCCTCTGGATTTGTCGCCAAACACGCCTCGACGCCTACTTCATCATTGCGCAAGACAAGCGTTTCCCGACCAGCCTCCCGAACATAGCGCGCGAGATTATGAACAAAAGAATCGTAATTATCGATCACAAGGATCACTAGAACGAATCCCAAGTAACGCCTAGCGCGCCAAGCGCTCCCGCAGCTTTGACGATGGTCTCGTCGTACTCACTCATCGGGTCCGAGCGCAAGGTAACCCCGCCGCCAACCGGCACGCTAACACTTCGCCCCTGCACCATCATCGCACGAATAGCTACGGAAAAATCTGCGCCGCCGCCATCATCGATATAGCCGATCGCACCACAATACGGACCGCGCCCGATTCTTTCATGTCGCGCTATTGCGTGCATCGCCTCAATTTTTGGGGTGCCTGTTATTGATCCGCATGGAAACAGCGCCTTTAGAATGTCCGATAGCATAACGCCTACGCGCAATTCGCCGCTGATTCGAGACACCAGGTGATGAACATTTGAAAGGGTCATTAAATCGCACACGGCCTCTTCGCAGACTGTACCGTTGCGGCAGATACGAGACAGATCGTTCCTTATGAGATCCGCTATCATGATATTTTCGGCGCGATCTTTCCGATCAGCCATCAAGTCTTGCGCCAATTTTCGATCTTCATGGTTGGATCCCCCGCGTCGGCGCGTACCCTTGATTGGTTCCGCAACAATCCGCACCTTTCCGTTATCCATCGGCCGCAGCTTAAAAAAACGCTCAGGCGAATTGGAGACTACCGAAAAGTTTTTCAGCTGCAGCAACGCTCCGAATGACGCGTCGCTCGCAGAGGCGACCGTCTGGAATAAGGCCAACACATCAACCAGTTCATCCGCGGCCGCCATCAGACGCTGCGATATATTCGCCTGATAATAGTCACCATCGAGAATATTATCGATTACAGACGAAACCGCAGCCTTATAGGCTTGTGGTGAAAAATTTGAAGACACGGCGCCAAACGGCGCTTTCTTTCCAATCGCGCCGCCGCCATTTCCCAATGCCTTGTATAGCCGTGTGACTGCGGCTTCATGGGTTCCGGCAATGTAAGCGCGATGGTCGCGTCGGGAAAACAACACTGCAGCGTCATAAACGCCGACCGACATATCAGGCGCCGCATAGCCAGAGGCGGGCAGATTGAGGCCGCGCTCAATGAATTCCGCCGCTTCATAACCGATGAAGCCCAGTAAGCCAGACAGAAATGGAAACTGCCTGTATTCCGGCGCTCGCTGGGCCCTCCGCTCACGAATTACCGAATCGATTCCTATGAACGGATCTTCATCACCAGCACTCGCCTCAATTACCATCGACGGAAAGGCGGTGATGATTGACCAGTGATCCGTCGCGGCTAACTCTCCGGCATGCAACATATGCGCATAGGGCTCGCCCGCCAGCGGCGCAAAGGCGGAATAGGGGTTTCGCCAGGGTATTTCTGTAACCTGCATGAAACGCTCTCTAGCCGCAGGCGGACCTGATGAGAAGCGCAATATGGCGCGGGCGCCCGCACTGGAGGCGCCATGCTGGCGCAAATCCCCGAATTGGCTTAATCGCCGATGCTGTCTCGATAAGGAGGGGTAAATGACGCGAGAGAGCGGCCAGGGTATAGCGAAAACATTCTATGGATTGGCGATCGCCGTTCTTTTTGGCTTCATTGCCTATATCGGCCGCGGCGTTCTAATCCCATTCGTCGTTGCTGGTTTCCTGTGCTTTCTTATATTCACGCTGAAGGAGCTTGTTCGCCGAATTCCGGTTATCGGAAATTATATGCCGGACTGGACCGGATACCTCATTGCTTTTACCCTAATAGGCCTCGGCGCCGTGCTGTTTGTGGAAATCATTCGTTCGAATGTCGAAACATTGCTCGACTCCTGGCCAAGCTATGAGGAGCGACTGCGCACCCTGGCTCGCGAGGCGGTCGCTTTTTTCCGAACCATAGAATTTTTGCCAGAAGAATTATGGGGCGGCGTTTCACAGATTCAACAATCGGCGCTTGACCTTATCAGGCCTTTGCTTTCGCAAACCGCGGGCAGTCTGCGATCGCTGACGTCGAATTTCCTCACCTTTATTACCGTCTTCTTATACCTTGTATTTATGCTGATTGAGCGTGGGCGAATCTTCAAGAAGATTGGCCTGCTAGGCGCAGACGCGCAACAGCGCCGCGTCATAAACGAAACGATAGCCGATATCGGCGTCATGGTTCGGCAATATATTACGGTTAAGACCGGATCGAATCTCGTGACGGCAACCGTCAGCTACATCATTATGCTGATTATTGGCGTCCAATTCGCAGGTTTCTGGGCGTTGTTGATATTTGTCCTCAATTACATTCCCATTTTCGGCGCGGCTTCGGCCATCACCCTGCCCGTCCTTTTATCTTTGGTCCAGCCAGATGGCGGCGGCCTGAAAATGGCGGCGATCACCGCGGTCAGCCTGATCGGCGCGGAACAGATCATGTCCAATGGCGTCGAGCCGCGCATCGTGGGAAGAACGTTGAATTTGAGCCCCCTTATCATCTTGTTCTCATTGGGCGTTTGGGGGTCGATCTGGGGCTTCGCCGGTCTTCTTCTTAGCGTACCGATCACGGTTACCGTGATGATTATTTTGTCGCAATTTCAATCGACGCGAAGCATTGCCATCATGATGTCCGACAATGGAGAGATCGCTGCCATCAAGCACCCGCATCCGGCGTCAGCAGAAACAGAAAAACCGGCTAAGACATCGTCGACTTGATCGTTTCAGCAAGCGCACTCGCCTCTTCACGCCGCCCGGAACCGCGCCGCCATGCGACGCCGATCCTGCGTGCGGGCGCCGGGTCGCAAAACGGCACAACCGTCAATTCGGCAGTTTTCGCCAACCCGTCGCGCACAGCCATATCCGGCAAAAGCGTCACGCCGAGGCCTGACTTCACCATTTGCGCCAATGTAAAAAGGCTGGTGCCGCCAAACGCCGCCGCCGCATCGCGATCACGCAACTCGCAAGCGTCAATTGCATGCTCGCGAAGACAATGACCGTCTTCGAGTAATAGCAACTCGCACCCTACAAGGTCGCCTCTTTTCAACAATTTTCTATCTGCGAGCGGATGGTCCGGCGAACAAGCAAACCAAAATGGATCTTCGCCAATTTCAATCGACTCAATGCCGGGCAGTTCATAAGGGAATGCAAGGATTGCAGCATCGATAAGCCCCGCGCTCAAGCGCTCCGCCAGGGTCGCCGTCAAATCTTCACGAAGATAAAGCTGCAATTTCGGATAAGCGGCTTTCAACGCTCTCGCGGCCTGCGGCAAGACAAATGGCGCTATCGTCGGAATAACACCGAGGGTGAACGGCCCCTCTAGCGGCCGGCGACCGCTCGCCGAACGCACCAGATCTTCCGCCCCGGCGAGCAACGCCGGCGCGCGAACCGCAACCTCTTCGCCCGCGGGCGTCAACGCAAAAGAGCGCGTCGAGCGATCAACCAGCTGCTGGTCCATCAGCGCTTCCATTTCCTTGATTGCCGAAGACAGCGTGGATTGAGAAACAAGGCAATCTTCGGCAGCCTTCGAAAAGGATTGCCGGCGCACCAAAGCCATAAAAAACTGGAGCTGACGCAAGGTTGGCAAGGGGGTCATTCAGGATCTCTCATTTAATCGGAATAATCGATTTATTATAGAAATATAATCTATTTGATTAATTTTCCAAGCGCGGTATGTAAGGCGCGCGATCCTGAGGGTCGCCGAGATTTCAAATTGATATTTAAAGGAGACACGCATGCTAGGCGTCGGCGACAAACTTCCCGATTTTTCGGTTGTCGGTGTTAAACCGGGCTTCAACACCCATGAAGAAAATGGCGAATCTGCTTTCGAAGAGATTAAGCAAGACAGCTTTCAGGGGAAATGGAAAGTCATCTATTTCTATCCGAAAGACTTTACCTTCATTTGCCCAACGGAGATCGCTGAATTCGGCCGGCTCGCGAAAGAGTTCGAAGATCGCGACGCCGTGGTTTTAGGCGGCAGCACCGACAACGAGTTCTGCAAACTCGCCTGGCGTCGCGACCACCCCGATCTCGACAAGCACCCAGCTTGGCAATTCGCCGACACGACCGGATCGCTGGTGGATGGGCTCGGCATTCGTGCGCCGGAAGGCGTGGCGCTGCGCGCGACGTTCCTGGTCGATCCGCACAATGTCATTCAACATGTGACAGTCAACGGGCTCAATGTCGGCCGTAATCCCCAGGAAACGCTCCGCGTTCTTGATGGTCTGCAAACTGACGAGCTTTGCGCCTGCAATCGTCCGGTTGGCGGCGATACGCTCTAAAACACGAACACCAGAAGGGCGCGCGCGGCCGTGAATGCGCCGCCGCGCCCTTTTTGCATCCAGTTGTCAGGAGAATTGCCATGAGCATCGACGAACTTCGCAACAAGATACCGGATTACGCCAAGGATATCCGCCTGAATCTAGGCACGCTCGCATCCGAAACCACCCTCACCGAGCAACAAAAATGGGGGACTTTTCTCGCGGCCGCCCTCACCGCTGGGAACAGGACGGTGACCAAAGCTATTGCGGACGAAGCGCTTTTAAAGCTGTCGCCGGAAGCCGCGACTGCCGCCAAAGCCGCCGCCGCGATCATGGGAATGAACAACGTCTATTACCGTGCGACGCATCTGATGAGTGATAAGAATTACGCAACCATGCCGGCAAAGCTGCGCATGAACATCATTGCTAATCCTGGCGTCGATAAGGTCGATTTTGAATTATGGTCGCTTGCCGTTTCAGCCATCAATGGATGCGGCATGTGCCTAGATTCACACGAGAAAGTCGTTCGCAAAGGCGGGCTTTCCGCTGACCAGGTCCAGGCCGCGCTCAGAATAGCCGCAAGCGTTAATGCAGCTGCCGCAGTGTTGGATAGCGAAGCGGCGCTACAAGATTGAACCGCTAAATCTGCATCAACAATTCCGGTCCTTCCCCAACAAGCGACCGGCCCAAGCGCGCCGGCAGCGGATCCGCCGCTGTCGCGTTCGCAATCCAGGAGCGCGCTTCCTCTATCTCTCGGACCAAGCTGTCCTTGAGCGCAGCTCGCCTTGCCAACCTGGATGCATTGTTGAAGTCCACGCTAGGGTTCTTGGAATATTTGGAGAACAGGTCTCCTCGGACAATACCGCAAATCTCCTCATCGGTGTGCTCTACCTGCATGTGGTTGAACGCACCCCCAAGCGCCCGCTCCGGCGTGTCAAACAAGTCCTCAGCGTTGAGACTGGCGACCGTCGGATGGGTCAGCATCACTTCGTGAAAAGTTTTAATTTGCGCCCACCACAGCGCCGCTGCGGCTTGCGCAATGCTGAGTTTCTTATCGAGCGGCGCCCGCTTTTTGATTTCGTGCTGCATTTCCGTAACGACGCTCGCGACCCATTTCTTGTGATTGGGCGAACGCAGAACCGCCAAGAGATAGTGTTCAAGTGGAAAGTAAAGCACGATCGACGGCTGGCTTGGCGTAATGTCCAACAGATCTGAAATGATAAAATTTACAGGAACATTCGCCTTAACAATCGCGGGGCCGCCGTCAAAATATCGGCGATCCAACAATTGAACGGCCAATCGCGTCCTTCTATCCCAGTCCTGAGGCGTTTTGAAACCGGCGCTAGCGCGCTCCACAGCAAGCTGGCGAAGAGTCAACGGTTCGCGATATACAATGCTTCTTTCTTTTAAATCCAATGCCCGCGCCAACAGCGTCGAGCCGCAATGAGCAACGTGGAAAATGAAACTCACCCTGGGCATTGCCTGGACGTTTTTTTCATGAAATTCACACAGCGGCGCAATCGCAATTTTCAAAGCCTGTTTTGACTTTGGCGAGATGCGCATGTCGCAAAAAATAGACCGGTTATAGGCCTCCCGGTCCATGTCCACAAAAACACCTTGCGCATCTTCAAACGCTAACAAGTACTTGTCGGGCCGTTCGAACAATTCCTTGATCTGCATCATTCGTCTCAATCCGTTGGTGCGTGTGGTTGTTGTTCTTTCCGGCTTGATTATGCCATGATTGGCGCTCCGGATCGCCCGGCATGTCGCCAGGGCGACGAATTGTCTCCTAGTGATCGAATGATCGAGTTTACAGCACCTTCCCCAGAAAAACCCTATGCCTGTTTTATCGCCACCGAGGGCGAGAACCCGTCGGCTATTCCGTCATCCAAGTTTATTCAGGCATACAAGACACATGGCGCGATGCTGCTTCGTGGTTTTTCAGTTGAAATGAATGGATTTCGGACGCTCACGTCACAATATTGCGCAAGTTCCGTTTTCAATGAAAGCCCCGATCGCAAGCTCCTCGACAATGATCGCAATATCCAGACTGTCAACTTCGGCGCCGATCCCTTTCCGCTGCACCCCGAGCTCTCGCGAGAACCATGGAAGCCGGATATTTGTTTTTTCTGGTGCGTCAGCCCGCCCAGGGAAGGCGGCCAGACTACGCTTTGCGACGGCATCGAGATTGTTCGGCAAATGCCTTCCGACCTGTTCGGCGCATTCGAAAATCGGCGCTTGGTGTATACGCAGCGCATGGCGCCCGCCGTTTGCGCGTATTGGCTCGGCCGCGAAAACCCTAACGACCAAGCCATCAACAATCCGCGCGCGGGATGCCCTTACACCTTCGCGCGGGCGCCGGGAGGCGTAACGCGCAGCTTCAGCCGTCCGGCCCTGCACAAACCTATGTTCAGCGATGCGCTCGCCTTCGGAAATTTTGTCTTGTTCGCGCGTTACTATTTGCGACTGCCAACCTTTCCGGTGTTTGATGGAAACCAGCACATTCCGAATGAGTTAGTGGCCAAGGTCAAAGAAATCAGCGACCGGCTCACGGCACCCATTGATTGGTGTAAGAACGATATCATTGTCCTAGACAACACGCGGTTCATGCATGGACGCAAAGCGATATTCGACATTGAAGAACGCGTCATCGCGACATACTTTGGTTACCTGAATTTTGCCGAACCTGACCCGGAAGAACCCGCGAATGCGCTTTGGCGGCAGGGTTCATTTCGGCCGCCGCAACCCGGCGCGCCGCATCGCAACCCCGCGCCCCGCATATCGAATTGAGGCTCAAAAGTCTTGCTCGACCGCGGTCCCACGGTTCTATAGGATTTTTCTTTTTGCAGCGCGAACTCCTTAGGCACAATCTTGCAGCATTCCGCCCCTCAATCCCGAATCCACGAAGCAATCGCCGCATTGCGCAGTTTTGATCGCAATGCGGCCGTTTCTTTCATGCGGTTGCACCTCAAAGAGCGAATGGAGCCCGGCGATAGCTGGCGCAGCGTCACTACATTGGCAAACCGGATTGGCGAAATCGATATTGCCGTCGAAGCCATGCGTCGCTATGCGCACACACCGCCTCAGACCCTTGACCGAACTCTGGAATATTTCAGCGAGCTGGCCACGCATGGTCGCGTGAAAGAATGCCTGGCTGAAATTGATCGCCTCCCGACGAGCGTGCAAAACCACACAGCCGTCATCCATTTGCGTGCGACCCTGGCGACGCAAACCGGCGAATTTGATCGCGCCGAACAATGGCACCGCCAAACGATCGAACAGTCTCCATTGACAGGCCAAAACTGGCTGGGCCTGTCCGTTATCAAGAAATTCACCGAAGGCGACCCTGATATTGACGAAATGGAACGCTTGCGCGGCTCAATTCGGGGAACGCCGCCGACCAGTCAGGCGACATTTTTCTATGCTCTTGGCAAAGCCTATCACGACATCAAGGATTTTGACCGGGCCTTCGCAGCATATCGCGACGGGGCGGACGTCAAGCGCACTGAAGAAACCTTTGACGCCGCGGCGCGCGACAAGTTTGCCGACCAGGTGATCGCGGAATTCACGCCGAAAAACCTCAATCGATTGACACCGTCGGAATGTGACAGTCAGCGGCCGATATTCGTCACCGGACTGCCGCGCTCCGGCACGACGCTGGTCGAGCAAATCCTTACCAGCCATTCAGCTGTTAGCGGGGGCGCAGAGTTAAACCTCCTTCGCGCGGCGCTCTTGCCGGCGGGCGATTTTTCCTGGAACGCCGCCCTCGCCTATGAGGGACGCAGCGCTTCTGGCGACGACCCATGGGGGAGCGTCGGCAGAGATTATATGACCATGCTAAATCAACGGTTCGGACCGGACGGCCGTATCGTCGATAAAACACTGAACCATTCACGCTTTATGGGGCTGATATTGCACGCATTGCCGCACGCCAAGGTCATTTGGCTGCGACGCAATCCGGACGATACGGCGATTTCGGTGTTTCGAAACTATTTCGCATCGCCGCTGCCATGGTCGTGGTCGCTGACCGATATCGCCAGGTACTTCAAAAAAGACGACGCCCTTTTCAATCACTGGGCAAATGCGTATCCGGACCGGATTTTAACAATTCCATATGAAGAGCTTGTCGTCGACTCGAAACCATGGATCGCGAAAATCCTCGCCCATGTCGGCCTATCAGAAGAACGCGCCGCTTTTGAACCGCACAAGCAGGAAAAACGGTCTGTACTGACCGCAAGCGTAGCCCAGGTTCGCCAGCCGATTTCAGCAAAGCAGGTCGGCGCCGCGAAGGCTTATGACAAATTCATGGGGCCTTTCAGGGAAGCTTATTACGGAAAATAACCGCGCGCCCGAAGCTGCAAGACGGCCGACACTGACAATCGGAGCTTTCTTATAGCCCGGTTTTAGAATGCGTACAAACCTTCGCGCGTTTCAATCTCAGCGCACAAAGAAAAAGGCGGCCCAAAGGCCGCCTTTTCCATAACGCAGTAACTTTGGGACCGATTAGAAATCGATGTCCACACCCAGACGCACATAACGCGGCTGCTGGAAGGAAGTCGCCCGACCATAATACGGGTTACAGTTGATGGCCGCTTGCTCACTTGCATCGCAAACGCCATCAGCCGTCCAATCGACCGTGTTGCCAAGGCCATCAAGCGGCTCAGCGTTCTCGCCCGTTTCGTTACGACCCTGAACAGCGTCGAGGTTGAACAGGTTGAACACGTCGGCACGCAGCGTAAGCGTCTGGCCTGACGGGATCTCAATATTGTAACGCACCGAAGCGTTCATATTGTAGAGCCAGTCGGTTTCTTGCGCTGTACCACGCGGCGAAGGCTGACCGCCGCAATAACGCGAGGCGGCGCCGTAACCATTAGCGAGGTTCACGAAGTCACCAGCACCGAATTGGTCAAGCGGGTGATAACCAATACAACTCAACGGCCGCGGCGACGAAATTTGCACCTGGCTGCCGACTGTCAGGTTCTCGAGCACCGCATATGAACCCCACAATTTGATGCGGTGCGTGCGGTGGTTCGGGAGCTTGCCATAGGCAAAGTCCGTGAACTCCGGTTGGTCGAAGTCCTGGGTAATGCCGGCATCGTCCTGCTCAAAGTCAGACTGGACATAGCCCTCTGAATTACCCTTGGCCTGCGACCACGAGTAAGAACCATTGAGGTTCCACTTGCCGTCGAATTCACGCGCGAAGGTGACTTCGACTGCGTCATAGGTGCGCTCCGCTTTCGGATAACCAAGCTGGTCAGCCGTAAACGCAACCGTGCGCTGCTCGGTTTCGCCCGGCAAGAGCTCATTGAGCACGATCGTCGAGTCGAAGCCCGGATTGATGATCGTGTACTGGTGGTAACCAGTCCAGATCGACGAGCAAGCCGTGGTCGACTGATCAACGCCGTTTGCAGGGTCGTTACAGAAGTCAATGACCGCTGCGTCAATCGCGACGTCTTCCGCATTCGTGCGCAGATTACGGCGCGTGTAGTTGACGCCAACCGTCCACAGATCGTTCAGCTGATGCTCATAACCGATGATGATTTCACGCTCGCGGGTCGCCCGCAGATTGCGCGAAATCGACGATGTCGGGTCCTGGACAGAACCGTCGCCAGTCACGTTACATGACGACGTGCCCGCACCTGTTGACGTCGGCTCAAGATTGTACGGACAGGTATTGCCGCCCGCCCAATTCAACATCTGGTCGCCGAGAACCGGAATACCGTCACCGTCGGCGCCGGTAAACGTCCAGTACTCACGGAAGTAATACTCCTGAGCGCCCTGACGGTAAGCGGTGTTGCCCGCAACCGGCAGGAAGTAAACACCGAAGTTACCATAGAGACGGCCGCGGCCATCGCCGAAGACGTCATAGGAGAAGCCGGCGCGCGGCGCCCAGAGATTGTTGAAATCAACAAACTGAGAACCGTCGGCCGTGAAGTTGTTGAACTGATCGAGACGAACGCCGAGATTCAGCGTCAGGCGATCAGTAACATTCCACTCATCTTGGAAGTAGTAAGCGATGTTCTTGGAGTCGAACACGCCGCCAGTCTTGTAGTGGTTGATCTCGACATAGTTGTCGTTAGGCCCAAGCGCCGGGGTCCCTTGGCATCGCGCCGAGCCACCGCAGTTCCGGTAGATGTAAGCACGCGGAAATTCACCGCCGCCGGTACGCGTTCCATCATGAACGAGGAGGTTTTCTTCCCGGTCAAATCCGATGCGAACGTGGTGGTCGCCCATGAAGTTGAAGAACATATCCGCGTCGGCGCGCCAGAATTCACGCTGCGTGTATTGCGGGAAGTCTTCAACCGTCGTTGTTTGACCGTTACACAGGCTACCGAAGCCGCAAACCACGCCGCCGAGCGACAGGTCGACGACATATGGCTTTGCCGCGTCGCCAAACAACGGAATCAGTTCGTTGCGATCATTGTTCTTGCCGTAGGCCGCAGAAATCGTCAGCCAATCAGTAAGAACGCCGGTATATTTGCCAACGAAACTCTCACCGCCAAATCGATATTCGGACAATCCATTCGGGTTTGTCGCCGACGTGTCGGTTGCAGTATCAAAGTCGAATGTCGTCCGCGTGGTTTTACGGTCTGAGTCGAAATAGGTGAACTCAAGGTGATGGTTATCGATCGGATAGGCATCGACTTTGAAGCCAAAGAACGGGCTCTTTTGAGTATCGACAATCGTGTTTCCTGAAAGGATGCCGGAATCACGGTCAACATTGTCGTTCAGCTCGACGATGCCATAAACAAACAACCGGTCTTCAATAATCGGTCCGCTGACTTCGGCGATCATGTCGAAGCTGCGCCCTGAATCGAGCGCATTGCGCTGCGAATAGGTATCCGGCGAATCGGAGCGAAGCGCATCCGGTTCCCAGTTTACATGCAGCTTGGCGTCGAATTCATTCGAGCCCGACTTGGTCACGGCGTTGATAACGCCGCCTGTCGCGCGGCCGAATTCCGCCGAATAGCCGCCGGTTTTCACTTCAACCGACTTGTAGAACTCAAACGGCACCAGCGAGGAGCCGAGATAGTTGTTGAAATCGGTGATGTTCAGGCCGTTAAGGTAATAAGCGTTTTCCGCAACGGACGCACCGCCGAGCGAGGCAAGGTTGCCAAAGCCATCATCGCCTTGGGTTGTGCCTGGCGCCAGCAGCGTCAAGGACGTCAGATCGCGGCCGATGGGGATTTCCCGAACGAGGTCTTCAACATCAAGATTAACGCCCGTTGTTGTATTCGCGAAATCAAGGTTTTTCCGCGTGCCTGTGACGACGACTTCATCGCCTGTGGCTGCGCCAACGACAAACGTGTAGTTCGACGTTGATGACGCAGCGACGCGCACGCCTTCTTCGGACGTCGATCCGGCAGAAGACGAAATGCTGACATCATAAGAGCCGGCTGGCAGGCCCGACAAACGGAAACCGCCCGCAGACGTTGTCGTTGCGGAGCGCGTAAAGCCTTGCGCTTGGGATGAAACCGAAACGGAAGCGCCCGAAACCGGGTTGCCGGAACCGTCGACGACCGTACCGGCGATAGCGCCGGACGTGTAATCCTGAGCAGCGGCCGGTGTGATCACCGATGTCGCCGTCAGGAGCCCTGCCGGCGCAAGCGCCGCCACGGCCGCGCCCAATAGAGCGCGAGATCGGATAGTCTTAGTCATTATTGCCCTCCGAAGTCTGACTAACTGCAGTTTTTTGATTGATAAAAAGTGGCGCCCAGCCCCCTCAGATACAAAAAGTTACGCTCTTCCCGCGCCGGATTTCGCCGGTCCTCGGGGTCAGGCCTGCATGGTGGATTTTGACAATTTCATGCAGAGATCGGATATCTACGTCCAAACGTCCGATCACGTCAATGTGATGAAATCGTGAATCACGTTATCGCGAGCAAGTCGTGTCAAATGCGCAACAGAATCTAGCGCGAGAGATTCAACCTTTGGGTATTGAGCGCGCTCGGTTGGCGACAGCGCGTTGGCCATCAAGACAGCACCGCTTCCCGGATTACCATCACCAAACCTGGTAACAAATAGGTCAATTCCTGATGACTGCTGCTTTCCAGGAATATAACGAGACTTTGGGTCGTTAGATTCGCCCCTTCACGGGCAATTGTGCGAACGCCGCAATTTCATCCAGAACCACAGGCGCAGCCTAGCGCTTAACTAGCCTCAAAGCAGCGGAAACTACGCTGGACGCCATTAACGCACTTCTGTAGGTAAAAAGTAAATTGCCCCGTCTGAAATCAACATTCCCAATTTATTTTGAATGGCTCAGAACCATATGCGCACCCTGGCTCACGAAGCCGTAGACCAGCTTCGTATTTTTGAACGCCGCGAAGCCGCGGCACGTTTGCGGCGATATTTGGCAGAAACATATGGATCTGGTGAACAATGGAAGAGCATTGCGCGACTAGCTGACCGTATGGGGGAGATCGACCTCTCGATTGAAGCTATGCGCCGCTATGCGGCAACCAGCCCAGTAACATTGGAACGATTCCTTGCCTATTGCAGCGAACTTGCAACCCGGGGACGGGTAGAAGAGTGTTTGGCGCAAATCGAAAGCTTGGCTCCGCAAGGCCGCAACCATGAAACCGCCATCTTACATCTGCAAGGAGCAATTGCGACGCAACTTGGAGAGTTTGAGGCTGCTGAGCGGTATATTCGTCAAACATTAAAGCAAGCGCCCATGGTGGGGCAGCACTGGCTCGCCTTGGCCATGATCAAACGTTTTTCACCCAGCGATGCCGACTATGAGAGCCTTAAAACACTCGCCCCCAAATTTAATGGGCAGCCAGCTAGCAGCTATGCGCCGTTCCTATACGCAATTGGCAAAGCACATCATGACTGCGAAAACTACGACGTCGCCTTTCAAGCATTCAGCGAAGGCGCGGCCCTTAAACGGATAGAATATCCATATGATGCACATCAGCGTTTCGACTTCACCAACGCTCTGATCCGCGATTTCACACGAGAAAACCTCACCCAATTGACGCCATCGCATTGCATGAGCGACAGGCCGATTTTTGTAACGGGATTGCCCAGATCCGGAACAACACTTGTTGAACAGATTCTTACAAGCCACTCAAAAGTTTCAGGGGGAGCCGAATTAAATCTGTTTCGTGCGGCGTTAATTCCCACTCAAGACTACTCATTTGATGGAGCCATAAAATACCAACTCCGTGCAAAGAACACCCCCGACCCATGGGGCGCTTTAGCATCCGATTACCTCGAATTATTAACTCAACGATTCGGCCCCAACGGTCGGATTGTGGATAAGACATTAAATCACTCACGATTCATGGGGCTTATCCTTCACTCAATGCCGAACGCCAAAGTGGTTTGGTTGCGACGCGACCCCGAGGATACAGCCCTATCCTGTTTTCGAAATTACTTCGCCTCGACTATTAAATGGGCATGGTCGCTCGAAGATATCGGTCATTATTTCAAATGTGATGACAGGCTGCACGCCCATTGGTCTGGGCTATTTCCAGACCGTATTCTCACCGTTTCCTATGAAGACCTTGTCACAGACCCAACACCATGGATCGAAAGAATTCTAGATTTTGTCGACCTACCCAGGGAAACGGATGTGTTCCGTCCTCATCAACAAAAAAAGCGCCCCGTATTGACTGCGAGCGTTGCACAGGTGCGCAACCCCATCTCTACGCGGCAAGTCGGCGCTTCCGCCGCTTACAAGAGTCACTTAGCACCATTCCGTGACGCCTATACTGACGAAAGCATTTAATCCAAATCAGCTTGGCTTTTGGACAATCCAGAATTTAATGAGTTTAAGCTAAAGTAAGACAAAAAAAGGCGGCCCAAGGGCCGCCTTTTTCCGTATCGTAAAGCTCGATTTAGAAAGCAATATCCAAACCAAACCGAACCGAACGCGGCCGCTGATAAGTCAACGGAGTACCGAAGTCCGGACGAGCGGAACCGCCACCCGTTTCACCAAACTCGTCAAGTGTGTTCACGCCATCAAACGCGAACAAGTTGAACACGTCAGCCCGAAGCGTCAGGTTATTGCCTGTCGGCAATTCCAAATTATAGCGTAGGGCAACGTCAACGTTGGCAATCCAATCGCCGTCGGGGCCCGTTCCACGCGGAACGCGAACGCTGGTTGTGTCATCGTCGGAGATGCCGAGCGCCGCTTCCGTACAATAGTGCGAAGCTGCACCATAAAGGTTCAGACCCACACCCGGACCATCCGGCGAACGCAAAGCCTCGTCAAAGAGCCCCACTCCGTCAAGCGGGTACAAACCAAAACAACCAAACTTACGCGGAGACTGAACAGAGACATTCGAGCCAACCGAGAATTGTTCGGTTACCTGATAACCGCCCCACAATTTGAACTCGTGTGCGCGGTGGTTCGGCAGTTTGCCGAAAGCTCCATCCAGGAAGCCAAGCTTGTCGAAGTCCTGGGTGATGCCCGCATCGGTTTGACCGAAGTCAGACTGGACATACCCTTCCGTATTACCGCGGCTGTTCGACCAGGTGTAGGAACCACGCAGGCTCCACTTGCCGTCAAAAGCGCGATTGAACGAAAGCTGGATGGCGTCATATTTACGCGTCGCTTTCGGGAACCCAAGCTGATCTGCAGTAAACGTCACAGTACGCAGCTCAGATTCGCCCGGCAGCAACTCGTTGAATGTGATTGTTGAAGCGCTACCCGGATTAATAATCGTATATTGGTGGAAACCAGACCAAATTGACGAACAATCCGTTACGCTCTGATCAACACCATTTGCGGGGTCATCACAATAAGCATTGATGTAATCATCAACCGCAGCGTCTTCAGCCGTTGCAACGAGATCGCGATGCAGATAGGTAACACCAACAGTCCAGAGGTCGTTGAGTTGATGCTCGACACCAACAAGGAACTCACGTTCCTTCGTCGCTTCAAGATTGCGAGAGATTGACGCTGTCGGATCCTGAACAGATCCATCACCAGTTACCTGGCAGCCATTGCCCGAGCTTCCCGAAGTTAGCCCAAACGGACATGCCGTATCGCTCGAGAAACCCGTAATTTGGGTGTCGAGCGTCGGAACGCCGTCGCCATCGATGTCGCTAAATGTCCAGAATTCGCGGAAGAAAAACTCCTGCGCACCCTGACGGAAGGCCGTGTTCGAAGCAACAGGTAGGTAATAGACGCCATAGTTGCCAAAGAACTTCGTACGGCCGTCACCAAAGACGTCATAAGAGAAGCCGAGACGCGGTCCGAATTCCTTATTGAAATCGACGAATTCCGAACCATCGGCCGTCCGGTTGCTGAATTGATCAAGGCGAAGACCAAGATTCAGTGTCAACCGATCAGTAACATCCCACTCATCCTGGATGTAATAGGCGGTATTTTCAGACGAGAAAGAGCCGCCTGAATTGAAGTAGTTGAGTTCAACATACTCATCACCGGCAACGATCGGCGATGTGCCGCCAATGCGGGTATCAGTTGCAGAGGCCGTCCGATAGACGAAGAGAAGGCTGCCCGCAGGGTCTACCGGATACGTGGCTCCGAATTGGCCATTGGACGGACCGTTTCGGATGGTCGTTCGATTGAATTGCAGATTTTCTTTATCAAATCCTGCCCGTACATGGTGATCGCCAAACAGGCTGAACAGCACATCAACATCCGCACGGATAAACTCACGCTCTGTCGTGCGCGGGGCTGTAACGCTAGTGGTTGTGTTCGGGCTTAATTCAATTGTTGAACCAGAACGAACGTCTGCGGCGCGAGAAAGGCTTGAGCCAGGAATCTGTTCACCACGGTCGTCGTTCTGACCATACGCACCTGAAACCGTCAACCAATCGTTGATTTGGCCGGTGTACTTTCCGACAAAACTCGCGCCGCCATTGCGGAATTGCGTCGTTGACAACGCATTTCCGAACGCCGTGTCGACTTTGTTACCATCGGCGCTATCAAACGGAAATACTTGACGCGTGGTCTTCCTATCTGTGTCGAAATAAGTGAACTCAAAGTGGTGATCATCATGGGGGTATGCATCGACTTTGATGCCCCAGAACGGATCATCTGCAGTGTCAACAACCGCATTGTTAGAACGATTGGAAGCATTGACTGTGCGGTTGTCATTGAATTCAGCGAGGCCGTATACAAACAAGCGGTCCTTAATGATCGGCCCGCCGACTTCAACGATCGCATCAAAGAGATCAGCTTCATCCGCACGATTAGCAGCGGCGTTGGTGTCTGGCGAATCCGAACGCAACCCGTCCGGCGACCAGTTCAGGTGAACTGCACCCTTCCATTCGTTTGTACCAGACTTGGTAACCGCATTGACGATACCGCCCGTCGCACGACCGAACTCTGCAGGATAACCGCCAGTTTTAACTTCGACCGACTTGTAGAACTCGAATGGCACGATCGAGCCACCGAGACCGTTATCAAAGTTGGTAAGGTTCAGGCCATTGATATAATAAACGTTTTCCGCAACCGAAGAACCGCCGATCGCAGGCAAGTTTTGGCCGCCATTGGCCAGTGAGGAAAACGAGGAATCACCGAGGACAGTGCCTGGGGCCAAAAGCGTCACAGACGTGATGTCGCGGCCGATCGGAACTTCTTTAACCAGATCTTCCAGGTCGATATTAACGCCAACTGTGGTATTCGCGAAGTCAAGGTTTTGGCGTGTACCGGTAACGACGACTTCATCACCGGCGGCACCCAGCGCGATATTGTAATCCGAAGATGTACCGGCGGAAACACGTGCGTCGGTAAGCGTTGCTGAACCCGCACTTGACGTCACACGCAGGTCGTAACGCCCCTGCGGCAACCCTGTGAAACGAAACTGGCCTGATCCTGACGTGGACGCTGTACGCGAGAAGCCTTGCGCTTGAGACGTAACCTCAACCGTTGCCCCCACAACCGGATTGCCCGCAGCGTCGACGACATACCCGTCGATACCACCAGATGTGTAGTCCTGAGCAGCGGCCGGTGCAATCACCGATGTCGCTGTCAGTAGTCCCGCCGGCGCGAGCGCCGCCACGGCCGCGCCCAATAGAGCGCGAGATCGGATAGTTTTGGTCATTAATGTCCTCCGGACTCTGACTAACTGTTGTTTTGGATGAAAGTTAAAGAGTCGCTTTACCCCTCAGATACTCAAACTTGCGGTCGCCCCGCGTCGGTGTAACCCAGCCCTCAGGGCAGAGCTCGCGGTTTTTCATTCTTAAATAAAAAGCCTGCGATGTTCGCGAGACTAGGTGTGAGCACACAAAACCGTCAACGCGGGCGCGCCGGCCTGAACGGCTTTCACGAATGCCCCGTGGCCAATCCGCAACATGGGACTTTGCCGAAAACTTAGGATCGAAAAATCACTTTAATCCCTTTGTTTTCAGCAGATTTTTAATCTTTATCCGGATGGTTTTTGTCTCACTTCACAAAATTGGTAACGCATAATCACGAAAACGTGATTGTCACCTTTGGTCATCGAATGGTGAGGACTGCCTGAACAGGCAGCCGCCTGAACCAAATTCCTCCAGCCCGTCGCTGATCGCCTTCTAACCCAGTGCAGGAAGTTCGATGCGCCGGATCACCGCAGATTCCTGCCGTCGATCATTGGCGCGCGCACGCCTAACTCCTTGTAAATTTGAGCGAAAACGATCATTATTTGGGTGTTAGCCTTTGCCATGGGGCCGCCCAGAGAAATGAAAGAAGATGCGGCGCTGGGCGCCAAACCTATGTGCAATTCGCAGATCGATGCCGGGAGGGACAATTCGTGAAGCAGATAGCCACTCTTCTCATTGGCGGATTAGGGGGAGCCCTTCCCCTAAGCGCCAGCGCTCATTTTCAACCCACAGATCCGATCAGCTATTGCCGTGAGCAATCAAGCGGCAAAAGTGAACGGATCGAGTGCCTGGAAAACGCAATCACCCAACTGATCGCCGGAGAAAAAGCCACACGCCAGGCAGCTGGTAAAGACGCCGGCTCAGGCGACGCCTCACAGGCGCGAAGCGCGTCGAGCGAAGCGACCGCCGGCGCCAAGGAAACGTTAACCACTGCTGAGGCCGAGGCTGCGCCCTCCGGCCTGGGGGCTGAACAGGTGATCGCCCGGCAAGAACGCGAAACGAAAGAAGGCCGAGAAGAACGCCGCGAACGGATTCGCCAAAGCGCCGCCGAGAGCCGCATTGTAGATTTCGCCCACACGGCCACGGGACGGCTCATAATCGTACTCGAAAACGGCCAAGTTTGGGCGCAACGCTCATCCGATAGCGCCAAAGTGCGGCTTCGTGAGGGCGAACGGCCTGACGTCAAGGTGCGGCGGGGCGCGCTGTCCGGGTATCGCATGGAAATCAGCGACCCCAATATCACCATCACCGTCGAACGATTGCGTTAGGCGTCACACCACCGCCAACCGGCACTCTGGCATTTACACAACAATCGCGAACAGCCGCAAAAGCAAGCAACGAATCTTGCGCTGTTCGAGTCCTGCGCATCCGGGCAAATCTTTCCTTCAGATAAAAAATGCAGATAAAAAAATGGCGCGCTTTGAAGCGCGCCATTTCTTTTCAGCTTATTTTGCCGCGTTAGAACGTAACACGTCCCGTTACAAAGAAAGTGCGGCCGAAGAAATCATACCCAGTCGAGGAAACCGCGTTGTTTCTGTTTGGCCCTTCCGAGTTGTCGATCAGCGGCGGCTCCCGGTCGGCGACATTATTGACGCCTGCCGAGAATGAGTAGTTGTCGCGCGTCCAGGTAACAGCGACATCGTGGTACCAGACCGCCCCCACGAAATCGAGGTCGCGCGTGAGCTGCATACCCGTGAAGAATGGGTTGTCGCGGAAGGATTCCGTCACATCCTCAAACTGGCGACCAATCCGGCGATGCTCGGAAATCAGCGAGAACTCTCCGAAGACCAGCTTGTTGTCGACATTGAGCCGGAACTTTGGCGACCCGATCTCGTTCAGATCATCGTCACGATCGCTTGGATCGAACTGCTCGCGTTCCTGCTCAAGAACATATGATGTTGCAGTCGACAAGGACCAGTTCACCGGCTCGCCATTGAATTTTATCGGCAGGTCGGTGTCGAAACGCGAATTGATGTCAATACCGCGTGCGGTGAGCTCGCCAATATTGAAGAAGGTAAGGTCGATATTCCGCAGGAACCGGCTTTCCGGCCCGGCTGCCGAATTACGCGACAGCAGCGAACAGAACGGGCTTGTCAGGCCCGGGAAATCCGGATCGCTGTAACAATTCGCCAGGATCAACCCCGCCCCAGGCTCCTCAACCGAGTTTTTGATCTTGATGTCGTAATAGCTCGCCACCAGGTCGAAATTGAACCCTTCGAACCATGGCTGGCTCATCGAGGCCGTTATCGTATAGGTCCGCGATGTTTCCGGCTCGAGATCCGAGTTGCCGCCTGATGTCGTGGGAATGGTGACCGTACCGGCAGAGCCGAGCAGGGTCGTGTCCGGATTGCCGTTCATATCCGTATCGGTGAACGACACGCCATCTGCGATACAGTTGTTGATGACCAACTGAACATCCGGATCGCCATCGCCATTTTGAGTCACAGATTGTGCGATGTTGGCAGCATTACACGGGTCAAGGAAGCCGGATACGCCGCCGCCCTGATCGGCAAGGAATTGTTCACGCAGGTTCGGCGCACGGAACGAGGTGCCATACCCGCCGGAAATTCCAAACCAATCGACCGGACGATATTGCAATCGGCCACGATAAGTTACGTCGCTGCCAAAGTTTGATTCATCCGTATAACGGACAGCGCCATCAATATTCAGCAATTCGATGCCCGGCTGACCGACGATCAACGGAATGTCGACTTCGCCGAAGAACTCGACGAAATTACGATTGCCGATCGTGTTGCCTTCGGGAACCGGGTTTTCCGCAACATTGAGGCCGAGGACGCCGGCAAGGCTGTTTTGAGAATCGATAATGTCCTTGCGATACTCAAAGCCGACGCCCGCCGCGACGTCGCCGCCGCCCTTGATGCTGAACAAACGCCCCTGAACAAAGGCCGACGCGATATATTGCTCGATCGCTGTCCGGTTCGTCCGATTACCGACAAGATAGTCTTTCTCAGCTTGCGTCGAGAAAGCCCCGTCGCCATTCGGTCCGCCCGTGAAAATCGACGGGTTTAATGCATCAAAAACGACGCAGTCCGTTGGCGTCGTCACACCAAAGACATCGCTGTTTGGCGCAATTGGATCGCAAACAACCTCGCCTGTTTCGTCATTGATGTAATAGTTCAGGCTTGCCGCGAGATGCGGCTCGAACAGGATCGGCTGGGCGACGTGACCGGTACCGCGGTCATATGAGAAATAGGCGTCCCAGGTCCATTCATTCTGACCGAACCAACCGCTCGGAATATCGCCGCGCATCCCGGTCACGAAACGGACTTGCTGCAACTCCACGTCAAATGTCTGAGGCAAGTCTTCCAATGTGACAATTGGAATGAAGAACCCGTCAAACGGGTTGAGTGGGTTGTCCACTTGGCCGGTCACCGGCGCGCCTGGACAAATTGTATCGCCAGGATCGCAATCTCGAACATCAATCATACCTGGAACGGTCGGGAAAATCTGTTCAATCGCCCCACGGACAAATTGCTGCCGATTCGTGTACAGCGCCTCAAAATAGAACTGGTTGTTCGTGCCGAACCAATCGAGATCCACTTCGCCATTCGTCAACAATGACAATCGCTCGAGCGGCTGTATCAAATCAGCTTGCTGACGCTCGAATGTGTCATTGTATTGCGGGAAGTAAATAAAGTTGGAGTCGCCGAGATCTTCAAAACCAGCCGGCGGCGTCAGGTTGCCGCAATTGGTAAAGTCCGCCGGGTCTGTCCCGTTATTGGCCCCTGGCTGGTAACAGATGACGTCGAAATTCTCGTCAAATCCGTTATTGTCAAAGAAACCATTGATCGGTGCATCGAAAATGTTGCCATTCGCATCAACTTCGATATCGGTTTCAAAAGCTGAAAACGCTCTCTGCCCTGCGGAAACACGATTGCGGTCGGAATACTCACCGCCAAATAATATTCGCGCCCGATCGCCTTGAGCCCCGGCGATGAAGCCGACCTGATAGTGACGTCCGCCATCATGCTCCGGCACATCGCCCGAAGCAAAAATTTCAAATCCCTCGAAATCCGTCTTGAGGATGAGGTTGACGGTGCCCGCCACCGCGTCCGCACCATAAATTGACGAGCCCGCTTCCGTAACGACCTCAGCCCGCTCAACAAGCGTGAACGGGATCAGGTTCAAGTCCGGTTGCGATGGAGCGCCGCGCACGCCGGTCGAACCAAGGCGACGACCGTTGAGCAAAATCAGCGTCCGCTCCGGCCCCAAATTGCGAAGGTTGACGTTCGATGAGCCGGTGCCTCCAGCAGGCGGCGCTTCTGTCGCGTTCGAGTTCCCGGCATTTGTGTTCAGCGTGCCGTCAATCTGCTGGCCGCTTGAAACCACCGACCGCGTCAATAGCTCGCCAATATCAGTGATGCCCAACTGACGGTTGGATTCGATATCCAAGGTCGTCAACGGCGATGGGCTGTTAAAGGCGTCCTTGCGCAAGCGTGAACCGGTGACCACTATCGTGTCATCCGTCTCCGCATCCGCCACATCGGCCGCATCAGGCACTTGTTCCACGTCATCTTGGGCAAAGGCGGGCGTCAATAGGACGGTCGCCATCCCTGACAACACTGTCGTGCGAAGCAGGCGTTTCGTCATATCCGTTTTATTCATTGTACCCTCCGGTGTAGAAGAAACCTTCGACCTGCCGGCAGCTGGTACGCAAAACATTCACTGCAGGCGGATGGAGACGCCGCCTGGCTGACGGCTCGCCCGATCGAATTCTGTTTTTTCGGTACGCTACAAATGGCCCGCGGCCCGACAAAACCGGCGTCACTACAGGCCGTTTATCAATTCGGCGCACTTTGCTCTCGCGCCTTAGGCAAAATGGGCGGTTCCCCCGCCTTTAATAAAACCTATTTCCGCCGGGCTCGGGGCGTCAACTCGTGGCCGTGCGAGGCGGACAGAATGTTCTGATGGCGTATCAATTTAGCAACAACATGCTATTCAAAATTAACAACCTCGAAACTTTGGTTAATAAGATGCTAACACGGGGCCGCTACCGCGCCGCACAATTTGAGTTATAATATCGCACCGACCACCCCGGAGCAGCAGGACGCCACGCCGAAAGACCCACGGACACAATCCCGCCACCCAAAGACGCAAAGCCCAATTGCTGAGGAATCGCCACCGTGACCAAGGCGTATGAAACGACCAAGATAGATGTAGGCGACGGCGTTCGCATGCGTGCGCACATATACCCGGGAGGCGACAAAGCCCCGGTGGTCTGCATCCCCGGGCTCACGCGCAATGCTCGTGATTTCGACCTATTGGCCACAAAGATTGCCGCGACGGGCCGAAATGTTATCGCCGTGTCGCTGCGGGGGCGCGCGGATTCGGACTACGATCCGAATTATCTCAATTATCACCCGCTGACCTATCGGGACGACATATTAAAGACGCTGGACGCGCTTGGGATCGCGGCGGCCGTATTTGTCGGCACGTCGCTTGGCGGCATCACCACGATGCTTACAAACGAAGCGGCGCCGGACCGCGTGAAGGCGGCGGTGATAAACGACGTCGGCCCCGAGCTCGCGGCTGAGGGGATACAGCGCATTGCCGGCTATGTCGGAGAGGGCGGCCCGGCGGCGGATATCAGTGAAGCTGCCGCTCGAATTAAAGCGATCAACGAAGTCGCGTTCCCTGACGAAACGGAGGAATTCTGGGTCGAATTCGCGCGGCGGACATTCAAGGCAATCGACGGCGGAAAATGGGTGCTCGACTACGACCCGAACATCGCCAAAGCCTTTTCAGATGTCGGCCCTGCGCCCGATCTGTGGGTGGCGTTTCAGTCCTTGAAAAACACCCCCACCCTGATCCTTCGCGGCAACATCAGCGATCTGTTGACGCCAGAGATCATCGAGAAAATGCGCGAGGCGCATCCATCCTTTGAATATGCGGAAGTGCCGCGCGTCGGCCATGCGCCGATGCTAACCGAACCGGCGGCGTGGCGAAAAATCGAAGAATTTCTCACAAATCAGTGCTGACGCTTGCAAACAGCTTTGAGCCATGACGCAGTCTTTGCGGCTCGAGATCTCAAGGTAAACCATCGATCGCAAAAAATGATCGCTTGCGCTCTGGCCATTCAATTTTCTGTTACACCCCTGATATCCCGTTGCAATTACTGATTCACAGGCACTAGGCTCCTTTTCAGTTATAGTTCGTACAGAGAGAAATCAGTGCTGATCCAGAAAAAGAAGCTCGCCGGCGCCGTCGCCCTTATCATGCTTGCCATAGGCGCAGACGCTAGCGCCAATTCGGCTACATCAATTTCAAACGCCGTATCGGAAAAAAACGGCCACAGGACCGCCGCCGACAGGGGCCGCGATGAGGCCCGCCAGCCAGAAGCGGTGCTGAATTTTTTTGGCGTCGAGCCCAATATGACTGTGGTCGAAAATGTCCCCGGCAGCGGATGGTATAGCCGCATCCTCGGGCCGCTACTGAAGGAAGATGGCCTTTACCTTGCCGCACAGGCAAATCCGGAGTTATTTTTGTCAGCCGTGCCCGCCGATCGGCAAGAGCGATTCCTTAATTTTGTTTATGGCTGGCAGCGCTCATTTCCGGAAAGGAACGCCGAGCTTGCGGGCCCGGGCGCAAAAGCGTTCTTTTACGCAACAGACCGTTCGAGCCCCGCTCACCTTGCTGATTCAAGTGTCGATATGGTGCTGGACATTCGCAGCATTCACAATCTGGTATCCGGTGGTCCGGAATCGACGAAACTTCTGTTGTCTGAATTTTATCGGGTACTCAAACCGGGCGGCGTTCTCGGCGTAGTCGATCATCGCGAAAACGAAGGCAGCAGCCGCACGCCGGAAGAATCCGGCGCACTTGGCTATGTTAAAGAAAGTCACATGATCAAGATTGCGGAGGAGGCGGGATTCGTCTTGGCGGGAAGGAGCGAAATTCTCGCGAACCCCGAAGACACAAAGGATCACGAAGGCGGCGTCTGGTCTCTGCCGCCAACCTTTACACTCGGCGACAAAGACAAAGAAAAATATGCAGCCATTGGCGAATCAGACCGTATGGTGATGAAATTCGTCAAGCCGGAAGCGAACTAAAACGCGCTCACGCTATCCGTCCATGAATGCCACATTCGGTCTTAGCCGCCCCGCGCCAGCGCCCCGCACGCACATCGTCGCCCGCCGCCGGGTGCGTGCACGGCCAGCAACCAATGGACGGATAGCCTTGTTCGGTTAGCGGATGCGCCGGCAAATCATGATCGGCAAAATAGGCTTCAATATCCGCCTTCGCCCACCGGATTAACGGATTGACTTTAATATGCGTTGATGACGCTTCAAATGCCGGCAGGTTGAGCCTGCCGGCGCCGTGAAACTGTTTGCGACCGGTAATCCAAGCATCAAACTCACTCAACGCCGGCGCCAACGGCTCCACCTTACGCAAGGCACAGCAAGTATCGGCGTCGTTTTTCCACAGATCACCCGAAGCGTCATGCTCCTTCAACACTGCCGCATGGGGCTGTATATCGCGCACATCCGTGAGCCCGAGCCTCTCCGCCATTTTTCTCCGATAGCTGAGAGTTTGGGCGAAATGCTTCCCCGTATCCAGGAATATCACCGGCACCGTTCTGTCAATTTGCGCCGCCAAATGCAGAAGCGCCGCCGATTCTGCACCGAACGATGAAACCAGCGCAATTCGGCCAGCGAACTCTTCCTTGATTGCAACTCGCAATATCTCCAACGCATCATCACTTGAGTGCTTCAAGTCGAGCCGGCGCGCTCGAAACGCCAGACCGTCAATCGCAGACTCTGGGCGCGCATCCGCACCTTTTAGTACTGTGGACGAAACGCTCATTGGTTTCCCCCTAGGCGGCCGCGGCTTTTGCCAAACGCCGGCGCCAGATCGGCGCGTCCTTATCCGCTGCCGACTGATATGCGCGCGAAAACTCCGTCAGCGCTGCCGCCGCGTCGATCGTATCCTCGCCTTTGAACTCAAATACATTAAAACCGCAACGCACCATGTACTGAAGCTGATCTCGCAATATGTCGCCGCGCGCGCGAATGTCGCCGGCATAATTGTAACGCTCGCGCAACAGTCTCGCCTGGCTGTAGGCGCGTCCGTCCTTAAATGTTGGAAACTCAAGCACAATGACCTTGAACTGATGGATATCCCCCTCAATACCGGCGAGTGAGGCATCATTGTTGATGCATAACGCCGTCGCGTCGACCGCCATCGGCCGCCGCGCGCGCCACTCATTCAGAGAGATTTCATTCAACGGCTCTTCCAATGCTGGCGCGAGGCCGTTGCCCGTGAGTTTAAGCAGCGGCATAAAGCGCCTCCTTGAAAGGTTCCGCGCCGAGGCGCCGATAAGTATCCAGAAATCGTTCTCTATCCTGACGGTTTTTGCGGTAGAAACTGACCAGCTTTTCAACAGCATCGACGACTTCATCGGACGATAAGCCGCGACCAGCGATTTCTCCGAGTGATGCGTCTTCGGCGCCAGATCCGCCAAGCGTCACCTGATAGAATTCTTCGCCTTTTTTATCGACGCCAAGAATTCCGATATGGCCGACATGGTGGTGACCGCATGCGTTAATGCAACCGGAGATCTTGATTTTCAGTTCGCCCAGGTCTTCCTGATTGTCGAGGTCGGCAAACCGCTCGGAGATGCGCTGCGCGATCGGGATCGATCGGGTGTTTGCCAGCGTGCAATAATCAAGCCCCGGACAGGCGATAATATCGCTGACCAGTCCGATATTGGCGGTCGCGAGTTCAGCCGCTTTCAGCGCCGACCACACCGCAAACAGATCGTCTTTCTTTACATGAGGCAACACAAGGTTTTGCTCATGCGTCGCGCGGATCTCATCAAATGAGAACTCTTCTGCGATGTCGGCGACCGTTTCCATCTGCGCGTCCGAGATATCGCCCGGAACGCCGCCGATCGGCTTCAACGAAACGCTGACAACGGCGTAACCCGGCGCCTTGTGGTCAGCAACATTAGTGCGCAGCCAGCGCGCGAACGCCACATCCCCATGCCGGCGCGCCTCCAGCCCTTCGCTCTCACTGGAGAGGGTTTCAAATGGCGGAGGCGAGAAATAGGCATCGATGCGCCGGCGCTCCTCTTCCGGAAAATCGGTATCGCCGCCCTTTATCTCGGCCCACTCGTCTTCGACAAGCTTCGCGAAGCTTTCCGCGCCTTCAGCGTTTACGAGAATCTTGATCCGCGCCTTGTAGAGATTGTCTCTCCGCCCCTGCGAATTGTACACGCGCAAGATCGCCTCAAGATATGACAACAAATATTCTTTCGGCAGGAACTTGCGGATCGTATGCCCAATATAAGGCGTGCGCCCAAGCCCCCCGCCGACGACCACCTCGAAACCGGTTTCGCCTTGCTCGTTGCGATGGAGGCGCAGGCCTATATCATGCACTTTCACGGCCGCTCGGTCATTTTCCGACGCTGTTATGGCGATCTTGAACTTGCGCGGCAGGAACGAAAATTCCGGATGAAAGGTCGACCACTGACGAATCATTTCCGCGTAAGGTCTGGGGTCTTCAATCTCTTCAGCCGCCGCGCCGGAAAACTGGTCCGATGTCACGTTTCGAATGCAATTGCCTGACGTTTGAATTGCATGCATCTCGACTTTCGCGAGGTCATCGAGAATATCCGGCACATCAACGAGCGCCGGCCAGTTATACTGAATATTTTGTCGCGTGGTGAAATGCCCGTAGCCGCGGTCATATTTACGCGCAACATGCGCCAGCATGCGCATCTGCTTCGAAGATAGCGTGCCATAGGGAATCGCGACGCGCAGCATATATGCGTGAAGCTGCAAATAAAGCCCGTTCATGAGCCGCAAGGGTTTGAACTGGTCTTCAGTAAGCTCGCCGTTTAGGCGGCGTTCAACCTGTCCGCGAAACTGCGTAACGCGTTCAGCGACCAGGGTCGCGTCGAATTCGTCGTAACGATACATTAGGCCGCCTCCAATTCGATGAGAGAACGGGCTCGGTTTACGCGCGCCTTCCATCGGCGCACCGCCGGCACCATCGCGAAATATAGTTCGCCTTCATATGCGACCCGGATATCGGCCACGCGCGCTATGTTTGCGACTCCGCGCGCCCTTCCGGCGGATTTCATGAGTTCCGCCATGATCAGATTTCCGCCCGGGCAAGGTCTTCGCGGACAGTAGGGCCTTCCCGGCGAATTGATTCGCGCAAGCGCTCGCGCCCGGATAGCGCGCCGCCCTCATCGACCTCGACCAGATAAGCATCGGTAATTTCCTTGACGCGCGCATGCGCGGCGCCGAGTGCTGATTTTGCGTCAGCGTCGGAATATGTCGCGGCATCCGCTTGCGAAACGACCCATTCATCGCCAGCGCCGAGATATATGACGGCGCCGTCCTGTAGCCGATTGGCCGTGATAATCTTCATGCCGCCAACCTTTCCTTTGCGATAAGCCCTGACAATGTTTCACCGTCAGCGAGCGCAGCGACTTCGCCGATAACGAGAACAGCCGGGCCCTTTATCCCGCCCGCTTTGATCATCGTGCTTATCGCGCCGAGCGCGCCTTTGACGACTTTCTGATTTTCTCGCGTTCCGTTCTCTATAACCGCGACAGGCGTTGAGGCCGCGCGCCCTTCGGCTATCAATTTTGCAGCAATGGTCTCGGCCTTGGTCACGCCCATATAGACCACCAATGTGTTCTTGAGCGCCGCCAACGCAGGCCAATCAAGCTCGGGTTCCGTCTCGCCTTTTGCATGGCCAGTGACGAAGGTCACCGCTTGGGCATAGTCGCGATGAGTAAGCGCCATACCCGCGGCCGCCGCACAACCGGTCGCCGCAGTGACGCCAGGCGTAACAAAGGCAGGGATGCCGGCGCTCCGAAGCGCGTCAAGCTCTTCGCCGCCGCGACCGAAAACAAATGGGTCGCCCCCTTTCAGGCGGACGACCGTCTTTCCTTCGCGCGCGAAGCTCACCATCCGCGCCTCAATATCTCCTTGCGGCACAGAGTGGTCAGACTTCGCTTTGCCGACGTATAGCAATTCGGCGTCGCGTCGAGCCAACGACAAGATACCCTCACTTACCAGGCGATCATAAAGAATAACATCTGCATGCTGAATGTGGCGCAATGCTTTGATCGTCAAAAGCTCAGGGTCGCCTGGACCAGCGCCGACAATATGCACGACGCCCGTTCTCTCAACCACATTGGGGCGGTTGATGAGTTCCAGCATTTTTTCATGTGTGTCGGCGCCGGCGTCCGCGCCCGCCAAGATTTGCGCGGCGATCGGCCCATCGAAAAACCGTTCCCAGAATAGACGGCGCTCAGCAACTGGAATCTTGCCCTTCACCGCGTCGCGGTAACGATCGGCAAAGTCAGCAAGTTGGCCAATACGGGCAGGCAAGATCGCCTCAATATCAGCACGCAGCCGCCGGCCAAGCACCGGTGCGGCGCCAACCGTAGAGATTGATATCGTCACCCGGCCGCGATCGACGATTGACGGGGTCGTAAAATCACACAGCGCTGGCTGATCCACGACGTTCAAAAGCACGCCACTCATACGCGCGACATCCGCCCAACGCCTGGCGCTCGCCGAATCGATATCGGCGATAAAAACAATGATCGAGGATTCAATTTCGGCAACTGTCGGCTCACGCTCGATCAGTTGCGCCACACCAACAAGCGCCGAACGCGTCAGGGGTGCAAATTCCGGCGAGATGACGGTCAACCGAGCCTCTGCGGCCAACATCAGACGCGCCTTGGCTAACGCCGCTTCTCCACCGCCAATAATCAAAACCGGACGGCCTGCAAGATCGATATTGGCTGGAAATCTTTTCATATAGATTTTCTAACAACTGAAATATGATTAGGCTTGAAGCGTGACGTCAGCCCGAAACCTATGAGCCGGAATTCCTTCGCTCAATCGATTATTTCTTGGGATATTATTAGGATAGCTGACCAGGGCCATGCATGCCCATGAAAAGCCGCAATATTAGCCAACCTATAATACATATCACATATCAGTGAATTGGCTGAGATCTTGATTTTTTAGTTTTACTAACTCTATATAGAACCCTTCGCCATGCGTGAGGGCTACGAAATGAAACAAATACCGCCTTTAAATGCACTTCGAGTCTTTGAAGCCGCAGCTCGTCATTTAAGCTTTACTAAAGCGGCTGATGAATTGCACGTTACGCCTGGCGCTGTCAGCCAGCAAATCAAGGCCTTGGAAGATTTTTTGCAAATACCGGTTTTTCGCCGCCACAAGCGAACGCTGCTATTAACTGACGAGGCGCAGGCAAGCCTGCCGATCCTGCGTGAAGGGTTCGACAAGCTCACGGAAGCCGCGCAAATCCTGGCTAAAAAGGCTGACGCCGGTCGGCTTACAGTATCGGTTGCCCCCTCTTTCGCATCCAAATGGCTGGTGCCGCGTCTGGACAAGTTTCAAGAACTCCACCCTGAAATTGACGTCTGGGTGTCGGCAGACATGAATGTCGTTGATTTCGCAGTTGATGACGTGGATGTCGCCATTCGATACGGCGCCGGCGCATATGTCGGTCTCATCACAGAACATTTGATGGCGGAGAAAATCGTACCGGTTTGCAGCCCTCAACTCCTCACCGGCGACAACCCGTTGCGCAAGCCTGAAGATCTTAAGCATCACACACTCCTGCACGAGGCAAGTACGGAGAAAGATCCCGGCTGCCCGACATGGCCAATGTGGCTGAAAGCCGCCGGCGTTTGTCACAAAGAGGGCGAGCGAGGATTGAAGTTCAACCAATCGAGCCTTGTCATTGAAGCGGCGGTCGCCGGCAAAGGCGTTGCCCTCGCAAAGTCGGCGCTAGCGCTTGCCGACCTTGAGGCCGCGCGTCTTGTTATTCCTTTCGACCTTACAACGCCCACGGAATTTTCCTATTACGTCGTGCATCCGCCGTCGAAATCGAATTCGGCCACAGTCAGAGCGTTCAAGGATTGGGTGTTAGCGGAAGCAGCAACCAGCGCGAATGCGTCAGAAGCACAGGAAGCCGCCGCCTGACATCAGCCCTCAAGCCATGCCGAGGGCAGCGCCTGTCCGCCGCCTCTCACGTCGTCAGTCCTGCCTCTTTCGAAGCTGGTCCAGGCAATCACATACAGCCTCAAACACCAGTAAGGTCGATGCATGGCGTTGTGGATAATCGCGAATCGGCGCGAGCACGGAAAGGTCTTCCCAACGCTCGCCGGAAGGCGGAGCGCCATTGTCTTTGAGCATCTCACGCATTGCGTCTCGCAGAGCGTAAAGCTCGCCAGCCCTCGCTCCAATTATATTTCGCGCAACAATCGATGCAGCAGCCTGGCCCAATGCACAAGCACGCGCCTCCATGCCGAACTCGGAAACGACATCGCCCTCAAGCGACAAGTCGACCGTCACCTCGGACCCGCAAACCCGGCTGATCTTCGTTTTCGATGCCTGAGGCGCGTCAAGGCGGCGGGCCGGCGGGATTGCCGCCGCCGCATCAAGAACGCCGCCAGTGTATAATTCGCTGAGCATTGAGCTTTATGTGGCGCCTTTTCAAGCCAAATCAAACAGGAGAATTTCAGCATCCGCGAGCGCTTTCAAGGCAAGCGTCGCCACATCATCGATCCTCGCTCCATCGCCAGCCTGCATGATCGAGCCGCCTGACAGTTCCAACGCGCCGCGCGCGACCTGCAGCCATCCGCCACGACCCGGCCGAAAATCATGAGAGATCGCCTCGCCGGCACGGATAATCGACGCGTATAGATCCGCATCCTGGAGAATTTTGAACGAGCCGTCGCGGCCATCGCCGGACGCGACAAGTTTCAAGCGGCCTTCGCGCGCCGCCCCAATCTTTCTTTCCTCATAACGAGGCGCGCCGCCGCGTTTATTTGGAACAATCCATATTTGATACAGCCGAAGAGCTTCAATTTGGGATGCGTTGAATTCGGAATGCGTAACGCCTTTACCGGCTGACATATATTGCACCATGCCCGGCGTAATGACGCCGCCGCCGCCGGTTGAATCCTTGTGCGCCAAAGCCCCCTCGAGAACATAGGTAATGATCTCCATATTGTCATGCGGATGGGTTGGAAAACCGGCGCCGGGGTTGATCCGGTCTTCATTGATCACGCGCAAGGAACGGAAACCCATATGTCGCGGGTCATAATATCCAGCGAACGAAAAACTATGGCGTGCATCCAGCCAGCCATGATTAGCGTGTCCGCGGTCGGCGCTTTTTCGAATATTGATCATCATTACTCCTTACCGCATCTATTTTGCTGTCTGGCGCCGTCTGTCGCCTCAGGGCGGATTTGAGCGCTTACTTGGCGCTCGCTTGCCGGACCGAAAAGAGCCCCGTTGCGCCCCATATGTCACGAGTGTGTGAGCGTCCACCGCCTTTGTGAAACGCTTCGCCGCAAGACGCCTTGCCAGTATTGATCCACTTCACCACGGTTTGCCCGTAAATGGCGAAACCCAATGCGCGCCGCTTAACGACGCCGGCGTCACTGCCGCGAAAAAACAATGCTTCGCCTTTTATTGACCACCACGCGCCAATTGGCGCGCCGGATTTATAAAAGAAAAGGAAAGACGACATGTCACGCATTTCATTGAACAAAAGCGGACTGATGACTTCGGCCAAAACCGCCCTGATCGCAGGCGCAGCCGCGCTCGCTTTCACCCTTGCGCCAGCAGCGAACGCATCAGAATTCGGCGATATCAGCATCGAGGATTTCAACCTCAACCTTGGCGATGAAGACCTTCTGGACGGCCTGATCGCTATGGATGCGGACGAAATCGCCGAGCTACGCGCTGAACTTGCAGAAGCCCGCGTGGAGATTGCCGGCGCGATCCAGGAGATCGAGGACGCACGAGCCGAAGCAGCTAAGTCCAAAGAAGCGGCGGCCATACTGGCAGTCGCCCTTTCTGAAGCCAGCAAGTCTGTAGAGGAAACCGTTGCTGAAGCTTTTGATGAAGCCCGCCAGGAATTGAACCGCGCCGAAGGCGAACTTATCGATATGAAACCGAGCATAAGCTCGGCCGAGTTTGAGGAAACCAGCGCGCTTATCGCCTATCTGCGATCAGAGCTCGTCGAGATCGAAACCGCCCTCGGCGATCTCGTCGCCGCCATGAAAGCATAACGCCATGCCCCACAGACGGATCGGGAAAGCTTTGCGGCGCTTTCGATCTGCCTTTTCTAAACGCACTCACACCTTCTCCGTCATGGGGGGTCAACGGCGCCTTTCACGACACGCAACAAATGGAGATGCGACATGCCTGAAGAAGAAGCAGCGCCACAATTGGAATCGTTCAGCGCGCTTCAACAATTTGTCTCCGAATTTGAAACGCTAGGCACGCCGTTGCTGTTTATCGGTCTCACGGCCGGCGTTTTAATCGGCTACGCTATCGCGAAAGTGCGTTATGATCAGAAAAAGAAATAGGCTTCGGGCGTTCCTTGTGGCGGCAGCGGGTCCATTAAAATCCGCGAAATGGAAAGTCGTCCGGCCGTTGCAACCAGTTCTCCGCAGGCCACCGTGCATTACCTTCAACGATATGTAGAGTATAGGCGTGGCGCGGGCGCGCGGAGAGGTTTGGCCCACTCATATGCGGCGTGCGCCCGTGGAAAATGACGAGGTCGCCTTGATTGGCGGGCACGGCAACCGACGCGACATCTGGGAATGGTGTTTCATCCAAAGCAATGGTCTCGGTTCCGCCTTGGGCGTTACGGCGGTTCAACATTCGTAATGGCTGACGATGGACACCTGGAAGAAATTCCATGCAGCCGTTTTCCAGCGTTGCATCGTCAATCGCGAACCAGAAGCCAACGCACGTCTCCGGCTCCGTGTAAAGAAATGTCGAATCCTGGTGGCATACGACTTCACCGCCGATGCCGGGCGGTTTGAAGATATACATTGACTGCACCAGCTTCGGATACTGAAAGCCCAGCGATGCGGCCAACCGCTTAAGCGCATCGGTACGTGAAAAAGCGTCGAATACCGGATCGAGATCGTGCATGGCGTGCCCGGTCTTGTTGATGGAGTTTTCCTTTGCCTGCAACAACACGCCTTTAGCGTCGAATGCGTCTTCTTCAAAAAAGAACCGAATGGCGTCCCCGGATTCAATAAAATACGCATCCGATGCTTGTGCGTTCGAACGAGTGGAAAACACGCTCGCCCGCTCGCTTGGTTCAAACGCTGCGACCAGCGCCAAAGCACGTTCACGCAGGTTTGCACACGCCGCCCGGTCGGCGAAGCCGCGCAAAATTATAACGCCGGCTTCGTCATATGCGCGCAGCGCCGCGTCACTCAGCACGCCGCCTTGTGGCGCAGGCCACTCAGATATGCGTGGCGCGGACGACTTGGCTTCAGTCATCTTAAAATCACAATAATTGCGGCAAGCATGGCCAGCAAAAATGCCAACACCGCAGCATTGACGCGGGTCGCACGCCCTGCGGAAATCCGCTCGATCCAGGTGCGCGGGCGCACGCCCTTATATGCAAAAATAGCAAGTGCGGCGAGATTGACGCACACGACATTGACGCTGAGCAAAAGCGCAGCACGCCCCGCATTCGCTACATCACCGCCGCCGAGAAACATGCCCGCAGCGGCTGAGGGCGGCAGCAGCGCGACCGCCACCATCACACCCACAAGCGCTGCAGGCAAACCGGCTGCTATCGACAATGCAGCAGCAGCGCCGGACGCCAATGCCAACGCAATTGCGTCAAACCCAAGAACAGTGCGCGATGTCAGTTCCCCGCTCATGAAATCCACAGGAAATATTGCGCCGATGGCGATTGCGATAAACGCTCCCAACGCCAGCCCGGTAATCGCCGTGCGCGCTGATCGAAGCAACAAGGCGAGATCGCCAATCGCAGCGGCAAAAGCAAAAGCCAGAATCGGCCCTAAAAGCGGCGCGATCACCATCGCACCGATGACCACCGCTAAATTATCCGTGGAAAGACCGATCGCGGCAACAACTGTCGACAATGCGGTCAAGATGAGGAAGTCGCCGGTTAACTTGGCGCCTGCTGCCGTATCCTGATAGATCTCTTCACGCAAAGCGACCGCTTTTCGTTTGCGTTCTTTTTCAATATCCGGCTCCTCGAGCTTCGGCGCCGTCGCTTCAACTGGCAGAACAATTATCCGCCAATTTTTTTCACCCTCGAAGAGATTTTGCAGGGCGTCGACGAGCTCTTGCGCTTTACCGCTCTCAAAGATGGCGCGCATAACGCAACGCCCTTGCGAATCAACGTCGCTGATCCGCCAATGCACCGCATCAGTCAGTTCCGCATATTTCTTGATACGCTCGCAGTAGCTTTCGAGAAATTCTGCTTCAACGAGCCGCACCTGCTACTCCCGCCGCCAGGTCGCGCCATTCGGCCCGTCTTCGATGACAATGCCGTGCGCTGCCAACTGCTCCCGAATTTCATCGGCGCGATTAAAGTCCCTTGCTATTCGCGCCTCCGCTCGTTCTATCAACAACGCGTCGATCTCGGCCGCGTTCGGACCGCCCTTATCTGCCCCTTTAAACCAATCCGCCGGTTCTACATTGAAAAATCCGAGCAGCCGCCCCGCATCACGCAATTTCGAGAGGGCATTGACCCTTGCCGCCCCCTCCATCTGGCTCGCGATATCGCGTAACTCATGCAACCCGGCAATGGCTTCCGGCGTATTGAGATCATCCTCCAGCGCCGCAACGAGGCTAGCCGGCGGCGCGCACTGATCCGCTGAAAATTCAATCTCATTGAGCGCGCGATAGAAACGGTCGAGCTGCTTTTTAGACTGCCTGAGCAACTCCTCATTCCATTCCAGCGGCTGTCGGTAATGCGCCGACAACAGGGCCCAGCGAATAACTTCGCCATGCCACTCGTCCAAAAGGTCGTGGGCCAACACTATATTGCCGAGAGACTTCGACATTTTGTCGCTTCCCATACGGAGAAATCCGTTATGCATCCAATAACGCGCGAGGGGCGCGCCATCATGAGCGCAAGCCGATTGCGCGATTTCATTCTCATGATGAGGAAAGCGCAAGTCCTGCCCGCCGCCATGAATATCAATCGTCGGCCCAAGCTCGCTTTCAATCATGACAGAGCATTCAAGATGCCAGCCCGGCCGCCCGCGCCCCCACGGACTTTCCCAGCCAGGCTCACTTTCGATCGACGGTTTCCACAAAACGAAATCGGCCGGATTTTTCTTGTAAGGCGCGACCTCGACGCGCGCGCCGGCAAGCATTTCGTCACGATCAACCCCGGAAAGACGTCCATATTCGCCAAAAGCGTCAATTGCGAAAAGAACATGCCCGTCTGCCGCATAGGCTGCGCCTTTTTCGATCAATGCGTCAATCATCTCGATCATCGCGCTAATATGGGCAGTGGCTTTCGGCTCAACGCTTGGCGGCAGCACGCCAAGCGCGCTCATATCTTCACGATAAACTCTGGCGAAATTCTCCGTGATCGCACCGATCGGCTCATCGGTTTCCTGCGAAGCCTTGATAATCTTGTCGTCGATATCAGTTATATTGCGCGCATAAACAACATTCGCCACGCCATAGCGATGGCGCAACAGGCGGAATAACAGATCAAACACCACGGCCGCGCGGGCATTGCCAATATGGGCATAAGAATAGACTGTCGGTCCGCAAACATAGAGCGTTAGCCGATTTGGGTCCGCGGGTTCGAAAATACGCTTTTCGCGCGCCATTGTGTCGTAAATTGTCAGTGGCATGGGGCTTCGCTCGTTTCTTCTTGCATGTTGCTAGCGTTGGCCGGCGCGCGGCGCAACAAATTGGCCCAATCATCCCCCGTTTCGGGCTGGCTTTTGCCCCGGCGGCTGGTAGCTTGCGGCGCATGAAGGAACCGCAATTCACCCCGCCCGGCGAAATCCTTAGCGATATTGAAGAAAGCGACGCATTTGCGCCGCGCTTTAATGGCGAGGGCCTCATTCCCGTCGTCGCTACCGACATACATACCGGACGGCTTTTGATGCTGGCCTATATGAACGCCGAAGCGCTGGCGAAAACCATCGAAACCAGCGAGGCTTGGTACTGGTCGCGCTCGCGCGGCGCGCTTTGGCGCAAGGGCGCCACATCCGGCAACACGCAAAAAGTCCTCGAAATCCGTACTGATTGCGATCAGGACGCCATTCAACTTGTGGTCGAACAGCACGGTCCGGCATGCCACACGGAACGCCGCGCATGCTTTTATCGCAAAGTGATTTCCAAATCCGAATTGCGCTTTACAGACTAAAGCCCCTGCTGGTCCATTAAAGCCGCTGCCGCGGCCCGCGCATCGGCCGCGATCGTTCCCGGCGCATGCAAATGAGCGAGCACAATCGCTCCCTCCATCAACAACATGAGTTGTCTCGCCAGCATTTCCGGGGCCTCGGCGCCAGCAGCGCCTGCGAGCCGGTTTAAATATTGATTTAAAAGCCGTTTGTGCTCCGCCGCCGCAGCGTGAACCGGATGACTATGGTCCTGATATTCTGACGAAGCCTTGATAAACATGCAGCTGCGAAATTCGGGTTCGTCAAACCATTCCCCAAGCGTGTCGAAAACGGCCAGCAATTGCTCGCGCGGGGATTGCGCCAACGCCTCCACACGGCGCACCATCCAGTTGCGGAACTGCTCATCACGCAACCGAAGCACCGCCAGTATGAGATCTTCTTTGGTGCGGAAATGCTTGTAAATGGCGGTCTTTGAAACACCCGTCTCTTTCGCCAACCGGTCCATGCCGAGAGCATGAAAACCGCCGCGATTAAAGGACTTGAGTGCGTTTCGGACGAGATCTTCGCGTTTTGATGCGCTCATGGAGCCTTTCCATTCATTCCATTACCACTCAGTCAATGACCGAACTATAGGAATTGGATCGTTGTTTTCAACGCCAGATCAAAGATTGCCTATAAGTTTTGCGCTTTTTCATGTTAATTCTTACTGAGCGCAGCCCAACTCACACTTAAGTGACAACAAAAACATTGACCGTTCTGTCAATGCACGATACAACACCTTAACAGAACGGTAATTGTTGAGTCCTGATAGCCGACATCCCTAGCACCTAACGCCGGGATTGGCGTCGCCTTATGGAGGCCACCTCATGTCCAGATCAATTCCGAATTCTTTTTATCTTCGCGGCGCCGGCATGAATGCGGTCGCCGCCAGCGCGCTTACAGTTCTTTTCGCTATCGCCGCATACGGCGCCGCACTGTTCGCGATCTCGCCCGCGCGCGAGGTCGCCACCATGAATTCGCCGGCGATCGTCGCCGCCCAGGCCCAACCCGCCCGCTTCTAACGCCAAGTTCGCTGCACATAAGGACAAAGGAAGGTCAAATGTCAAAAGCCATCGTCCCGCCATTCACCGAAGAATCCGCTCGCGCCAAAGTTCAGGCTGCAGAGGATGGATGGAACTCACGTGACCCCGAACGGGTATCGCTCGCCTATACGGAAGACTCCGAGTGGAGAAACCGTGATCAATTCATCAAGGGGCGGGAAGAAATCAAAGCATTCCTCACCCAGAAATGGGCGCGCGAACTTGAATACAAACTGAAAAAGGAATTATGGGCGTACACTGATAATCGTATCGCCGTGCGTTACGAATATGAATCTCTCGACGCAAACGGCCAATGGTGGCGTAGCTATGGAAATGAAATGTGGGAATATGACGAGCACGGCCTTATGAAACGCCGCTTCGCGAGCATTAATGACCTCGCCATCGAAGAAAAAGACAGACGCCTTTAATTCCATCGCCGACAGGAGCTCTTCATGGCCCGCGCCTATTCTGAAATCGCCTTCACAAAAGCCGTCATTGCACAGCAAGAACGCCATGGCTCGGCCAGTGCTTACGCCAGCTTTCTCGCCCCCGAAGCCGAACGCGGCGACCGGCTAACCGAGGCTGAAGTTCAATTCATCGCCGCCCGAGACGGTTTTTACCAGGCGACCGTGTCTGAAACCGGCTGGCCGTATGTGCAGTTTCGCGGCGGCCCGCGCGGGTTCATGAAGGCTTTGGATGAAAAAACGCTTGCCTATGCGGATTTTCGCGGCAATCGCCAATATATCAGCGTCGGCAACATCACGGGCGATAATCGCGTCTCGCTGTTTTTCATGGATTACCCGAACCGGCGGAGGTTGAAGCTGCTTGGCCTTGCCAAGCTGGTGGATATTGAGGACGATCCGTTCCTGCTCGAACGCCTTTCCGACCCAGAATACAAGGCTCGTCCCGAACGTGCGGTCATGATCACCATTGAAGGCTTTGACTGGAATTGCCCGGCGCATATCCCCCAGCGCTTCACGATCGCCGAGTTAGAGACATCGCTCGCGCCGATCAGAGAAGAATTAGAAACACTGCGCTCAGAAAACGCTGCGCTAAAAGAAGCCTTAAAACAAAATCCAAACAACCAGTAAGGCAGTCGCTACCCCATACCGCCAACGCCGGCCTTCGCCGCATGGGCGCGCTTGTCAACACCATAGGTCCAAATCGCAAGCGTTACCCATGCGCCGTGAAACAGGGCGCCGACGACGAAGATAGCGGCGCCCGGAAACGGTCCCACCGCCATTCGCGACAAGAATTCGGAATATGTCGCCAGCGGCTCGGGGTGAATGATCACTTTGCCAAAATATGCAATCGCCTGAAAGCTGAATATCCACATGTAATTCCGCCTCAGGCGCCGCCCCATCGCGCGCCAGAACCCGATGTGATATTGAGGCAGAAGGTAATCCCTACCAAGAATGTCTTGCCATTCGCCAGGCTTGGGACGACTCGACCGAAACAACATCGGCGCATAAAAGTTAGTCTCGATCCAGCGACATCGCGCGCGCCAGACATTGAAATAGCGATACCGCCGCGCTTCCAAAATCAGAAACATCGTGATGAGAATACCGACCAGCAAAAGTGGCAGCGGTGACGCGGACGGCGATGCATAAGTCACGGACAAAGCAATGCCTAGCGTCACTACGGACCAGTTCGTGGTATTGTCCAACCGGGTTCGCCATATTGTCGAACGATAGACCTCGCCGCGATACAAATGCGCAAGCGCGCCGATCTCGGCGTTGTCAAACTCATTGCCTGTTCCGCCGTCAGGCGTCTTCCAGCCTGCCCAGTCTTCCTGTTTCACGACTATCATTCTCGGCCCATTGCATGCCAATGACAAGCCGCACCTCTCGACAGCCTTGCTAATTCCGCATAGGCACTCAACCGTTGCTCATGACCAGAAAACTTCTCAACGCCGAAACGGTTTCCTATCGCGAAATTCTTCGTCTAGCCTGGCCGGCCTCGGTCGCCGCCTCGGTAACGCCATTACTCGGCGCTGTCGATGTGTGGGCGCTCGCGCAGTCAAGCCGGCCGCTCGACATCGCGGCGGTCGGACTAGCGTCGGTGATTTTCTCTCTCGTCTATTGGACATTCGGATTTATCCGCATGAGCGTCGCCGGGCTTACAGCCCAAGCTATCGGCGCCGAAAACGAAACGGAAGCGCGCGCGGCGCTAGTGCGCGGCGGCGTAATCGGCGGCGGCGTTGGCGCGATGCTCGTCCTGCTCCAGTGGCCGGTCGGCGGGATTGCCTTCCAACTGCTCGCAACCGGATCCGAGGCAAGCGCAGAAACCCTGGCGGCTGGACGCGACTATTTTAACTTGCGAATCTGGGGCGCCCCTTTCGCGCTTGCCTCCTATGCCGCATTTGGTTGGCTGACAGCGCGCGGGCGGACCGATTTTCTGATGGCGGCGAGCGTCTTCATGACGGCGCTTAATATCATACTTGATTACTGGTTCGTCGTCGGCCTTGGCTGGGGGGCCGCCGGCGTAGCGACAGGCACCTTGATCGCCGAGATTGCAGGTTTTTTCGCCGCCGCCATATTTGTTTTAGCGGTGCTTGTCGAACATGGCGGTGCGCGCTGTAATTGGCGCCCTGCGGAATTTTTCAAGTTATCGCGACTGAAGCGCACCATATCTGTCAATTTCGACATTTTCATCCGCACTTTGCTGCTTGCATTTTCTTTTGCGTGGTTTGTCCAACGCGGCGGCGCCTTTGGCGATGTCGTACTCGCAGCCAATCAGGCGCTGTTGCAGCTTTTTTTATTCACCGGCCTTGCGCTTGACGGCACCGCCATCGCTGCTGAAACGCTTGTCGGGCAAGCGCTCGGTGCGCGCGATCATATATTGGGAAAGAAACGATACCACGTCGCCGTACGGCGCACCTTCATCCTGGCGACTGGGGCGGCAATCGCGTTTGTGGGTTTTTACGGTTTTATTGGCGATGCGCTCATCGCTCTGTTAACGCCAGAAGGCGCGATCCGAACAGCGACGCGAACCTATATGCCTTGGGTTGTGGTCAGCCCGTTGATGGTCGTGATTGGATTTCAACTCGACGGGATTTATATCGGCGCGACGCGGGCGCGGGAAATGCGCGATTCAATGGTTTTAACCGTACTCATCTTTATCCCGGCGACATTATGGCTGGCGGGCTTATACGGCAATCATGGGCTGTGGGCGGCATTCTCGTTATATTTTCTTTTGCGCGCCGTTACGCTCGGTATTTGGCTGCCGCGCATACAACGCTCGTTTCGGACTCAACGAGATCCGGCGCCGACAGCTTCAGAAATGAAACCAAAACCATCCGCCGCCAAGTAAGCTTGCAGATCATCCAGAATGCGCGACGGCAGGGACGGGCCCTGATATATCAAGGCCGTGTAAAGCTGCACAAGCGAGGCTCCAGCGAGGATCTTCTCATAAGCATCGCGCCCTGAAAACACGCCGCCAACGCCAATGAGCGGCACTTGGCCGCCAAGAACGCCATGAAACTCTCTCAGCAATTTCGTCGAGGGCGCAAATAACGGTGCGCCGGATAACCCACCGGCCTCGATTGCGTTTTTGCTGTGCAAGGTCGCCGGCCTTGCAACCGTGGTGTTCGAAATGATGAGCCCGTCCAGTTCATTTGCGAGCGCGATATCTGCGATGTCGGTTTTGTCCTCATCAGTCAGGTCTGGTGCAATCTTGAGAAACACCGGCGTGTTTGCGGCAGACTTCTCACGCGCCGCCAACACCCGGCGCATAAGCTGCTCAAGCGCCGCTTTGTCCTGCAAGGCGCGCAATCCCGGCGTATTCGGCGAGGATATATTTACCGTGTAGAAATCAACCAGTCCGGCAAGCCGGTCAATGCCTTTCACATAATCTTCCGTCCGGTCCTCGCTATCTTTATTGGCGCCGAGATTGACGCCGACGATCCCCCGACGCTCACGCGCGCCCAATCTTGCAGCGACAATATCCAGCCCGTCATTATTGAACCCATAGCGATTGATGACGGCGGCGTCTGCGCGCAGGCGGAACACACGCGGGCGATCATTGCCCGGCTGCGCGCGCGGGGTCACGGCGCCGACTTCCACAAAACCAAAGCCGAGATCAAGCGCCGCATTCGGCGCCTCGGCGTTCTTGTCAAAACCGGCCGCAAGCCCCAGCGGGTTTGAAAAATCGATCCCGGCGACGCGTATCGCCAGCGCTGGCGCATCGACCCTGATTTTAGGCCCGAGATCCGAGCGCAACATCCGAACCGTCAGCCGGTGCGCAGTCTCTCCATCAAGCAATCCCAATGCTTTGGCGCCAAAATCCGCCAAAAAAAGAGGGGTGCTCATAACGCTTCGCCAAATTGGAAACCGTCGCCGTCCTCAACCAGGCGATGCACGGCCGTCACATGCCGGCACTTCAACAAGTCATAAAGATGTGGAAACGCATCGCCGCGCTTCGCCGCAAGCTCGAACTTCACCTGAGCCGCGATCGGCGCAAGCGCGATCTCAAGCGCCAGCAAGTCAGCAACGCCATTGAAATGCAGGTTTGCCGTTTCAAGCACCTGTTCGCGAGTCGAAAGATGAAAATAACCGTCGCGCTCATCGATTGTTCGCTTCGGAACCACGCCGGTATTATTCGCCTCGCGCCACTCATCAGCGGTCGCGAGACGATAGACGAATTCGGGTTGGTGTTCTGCTGTCATTGTCTCGCCCTAGCGTTCCCAACGCTTCGCGTCCAGCCGCAAGGTGGACAGGCTAGCGCAAATGCGGACAAATGGGCGAGATGAAACCGATCCGGATTGTCTTGGGGTTAATCTTCGCCGCCGCCGCTGGGGCGGCGGCTTTCTATGGCGGGCTGCCCCGCGAAGTGATTGCGACCATCGCCATCACCACCCTCACCGCCTCCTGGTGGGTCAGCGAAGCATTGCCGATACCGGCGACGTCGCTTGTACCTTTTGCGCTCCTTCCCCTCGCCGGCATTCTTGACCAGCGCGAAGCCGCTTCAGCGCTCGGCAGCTACGTCATTATTCTCCTGATGGCTTCGTTCATGCTGTCTAAAGCGCTTGAAAAATCCGGCGTTCATGAGCGTCTTGCTCTTTACATGGTCAATCTCGTTGGAGCGTCCGGGCGAAGACTGGTATTCGGTTTCATGCTTGCGGCCGCGTTGTTGTCGATGTGGATTTCAAATACGGCGACGACATTAATGCTTGTCACCATGGCGCTGGCGATCCTGACACGCACCGACAACCCCCGGCTCAGCGCACCGTTGCTTCTGGGTATCGCCTACGCCGCATCCCTCGGCGGCACGGCGACATTGATCGGCACGCCGCCCAATCTTATCTTCGCAGACAATTTCCTGAACGCCACCGGCCAGGAATTCTCTTTTGTTCGATGGATGTCGATCGGCATTCCGATAGTTGCCATCGGCATCCCGGCCATGGCGCTATGGCTTACGCGCTCCCTTGGCGGCGTCACGGCGCCAGCGCTGAAAGACCCGGGCCCGTGGCGAACGGATGAGAAACGGACGCTGATCGTCTTCGCCATCGCCATAGCGCTATGGATCACGCGGACCGAACCCTTTGGCGGGTGGTCCGGCGCTTTGGGGCTGACACAAGCGGGTGATTCAACCGTGGCCGTATTCGCCGTCATATTGATGTTCCTCGTTCCCAACGGCAAAAAAGGCGCGCTTCTTGACTGGAAGGCAGCGAGCGACATTCCCTGGGGAATGCTGCTATTGTTTGCAGGCGGCATTTGCATCGCCGCCGGTTTTCGCGCGAGCGGCCTGGATGAATTGATCGGCAACCAGCTATCCGGTCTGGCCGGCGCGCCTGCCTTCGTTATGATGCTGGGACTGTGCCTCGCCGTGACATTTCTCACCGAAATGACGTCCAATACGGCGACCGCGAACCTGTTGATGCCGCTACTTGCCGCGGTTGCGGCGGGAACGGGTGTGAAGCCGGAACTCTTGATGATCCCGGCCGCGATTTCATGTTCCTGCGCATTCATGCTTCCGGTGGCGACGGCGCCGAACGCCATTGTCTATGGCGTCGGAAGGGTGTCTATCGCACGCATGGCGCGTGAAGGCGCCATGCTGAACATCATTATCGCGGTTATTGTCGCCAGTGTGAGTTGGCTGATGCTACGCTAAACTGCGCCATCAACCGTCATATGTCGCGCGCGCGCAGAATGCTCGATCGCCTGAGCGCCGTCATCAGGCACCTTTAATGCGTCGCGGACGAGCTCAAGAACGCGGATTTCAGTCACATCGAGGCTTTCATCCGCCGTAACGACATCGACAACCGCCGCATAGGCGGTTTCGCACAGATGCGCTGGAAGCGCCGTCGCCGCCGCCGCCAACACCTTGTGCAGCCCGCCTTCGGACGCCATCAAAGCGCCGCAAGCCTCCGCGACCTCCACCAGCGTTTCCTCGTCACGCTCCGAAAATAGCGGGAATGAACGCACCACTCGGCCGATCGTGCGCAGCTCGGCATCCTTGATGGCCCCGTCGGACGCTGACGTTAGCACCATAAGATAAATGACAGCTTCTTGCGGCGTAAGACCGGCGGCGCCTTCGGCCATAGGGGCTCTCCTTTAATTGTTATCGGCGCGAAGCTAGCCCCGGCGCTGTCAAACAGCAACCATAGCCCCGCGCCAATCCCGACAGCGTACCGTCGCAATTGACCTCGGCCAGGGGAGCGTTAAACCTCCAGCGTTTCTTTAAACCTTCTGGAAAACGAACATGACCGCCCTAGAATTGAAAAATCTCAGCCCCGATGACGTGCGCGCAGCCAAAACATGGCCCTTTCAGGAAGCCAAAGCGCTGGAAAAACGGCTGGAGCGGACTAAAAAAACGGACGGGCCGGTCGTTTTTGAAACGGGTTATGGCCCTTCGGGGCCGCCGCATATCGGCACATTCGGCGAGGTCGCCCGCACCACCATGGTGCGCCGGGCGTTTGAGTTGCTCACCGGCCGGGAAACGAGATTGATCGCCTTTTCTGACGACATGGACGGCATGCGCAAAGTCCCCCCGCATGTGCCGAACCAGGATCTCTTAAACCAGTATCTTCAAAAGCCGCTTACCGACGTGCCCGACCCTTGGGGCGATCACGAAAGCTTTGCGCATCACAACAACGCCAAATTGCGAGCCTTTCTCGACGACTTTGGGTTTAATTATGAATTTGTTTCGTCCACGGAGTGTTATCGTTCGGGAAAATTCGACGATACTTTAGTTCGCGTTCTCGAACGCCATGAGGCGGTGATGGAGATCATCCTGCCGACGCTTGGTGAAGAACGTCGAGCGAGTTATTCGCCGATCCTGCCGGTGTCGCCATCGACAGGGCGCGTGCTCTATGTGCCGATGCTCGAGATCGACGCGAAGAAAGGCGAAGTCGTTTTTGAGGACGAAAACGGCGAAAAAGTCCGCACTTTTGTCGGCGGCGGCGCGACCAAGCTTCAATGGAAAGCCGATTGGGCCGGGCGCTGGTACGCTCTGGGCGTAGACTATGAGATGTCTGGCGAGGACCTGACCGAATCCGTGCGCCTGTCCAATCGCATCGTCAAAGCGCTTGGCGGCGAGCCGCCGGCTGGATTCAATTATCAGCTCTTCCTCGACGAGGAAGGCAAGAAAATCTCGAAGACCAAAGGCAACGGCATCGCTATCGAAGAGTGGCTGACATACGCCTCGCCGGAAAGCCTTGCGCTTTACATGTTTCAAAACCCAAAAGCGGCGAAGAAGCTTTATTTCGACGTGATCCCGAAGGTCGCCGACGAATACTGGTCTCACCTTGAAAAATACGCCGGTCAGGAAGGCGCCAAAGCGCTCGACAATCCAGTCTGGCATATCCATGAAGGCAAGCCGCCCGCCGTGATGCCGCCGGTGAATTTCGCCATGTTATTGAACCTAGTTAACGCCACAGGCGGCGCCGATCACGAAGTACTGCGCGGCTTCATCAAAAAATACCGCCCTGAGGCGTCAGATGATGAATATCAGGCCGCCAATACGCTTATCGCATTTGCGGGCCGGTATTTTGACGCCTACATCAAACCCAACAAAAAGTTTCGAACGCCGACGGACCAGGAGCGTGCTGCGCTTGAAGCATTATCCAAAAAGCTGAACTCTCTGGGAGACACGGGATCGGAAGATGACTTCCAAACCGCTGTTTTTGATGCCGGCAAAGTGCAAAATTTCGAAAATATTCGCGACTGGTTCAAAGGGCTTTATGAAGTGGTGTTTGGCCAGGCGCAGGGGCCGCGCATGGGCCCGTTCATCAAAATATACGGCGCCGGCGCGACAGCAAAACTGATTGATGCAGCGTTAGCCCGCGACTGATTCGGTATTTAGTCTAACGGCGGTGAAAATCGTTGTCGTCCGAGAAAAAAGCCGCAGCTCACGCTGCGGTTTTTTTTGTGATTAGTGTTCACGCCTCGTCAACAAATCTTGATTCGGTGTAAACAATCTTGGTGAGCGCTGCGTGAAACCGCTAACGATCAACCAGCAAACGCGCGCCCTTGGCGCAGCCTTGGCAGAACATTCCAAACTACTTCGAACGGCGCCATCGATCACGAATTAATTAAGGCGAAAATTGGGCCGGGTTCGGAGCAATTTTGCAGTCGCAACGCTTTGCGAATGATGTTACATTATTTTCGAGCAAATCAACAATACGAAACGAATTGTTAGGGGCAGCTCGGTTAACCATTCTTGGCGTGCGAAATCGGCCGCAAGAAGGGCGAGCCGTTGAGCATCGCGGTTGCGTAGGAGTAGCGAACCAGAGATTCCATTCAGGCAAGGTTCCGGCATGTCGAATGACAGATACACCAAGGCGACGCATACGAGGTTTTCAAGACCTTGCGCCCGGCGTCTTGCGCTCCATATCTATCATACGCGCCTCAGCAAAGCGCCATTATGGAACTATTCGCAAATAGCTGCGCCAAGCAGCATCAGGATGCAGAGATTGAACGGGGGCGCTGGGCGAAGACCAGCGCCTTTTTTGTTTCTTTAACGGGGCGCCGGACGAGGCGGGTAGGAAGAAGAGTGAGCGTGCGAAAATGACCGATCAAAATCTCGATGTCTTCGACGTGTTTTCGGAGAGTTACACGAAAGTCAAACAGGAAGCTGTCAGTCTACGCGATTATCTGCTCGCAGCGCGTGATGATGTGATGCTCTATGCAACGCCTGCGGAGCGGATGGTCAACGCTATCGGCGAACCGAGGCTGGTCGATACCTCTAAGGACCCCCGACTGTCGCGCATATTCTTCAACCGGACCGTCCGGCAATATGACGCCTTTGACGGCTTTTACGGCATGGAAGACACGATCGAGCGCATTGTTTCGTTCTTCCGCCATGCGGCGCAAGGCCTCGAAGAAAAGCGCCAGATCCTCTACCTTCTCGGTCCTGTTGGCGGCGGCAAATCCTCCATCGCCGAGCGCCTTAAGGACCTCATGGAAACCTATCCCATCTATGTTCTCAAGGCCGGCGACGAAATCTCGCCAGTTTTCGAAAGCCCGCTCGGCCTGTTCCAGTCCGAAGAGCTCAAGAGCCTTCTGGAAGACAAATATGGCATTGAGAAGCGTCGCCTCGACGGCCTGATGAGCCCTTGGGCGGTCAAACGCCTTGACGAATTCGGCGGGGACATATCGAAATTCGAAGTTGTACGGCTATTCCCCTCGAAATTGCGCCAAATCGCGATTTCGAAGACGGAGCCCGGCGACGAAAACAACCAGGATATTTCCGCCCTCGTCGGCAAGGTCGATATTCGCAAGCTTGAACATTTCAGCCAGGACGATACCGACGCTTATTCCTATTCCGGCGGGCTTTGCCGCTCGAATCAGGGCCTCTTGGAATTCGTCGAGATGTTCAAGGCGCCGATCAAAGTGCTGCACCCGCTTTTGACTGCGACGCAGGAAGGAAATTATGTCGGCACCGAAGCCCTCGGCCCGGTTCCGTTCCAGGGCATCATTCTCGCGCACTCAAACGAAAGCGAGTGGCTGCAATTCCGCAACAACAAGAACAATGAAGCGTTTCTTGACCGCATCAATGTGATCAAGGTGCCATATTGCCTGCGGGTCTCGGAAGAACAAAAAATCTATGACAAGCTGCTCGCCAATTCTGAGCTTTCGACTGCGCCCTGCGCGCCGGAAACGCTTGACCTGCTGGCGCGCTTTTCGGTGTTGACGCGCTTGCGCGAGCACGAAAATTCGAACCTTTATTCCAAGCTGCGGGTCTATGACGGCGAAAAGCTGAAAGACACAGACCCGAAAGCAAAGACCATGCAGGAATATCGCGACGCCGGCGGCATCGACGAAGGCATGAACGGCATTTCAACGCGCTTCGCTTACAAAGTGCTCGCCGAAACCTTCAATTTTGATACGGATGAAGTCGCTGCCGACCCGGTCCACCTTATGTACGTGCTGGAACAGGCGATCCGCCGTGAGCAATATCCAGACGAAACCGAGAAGAAGTATCTCGATTTTATCAAATCGGAATTATCGCAGCGTTATGCGGATTTCATCGGCAAGGAAATCCAGAAAGCCTATCTCGAAAGCTATGCGGAATACGGTCAAAACCTGTTCGACCGCTACATCGCCTATGCGGACGCATGGATCGAAGATCAGGACTATAAAGACGCGGATACGGGTCAGCTCCTTGACCGCGCGACGCTCGACGCCGAACTTTCGAAGATCGAAAAGCCAGCCGGCATCGCCAATCCCAAGGACTTCCGCAATGAGGTTGTGAAATTCGCCCTGCGCGCCCGCGCGGCTAACGAAGGCCGCAATCCGAGATGGACCTCTTACGAAAAACTTCGCAACGTCATTGAAAAGCGCATGTTTTCACAGGTCGAAGACTTGCTTCCGGTCATTTCATTCGACTCCAAGAAGGATTCTGAAACGGAGCAAAAGCACGAGAATTTCGTCAGCCGCATGACCGAGCGCGGCTATACGCCGCGACAAGTACGCCGTCTCGTCGAGTGGTACATGCGGGTGAACAAGGCTGGGTGAGCGAAAAGGGAGTAGCGAGTAGCGGATAGTAGTTGTGGCATAATATTGCTTTTCGCTATTCGCAACTCGCTAAAAACAATTGAACGCATTTCATTTCATCGACCGCCGAAAAAACCCGAAAGGCAAATCGCTCGGCAATCGCCAGCGCTTCTTGAAGCGCGCCCGCGCGCAGATCAAGGAAGCGGTGAACAAGTCCTTACGCGACCGGTCGATGAAGGAAATCGACAAAGGCGAGAAGATCTCAATCCCGTCGAAATCAACGGCCGAACCGCGCTTCGTTCATGATCGCGAGGCCGGCGAGCGTGAAATGGTGCACCCTGGCAATAAGGAATTTTCCGCCGGCGACCGCATCAAGAAGCCGCCCAAAGGCGCCGGACGCGGCAAAGGAAAAGAAGCCAGTGACGGCGGCGAGGGTGAAGACGCGTTCCAGTTCACCCTGACCCAGGATGAATTTCTCGATATCTTTTTCGAAGACCTGGAGCTGCCCAATCTGATCAAACGCTCGCTCAAGGAAATCAAGGCATACACGTTGAAGCGCGCGGGGATTACCGTCGCCGGCTCGCCCACCAATATGAATCTCATCCGCACCATGCGGAACGCCCATGGCCGCCGCCTCGCCCTGCGCCGCCCGTCGACGCGCGAGATGAACGAGCTTAAAGAGCGCCTTTTTGAGCTCGAACGCATCGCTCAGCCCGATGAGAGTGAAATCGCCGAGAAAAAGGCGATCCTCGCCAAGCTTGAGGAAATGGAACAGCGCCGCCGATGGACGCCGTTCATCGACCCGCTCGACTTACGCTTCAACGCTTACGAACAAACGCCGATGGAAACGACCGCGGCGGTGATGTTCTGCCTGATGGACGTCTCCGGTTCCATGGGCGAGCGGGAAAAAGACCTCGCCAAACGGTTTTACATGCTGCTCTATCTGTTTCTTAAACGCCGTTATGAGCGGGTCGAAGTGGTCTTTATCCGTCACACTCATCATGCCGAGGAAGTGGACGAGGAAACCTTTTTTTATTCGCGTCAGTCAGGCGGGACGGTTGTTTCAACCGCGCTTGAGAAAATGCTCGAGGTGCAAAAAGACAGATTCCCGGCCCATGAATGGAATATCTATGTGGCTCAGGCTTCTGACGGATTCACGCAGTCCGGCGACGCCAAGCGTTGCGTTGAAATGCTCAATGAGTCGGTGATGCCGATTTCTCAGTACTACGCCTATATCGAAATTCTCGACGAGCGTGAGCTGGAAGTGTTTGCGGATGCCGATAGCGGCGCCGAGCTGTGGCGCGCTTATCGGGCGCTCGCGCCGCAATGGGAGAATTTCGCCCAGACTCGCATCGCCCGGCCGCAGGACATCTTTCCCGTTTTTCGTGAGTTGTTCGCTAAGAACGCGAAGGAGGCGGCGTGAGCGAATCGCTAAACAAGCCCTCCCTCCTCTACATCGAAGCAGACTGGGACTTCGACGCCTTGAAGCGCGCCTATGACGCGATCGAGGACATTGCGCTGGGCGATCTGGGCCTCGATGTTTACCCGAACCAGATCGAAGTCATTTCGTCCGAACAGATGCTTGACGCCTATTCCAGTCACGGCATGCCGCTGATGTACAAGCACTGGTCGTTCGGCAAGCATTTCGCCCGCGATCAGATGAACTATCAAAAAGGTTATTCCGGCCTCGCCTATGAGATCGTGATCAACTCAAACCCTAGCATCGCCTATTTGATGGAAGACAACACCATGACCATGCAGGCGCTGGTTATGGCGCACGCATCCTTCGGGCATAATCATTTCTTCAAGAACAATTACCTCTTCCGTCAGTGGACGGACGCAGACGGCATCCTCTCCTACCTCGACTTCGCGAAGAAATACATTTCGAAATGCGAGGATGAATACGGACTGGAAGAAGTCGAAGCGGTACTCGATGCAGCGCATTCCCTGATGGATCAGGGCGTTTTCCGCTACAACCGTCCGCCGCGCCTGTCGGAGGCCGACCGCCTCGCCAAGATTGCTGCGCGTATCAAATATGAAGAAACCAATTTCAACGACATCTGGCGCACTCTCCCCAACATCGAAGAGCCGGACGATGAAAAAGAAGAGCGCCAGGCGGAAGTCAAAAATATCAAGCTTCCGGAAGAAAACCTCCTCTATTTTATCGAGAAGGCGAGCCCGGTTTTACGCCCATGGCAGCGCGAACTCGTGCGGATCGTGCGCAATATCGCCCAGTATTTTTATCCGCAAAAACAGACAAAAGTGATGAATGAAGGCTGCGCCACGTTCGTCCACCACTACATCATGAACGCCCTATATGATCGCGGCCAGATTTCCGAAGGCGCGATCATGGAGTTCCTGCACTCTCATTCATCGGTCGTGTTCCAACCGGAATTCGACGATCCGCGCTATTCCGGCATCAACCCCTACGCGCTCGGTTTCGCCATGATGCAAGACATAAAGCGGATTTGCGAGGATCCGAAACCGGAAGACCGCGAATGGTTCCCGGACATCGCCGGATCGAATAATTGGCGCGATGTTCTAAAAGATGCGTGGGCGAATTACCGCGATGAGAGTTTCATCCAGCAATATCTCTCGCCAACGGTAATGCGTGATCTCCGGATGTTTGCATTGAGCGACGACGCCGAAGACAGCCATGTCGAGATTTCCGCTATTCATGATGACCGGGGCTTCCGGCGCGTCCGCTCACAACTTGCTTCAATGTACGACCTCGGCATGCATGAACCAAACATTCAGGTCGTCGGCGCTGATCTGGAAGGCGACCGGGAGTTGCAATTGCATCACATTGTCCATCATGGCCGGACACTGAGCGAAAAGACGAAAGACGCTGTTCTCACCCACATAGAGACCTTGTGGGGCCATGAAGTAACGCTTCGAGAACTGGACGCTTGAAAGTTTGCAACACATTGTAAACATTGAAAATTTCTTGATTTCGCGAATTCCTGTTTACTCTCTGTCCTGATTATGAAATTTTTGCACCTCGCGGGGAGAGTGGGGTGATAGCCGTCCAGCCTTAAGCTGTGGCGTTATTGCAATTTCAATTCATGCCCTGGTCGCCCGCCTAATCGCCTGAACGCCATGTTCAAGCACAGCGTTGCGTATGCCGACCCAATTCAACAATGACGGGAGCACGCGTTATGCATATTTTTAAAACTGTTCTGGCCGTTGCCGGCGCGATGGCGTTTTCTTGCATCGCGTCGACTGCACACGCGCAGGAAGACGAACACACCATGAGCATGATCAGTCTCATGACAATTGAACCATCGAAGGAGGAGCAATTTTCCGAAGCCTGGAGCACGATTAGAGAGACGGCGATGGAAAACGGCTATAGCTATACCGATTATGTCGGCGGCTGGCGCAATGAGCGCTGGATTGTCACCCCGCTCAAAAATTTCGCCGATGTGGACGCTTTATTCGCAGCACGCGACGCGGTGTCGGAAGCCGGCGGCCGGAAATTTGAAAGAGCGCTCGCATCCTTCCGCGAGTCCCTGACGAATTCCCACACCTTCTTCACCAAGGATGACAGGCAACTTTCATATTGGCCGGAAACCTATGAGCCCGGACCCTATATGGAAATTGACACTTTTCATTATCGCTATGGCAAGAGCGACGAGATGCGCGCCATTCTTGCCGACTACAAGGCACTCGTAGAATCGAAAAACAGCCCCTATGGCTATCAGGTAAGCTGGGACTGGATCGGATCTGAAGGCAACTCCGTTACGTTCATCTCTTATGCCGCCGATGCAGTGGCGATGGCGCAAATGAATGCATCGATCAATGAAATGATGGATGGCGACGAAACTTATGAAAACATTCTCGAACGTTTTCTGGCGATCAGTACCGGCTCGCAGACGATGATCGGGATATTCAATCCGGAAGCATCCATCAATCTGCCGGAACAAGAATAACAATCATTCCGCCGGAGCGCCGGCTACACCGGCTCTCCGGATTCCCGATCGCGACCGAAATTCGGCGCCGGCGTTTCCTGACCGGCGTCGACAATAGCCCGGCGCAGGGCGCGCCCGCGCGCAAATGCGTCTTCAAGCGCCTTGCCATCGCCCCAACGGATAGCGCGCTGCATGACGGCAAGTTCTTCGGAAAAACGCCCCAAAACCTCCAGCACCGCATCGCGATTATTCAAGAACACGTCGCGCCACATGACCGGGTCGGAAGCCGCGATACGCGTGAAGTCGCGAAAGCCGCCGGCCGAATATTTGATAACCTCGCCATGGGCGACGGATTCGACGTCATCCGCCGCGCCGACAAGCGTGAAGGCGATCAGGTGCGGCAAGTGGCTGGTGACGGCAAGCGCCAGGTCGTGATGGGCGGCATCCATAATTTCAACTTCAGCACCGATCGCTGACCAAAGCGCTTCGGCCGATTTGACCGCCGCGCGATAAGGCGCGTCGCTACGTGCGAGCGGCGTCAGAATGCACCAACGATCTTTGAATAGCGTGGCGAAGCCGGCTTCCGGGCCCGATTGCTCCGTACCGGCGACCGGGTGGCAAGGCACGAAATGCAAGCGGTCCGGAAGCGTTGTGGCAGCTTGCGCGACCGCGCCCTTGACGGACCCCACATCGATAATGATTGCGCCGTCCTCTGCGGCATGCGCGAGCGCTTCGCATATCGCGCCGACAGCCCCAACCGGCGTTGACAGGATGATCAAATCCGCGCCCCTGACGCCCTGCTCGATATCAGTCTCGCCACCGTCAATGACGCCAAGCTTTTGCGCGCGCGCCAAAACATCCGCATCACGATCAACACCGGATATCTTTGCCGCTAGTTTTTGCTCGCGCAAAGCCAATGCCAATGACGAGCCGATAAGGCCGACGCCAATAACGCAGGCTCGTTTAAAACTGATTTGGTTTTTTTCAGTCACGGGGAAACTTTTCTTTCAATAGATCGATAAGCCTGCGGTTGGCCTCGCGCGATCCTATGGAAATCCGCAGATACTCGCCCAGCTTGTATGCATGCATGCCACGCACAATCACGCCATTTTTCAGCAAAAAGGCGCCGACAGCGTCAGCGTTTCCTTCCTTATCATCTGGGAACTTCACCAAAAGGTAGTTGGCGTAGCTTGGCGCGAACGCTAGTCCCATGCCGCCAAGTTGTAGCTGCAGGTAGTCGCGTTCTTCGCGATTATGGGCGCGATTGCGCTCCACAAAGGCTTGGTCCCCAAGTGCGGCGACGCCTGCCGCCTGCGCAGCGCCCGATACATTGAAAGGGCCGCGTATACGATTGAGAATGTCAGCTATTGCCGGCGGGCAATAACCCCAGCCAAGCCGCAGCGAAGCCAGACCATAAACTTTGGAAAAGGTCCGGGTCATGACGACATTGTCAAATTCTTCAACAAGCCGCTCCCCGGCTGCGTAATCAGCCTCTTCCATGTATTCCGCATAAGCAGCGTCAATGACCAGAACAACGTCATCGCGCAATTCTTCGCGAAGCCGCCTCACCTCGGCATCAGACAGGTAAGTGCCCGTAGGGTTATTCGGATTCGCCAGAAAGACTATGCGCGTGCGTCCATCCACAAGCTCCAGCATTGCGTCGACGTCGGCCGTCAGATTTGTTTCTTTTGCGGAACGCGCGTCAGCCCCGCAGGACATGGCCGCCAGGGCATACAGGAGAAATCCGTGGTCGGACTGAACAATATTATCACCTTCGCCGACATAAGCCCGCGTCAAAAGCTGCAGGATATCACCGGAGCCTGTCCCACACACAATATTGGCCGGATCAATGCTATACGTCTCGCCGATCATTTCCCGCAAACCTGCAGCGGCGCCATCGGGGTACAGGTGCAAAGCGCTCGCCGCACCTTCATAGGCCGCGCGCGCCTTCGGGCTCGCGCCGAGCGCCGACTCGTTCGAGGAAAGTTTGAAGGTCTTATGTCCGCCTGGCGCGGAGGACAGTCCCCCGACATAGGGACTGATATTGAGGATACCGGGGCGCGGCGTTGGTTGCGGCATGAACTCGCTTTCACAAAACTGCGCCCGCGATATAGCGACCTCATGCCCGCACTTGCAACCACGCGCATCAAAAGCGGCTAACCCGCCCGGCCATCGCGCCGCGCCGGCTGCGCCGCCGCGATCGCTGGGCGGGAAATACGCGCGCCTGCCGGCCGCACAAGGCCGACCGGAGCCAGCATGTCTTTTTCCGCTTCCAGCATCAAAACGCCGCCAAGCCCCGGCCAAAGTCCTGCACCCGCCCTCTCCCAGATGCGCGCCGCCCTCAACAGCAACGATGAATGCAAAGGGGGAAAGAATAACGCCGTGTCCCAAAAGCGCGGCCGAAACATCGCGTCGCGCAGCAATCCCTCAAGGCGGCGCTTGAGGTAAGGCCGGCCCGCAGCAAATGGGGTCGTGTCAATGACCGACCACAAGCCGCGCCGATGCGCCGCCACGATAATCACGCGCCCGTCATCTTTCAGGACTCGCCAAACCTCGCGCATCAATCGGTGGGGTGCAGGCGCTTCTTCAAGACCGTGAACAATCAACAAGCGATCAAGGCAGGCGTCAGGCAGCGGCCAGTCCCGCTCGCCGGCGAGACAGGCGGCGTTGGCGCCGTCCGGCGGCCAGCGAATGACTCCCTGACCGCCCGGCGCCAATGTTAGCCGTCGCGGCGCGCGCGCAAACAGCCCAAGATAGGGGTCGGCATAACCGAAGCCCGCTATTTCAAGCCCCGCGCCATCGCCCCAGGCTTCCGACAAGCGGGCCGAAATCGCGTGGCGTGCAGTCGCCCCCAGCGCCGTGCTATAAAATTCGTGGAAATCGAGGATGTCCGTTCGCATGCGTCAGAAGATGCGTGAGTGATATTGCAAGCAGTTGCAAACTTGTTATGCCCATGGCCGCCGTCCCGCGTCAATCTTATATGGCGGCGCCGATTCTGAAAGGCATTCGAACATGGCGTTAGAGGTTCATCAGTTTCCCTGTTTGTCGGACAATTACGGCTATCTCCTATGCGATACGGCCAGTGGTGCAGTGGCGGCGGTCGACACGCCCGACGCTGATGAAATCAACCGCCAGCTAGACGCGGCCGGCTGGCGCCTGACGCATATCCTGAACACCCATCATCATTACGACCATATCGGCGGCAATCTGACCTTAAAAGAAAAATGGGGCTGCGAGATTGTCGGCCCGAAGGGAGAAGCATCAAAAATTCCCGGCATCGACAGGGAAGTAAGCGATGGCGATATCGTCATGCTTGGCGAGGCGAAAACGAGGATTATCGAAACGCCAGGACACACGCTTGGGCATATTATCTATCACTTTGCCGATGAGAAGGCGGCATTTGTCGGCGACACGATATTCGCCATGGGCTGCGGGCGGCTATTCGAAGGCACGCCCGAACAAATGTGGCGCTCACTGAACATTATTGCCGATTTGCCAGGCGACACGAAACTTTATTGCGCCCATGAATATACAAAGGCCAATGCGGCTTTTGCATTATCCGTTGACCAGAGCAATCGCGCCTTGTTGCTCCGCGCTGAACAAGTCAACGCCTTGCGCGCAAAAAACCTGCCGACCATTCCGACAACCGTGGACGACGAACGCGCCACCAACCCGTTCCTCCGCGCGGGCGACGATCGCCTGCAAGCATCGCTCGGCATGCCTGGCGCGGCCCCTGTCGAGGTGTTCGCCAGAACCCGCGCCCTCAAAGACGCCTTCTAACGCGCTTCGAATTCTCGGCTAAACGGCTATTTTCTGTTCAATTAGCGTCTCTCTTTCATAGCCTATTCTGGGTATCGAATATCGCTTGCAGAATTCCAGCAGCTTCAGCATGAATATGCTATCAGGCTCCATGACGTCAGGATTATTCGACGAAATCGAGACCGCCGCGGCGATGCGCCCATCGATCGACAAAATCGGCGCAGCGACGCAATGGGCTTTTTGAAAATGCGCTCTATTTGAATGTGCATAGCCGGCCGCCTTGATCTTGGCGATCTCCCGATTCACGGCCTCGCGCTCCGCGCCGGAAAGCGCCGACGTAGACCGGACCTCTCCGCGGCACACCGCCTCCGCCAACGGCGGCGACATGAACGCCAAAAAAACCATGCCTGTCGCCGTCGTATAAATCGGAAACGATACGCCCGGCCCAACCATCGATAATGATGGGTGTTGACACCGTTCATATCGAACCACCGTCGGGCCTAGTTCGCTCCAGACCGTTATTAACGCATCAACGTCCAGCTCCGAGGCGAAATCAAGCAACCCATCGCCGGCGCGCGTTACAACATCGACGCGATTTACAGCCGCCAACCCGAGCCGCATTGCGCTAACGCCGAGGTCGTAGCTGCCGGACTTATGCGCCTGGCTCAAAAGCCCGCAAGCACACAGACTTTGCAGATAGCGATGCGCCTTGCTGGCTGAAACCTGCGCACGCTGAGCAATCTGCTTCAGGCTGATGGGCCCGGAATTTTGCGAAACAACATCAAGAATATCGAATGCGTTACTAACGGATTTAATGCCGGACGAAAAATCGGCTTCCGAACTCGCCATATAGGACTCCCCTATGCTAGCACGCGGCGCCGGCTGCGCATTTCGCACATCAAGCCGCAAACTTCATTCTGTTACGAGGCGATCAGCTCAGTCTTCCGCTGCAGGACAGGCCGGCTTTGACGCCTCGCCCCATGCATTCTGAATGGGAAGCATTTATGTTGCGCTATTCAAAATTAGATGCGCTGTTTCACACTATACAAATTCATAAAAAAATAAAGCGAAATGAGAATTCATCAACGCATTTCCGACGCCGCCTGCCGACCGAGACCCGCCGTCTCACAAATCTGTATCGATTTACTCATGAAGAAAATAAATACGTACCCAAACCAAGTTACTTTTTCACAATACACCTAATTCACCTGCTTCAACTCTTGATCGTATCGAAGACGAAAATGAATCTGCGATCGGACTTTTCGTAATACCCCGCCTTCAGTTGCGAAACGTCTCAATGTTTCTCCAGGCGCCTCAACGCCGCCCGCCAGTCATACGAATAGAGTCACACGGCGACCGAAAGGCACAATGGATTTAGCAATTTCACCGCACACGAAGCGACTCTGAAAACCACGCGTTTGCGCGATCGAGCGCCATTGACTTACCTTCACACTCGGACGGGAGCGCATCGGATGCCGAGATAGCCTTTACTGTTGAAAAGGCGCCGCCCGACCGACCGGCGGCGAATGGAGCGGGTGAAGGGAATCGAACCCTCGTCTTAAGCTTGGGAAGCTCCTGCTCTACCATTGAGCTACACCCGCCCGAAAAGCGGCCTCGATGCGCTCGCTGACGCACGACCACTTGCCGCACAACCCATCGCAAGTGCGGGACGCAAGGTTTCGCCTCAGCGCACACTTTCGTCAAGCCGTCTTTTTTCGTCCGATACGGGACCGAAAGGGTCTCGACGAAACGGCCAAATCTCTCCAAGATTTCATGAAAGTCGCGTGGCAGCGCCATCTTTTCGCCTGCGCGAACAGGCTTACTCTGGCGCGCGAGGCAGAGTTTCTGCGCCGAAACGGATTCGAAAGGAGGCCGAAAATGAAACGGCTTATGAGCATTATAAGCGCGCTGGGCGCGGCGGTTCTGGTCGCCGTTGCGCCGGCTGACGCCAAACCGAAACAGCAAAAGGCTGAAGAGCTGATCGTCAAGGCGGCGGACACCGTCACCTATTTCGCCAGCGACAGCGCGTTTGAACCGCTGTGGAATGCGGCCGACGACGCCAAGGCCATGGTGATTATCCCGAAATCGTTGCGCGGCGGCTTCATGATCGGCGCCTCGGGCGGCAATGCGGTCATGGTCGCCCGCAACCCCGACGGCAGTTGGTCGGAACCGACATTCTTTACCGTCGGGTCGATTTCCTTTGGCTTCCAGGCTGGCATTGAAGGCTCTGAGACGATCCTTCTGGTCATGACCCAGCGGGGCATGGAACATCTCTTGTCGACCACCGTAAAACTCGGCGCCGACCTTTCCATCGCGGCCGGCCCGATCGGCGCCGGGGCGAAAGCTCAGACGGTGGATGTTCTCGCCTTTTCGCGTTCGCGCGGGCTTTATGGCGGCGTTAGCCTCGAGGGCGCCTTGTTGAAGTCGCGCGGCTCGTGGAACCGCGGCTATTACCAGGCCGACGTCACGCCAGCCGACGTGATTTACCGCGAAAGCGTCTCCCGGCCGCAATCGGCGGTCTTGCAAAATGCTGTCTGGGCGCTCGCCCATCGCGATCAGCCGTCGCTCATTGCGCCGGTCCAGCCGGCGATAATCGATCCGGTCACCGGCGAACCGCTGCCGGAAGAGCCGGTCTATGAAGATGACGCGATTTACGGCGCGCCGCTTGAGCCGGTTGACGACAAATAGGCCGGACCGTCGCTGCGCGGCCTGAACCAAGGCTGCTGACGGCGCCCTGGTTAACGTCGACGTGAACACAGCAAGGACGCCCGCCGGTTGCCGCCGGCGGGCGTCTTCGCGCATGATGGACGCCTTGCCAGCATGGATGAAGATATGGACGGCGCGTACCCGGCTCCGCCTGAAGGCGCGGCCGTAAAATTTCAGGACCCAAACACGACGGCCGACGGCGCTGCGCGTGCGCGCGTGGCGCTTTCTCGCCTTGAAACGCTGTGGGTCAATACGGGCACGCTGTGCAATGTCGAATGCGCCCATTGCTATATTGAATCCTCGCCGAAAAACGATCGCCTCGTATATCTGAAGGCCGAAGAGCTGGCGCCCTTCCTTGAGGAAGCCCGCACCATGGGAACCCGTGAGATCGGTTTTACCGGCGGCGAACCGTTCATGAACCCGGCGGCGCCTGAAATGATCGAGGCGGCGCTGACGCAAGGGTTTGACGTTCTGGTCCTGACCAACGCCATGCGCCCGATGATGCGTCCGAAAGTGCAGGAAACGCTTGTTCGGCTCAACAACGCGCACCTTGCCCGCCTGACGCTGCGGGTGTCGATCGATCATTTCACCCGCAAAGGTCATGATGCGGAACGCGGTGCAGGCGCTTTCGACGCCATGCTGGCGGGCGTCAAATGGCTTTTCGACAATGGCTTCAATGTCTCGATCGCCGGTCGCAGCCTCCCCGGCGAAAGCGAGCCGCAATCGCGAACCGGATTTGCCCGCCTTTTTGAAAATGAAGCAATTCCTCTTGATGCGAATGATCCGCATCATCTGGTGATCTTTCCGGAAATGGACGAAGCCCGCGACGTTCCTGAAATCACCACGGATTGCTGGGGCATACTCCATAAAAACCCGGCGGACATCATGTGCGCCACGTCGCGCATGCTGGTGAAGCGCAAGGGCGCGGCCGCACCGGTCGTTCTTTCCTGCACGCTCATCCCTTATGACGAGAAGTTCGAAATGGGCGCGACGCTTGCGCAGGCGTCGGCGCCGGTGAAGCTCAACCACCCGTATTGCGCGCAGTTCTGCGTGCTTGGCGGCGCAAGCTGTTCGGGTTAAGCCCACATCCATGACCGACCGCTCGAAAGAAATCGCCCTCGAAGCGCGCAACGCCGCAGGGGAGAAATTGTTCTCGCCCTCCGTCGCCCGCAATCGCGACGCGATCAAAAACGCTTTCCTCGAATTGATGCCGCAGCGCGGCGCGATTCTCGAGATCGGCGGCGGCACCGGCGAGCATGCGACGCATATCGCCGCCGCGCTGCCGGGCGTGCGCTGGCGCACCGGCGATCCCGACCCGGCCTCGCGCTCCTCCATCGCCGCCTGGATCGCCAGCGCCGGCCTTGAAAACCTTTCTGGCCCGCACGCCATCGATGTCAGCCAATCCGTATGGGGCGTTGAAAATGACGCGCCGTTTGACGGGATCGTTTCCATCAACATGATCCACATCGCCCCGATTGCCGCCGCTGAGGGTCTGTTTGCAGGCGCAAGCCGGCTCCTGCGCCCGGGCGGCAAACTTTTTCTATACGGCCCCTTTTCACGGAACGGGATCCATACCGCGCCGTCCAACCAGGCCTTTGACGCCAGCCTGAAGTCACGCGACGCCCGCTGGGGCGTGCGTGATCTTGAGCAGGACCTTGCGCCGCTGGCGCAGAAAAGTGCGCTCGAATGCGAAGCCATTGTGGAAATGCCGGCCAACAACCTCTCGGTCGTCTTTCGGAAAAGCTGATAAGCGGTTGATAACGCTCGCCCGCCTTTCCCCATAATTTTCTCGCAAAAATTGTGGAAAAGAATGATTCGACGTTGCGCATTAAGTTGGTATCCTGATCATGTTTCGCGGCCCTATCGACAATTTGCAGCGTTTGCCTAGCGGCAGGTTGGACGGGCGGAACGGAACGCACGCTGATCAGATGCTTCGCTCAGCAGCATACTGATGAAGGAAAACAAAGGTAAGTTTTCCGCGTGACGGACGGACCTGAGCGGTTCGACCCTGTTAGAGCAGCCGAAAGGCGGTTCACAAACAGGGAACTGGCATCGCCGTGTGCAGCAGGCCAGCTGCAATCCGGCGCGCGGTATCAAAGTCTGGCGGAAGCGCAAGCGGAAGTTCGGGCAAGATAGCGCGGGTCTTGAACGACGCGCAGTAACAGATGTGGCGATACGCCAATGCCGGCAGCCACGTCCTGGACGGCGCGCCCGCGAGATCCAGCGGTTGAAGACGGAAACGGCAACGGGTTCGTTTAACAGTCGCAACGGAGGCATTCGAATTCTCACTGGATTGGGGTGTACTCCGGAATTTCCGTGAGAGCGGGAAGAAAGGGCGTCGCGTGAGCGGCGTCCTTTTTCGTTGTTGCCGGTTGCGCCGCGCCTCAATTCGGCGGCGCGCTTGCCGCAAGCGCCAGCCCCACCCTGACTGTCTCGCGGCAAGATATCCGGACGCTGACACGGGCTCCGTTCGCCGCCGTCCGCAGCAAGGAACGCATGGCGCGGAGACCGGGCGCTGCCGATTGGAGCCAGCCTGCCCCCACCCTTGCGGCTCCAATCGGCCAGCGACGTATCAACCAGAACTGTAAGGCTCATACTCATTTCGCCATAAACCCTTTCCCGCCACCGCTTTGCAAAGCGCGAATGCATGGATGGAGAGACTGTGCAGGGCGCTGCATGCGGCGACAGCGGAGAGCCCTCCGTTAGGCAAACCCTCGCGCTGACGCGCGCCGCGATCCGAACCGACAAGCAAGGACTGGCCTTGACGCCTCTCCGCATCCGGACTGTTTTGCACTATAGGGCCGCCAGCCAGGGAGGTGGATAACTATCCACCAAAAGCGGGATTCATGGCGATTTTCATCAGATAAGTTGTATTTTTGAGGAGCCCATGCGCGCCATGCGTGTGGGCGGTTTCAGCCTTTGGTCATCCCGGACGCGATGCAGTGCGCAGCGCGGCGTCGCGGATCCTGAACCCATGACGCCGGCTTCGACCATTCACGCTGGGTCCCGTATCAGCCGCGCGTCACAAGACGCCGCGCCGCGCACGGGATGACAGCGGAGAGGCCGTGCTTCGTTTGAGAGAACAGCAGAGCATGTCCAAAAGCGATTCACACGACAAGTCCGCCCGCCGCCCTTACCGGAAATGCTTCGACAATTTCAGGCCCTGGCCCTGATAATTGGAGCGAAGGTCGGCGCCATAAAGCCGCTCGGGCCGCGTCGCCATCCGCTCATAGACGAGACGCGCAACGAGCTGGCCATCTTCCAAAACGAAGGGCGCATCATGACTCCGCACTTCGAGAACGCCGCGCGAGCCATTGACCCCGCTCCCGGACCAGCCAAAGCCGGGATCGAAAAAACCGGCATAGTGAACGCGAAATTCCCCGAGCCCGGGGCTGATCGGCGTCATTTCGGCCGCATAATCCGGCGGCACAGCCAACGCCTCTTTGGAGGCGAGAATATAAAATTCATCCGGGTCGAGAATGATGAATCCCGATGACGGCGCGGCGATCGGCTCGAAATAATCGCCCGGATCGAGCGCGCCCACCCGGTCGACATCAATCAACGCCGAATGGCGGCGCGCCCGCCAGCCGACCAGCCCTTGATCGCCGGTCAAAGCAACAGAAAGCCCCAGCCCGCCGGAAATATTCGCCGCGCCGGCCACCAGCGGCGATGCTTCATGGAGGCGGGTCAGCGCCGCGTCATCCAGCCGGCACGGCCCCGCCTTCAGGCGAAGCTGGTTGAGGCTCGATCCTGCTCGCGCCAAAATGGAGAACGTCCGTGGGCTGATTTCTGCATAAAGCGGCCCTTCGTAGCCGTCCGGTATCTCATCAAAGGCGACCCCGTAATCCGTCACCAGCCGAACGAACACGTCGATCCGTCCGGTGGAGCTTTTCGGATTGGCCGCGCCTTTCATTCCGCGCGGCAGCTTGAGGCGCTCATTCAGCTCCACGAGATAGACGCAACCGCGCTCAAACACCGCACCGGCGCTCAAATCAAACTTTTGCATGGCAAGGCCGTCGTCAAGCCGCGCCGCCACGGTTCGCGACGTCGACGGCAGAAATGAAGCGCGCACCCGCCAGGCGCGTGGCCCGAGCGTCAGATCAAGGCTCGCCGGTTGCAGGCGCGCCGGCCCTGTCCCGGCGCCGGATATGGCGCCCGAGCGCATCAATGCGGCGATCGCTTCGGCCGGCAACACGCCGCTCATGTCAGTTTCACCCGCCATGCGGCCGGTTTGCAACGCCCACGCGCCCTTGGCAAGAGGCGCCGGTATGCACCGGCTTTGATCGCCGACGCGCGTGCGCTGCGCCTGCGCTTTTCGCCGCGACGTTGAATTTCTCCCGATGGCTGGCGCTCCCCCGCGATGCAGCCTAAATTACCCTGAACTGAAGGCGGAGTTGAGTTTCGTGGAATTGCAGGGCGACGCAATGGCGATTGCGGACCGGAAAGATCAGACCTATGAGCGCGTGACGCGGGGCATCCGCGTCAGCGTCAGCCCGCATTATCTCGAGGATCAGTCCGACCCGGACGAGCCGCGCTATGTCTGGGCTTATACGGTGCGGATCAACAATGAATCGAGCGCGCCCGTGCAACTGCGCACGCGGTACTGGCGAATCACCGATTCGCGCGGCCAGACCGATGTGGTCGCCGGCGACGGCGTGGTCGGCGAACAGCCGGTGATCCGCCCCGGCGAAGGTTTTGAATATACATCCGGCGCGCCGCTGGCGACGCCATCCGGGCTGATGGTCGGCGCCTATGGCATGGAAGCGAGCGACGGCGAGCTGTTTGACGTCGACATCCCGGCCTTCTCCCTCGACAGCCCGCATGAATTGCGGCAAATCCACTAAGTTCCAGGCCCCGCGCGCTAGACGGCGGCCGCAACGATAATTGCGCATGTTGAACCTCCGCCCCGTTTTGCTTGTCACGGGCGCGCTTGTGGCCGCGCTTGGCGCCGCCATGCTGATCCCGATGACCGCCGATCTGTCGAGCGCCGACGCGGTCCACCGCGCCGACTGGACCGCGTTTGCGGTCGGCGCCATGGCGGCAATTTTTATCGGCGGCGGCGCGGCGGCGGCGAGCTGGGGGCCGATTTCCTCCATCGGCATTCGCGAAGGCTTTTTGCTGACCGGCGCGAGCTGGTTCGCGCTTGTGATCTTCGCAGCGATCCCGCTGGCGCTAGGCGGCCTTGAGATCGGCTTTGTCGATGCACTGTTTGAAGCCACCTCAGGCCTGACCACCACCGGCTCGACCATTGTCACGCATCTTGATGACGCGCCGCCCGGCGCGCTGTTATGGCGCTCGATGCTGCAATGGTTCGGCGGCGTCGGCATCATCATCATGGCTTTTGCGGTGCTGCCAGCGCTTAAGGTCGGCGGCATGCAGATTTTCAAAAGCGAAGCGTGGGACACATCCGAAAAGTTCATCGCCAATGCGGCGAATTACTCGGTCGCGCTTTCGGCCATCTATGTGTTTTTCACCGCTTTGTGTTTCGTGATGCTCTGGGCGTTCGGCATGCCCGCCTGGGACGCCATCAACCACTCCATGACCACGGTCGCCACGGGCGGATTTTCAACACGGGACGCCTCGCTCGGCGCGTTTATCGGCATCGGGCGCGGGCCAATCGACCTTGTGGTCACGGCCTTCATGATCATCGGCTCTCTCCCATTCGGCATCTTCCTCGCGGCGCTGTTGCGCGGCGCCTGGTCGCGGCTCTTTACGGACAGTCAAATTCAGTTTTTTCTGGCGATCGTCGCCGGGCTGACCGTGATCATGATGGCTCAAGTCCTGCACATGTTCGACAATGTCGACCTGTTCACCGCCTTCCGGCTCGCGATTTTCAATGTCGTCTCGGTACTGACCGGCACCGGCTACGCGACCACGGATTACAACGCCTGGGGGCCGTTCGCGGTTGGGTTTTTCTTTTGCATCATGTTCATTGGCGGCTGCGCCGGCTCGACCTCTTGCGGAATGAAAATCTTTCGCCTTCAGGTGGCCCTGGCGGCGCTCGTCATTTACGCCAAGCGCCTCGCCCATCCGAATGGCGTTTTCGTCGCCCGCTATAACCAGCGTCCATTGACCGACGACGTCTTCGTCTCTGTCCTGAGCTTTTTCTTCGTTTACTTCGCCACTTTCGCCAGCCTCGCTGTCGTTCTATCGGGCCTTGGGCTCGACACGCTGACGGCGATTTCGTCAGCCGGCACGGCGATCGCCAATGTCGGCCCCGGTCTTGGCCCGGTGGTCGGCCCAGCCGGCAATTTCGCCTCATTGCCCGACGCGGCCAAACTCGCCATGAGCGCCGGCATGTTGCTCGGCCGGCTCGAATTTTTCACCATTCTCGTCATTCTCACCCCGGCCTTCTGGCGGGGGTAATGTCGCATGCGGCACGGCGCGCAACCAAGACGCCAATGCCGGCACAGAAAAGCCGCCCGATCATCGCACAGGCCCGGCGCGACCGTTCTTCATACGATTGTTGCACGTGGTCGCCGCTACAATCCCGCAGTCTTTTTCAACCACGCCAATACTTCAGCGCGCGCGGCGCTCATATCCTGTTCGGTTCGCGCATCAAGCAACATTGACGATCCGTGGACGCCATTATCAACAACCAGAAACTCTACACCCGCGCTTGTCAGAATATCACGCTGTTCAATTGAGCTACCGCGTTCCATCTCGGATGCCGGACGCAAAACAAACATCGGCCTGGAAATGTCCCCGACCCACAAACGCGCGCGGCAATTCTCAAGCGGACCGCCAGAGGCCGGCGAGAAGGCGATAACGCCAGACGTCAATTTTGGATTTGCCGATGCCGTTCCGAATATGAGCGCCGCCGAATATGAGCTGCCCCATAAAATAACGCGGTCAGCAAGCTTATTCTCAGCCACGTAATCCACCGCCGCCTGCAGGTCCGGTGCAGCGTCACAATAACCCAGCGCCTCCCCTTCAGGCAATCCGGCGACCGTGCGGTTCGATTCTCCGTACACCTCCCCGCCAGCCCGCTGATCCCAGGCAATCACGCGAAAACCATTGTCGTTCAGCCACGCGGCGATGTCGGCATATTCCCCGCGGCCGTTCGAGCCGCCTTGATGAAACATGAGGATTAGCGGCGCCGCCATATCCAGATCGCCGAAATATAGCTCACCATAAATAGTCACGCCATCAGTTGTTTGCGTCGTGATAGTTTGATCCGTGTTTCGGGCCGACGCTGTGATATTCGCCCGCTCATCAGCCAAAGCGGTATCGTCGCCGCAGGCGCAAACCAATAGCGACAGAACCGAAATGATCGCCGCGCTTTTTCCAATTCTCATAAACCTCTCCCGATTTCGCTGACCTTTCCGGTCCAAATGAACAATCAACTGAAAGCGCTGTCCTGCCTTTATGATGTAACGAATATTAGCCCCCGGCACGAGGCAGCCTTGCTGCAAGACACTGACCGTGCGTACTGGCGGTGATTGCCGCAGGCGCCTTGCGAGGCGGCGTCTGCGGATCCGCCCTCCCGCCGACGACGCTGCGCATGACCCAACGCGGTTTACCAGGGATTTGTCACGCCAATCCGCCGTCATTAACCTATTGCGGCGCTGAATATAAACGAGTTCCGTGCTTTTGGCGGAGTCCAACCGAATCGCCCCAAAGCCCACCGCCAAAGCGCATTGCTTGACTCCTTGCGGGGGCCATAGGAGTTTGCACGCGGGGAGTTTGGGGCGGCTATGGTTCATTCCGGCTATGCGACACGGCTTGCGGCGGCGCTGTTTACAGCGGCGTTGCTGGGCGCGGCCATCGCCTGGCCCAAGGCGGGAACGCAATTCATCGAGGGTGCTGCGAGCATCGCCGCGCGTGCTGACGGCGCCGCCATGGAATCGCGCGCCTGCGCCATTGGCGAGCCGGCGCTTTCCGGCCCTTTCGCACCGCTGGATGACATTTTATCCATCTCGCCATTAGGCGGCGTCACCGCGCCGGGCGAAACGCTGCCCGCCCCCTATATTCGCATCAACACCAAATCCGGCGAGCGCGCCTTTGAACGGCGCCGCACCCGGGCGCTCGCTCCCGCGCGGGCGGATATCATCGCCATTGAACGCCATGTGGAGCGGGACGATGCCGGGCGCGCGCAAGGCCTCGCCTGGACCGTGCATTTCCGCGCCTGCAAGGACATTTCGTTTTATTACGGACGCATGAGCGAGATCGACGCGCGGCTGCTTGAGCGCGCCGGCGGCCTTGGCGCCTTTACCGAACTCGGCTCGCCGGACCATATGGCGCTTGAAACCCGGCTGCGCGTGCAGACCGGCGATGTAATTGGCGCGACCGACGGTTTCGATATTGGCTTGCATGACCTCGCCGCCGCGCCGGCGTCGCTCGCCCGGCCAGAGCGCTATCGCACCAATGCCTTCGCCCGGGCCGAACTGTTTGACGCCTCGCCCAGGCTGATGGCGCTGATCACGCCCGCGGCCGCAATAGCCCGTTGCGCGATCGATTATATGCCGAAGGACGACAAAGACGCTTGGGCGGCGAAGCTCGGCGACGCCTGGGGCATTCGCCGCGCCAAGGGCGAGAACGCCTGCCGCACGGCGCTGGTGGACACGCCAGGCGCGGCGCAAGGCGCGTGGTTCACTGACGCCGCTCATAATGCGGCGACGACAAAAGTCAGCGCCATCGCGCTGTCGCCGGATGCGATCGACCCCGATCGCCTGATCTTCGCGCTGCATGGCCGGCTGCCTTCGCTGACGCAAGACATGGTCGCCGCCGCAGGCGCAAAGCCGGGCGCGCCTGACGGCAAGGACGTCGTCAGCGATTTTCTTTCTTTCCGAATGGGCGAAGGCCGGATCAACACGGCCTTTTCCGATGTCGACGATTATCAGATGCGTTGTTATCAGCGCTTGCGAACCAACTTCATTGGCCCCCTGATCAATGGTGTTGTTTTATTGCAGCGCCAGCCGGGAGCGGACGGCGCGCCGGACCTGTTGAGGATCGAAGCGCGCGGCGATGTTTCTTCCTGTATCGATCTTGCCGAACCATGGACCTTTACCGGCAACGAAACGGTGTTCTATCGTTAGCTCCAAATGGCGGCGCATCTATTTGATCTGCATGCGGCTCATATCGACAAGCATCAGCAAGAATGCGCCAAACCCGCCAACAAGCCCCAGCGACAGCGCCATATTCAATTTTTCCGGCATGAAGCCCAGCGTGTTGAAAGGCATCAGCCAGGGGAAATAAATCCCATATTGCGACGTCTGCGCGAAGATCGCCACGAAGCCGCCGCCGACGCCGAGCGCCATGGGGATGAGAAAATTGCGAAATTTAAACGCCGCCCAAAGCTGCACGGCGATCAGCAGGAATGCCGACAGATAGATGTAAGCGAGCCGTTCCGCGACCGCCCAGCGCCAGTTCTTAACCAGCAGCGCCACATCCATATCACCAAACATTTCCTCCTCATCGCCCAACATGCTTTCCGCCAGCCCAGCGAACGGCGCGGGATCGATCAACTTGTTGTCGGGATTGAGAACGCCGGCGAGCCAGCCCCCTAAAGCCAGAAGCGCGCCGGTCAGCACGCTCATCGCGGCGATGAGGCCGAGCGCGACGACCGCCTTGGCCGCAAAATGCCGCCATTTGGGCACGGGCAACGCCAAAAGATGCGCCCAGCTTTTCGGCCCATGCTCAAACTGCGCCACCAGGGTTGCGATGATCGTCGCGGTGAGCGGCAGCATGAACGTCGCCCAGGCCGTGAAGCCGGCGAAAAAATAGAACGGCCACGCCTCCAGGCTCGCGCCGCTCGCCTGCAAGCCGAAAAACAACAGCGCCACCAGCGCCGGTCCCGCGAGCGCGACTATGATAACTTTCGAGCGCCTGAGTTTGATGAGTTCGACAAGGATGGACGCCAACACGCTCATCACTCCTTAATTTATATCTGTACGGACTGACGTCTTGGCGCCGACAAGCTGCAAAAACAGCTCTTCAAGCGTCCATGGCGCGATCGCCAGATGATGGATGTCGTGGCCCGCCTCAACCAGCTTGCGATTGATCTCCGCCGCCTCGCGCTCGGCGCCGTCGGCGCCCGCAAGCTCCAACACGAGCCGGCCGGCGCGGCGCGCGGGGCGCGCCCCCGCCTCGGCCAGCAACCCCGCTGCGCCGTCG